>NZ_CP107964.1:7140129-7751412 GCF_041434935.1 Kitasatospora sp. NBC_00374 | reverse complement strand
TGGCGGTGGTCGACCAGTTGAGGAAGTACAGCCACCCCGCCGTGTAGGCGCCCTTCTCACCCATGAACTCGCGGGCGTACGAGACGAAGGCACCGGAGGACGGCCGGTACAGGACCAGCTCGCCGAGCGCGCGCACCACGAAGAAGGCGAAGGCTCCGCAGACCGCGTACGCGATGAACAGGGAGGGGCCCGCGTCCGCCATCCGGCCGCCGGCACCGAGGAAGAGCCCGGTGCCGATCGCGCCACCGATGGCGATCATGTTGACGTGGCGGGACTTCAGGTCCTTGCGGTACCCGGCGTCGCCCGCGTCGACGTGGGGGGACGGCGCCGCCGACGCCTCGGCGGTGGACGGGTGGGCCGCAGTCGGTGTGCGGTCACTCATGGAGTTGTTTCGCCTTCGTGAGGGGACAGGTTTCCTGCTTCGCCCGGCGCGACGGTGATGAGGGTGGTCACGGTGGCATGGGCTGACGGCACATCCTGACGGCAGGCAAGGCCTGCGAGCAGTGGCCAATGTCACGTTCGGGGATGATTTGCGCAAGATCTGAGCTTTCTCCGCCGGCCGGGCGACCACCCGGGCCGCTCCGGAGCCGCCCGGGCCGCTCGGGCCGCTCGGGCCGCTCCGGCCCAGGTCGGGAACACCCGGGGCCGCCCGGCGGTTGTCCGCTGGAGTACGTCCCTGCCCCCAGACAGACCGAAGGACCCCCAGTGAGCCTCTACGACATCCCGCTGCGCACCCTCGCCGGCGAGCCCACCTCGCTCGCCGACCACAAGGGCAAGGCCCTGCTGCTGGTGAACGTGGCCTCCAAGTGCGGCCTGACCCCGCAGTACGCGGGCCTGGAGCGGCTGCAGCAGCGCTACGCCGACCGCGGCTTCACGGTGCTCGGCTTCCCGTGCAACCAGTTCGCCGGCCAGGAGCCCGGTACGGAGGAGGAGATCCAGACCTTCTGCTCCACCACCTACAGCGTCTCCTTCCCGCTGTTCGAGAAGGTGGAGGTGAACGGTGACGGCCGGCACCCGCTGTACGTCCGGCTGACCGAGGTGGCCGACGCCGAGGGCGTCGCCGGGGACGTGCAGTGGAACTTCGAGAAGTTCCTCCTCGCGGCGGACGGCACGGTGGCCGGCCGGTTCCGCCCCCGCACCGAGCCGGAGGCCGACGAGCTGGTCGCCGCCATCGAGGCGCAGCTGCCGGCCTGACCGTCGCCGGAAGGCACGTCAGGGGCCGCCGCGGACGACGCGGCGGCCCCTGACGTGCGTTCCGCGGCCGGGCCGGTCCCTCCTGCCCGAACGGCTGCGAATGTCGCGTGCGATGTTCGGACCCGTCCGGTACGGACACGGAACACACCGGCCGTACACCGGGGCGGCGAGGTCCCGAGTCGGTGACAGGTGTGCAACTACCGGACGACCTGCGGGCGTCACAGGGAAGTACTGGCTGCACACTGTCAGTGGGGGCGGGCAGGATCGACGTGGTCCTGTCGACGCAGGGAGGGGAATGCGCGATGACGACGACACAGACCCAGACCGTGCACGGCCTGTTCGAGGAGCAGGTCCGCAGGGCGCCGGACGCCCCGGCCGCGGTGTGCGGCCGGGACCGGCTCTCGTACGGTGAACTCGATGCGCGGGCCAATCGGTTGGCGCACCGGCTGGTGGAGCTCGGGGTGGGGCCCGAGCGGCCGGCGGCGGTGGCGCTGGGGCGGGGGCCCGAGTTGCTGACGGCGGTGCTGGCGGTGCTGAAGGCGGGCGGGGCGTACGTCCCGCTGGAGCCGACCGGGCCGGACCGGATGATCCGTCATGTACTCTCCGACGCCGACCCGGTGGTGGTGGTCACCGAGGAGGTGTACCGGGTGCGTCTGACGGACGCGACCGACCGGCCGGTGCTCTGTCTCGACACCGCGGCCCCGGAGCTGGCCGGGCTGCCGTCGACCGCGCCGGACGTCCGCGCCCGCAGCGTCGACGTGGCCTGTGTCTTCTACACCTCCGGTTCGACCGGCGATCCGAAGGGCGCCCAGATCGAGCACCGCAACCTGCTGCACGCCTACCGGGGCTGGCAGGAGGTGTACCGGCTCACCGACGCCGACCGGATCCTGCAGACCGCCACGCTGGAGTTCGACGTCTTCACCGCGGACTGGCTGCGGGCGCTGGGCACCGGCGCCACGCTGGTGATGGCCAGGCGCAACTACACCCTGGACCGCACGGCCGAACTCCGCGAGCTGCACGAGCTGGTGATCGGCGAGCGGATCACCGTGATGGAGACCAACGTCCACCTGCTGCGCCGGCTCTTCGAGTACCTCCAGCCGCTCGGGCTGGAGTTGGGTTCGGTGCGGCTGCTGTCGGTGGGTGCGGAGAAGTGGTACCTGGACGAACAGCTGCGAATCCAGCGCTACCTCGGCCCCGGGGTCCGGCACATCAACGTGTACGGGGTCGCCGAGGCGGCCGTGGACAGCACCTACTTCGACCCGGCGACGCTGCCGGACCCACCGGAGCACACCGAGCGGTTCTCGCTGATCGGTGTGCCGTTCCCCGGCAACCGGGTGCACCTGCTGGACGCGGAGGGCGAGCCGGTGCCGCCCGGCGAGGTCGGCGAGATCTGCCTGTCCGGGCCGGGGGTCGGCCGCGGCTACCTGAACCGGCCGAAGCTCACCGCGGACCGGTTCTTCGCCGACCGCCGGCACCCGGACGTGAAGCTGTACCGCACCGGCGACCTGGGGCGGCTGCGGCCGGACGGGATCCTGGAGTTCGTCGGCCGTGACCTCGGCCCGCAGGCGGCCACCACGGCCGAGGTCGAGGCGGTGCTGCGCGGCCACCCGGACGTCCGGGAGTGCACGGTCACCACCGTGGACCGGGAGCCGGGGCACGGGCCCGCCCTGGTGGCGTACGCGGTGCCGACCGCCGGCCGCGCCCTGGACCCGTGGGCGCTGCGGGCCTACCTGACGGCCAGGCTGCCGGCCGCCTCGGTACCCGAGGCCGTGGTGCCGCTGGTCGAACTGCCCCTCACCCGTGCGGGCAAGCTCGACCGGGCGGCCCTGCCGTTGCCCCCGGCGCGCACCGGACCCACCGGACCCACCGGACCCACCGGGTCCGCCAAGTCCGGCCGCACGGGCGGCGGCAAGGGCTCCGGGGCCTGGGAGGAGGCCGTCCCCGGTCCGGCGGCCTGGGTCGCGGTCACGGTGGTGTTCGCGCTGCTGTCCCGGATGTTCACCGACACGATCTGGCCGGGGTCGACCGACGTCAGCCTGGTGGCGCGGCCGTGGGCGCTGCTGTTCCAGCTGCTCTACCTGTGCGAGTCGGTCGGGTTCGGGCTTGGCGTCGCCGTGCTGTTCCTGGGCGGGCGGATGCTGGACCGGCACGGCCGGCCGGCGGGGCTGACACTGCTGACCAGGCTGGCCCTGGTGTGGCTGCTGGCATCCTGGTGGCCGCAGGACAACGCCTACCGGACCACGTCCGCGCACGACTGGCCCGCCCAGGCGACGCTGGCGGTGGTGTTCAACATGGCGCTGATCGCCTCGGCGGCGGTCGTGGTGCGCTTCCTGGCGTGGCGGGCGCCCGCCCGGCCGACGGCGCTCTGACCTCGCGTCAGGGCCGCGGTTCCAGGGCGTCGAACGGGTCGCCGAGCGCCAGGTTCGCGGACCGGACCACCGCCTCCGCCGCGTCCAGCGCGTCCAGCGCGTCCAGCGCGTCCGGGCCCCTCGCGGCCAGCGCGATCCCCACCGTGGGCTCCGGCTCGAAGCCCGCGGTGGGGATGGTCGGCAGCAGGGTGGCGCCGAACGGCGCGCAGCGCCCGGCCAGCCGGTCCAGGTGGGCCAGGAGTGCCTGCGGGCCCAGGCGGGCGCCGAGCGGCAGCCGGTCGAGGGTACGCACCAGGTGTCCGGGGCCGCGCACGGCGTCCAGCCGGGCTTTGATCATGAAGGCGACGGCGGGGCCGGTGAGCCGCAGGTTGGTCTCGGTGGGGGCCGGCCGACCGGACCGGTCGGTGACGAAGTCGACGTCGTACCAGCCGCGGTGGCCCGCACGGGCCAGTTCGCGGCCGACGGCCACGCCGAACCCGGCGACGGTGTCGGCCAGCCCGTCCGGCAGCAGGCCCGGCCCGACGGTGGCGCCGCGGTAGCCGGTGCCCTCGACGTCCATCAGGCCGACCCCGACCGGGTGGACCGAGCCGTCCTCGGCGATCACCCCGTCGAAGGTGGGGTTGCGCAGTCGGCCGGCGCCGTCGACGTACTCCTCCACCAGCAGGCGTTCGCCGGGCGGCAGGATCTGCCGGTCCGTCAGCCGGCGGAGCAGGGCCCTGGCACCGCCGGCCAGGGCGATCTGCCCCGGGGTCAGAACGGCGGTGCCGAAGCCGCCGACGCCGTGCCGGGCCTTGAGGACGGTGGTGCGGCCCTCGGCGGCCCGGGCGGCGAGCAGCCGCGCCAGCCGGCGACCGGGTTCGACGCTCTGCTGGGCCGGGACGCGGATGCCCGGGTGGCCGGGTGCGAGCCGGGCGAACAGGACGTGCGACGCGTCCTTGGCCTCGTACCGGCGGACGGCCGCGAGCGCGGGGTCGTCGGGCGAGCTGCGGCCCCAGTGGCGGACCGGCAGGCCGAGCGTGTCGATCCGCTGCCGCAGGGCGGGCCGGGCGGCCAGCGCCGGGGCCATCAGCCCGTCCCCGGCGAGCCCGCTGTGCAGTTCCACGGCCGACCAGCCGAGCTCGCGTTCCAGCAGCCGCACCCACGCCTCCTCCACCTGGTGCGGCAGCACCAGGACGGCGGGATGGGGACTGTAGAACGCCGCCAGGCACGAGTAGTGGTGGCCCTGGCGCCTGCTCTCGGCGGACTGCGGCAGGAACTGCGCGTTGAAGTCGGCGACGTCGCCGATGTGGACGGCCCGGTCGCCGGCCGTCCAGGCCTCGGTCCACGCTGCTGTTCGCATCCGTCGAGGGTACGGCCCGGGCACCGCCGGCGGGGCCGGTGCCGGAGAAGGCCGGCACCGCGGCCCGACGGGCCGTCAGGCCTCGCCCGGACGCCAGGCCGGCCACTCCCACGGGCGGTCCTCCCAGTAGACCAGCTTCGGGTCGTGCGGGTCGAGGTCGGGGAAGAAGTGCTTGAGCTCGGGCTCGAACTCCTCGGGGGCCAGCGGTTTCCAGCCCGCGCCCTTGAAGTGGACCAGCCGGTAGCGGCTGTCGGTCCGGAACTCGGCGATCTCGACCAGCGGTTCCACGTCCAGCTGCCTGCTCGCGTCCATCCTGCGCTCCCTGTCCCGGGCGGTGCTTCCGACGGTGTCCCTGAGGGTTTCCATGAGGTTCTCCATCCCGTCAGGATCGTCCCGGCCCGCGCCGGGCGCATCCGTGCCTCGGCCGGGTGGACGCACCCCGTCAGCCGTTCCGCAACCGCCGGTCCGTCGTTGGGCACGGCGGGCCCGGCCAGGGAACGGTCGGGCGACGGCGTGGAGGGACACGATGGACGAGCAATGGCAGCCACCCTGGCAGTACGCGTGGGAGCAGCAGCCCACCGAGCCGCCGCCGGCTCCGCCCCCCGCGCCGTGGGAGCCGGCGTTCACCCCGCCGCGCCGGCATCCGCCCCGGGTGGCGCGGGTCGCGGTCCTGCTCGGCGGAGCCATGGTCCTGGGCGGGTTGCTGGCCACCTGCGGGCCACTGGCCTCGGAGGACACCGGCACGCTGGTCGGCGGCGGCACCGCGACGAACGGGCCGAGCCCGGCCCCGCTGGCGCCGCCGCCGACCTCCTCCCCCGTCGCCGAGGCCGTGCTCGCGGAGCCGGTCCGCCGCGCGGCCGAACCGGCCGCGCCGGCCGAGCCGGCCGCGCCGCAGACTCCCGGGCTGTCGCCGTCGCCCTCGCCGTCCGCCCGCCGTACGCCCAAGGACCGGCCCTCTCCGTCGGCCCACCGGTCACCGAGCACCGGCACACGGGTGAAGCCGAGCCCCTCGTTCGCGCTGCTCTCCGGTCTGGGGGTCTGTGCGGAGGCCGAGCGGCTCGGCCAGTGGCAGCCGGGGTCGGAGCAGGCACGGACCTGCCGCGGCCTCTACGGCGGCTGAGGCCGGTACGGCAACGGCACCCCGGGCGGGTACCGCCGTCGCGTACCGTGCATAGGGGGCCGCGGTGAGGGTAGGCGGCTCCGTACGCGGGAGGAGACCGTCATGGGCAGAGGAGTACCGGCGAAGCGCCGCTCCGGCCGGGGTGTGCGCGGGCTGAACGGCGCGGCCGTCTCCCGCTCCGCCTGGGGCCTGTACCGGGAGACCCGCCGGCCCGGCGCTCCCGGGCTCGGGTCCCGGGTGGTGGCGCTGCCGGGCCTGGTCGGGGACGTGCTGCGGCACCGCTACCCCGGTGTCGGGCCGGGCAAGCTGGTGGGGCTCGGGCTGTTCGCGGCGCTGTACCTGCTCAGCCCGGTCGACGTCCTGCCGGACGTCTTCCCGGTGGTGGGCTGGACGGACGACACCGCCGTGCTGCTGTGGTTCCTGACCGGGCTGACCAGGGAGTCCGGCCGCTACGTCGAGTGGCGCCGCGGCGACGGGCCGGACCCGGCCTGACCGGCCCGGCCCGCGCTCAGAGGGACTTGGCCAGCCGCTCGAACCTGAGGTCGGGGCGGAGCGGCACACCGAAGCGCTCGTCGCCGTAGGGGAAGGGCGAGTACTCGCCGGTGCGGCTGAAGCCGCGCCGCTCGTACCAGGCGATCAGGTCGGCGCGCTGCTCGATCACCGTCATCTCCAGCTCGGCCGCGCCCCACTCCTCCCGGGCGAGCCGCTCGGCGCGGGCCAGCACCTCGCCGCCCAGGCCGCCGCCCTGCCGCTCGGGCCGGACGGAGAACATCCCGAAGTAGGCGGTGCCCTCGCGCCGCTCCAGCTGGCAGCAGGCCAGCAGCTCGCCGTCCCGTTCCGCGAGCAGGACCACCGAGCCCTCCCGGGCGATCACGTCGGCGACCCCCTCGGTGTCGGTCCGTCGGCCCGCCAGGAGGTCGGCCTCGGTGGTCCACCCGACCCGGCTCGCCTCGCCGCGGTAGGCGGACTCGACCAGCGCCACCAGGGCGGGGATGTCGGCCGGTCCGGCGGTACGGAAGGTCAGCTCGCTCGCCACGTTCGATGCTCCAGTTCTCCGGTCGGCAGGCCCTCGACGGGCGCTGAGCCGCCATCGTGCCACAGCCGCGCCGCCCCTCCCAGGGGCTGTCCACGGGCCCGTCCCCAGGGCCCGTCGACGGGGCCGGGGCGCGACCCAGGCTCGGAGCGGTGAGGCTCCCGGGACACAATGGGCGGATGAGGTTGATCATCGCCCTGGCCGGGCTCGTTCTGCTGGGCGTCACCATCGCGAGCATCCTGCGCACCCTGGTGGTGCCGCGAGGGCTCTACTCGGCGCTGGTGAACCGGCTGTGGGCGGTGCTGCGCGCCCTGCTGCGGCTCATCGCCGCGCCGTTCGGCGGCTACCGGACGCTCGACCGGCTGCAGACCTGGCTCGCCCCGCTGATCCTGGTCTGCACGCTCGGCTGCTGGCTGCTCGGCACCCTCACCGCGTACACGCTGCTGCTCTACGGCACCTCCGACCTCGGCTGGAACGTCTGCTTCCGGGAGGCCGGCTCAAGCCTCTTCACCCTCGGCTTCGCCAGCGGCGACCGGCTCCGGCTGTCGGCCCTCGACTTCCTGGCCGCCGCGACCGGCCCGCTGATCATCGCTCTGCTGATCGGCTACCTGCCGACCCTGTACGGCGCCTACAACCGGCGGGAGGTGGAGGTCACCCTGCTGCAGTCCCGCGCCGGAGCCCCGGCCTGGGGCCCCGAGCTGCTGGCCCGGCAGTCCCTGGTCGGCACCGAGACGGCGCTGCCCGAGCTCTACCGCGACTGGGAGCGGCTGGCCGCCGACATCGGCGAGGGCCATTCCAACTACCCGGTCCTGCTGTCGTTCCGCTCCCCGCAGCCGCACCGCAACTGGGTGGTCGGGCTGATCGCCGTCCTGGACGCCGCCGCGATGCAGCTCTCCCTCAATCCGCGCAGCGCCCCGCCGGAGGCCCGTCTGGTGCTGCGCGCGGGCTTCACGGCCATGCGCGACATCGCCGGCGCGCTGCGGATCCCCTACGACCCCGACCCCGAGCCGGACGGCCCGATCCGGCTCGGCTTCGCCGAGTTCGACGCCGCCGTCGCCATGGTGACCGCCAGCGGCTTCCCGGCCGAACGCGACGCCGCCGAGGCCTGGCCGCACTTCCGCGGCTGGCGGGTCAACTACGAGGCCATCGGCTACGAGCTGGCGCGCCGCAGCGACGCCGTCCCCTCGCTGTGGACCGGCCCGCGCGACTTCCCGGCCGTCCCGATCCCGCCCAGCCGCCCGGCCGACCGCCGGCCCAAGCCGGCCTGAGCCCGCCGCCGACCGGTCTCAGAGGGCGAGGCCGGCGCCGCCGTCCAGGGAGCGTTCGGCCGCCGCGAGGATCTCCACCACCCGCGCTCCGAAGGCCGCGTCACAGGGGTGTGCCGGGCCACCGGCGGCGGCCGTGTGCAGGGCGTCGATCGCCCGGCCGTAGGCCTCGACCGGGCCCTCGTTGCGGGCGGGCATCCTGGTCAGACCGGCGGCCCCGCGCAGTTCGAGGCCGACGCCGTCGACGGCGGCCTCGGGCGGGGTGCTCAGGCTGAGCGTGAGGGTGGAACTGGCGCCCGCGGCGTGCCGGAGCACCAGGTGCACGGTGTCGCCCGGGCCGCCGGCCGCGGTGACGTGCTCGACGTCTCCGAGGACGGGCAGCAGCATGGACAGCGCGTGCGGCCCGACGTCCCAGAGGGCGCCCTTCTCCTTACGCCAGGGCGAGGCCGCGTACGGGCTGTCCGGCGAGGTGAACACGGCGCCGAGCCACTCGCAGCGGGCCGTGAACCAGCCGTCCCGCGCGGCCTGCTCGGCCAGCCACCGGGACTGGTCGGCGTTGAAGCGCAGGGTGAAGAAGACGACCGAGGCCAGGCCCCGCCCGGCGGCGGTCTCCGCGACCCGGCGCGCCGCGGCGGGCTCCAGCGCGACGGGTTTGTCGAGCAGCAGATGACGCCCGGCCTGCGCCGCACGCAGGGCCAGCTCGCCCTGGACGGACGGCGGGAGCGCGACGGCGACCGCGTCCACCCCGGCCAGCAGCTCGTCCAGGTCCTCGTACACCGGTACGCCGTACGGCGCGGCCAGCTCGGCCGCCGCTGCGGGCCGCCGGCCCCAGACGCCGGCGAACTCGGTCCCCGGGTGGGCGGCCAGCGCGGGCGCGTGCACCCGGTGGGCCCAGGGCCCGGTGCCCAGCAGTCCGATCCTCATCGCGGCGGCCCTCAGTTCTCGACCCGGATCAGGGTGAAGCCGTCGTAGCCCTTGACCCCGACGGTCTGTACGGAGGTGGCGGTGACCCGGGGCTCGGCGGCGATCAGCTCGTGCATCCTGCGGACGCCGAGCACGGCGGCGTCGGTGGAGTCGGCGTCGGCGACCTTGCCACCGCGCACCACGTTGTCGACCACGATCAGTGCGCCGGGGCGGGTGAGCCGAAGGGCCCACTCGAAGTAGACCGGGTTGCTCGGCTTGTCGGCGTCCACGAAGACGAAGTCGAACGGCTCGGCGCCCTCCTCGGCGAGCCGGGCCAGGGTGTCGACGGCGCGGCCGACCCGGACCCGGGCCTGCCCGGCGAGGCCGGCGCGCTCCAGGTTGGCCTCGGCGACCTTGGCGTGTGCCGGGTCGATCTCCAGGGTGACCAGCGAGCCGTCGGCGGGCAGGGCGCGGCCGAGCCAGATGGTGCTGTAGCCGCCGAGGGTGCCGATCTCCAGGATCCGCCGGGCGCCCTGGGTGACGGCCAGCAGCTGGAGCAGCTTGCCCTGGTTGGGGGCGACGTTGATCTGCGGGAGCCCGGCCTCGTCGGCGGCGGCCAGCGCGTTCGCCAGCACCTCGTCCGGGCCGATCAGGACCTCGGAGAAGTAGTCGTCGACTGCCGTCCACTGCTGCTGGCTCATGGCCGCGCCTCCAGGCGTCCGCTCGGATGGATCGTCCGCAACCCTATCCGACCGGGGTGACAGCGGATCAGCTCCGGTCGGCGACCGGCTCCACCGGGGTTCCGCTCTTCTCCCCGACCACCTCGGGGTGGCCCTCCCTGGCCTTGGCCGCCCGGCGCTTCATCAGCCAGGCCGAGCCGCCGCCGACCAGCACGGCCGCCACCAGGCCGATCCAGGAGAAGCTCTTCAGCCACTTCTCGGCGACCTTGCCGACCTGGTAGACGAGCAGGGTGGTGCCGCCGGCCCAGGCGATGCCACCGAGCACGTTGGCGGTCAGGAACTTCCAGTACGGCATCCGCAGCGCGCCGGCCAGCGGCCCGGCGAAGATCCGCAGCAGGGCGACGAACCGGCCGAAGAAGACCGCCCACATCCCCCACTTCTGGAACGAGCGCTCGGCGCTCTCCAGGTGCTCGGGGCCGAAGTGCTTGGGGAACCTGCGGCCGAGCTTCTCGAACAGCGGTTTGCCGCCCTTGCGCCCGATCGAGTAGCCGATCGAGTCACCGATGATCGCACCGAGGATCGCGCAGATCGCCACCCACCACGGGCTGACGTGGCCCTGCGCCGCCAGCAGCGCGGCCGAGACGAGGGCGATCTCGCCGGGCAGCGGGATACCGAGGCTCTCCAGTCCGATGATCAGGCCGACGATGGCGTACACCGCGGCGGGCGAGACACCGTCGATCCACTGGTCGATGTGCAAGACGGACTACCTCCGTGGGCGTGGTGCGACAACTGCCGTGGTGCGAGAACGGCCCCACGCGCGCGGATACGGCGAGGCTCCCCCCGGAGAACCAGCCTAACCGGTCCGGCTGCCCCGACCTGAAACGCCTCGGGCCCGCCGCCGGTTCCCGCGCCGCGCCGGTCAGGGACGGCGCGCGGCCGGCGCGGGGGCGTCGGCGGCCAGCACCAGGCCGGTCCGGGCGCCGTCGGAGGAGCTGTCCGGCCCGGGCCACTCGGCCGCCGTCATGAACAGCGTCCGGCCGTCCTCGCCGCCGAGGGCGCAGGAGAAGCAGCCGCGGTCGAGCTCGATCCGGGCCAGTACGGCGCCGCCCTCGCGCACCCGGACGCAGCACCGGTCGGGCACGTCCGCGTACCAGACGGCGCCCTCCGCGTCGAGGCAGATCCCGTCGGGGGCGGCGCCCTCCACCGCGGCCCAGACCCGCCGGTTCGCCAGGCCGCCGTCGGGCCGGACGTCGAAGGCGGTGAGCCGGCCACCGTACGACTCGGCGACGATCAGGGTGGAGCCGTCGGGGGTGATCGCCATGCCGTTCGGGAACTCCAGCCCGTCCGCCACCTGCCGCGCGGAGCCGTCGGGGGCGACCAGGGCGAGGACGCCGGGGGCCGGTGGCTCGCCGGCCATCAGGTCGAAGCCGATGCTGTTGACGTAGGCGTTGCCGCGGCCGTCCGCGACCACCTCGTTCCACGGGCGGTCGCACACGCCCCGCAGGTCGGCGTGGGTGACCAGGGAACCGTCGGCGTCCTGGCGCAGCAGCAGCCGGTCGTTGCCGTGGACGACCAGCAGGGTGCCGTCCGGCAGCCAGTCGATGCAGAACGGGAAGGCCGCCACGCTCAGCACCACCTCGGGGCGGCCGGCCGCGTCCACGGCGACCAGTTCCCGGGCTCCCCAGTCGCAGAACCAGAGCCGCCCGTCGTGCCAGCGGGGCGACTCCCCGAGGACGAGGCCGGTCAGCAGCGTGCGGGGTTCGGTCACGGCGGGCTCCTGCGTCGGCGGAGGGGCTGGCGGCTCTCCCCATTGGACGACGGCGGGCGGCCCGGCCGGGTGTCCGACACGGGTGCGACACTGCCGCCCATGGATGCGAACCTGCACGGCGCCGCGCTGGTCGACCTGGTCGTCGCGACGGTGCGCCAGGACGGCTGGGCCTCCTGCGACGCCCCGATGCCCGATCGGCCCGTCCCGCTGCCGGCCGAGGTCCTCGACAAGCTCCGGCTGCCCGGAGGGCGTCCGCTGCCGCCGAGTCTGCGCCGCTGGCTGGCCTTCGACGCCTCCTGGTTGGCCGGCCTCGGCTGGTACCCGGATCCGGCCGCCCCCGATCTCGCCGGGCTCCCGTTGCAGGCCGCCACCGACCTGCTGTACGGCTTCGGCTCCGCGGACGCGGTCTGGTCGGAGATGGTCGGCGAGTTCGAGACGGTGCTGCCGGGCCGCTGCTTCCCGCTCGCGGGCGGCAGCGACTCCCGCCGGCTGCTGTACGTCGGCGAGCCGGACTCGGCCGGTGAGTACCCCGTCCTGGTCACCGACGTCGACGACCTGCCGTACGTGGCGGTGATGTACCCGGGGCTGGACGTGTACCTCGCCCACGAGGCCGGCGTGCTCGACCTCGACCTCGACACCTACACCGGCCTGGTCGAGCACCCCGAGTACGGGCCCCGGATGCGCGAGCACGCCGAACGCACCGGCCTCGGCCCGGACGGCCTGGAGATCCAGGACCTGTACGCGCGGTAGCGGCCCGGGGTCAGCGCGCCGGGGCGGTGCCCGGCCGGGCCGCGAAGCGCAGCGCCACCACCGAGGGGCGGTAGGAGGACACCACCGGCAGCCGGACGACCGCGTCCACGGCCGCACCGAGCAGGCCGGGGCCACCGGTCGGGCGGACGTCGCGGATCTCGACGACGGCCGGGTGGGCGGTGGCCAGCTTGGCCCGCTCGCCCGCGTCCATGGACCAGGGCATCGGCGGGGCCTGGTACCGGTGGCTGCGCATCTTCCCCTCGACGGTGAGCCGGCCGAACCAGCGCGGCACGGTGTCGAAGACCATGCCCGCGCCGGGGAAGCGCTCGGCGCAGCCCGCGATGAGGTCGCGGACCTGGCCCGGGCGCAGGTACATCAGCAGTCCCTGGGCGGTGATCAGGACGTCCTGGCCGGGCTCGACCTGGTCGGCCCAGCCGAGGTCGGTGGCCGATCCGGCCAGCAGGCGCTGCCGCGGACCGGCCGGGAGCACCCGCTCGCGCAGGGCGATCAGCTCGGGCAGGTCCACCGTGAGCCACTGGGCGCGGCCGTTGTCGACGCGCCAGTACTGGGTCTCCAGGCCCTCCCCGAGGCAGACGACCGTGCCGCGCGGGGAGCGGGCGAGGAAGTCCGAGACCTCCCGGTCGAAGCAGCGCACCCGCAGACCCTGCAGCCGGCTCTGGATCCGGCCGGCCCGGCTGTCGGCGGGGCCGAAGCGCTCGGCGAAGGGGAAGTCGAGGCTGTCGACGAGGTCGACGGCGGCCTGGTCGGGCAGCACGGTGTCGGGGCGGCGGGCCTCGGCCGCCCGGTGGTAGAGGGTCCAGAGCGCGGTCTCCGGGACCGCCTCCAGCTCGGCCCTGACCCGTGTCGGCTGATCGCCCGTCATGTCCCGCTCCTCCACCCGTCCGGTACTCCGGCATTGTGACATCAGGCCACCCGCTCGGCAGCCCAGGCGATCAGCCCACGCTGAACGCGCCGTCCGGGGGCGGCGGCGAGTCCTCGGCGCCGTCGTCGGTGACGGGCCGGGTGCGGCCGGCCAGCGCGGCGAGCTCGTCCTCGTCGGCGAGCCGGGCGGGGAACGGGTCGGCGGCCAGCCGGCGGCTGAGCTCCCGGACCGGCAGGGGTGCCGTGGAGCCGACCAGCAGGATGTTCCCGTACCGGCGCCCGCGCAGGACCGAGGGCTCGGCGACCAGGCAGGTGTACGGGAAGGCCTGGCGCAGGGTGGCCGCCTGGGCCCTGGCGAAGGCCAGCGGCGGACCGTCGGCGAGGTTGGCGGCGTAGCAGCCGCCGGGGCGCAGCGCGGCGGCTGCCAGGGCGAGGAACTCGACGGTGGTGAGGTGGGCGGGGGTGCGCGAGCCGTGGAAGACGTCGGCGACCAGCAGGTCCGCCGAGGCGGCGGGGGTGTCGGCGAGGGCGGCGCGGGCGTCGCCCACGGTGACCTCGATGCCGTCGGGCCAGGGCAGCCGGTCGGCGACGAACTCGACCAGCCGGCCGTCCACCTCGACGACCCGCTGCCGGGAGCCGGGCCGGGTGGCGGCCAGGTAGCGGGGCAGGGTGAGGGCGCCGCCGCCGAGGTGCAGGGCGGTCAGCGGCTGCCCGGCGGGCGCGAGGGTGTCGGCCAGGTGGGCGAGCCGCTGCACGTACTCGAATTCGAGGTGGGTCGGGTCGGCGAGGTCGACGTAGGACTGCGGGGTCCCGTCGAGGGTGAGCAGCCAGCCGCTCTCCCGGTCGAGGTCGGGCATCAGTCTGGCGGTGCCGAGGTCGACCGGCCGCTCGACCGGGCGCGGCTCCTCGCCGGGTGTGCTCACGCGCCGTCCGCCGGGAGGTAGGCGGTCAGCCAGCGGTCGAGCTCGGTGAAGACGCGGTTCCTGACCTGCTCGCCGGAGAGCACCAGGTCGTGCATGCCGCCGTCGATCCGGACCACGGTGACGCTGCGCCCGAGCCGGGGGCCGAGCGCGGCGATGTCGTCGGCGCGCAGGACGGCGTCGGTGCGGTGCAGGGCCGGGTCCCACCGGGTGGTGCTGGTGCTCGCGGTGGAGGCCATCAGCAGGATCGGGCACTCGATGCCCAGGCCTCGCCGGACGATGCGGTGGCCGCGCTGGATCGCCGCGAGCCAGCCGGCGTAGAGCGGGAAGCCCTCGGCGGGCTTGAGGGTGAGGTCGAAGTCCCAGTCGCCGCGGTGGTCGCGGTGCAGGCTGTGCACGTAGTGCGGGTTGAGCGTGGAGGGGAGCTTGCGGGTGCCGGCGAGCCGTCCCATCGCCTCCACGGCGGGGGCGCCGAGCGCGCGCACGGCGGGCGCGGCGGGCATCGACAGGAACGGGCTGTTGAGGAAGAGCGCGTCGACCAGGCCGCGCGCGGAGCGGCGGTCGGCCCACAGCGCGGTGATCAGTCCGCCGGTGGAGTGGCCGTTGACGAGCAGCCGGGTGTGGCCGTCGACCTCGCGGATGATCCGGACGGCCTCGTCCAGCTCCTCGTCGTAGGCGGTCAGGTCGCGGACGAAGTTGGGCGACTGGTGGGTCCGCAGCGAGCGTCCGTACTTGCGCAGGTCGAGGGCGTAGAAGGAGTAGCCCGCGGCGGTGAAGTGGTCGGCCAGGTGGGTCTGGAAGAAGTAGTCCACGTAGCCGTGGACGTAGAGCACGGCCCGCTCGGCGCCGGGCACCAGGCGGCGGACCAGGGTGGCGCTGACGTCGCCCTCCTCGTCGGGGCGCAGCGGGAGGACGGCGGCCTCGTAGGGCTCGCCGAGGATGTCCGTCCGAAACTCCATGCTCTGGTCAGCGCCCCTCTGATCCGTGCCGCGCCGCAGGTCCGTGCCTGCGGCGCCGTGACTTTCCCCGACCCTACCGCCCGGTTCGCCTCCGGGCTTCGGCGGTGCCGGTCAGCCGGCCCGGTGGGCCAGGAGCGTGGGGCGCAGCAGGGCGAGCGGTTCGGTCCAGTCGAAGGCGGTGCGGCCGCCGATCTCGGTGCCGCCCACCGGTGGCTGACCGCCGATCAGGACGCCGGTGGAGCGCAGGACGGCCAGGCTGGCGGGGTAGGCGGGGTGGGCGGCCTGGGCGGCGTTCAGGCAGGGCTGGACGGCGGTGGGGGTGCCCAGCCCCAGGGCCTCGCAGAGGATGCCGAGGGCGAGGGTGTCGCTGATGCCGGCGGCCCACTTGTTGACGGTGTTGAAGGTGGCGGGCGCGACGGCGATCGCGTCCGCCGGGGGCAGCGGCTTCGGCTCGCCCGGGGTGCGCAGGGCGGAGCGGACCGGGTGGCCGGTCAGCTCCTCGATCGCGGGCCGGTCGAAGAAGCCGAGGGCGGTGGGGGTGGCCACCACGCCGACCCGCCAGCCGTCGTCCCGGGCGGCGGTGATCAGCTCGCCGACGCCGCCGGCCACCCCGGCGGCGCAGACCACCACGTACAGGAACGGTGCGGCCGCCCGGCCGGGCACCGGGTCAGCTCCGCCCGGCATGCCACTCCTCGGCCAGCCGGCCGAAGATCACCTCGTCCAGGAAGGAGCCGTGGACCCACGCGGAGCGCCGCAGTTGGCCCTCCTGGGTGAAGCCGGCCCGCAGGGCGGCGCCGCGCATGGCCTCGTTGTCGGCGAGGGTCTCGATGCCCAGCCGCTGCAGGCCGCGCACGGCGAAGCCGTACTCGCAGAGCGTGCGGACGATGTCGGTGCCCAGGCCGCGGCCGCGGAAGGACGGGCGCAGGGCGAGGCCGATGTGGCCGGTGCGGTTGTGCGGGTCGATGCCCCAGAGGATCGCTTCGCCGGCGAGTTCGCCGGTGGCGAGTTCGACCGCGGAGAAGACGGCGGCGCCGTCGTCGTCGTCGGGCTTGCCGGGGGCGAACGGCGAGTGCTGGGCGGGGATCGGCCGCCAGGGCCGGGAGTCGCCGCGGGAGCGCCCGAGGACGTCCTCGTACAGCTCGGTGTGCAGGGTGGGGACGTCCGCCTCGGTGCGGGCCCGCAGTGCGATCTTGTCGCCGGTCATCATGCGTCAGTGCTACCGGAGTTCGCCGAGGCGTCGCAACAGGATTCCGGGTGGGCGGCGTCAGGGGGCCGGTCGGCCCAGCGGGCGGCCGCGCAGGACGGCGACGACGCCGAGGCCCGCGGCGCAGATCGGCACGGCGATCAGGGCGCCGATGATGCCGGCGATCCCGGCGCCGGCGACCACCGCGAACATGATGGTCGCGGGGTGCAGTTCGACGGTGCGGCTCTGGATCAGGGGTTGCAGGACGTTGCCCTCGACCATCTGGACCGCGAGGACGACGCCCAGGGTCCACAGCGCGATGCTGAGCCCGCCCTGGGCCAGCGCCACCAGGACGGCGACGGTGCCGGAGAGGAAGGCGCCGATGAACGGCACGAAGGCGCCGAGGAAGACCAGGGCGCCCAGGCCGGCGGCGCCGGGGACACCGAGGATCAGCAGGCCAATGGTGATGAACACCGCGTCGATCAGGGCGATCACGGTGGTGCCGCGCATGTAGCCGGCCATCGCCGTGAAGGCCTGCTGTCCGCAGGCGACGACGGTCTCGGCGTGGTCGGCGGACAGCACCGAGCGGACGAGGTCGGCGCTGCGGTGCCCGTCGCGGAGGAAGAAGAACACCAGGGCGAGGGCGAGGACGCCGCCGGTGACGAGTTGCACGGCGATGCCGAGGCCGGAGAGCACGCCGCCGGCCAGGGCGCCGACCAGCGAACTGCCGGCCGAGCTGCCGGAGGTCGCGGAGTCGGAGAGCGCCTGCTGGAGCCGGTCGCCGGCGGGCCCCAGCCAGGTGGCGAGCCGGTCGCCGGCCTGCCGCAGCGAGTCGGCGATCTGCGGGGCGCTGTGCACCAGGGAGTTGGTGAGGACGGCCAGCACGCTGCAGACCCCCGCCACCAGGACGACACAGGTCAGGCCGGCGGCGAGTCCGCGGCGCAGTCCGTGCGCCACCAGCCACGGCATCACGGGCTGCAGCAGCGCGGTGCCGAGCAGCGCGACGATCATCGGGATGGTGGCGGCGCGCAGCGCGACGAAGGCGTAGACGACCAGCGCGGCGACGGTGATGAAGAGGATCACCGCGACGGACCAGGCGGCGGCCGTCCGGACGGAGGGCGGAAGCGATTCGGAGGGTCGGCGCCCGCCGGGCCGCCCGGCGTCCGCGCCCGGTGGCGTGGGCTCCGCCGACATTCCCACCTCCGCCTGGCCGGCCGCTCCTGACCCGACCATCTCAGCAGACGATCTGCTGAACCGTCCGCAGGGCGGACTCCCGGCGCGTCCGCCGGCACGGCAGCGCCGCACGGGGCCTGACGGGAGGTCGGCGCGGCCCACGGCCGCCGGCGCCGCCCGCCCCGCGCTCAGGCCTCCCGGTCGACGGCCACCCGGCCGCCGGTGTCGCCGCCGAAGGCCAGGACCCGGGCGCCCTCGCCTTCGATCCCGGCCAGGTCCGACCGGCCGAGCCGGCCGAAGGCCCGCACCCGCAGGACGCCGTCCTCGATCCGCCAGACTCCGGCGACCAGGCCGTCGACCAGGACCGAGCCGAGCACGATGCCGTTCTGGGTCATGACCCGGGGCCGGTACTCCTCCGGGAGCACCCTGGTGCGGTCGGCGTGCGAGAGCAGCAGGTTGTCGAACGGGGCGAGCAGCCGGACCGGGGCGGGCGCCGACGGGTCGGGACGGGGGGCCTGCGGCAGGTCGTACAGGGTGCGGCCGTGGGCGTCCCGGAACAGCAGCAGCTGCGGGGCCAGACGTTTGAGGACGGCGCCGAGGCCGGTGAGCCCGCACCACTTCTGGGCGTCCGCCGCGGTGGCCGGGCCGAAGGCCGCGAGGTAGCGCAGCACCAGCTCGTCCGGCGAGGGGTCGGCGGCGAGCGGCCGGCCGAGCCAGTGCTCGGCGGTGGTGTGCGCGGCGGGCCCGCTGCGGCCCCACAGGCCGCGCGGCGGCACCTGGACGAGCGGCAGCCGGCAGCGGGCGGCCTGGGCGAGCGCGGCCGGGTCGCCGGCCGGGAACCGCTCGGCCAGCAGCGGGCCGAGGTGCTGGAAGGTCAGCGGCTCGGCCTCGACCAGGGTCCTGGCCCGCGACGCGACCCGGTCGAGGTCCACCCCGGGCAGCCGCTTGCCCCAGTTGGAGGCGAGACCGCGGTCCAGCATCGGCTGGAGCAACGGGCGCAGGGTCAGGCAGTCCTCGGCCGTGACCAGGTGGATGGTGCCGCGCTGGAGGGCGATCCGGACCACCCGGCGGCCTTCGATCAGGGTGGTCAGCTGCTCGGGGCGGAAGCCCTCGATCCGGGACAGCAGGCCGAGGTAGGGCGGCTCGGGGACGGCCTGGGCCTGGAGTCCGCCCAGGTGCCGGACCATCGCGAGGGGGTCGTGGGCCGTGCGCTCCAGCAGGTGCTGGCGGGCCAGCAGGGCCCGCCCGAGGGCCTGGGCACCGAGCTCGGGCAGCGTCTGCGACGCGGTCACCGGGCGGCGGCGCGGTCGAGGACCGAGCGCAGCAGCGCGATCCGGTTGGTGGTGACCGAGTCGACACGGGCCCGCAGCATCCGGACCATGGTGCGGCGCAGGTCGACCGTCCAGGTGGAGACGGCCAGGCCGGCGTCGTGCGCCGCCGCGGTGAACCCGGCGTCGACCAGGCCGAAGGGCGGGTTGATGGAGTGCGGCCGCAGGTCGTCCAGCAGGGCGCGGACGGGCAGGCGGGGCTGCTTCCAGGTGAGGGCGAGCTCGGCGGCGGGGGCGAGCTCGCGGACGGCCAGCATCGCGGTGGCCGGGCCGCAGTAGGCCACCCGGTCCTCGGCGCCCAGGGCGGCGACGGCCTCCACGGTGGCCGCGACCGGGCCCGGGGTATCCAGGTCGATCAGCAGCCGGGCGGCGGGGGTCTCGGCGGTGGCCTTGACGGCCTCGGCGAGGGTCGGCACCCGCAGGCCCGGGCTGCCGAGGTCGGCGAGTTGGTCCAGGGTGACCCGGTCGATCGGGCGCGGGTCGCCCCAGAGCCGCTCCAGGGTCGCGTCGTGCAGCAGGACCGGCACGCCGTCACGGGTGAGCCGGACGTCCACCTCGACCGCGTCGGCTCCGGCCGCGAAGGCCTGGACCACGGAGGGGAGGGTGTTCTCGCGGTGGCGGTAGGGATCGCCGCGGTGGGCGACGGCGAGCACGCGGCTCATGGACGGGACCTCTCTCGGTCGCGGGTCGGCCTGGCTTCGGGCTCGGGGTCAGCCGCGTTCGATCACGACGTTGGTCGACTTGATCACCGCGGTCGCCGGGGCACCCGGTACCAGGCCGAGCTCCTCGGCGGAGTCCCGGCTGATCAGGGAGACCACCCGGAACGGGCCGGCCTGGATCTCCACCTGGGCCGCGACGTCACCGAGCACCACGTCCGTGACGATGCCGGGGAAGCGGTTGCGGGCGGAGGACGGCCGGCCCTCGGCGACCGCGTTCTCCGGCTTGGCCAGTTCGCGGGCGAAGGCGGCGAGCTGGGCGCCGGGGATGATGCGGTGCCCGTGCTCGTCCCGCTCGGCGGCGACGCGGCCCGCGTCCACCCAGCGGCGCATGGTGTCCGCGCTGACGCCGAGCATCGAAGCGGCCTCGCCGATGCGGTACGGGTGGACCGGCCGGTGGGGCTGGGCCATGGGAGTGCTCCTGGCGGTGGTCGGACGGTGTCGCCGCCATCCTGCCCTACCGGGGGCGGCCCGGGCGACGTGCCGTCACCTCACGGGCGGTCAGCGACCCCTTCGGGTGCCCTTCGGCCCGGGCCGGAGGCTCACTCGCCCCCGAACAGGTCCCGCCTGGCCGCGTCGCCCGCCGTGAGCACCGCGCCCGCCAGTACCGCACCGCCGCCGGCCGTGCCGGCCCGTACCTCGGTGCGGAACGGCGAGAGTGCGGCCAGCCGCCGCTCCACCAGCTCCGCGAGCTCGGCGCCGCCCGCCCGGCCGAGCTCGCCGCCGAGCACGACGCAGCCCGGGTCGAGCACCACGCAGATCGCGGCCGCGCCGATGGCGATCCGTTCGGCGAGCTCCTCCAGGAAGGCGCCGGCGCCGGCCGTCACCGCCTGTCGCAGCACCAGCTCGGCCTGCTGGACCGGCCCGGCGCCGGGCTCGACCACGAGCCCGTGGCGTTCGGCCAGCGCGCACACCGCCGCGCTGCCGACCAGCGAGTGGAAGCCGCCCTCGCAGCCGGTGGCGCTCGGCAGCACCGCCGTGCCCGGCACCGGCAGGAAGCCGATCTCCCCGGTGCCGCCGGAGGCACCGCGGCGCAGCCGTCCGTCCAGGACGACCGCCGCGCCGACGCCGTGGCCGAGCCAGAGCAGCGCGAAGGTGTCCCGGCCGACGGCGGCGCCGAGCCGGTGCTCGGCGATGCCGGCCAGGTTGACCTCGTTCTCCAGGATCACCTCGGCGCGCTCCAGCGCCTCGACGCCCGTGCTGGAGCGCAGGGCCGCGAGCAGGTCGGTGTGCCAGCGCGGGAGTTGGCCGGAGTTGTTGAGCTCGCCGGTGGCCGGGTCGACCAGGCCGGGGGCGCCGACGGCCACGGTGTGCAGCCGGTCGGCGCCGGCCTCGGCGGCCGCGTCGAGCAGGGCCCGTACGGTGCGGCCGGCCAGGTCCTGGTCGTCCGGCCCGGCGGGTATCTCGGCGGTGGCGAGGGTGCGGCCGGTCAGGTCGGCGACGACCAGGGTGACGCCGGTGGAGCGGATGTCGATGGCCGCCAGGTGGGCGCGGTCGGCGGCCAGCGCGTACAGCCGGGCGTTGGGCCCGCGACGCAGTTGGGCGCTCTCCCCCGCCGGTGCCACGAGTCCGGCCCGTTGGAGGCGTTCCAGCAGGTCGGCGACGGTGGGCCGGGAGAGACCGGTGAGGCTGCGCAGCTCGGACGCGGTCAGCGGCCCCCGCTCCAGGAGGAGGTCGAGGGCCAGCCGGTCGTTGATGGCGCGGGCGGTGCTCGGGGTGGCCGTACGCGCGATGGTCATGAAGCTGCATCCTTCCAGAGGTTTCTATCAGGATCCCTTCCTGATAATTTATCGAACGTCCGCAGCACCACCGGCACGGGGAGGGCCCATCACATGGGACAGAAGTTGAAGGACGTGGAACGGGCCAGGGTCAGCGTGGCCCTGGTGTTCGCCGTGCACGGCGCCGTGACCGGCACCTTCGTCACCCGTATCCCGTGGATCCAGGACCACCTGGGGCTCAGCCCGGGCCGGCTCGGCCTGGCCCTGGTCATGCCCGCCATCGGCGCCTCGCTCGCCATGCCGCTGGCCGGGCGGCTGGTGCACCGCTACGGCGGCCGGGCCGCGGTGCGCGGTCTGCTGACGCTCTGGTGCCTGTGCCTCGTCGTGCCCGCGCTCTCCCCCAACCTGCCGGCCCTGTGCCTGGCCCTGTTCCTGTACGGGGCGACCGCCGGAATGGCCGACGTCGCGATGAACGCCCAGGGCGTGGAGGTGGAGGAGCGGCTCGGCCGGTCCGTGATGTCCGGACTGCACGGCATGTGGAGCGTGGGCGGACTGGTCGCCTCCGGGTTCGGCGTCCTCGCGGCCCACCGGCAGACCGACGCCAGGCTCCAGTTCGCGGTGACCGCGGTGATCCTGGCCCTGCTGGCGCAGGCGGTCTGCGCCGGCCTGCTGGACGTGCGGCCGGCCGCCGACGAGGAGGCGCCTCCCCGGTTCGCGCTGCCGCCCCGGGCCGCCCTGGCGATCGGCCTGGTCGGCTTCTGCGCGGTCTTCGCCGAGGGCGCCGCGATGGACTGGAGCGGCGTCTACCTGCGGGACGTCACCGGCTCCTCGGCCGGCACCGCCGCGGCCTGCTACTCGGCCTTCGCCGCCACCATGGCCGCCGCACGGCTGGCCGGCGACGCGGTGGTCCGGCGGTTCGGGCCGGTCCGCACCGTCCGCCTCGGCGGCGCCACCGCCGCTCTCGGCGGTCTGCTCGTGGTCGCCGCCGGCACCCCGTACCTCGCCATCCCCGGATTCGCCCTGATCGGCATCGGCATCGCGGTCGTCGTCCCGCTCGCCTTCGCGGCGGCCGGCCGGGCCGGCACCAATCCCAGTCAGTCCATCGCCGGCGTCGCCACCATCACGTACACCTCCGGGCTGGTCGCCCCGGCGATCGTCGGCGGCATCGCCCAGGCCAGTTCGCTGACCGCGTCCTTCGCCGTGGTCACCGTCCTGGTCGCCGCGCTGGTGCCGGGCGCACACGCCCTGCGGCAGCACACGACGGCCGAGCGCGAGCGCACCCCGGGGCTGGAACCGGCGGCCTGAGACCGCCCGAATCGGCCTGACCCGGCCCTCCCCACCCCTACGCTGGGCCCACGGGCCGTCGAGCCGGGCTCTTCGGCGGCGCGGTGGTCCCGGTCCCCGACCTCGCCGAGACCCTGCGCGGCCTCATCGCCCAGGTGCCGAGGGCAGCCGTCTGAACGCCGACGTACCGGGTCCCAGCGGGTCGCCGTCTCCGTTCGGCCGCATCCCGGGCCGATTCACCTCCCCGGCCGCCCTCGTGCGATGCTCCCCCGATGACTACCGCAGCCGCGCACCGCAACCCCGTCGGCGCCCACGTCCCGGTCGCCGGGCGCGGGCTGGTCGGGACGGGGCTGGCGTACGCGGAGAAGGTCGGTGCCGAGGCGGTGCAGGTGTTCGTCGCCAACCCGCGGGGGTGGGCGACGCCGGCCGGGAATCCGGCACAGGACGAGGCGTTCCGGGCGGCCTGTGCGGAGCGGGGCGTCCCGGCGTACGTGCATGCGCCGTACCTGATCAACTTCGGCTCGGGCTTGGCCGCGACCCGGGAGCAGTCGGTCGGATCGCTGCGCCACTCGCTGCTGCGGGGGCACGCGATCGGCGCGCTGGGCGTGGTGGTCCACACCGGCTCGGCGCTCTGCGCGGACGGGCGCACCGGGGCGCTGGCGCAGCTGCGCGCGGACGTGCTGCCCCTGCTGGACGAGCTGGACGGCCTCGGCCCGGACGCACCGTGGCTGCTGCTGGAGCCGACCGCCGGGCAGGGCAGCTCGCTCTGCTCGCGGATGGGCGACCTGGCCGAGTACGTCGAGGCGCTGGAGCACCACCCGAGGGTCGGCGTCTGCCTGGACACCTGCCACGCCTTCGCGGCCGGGCACGACCTGGCCGAGCCGGGCGGGGTCGCCGCGATGCTGGACGAGCTGGTGGCGGCCGCCGGCCCGGGGCGGCTGCGGCTCATCCACGCCAATGACTCCAAGGACGTCGCGGGCGCCCGCAAGGACCGGCACGAGAACATCGGCGCCGGGCACATCGGTGCGGAGCCGTTCCGGGAGCTGATGGCACATCCCGCGACGGCCGGCGTGCCGCTGATCATCGAGACACCGGACGGGCGGCACGACCCGGACCGGGTGGAGGGGGTCCGGCATGCCGCGGACATCGCCCGGCTGAAGGACCTGCGTGCACCCCTGCCGCAGGCCGCTGGTTAGGCTCGCCCCGTGCCCAAACTCCCGCCGATCACCCGCTCCGCCTGGCTGCGCCTCGCACTGCTGCTGGCCGTCCTGGCCGCGCTGGCCTGCTCCCTGCTGCTCTGGGACCCGGCCGCGGTGCTGTCCCGGGCCGGCGGGCCCTGGCGGCTGCCGATCGCCACGGTGGTGTACGCCGTGGGCACCCTGGCGTTCGTCCCCAAGCCTGCGCTGAACGCGGCCGCCGGGCTGCTGCTCGGGATGGTCCAGGGGCTGGCGCTGGCCGTCGTGGCCACCACGCTGGGCGCGGTCCTGGCCTTCTGGCTCGGCCGCGCGCTGGGCCGGGACGCGATCCGCCCGCTGATCCGCACGAGGTGGCTGACCGCGCTGGACCAGCGGCTCACCGAGCAGGGGTTCCGCAGCGTCCTGCTGATGCGGATCGTTCCCGGGCTGCCGTTCCAGGCGGCGAACTACGGGTGCGCGCTGTCCGGGGTGCGGTTCTGGCCGTACACCTGGGCCACGCTGCTCGGCGTGGCCCCGGGCACCGCCGCGTACGTGGTGGCGGGTGCGAGTGCGGGTTCGCCGACCTCGCCGGCCTTCCTGATCTCCGCCGCGGTGATCGTGCTGATGTGCGCGATCAGCGTGGTGACCCTGTGGCGGGCGCGCGCCGCGGCCCGGGCCGCGCGGCCTGCGGACGCTACCGCGTGATCGACGGGTGCCACTCCCCGAGCACCCGCAGGATCGCGGTGTTGACCACCGTCACGGCGCCCAGCATGGTCGCCCACGCCGGGTACCCGCCGAGCGCGAGCGCGGCCACGGCCCCGCCGAACACCAGCAGCTGGGTCAGGTACCAGGCGGGCGGGGACTTCACGGTCGCCCGCGGCGAGGCGTAGCGGCCCCAGAGCAGCGCCGCCGCGAGGGGCAGAGCCACCGCCAGCAGGACCCGCACCGCGAGCGGCGCGTCCACCCGGTAGCCGCCGATCCCCAGCGCGACCAGCGCGCAGATCTCCAGCAGGAAGCGGAGCGCCAGGTTGGCTCCGGTCATCGCCTTGCGCACGGACGTGCCCCCGTCCCCGGCCGCCACGGCCGAAACGCGGCACATCCTAGGCGAGACCCGCCGCCGATCGGCCCCGGTTCGACGGATCGGCCTTGACGGAGCAATTGATTAGGTGCCATATTACTTCTCATGAACGAGGACGCACCGGGCGAGGACGCGCCGACACTGGACCAGGCCCGGCGCCAGATCCGGCACTACGGCCTCGACGCGGACCCGCAGTCCGTCCTGGTCGCCGTCCGGCTGATGGCGGCCGGTGCCCGGCTGGGCCAGGCGAGCGAGGCGCACTTCGCACGGTACGGCCTGTCCACGGGACGCTACCGGCTGCTGGCCGAGCTGGAGGACAGCGGCGGGGAGAAGTCCCCCTCGCGCCTGGCCGCCGGCCTCGGCGTGTCCCGCGCCACGGTGACCGGCCTGGTCGACGCCCTCGCACGGGACGGGCTGGTGGTACGGCGCCCGTCGGCCGAGGACGGGCGCTCGGCCGAGGTGGTGCTGACCGCCCGGGGCGCGCAGAAGCTGCGCGACCTGGCCCCCGACCACTTCGGCCGACTGCAGGCGATGGTCGGTGAGCTCAGTACCGAGGAGCGCACCGTCTTCCTGGATCTGCTCGCCCGCGTCACGCGGGGCATCACCGCACTGACCGAGCCGTAGCCGCAGCCACGGCCGCGGGCCCCGTGCGGGCCCACGGCCCCGCACGCCGGGCGGGGCCTTCGCGCGCCCATATAGTTAGGCACCTAATCACATGCACTCAATCGCAGGCCCCGAGCAGCACGCCCGGGCGGAAATCGAGGACACCATGGGAAAGCGACGCGGCGGCCCGACCGACCGGGCCGGCACCGCCCCCAAGCGCTTCGCACTCGGGCGCGAGGTACTGGTCGCGTACGCCGCCCCGGCGCTCAGCGCCGGCGCGGGTGGCCTGATCACCGGGCAGACCGGCCTGGCCATCGCCGCCGGCACCTCCATCGCCGGCGGCTCGGCCCTGGCCGCCGCCCTGACCGGCGGCTGGCTCCAGCGCGGCCGCACCCGCCGGCGATGGCCGGCCAGAGCGCCGAAAGCGCTGCTCGCCGGGGGCGCCGCCCTGGCCGCCGCCGCCGTCGCCGCCCTGGCCGCCCACCTCACCACCACCGGCCTCGACGGCCGGACCGGCGTACACCTCACCCCCGTGCTCGACCGCCTGCCCATGGACCTCCCGGTCTCGGCCGCCCTCGCCGCCGCCATCGTCAGCTGGCGCTGGCGCGTCCTGCACCGCGAGCCGGACGGCGGCCCGCACAGCGCGTCCTGACCCACCGTCCGCCACACCCCCCTGAGAGGAACCACCGATGATCGTCGTCATGGGAGCCACCGGAGCCACCGGCAGCGCACTGCTGCACCGCCTCACCGAGCTGGGCGTACCGGCCCGGGCGCTGAGCCGCGACCCCGACCGGCTCCGGGCCCGGCTCGACCCCGCCGCCCCCGTCGAGGTGCGGGCGGCCGACGCCGCGGACCCGGCATCCCTGCGGGCCGCGTTCGAGGGTGCCGACCAGCTGTTCCTGACCATGGCCAACAGTCCGTTCCAGGTCGAGTTGGAGATCCGGGCGGTCGAGGCCGCGGCCGCGAGCGGCATCGGACACGTCGTCAAACTCTCCGCCCCGGCGGTCGGTCCGGACTCCCCCGTCGCCGTCTCGCGCGGGCACCACGCGATCGAGGAACGCCTGCGGGCCCACGGCCTCGCGCACACCCTGCTGCGGCCGTACGCCTTCATGCAGAAGCTGCTCCTGCTCGCACCGGGGATCGCCGCGCGGGACGTCGTGCACGGCACCCTGGGCGACGCCGCCCGCAACTACGTCGACTGCCGTGACATCGCCGACGTCGCCGCCGCGGTCCTGACCCGTCCCGAGCTCGCCGGGCGGATATACCCGCTGACCGGCGACCGGGCCTACAACCACCCCCAGCTCGTCCACCTGCTGGGCAGCCTGCTGGAGCGCCGGATCCACTACGCCGACCTGCCCGCCGACGCGTTCCGCCGGCACCTGGTCGAGCAGGCGCGGATGCCCGGCTGGCTCGCCGACCACGTGGTGGAGATCCAGCGACTGGCGGCCGCCCGGCCCGAGCGGCCCGACGACACCGTCGCACGGGTGCTGGGCCGGCCTCCGCGCAGCCTGGAGGCCTTCCTGCGCGAGCACCTCGGCCACTTCCACGAGGGTTCGCCCCGGGAGCCCGGGGCGGCGCCGGCCCGCGGATAACTACTGGCCGCCTCCGCACCGGTCGAGCATCATGGCGGCCATGACGACGACTCCCCGCATCGACCCCCCGTTCGCCGCCGACGAGAGCACCATGCTCCACTCCTGGCTCGACTACCACCGCGCCACCCTCGCCGTGAAGTGCGAGGGCCTGACCGACGATCAGCTGCGCGCGCGCTCGGTCGAGCCGTCCACCCTCTCGCTGCTCGGCCTGGTGCGACACATGGCCGAGGTCGAGCGCCAGTGGTTCCAGGGCATCCTGGCCGGCACCGACCTCGGCGGCAGCGGCCTGTACTGGAGCGAGGCGGAGCCGGACGGCGACTTCGACGGTGTGGACACGGCGGACGTGGCGGCGGACTTCGCCGCCTGGCGGGCCCAGGTCGAACTGGCCCGCCGGGCGGCGGCCGGTCTCCCGCTGGAGACGGTGGGCAAGTCGCTGCGCCGGGGCGAGGAGGTGACGCTCCGCTGGATCCTCGTCCACATGATCGAGGAGTACGCGCGGCACAACGGGCACGCCGATCTGATCCGCGAGCGGGTCGACGGCGCCACCGGCGAGTGAACCCGTTACACGATTGTTGACAGGCAGTCAACCACGGCCTGACGCACACCGATATGGTCTACGCGCGCAACCAGCACCGGACCTGGGGCGTCGAATGGATCATCCGGACAATCACGGATTTCCCGCTCGCCACAACTCGTCCGGCGGTCGCGAGCGGGCACCAGACCGGTGATCAATGCGATACTCGGACAGTTCCAACAAGTGGATGACGTGTCAAGAAGACGCGGAAACCCGGGGGACACGTACGGGACGGGACAGGGAGGCGCGGCATGGGAGCACTTCGCGACGAGCACCACAACGGGTGGCTGATGCCCTCCGGAAACTACTCGGCTGCGGTGTACGAGGAGCCGTGGGACGGCGAGGAGACCCTTCAGAACGTGGCGCCCGCGCCCGCGAAGATCGTCTCCCTGCGGCCGACCGGCTTCGAGTCCGCCCGCACCGTCGGTGAGCACATCCGGGCCTCGGTGCCGGTCGTCATGGACCTCACCGAGATGAGCGAGGCGGAGGCCAAGCGCATGGTCGACTTCGCCTCCGGACTGATCTTCGGCACCCGGGGCGGGATCGAGCGGATCGCCCGCCGGGTCTTCCTGCTCACCCCCGCCGACGTCGAGGTCACCGTGATCGACCGGCCGCTCGACGAGACCGGCTTCTACAACCAGAGCTGACCGGAGCCAGAGCCGACCGGCCGGGTCGGAGCTCCTCCCGGCCACGACTTCCGATCTTCCGAAACCGGGGGCGGCACCACGCCGACCCCGGTTTCCTGCTGTCCGCTCACAGCCCCACCACCCCCGGACGGCTCTCAGATGAGTCGCCATTGAATCTCGTGAGACATTGATGTCTCAGATGCTCTACACTCGGCTCATGGCCACCGATCGTGACTCCGTCCTCGAAGCCGCCGTCGGCGTGCTCTCCCGCCGCCCGACCGCCCACCTGGACGAGATCGCCCGGGCCGCCGGCATCAGCCGCGCCACCCTGCACCGGATCTTCCCGGGCCGGGAGGCCCTGATCCGCGAGGTCGGCGCCCTCGGCCTGCGCAGGTTCGCCGACGCGCTCGACACCGCCCGGGTCGAGGAGGGCGACGCCCAGGCCGCGCTCAGACGACTGATCGACGCGCTGGTGCCGGACGCCGCGCTCTGTGCCTTCCTCGCCGGCGAGAACCAGCTCTACGACGACCCGGAGATCAACGAGCTCTGGGAGCTCCAGGACGCCCGCGTCCGCGCCCTCTTCCTGCGCGGCCAGCAGGAGGGCGTCTTCCGGATCGAGCTCTCGGCCGGCTGGCTGAGCGAAGCCTTCTTCGACCTCGTCGCGGGCGTGGGCTGGGCCGTCCAGGACGGACGCCTGGCCCCCCGCGACAGTGCCCACTCGCTCGCCGAGCTCTTCCTCGGCGGCGCTCTCAGGAGACCTGATAACTCATGACCGGCAAGCCCCACCTCCCTGCGGTCGCCCGGCGGCGCTGGGCCGGTCTCGGCGTGCTCGTGCTCGCCGTCACCCTGGTCGCGGTCGACGCGACCGTCCTGTCCCTGGCCATCCCCTCCATCAGCGAGACCCTCGACCCCAGCGGCACCCAGCTGCTCTGGATCGGTGACAGCTACTCCTTCGTCCTGGCCGGCCTGCTGGTCAGCATGGGCGCGCTCAGCGACCGGATCGGCCGCAAGAAGCTCCTGCTGATCGGCTCCACCGGCTTCGGCGCCGCCTCGCTGCTCGCCGCGTACGCCCCCGGCCCCGGCTGGCTGATCCTCGCCCGTGCCCTGCTCGGCGTGGCCGGCGCCACCATCATGCCGTCCACCCTCTCGCTGATCCGCACGCTGTTCCCGGACGCCCGGGAGCGGGCCACCGCGATCGGCATCTGGGGTGCCGGCGCGACCGCCGGCGCCGCCCTCGGCCCGCTGGTCGGTGGCGTGCTGCTGGAACACTTCTGGTGGGGCTCGGTCTTCCTGCTCAACCTGCCGGTGCTCGCCCTGCTGCTGGTGTTCGGCTCCTGGCTGCTGCCGGAGTCCAAGGACCCCGAGCCGGGCCGCTGGGACGTGCTCAGCGTGCTGCTCTCCATGGTCGGTGTGATCAGCGCGGTCTACGCCGTCAAGGAGGCGGCCGCGCACGGACTCGACACCTGGGCGGTGCCGGTCACCTTCGCCGTCGGCGTCACCGCGCTGACCGCCTTCGTCCGCCGCCAGCTCCGGCTGGAGACCCCGCTGCTGGACGTCCGGCTGTTCGCCGACTCGCGGTTCACCGCGGCCGTGGTCGCCTCGCTGACCGCGCTGATCGGGCTCTCCGGTGTGATCTTCTTCATGTCGCAGTACCTGCAGCTGGTCCGCGGCTACAGCCCGCTGGAGGCCGGCGTCGCCGAGATGCCCGCCTTCGTCGGCGCCGTCGTCGGCGGCCTGCTGACGGCGCAGGTGGCCCGGCGCACCGGCAGCCGGGCCACCCTGACGGCCGGCCTGCTCGCCATGGGCGCGGGCATCGGCCTGCTCGGCTGGGTCCACGAGGACACCACGTACCTGCTGCTCGGCGTCTCCTTCCTGGTGGTCGGCACCGCCGAGGGCGTGGTCTACACGCTCGCCTCCGACCTCGTGCTCGGCGCCGCCCCCGCCGACCGGTCCGGCGCCGCCTCGGCCGTCTCCGAGACGGCGTACGAGCTGGGCACCGCGCTCGGCATCGCGCTGGTCGGCTCGGTGCTCACCGCGATCTACACCGGGGCGCTGGCCGTTCCCGCGGGGACGGATCCGGCCGCGGTGGCCCGGGCCGGCGAGTCCATCGGCGGCGCGGTGGAGGCCGCCGGCTCGCTCCCGCAGCCGCTCGGCGACCAGCTGCTCACCAGTGCCAAGGACGCCTTCGTCCAGGGCATGAACCTCGCCGCCTGGCTGGCCGCCGGCCTGCTGCTGCTGTCCGCGGGGCTGTCCTGGTACCTGCTGCGCGTCCGCGGCCGGAAGCCCGGCCCGGGCGGCCCGACCGGTCCGTACGGCTCGGGCGTCCCGGGCACCGTGGAACCCGCGGCGGACCGCCTCAGCGCCTGACACCGGGCCGGCGCGCCCTACGGCCGCGGTCGGTGGACGACGTCCGCCACCAGATCGCGGACGAAACCCAGGCCGGCCATCACCCCGAACAGACCCAGCGCCACGGCTCCGCCGACCACCGTCCCGACCGCGATCAGGCCGACCACCAGCGCGGAGATCCGGGCGCCCGAACGCTCGGCGCGGCCGTCCCGGTCCTCCTCGACGTCCCCGTCCATCGCCACCCCCGCAGCAGCATGCCCCCGGGCGGCGGCCGCGGCACCATCCGCGACGGACACGATCGGGCGACGGTCGCCGGGCAGCGGCCCCGGCCGTCCGGTGCCCCCGGACGGCCGGGGTCACTGCCGGTTGAGCGAGCGGCTGACCCCCGCCAGCAGGGCCGTGGTGAGCACCCAGCCGGCCGCGACCAGCCCGTAGCCGAACCACTCCTGCGGGCCCGTCCAGTACCAGGCGGTGCGCTGGCCGAAGCCGCCGATCGGGAGCAGCAGGTCGAGGGTGTAGATCAGCCGGTTGAACGGCGCCCCGCCCTCGGCGGACGCGGGGGTGGGGTCGGCGGTGCTGAAAACGGCGCAGCCCAGGGCCGTCAGGGCGAGCAGCCAGACACCGGCCAGCCAGGGGCGGTAGCCGTACCCGACCGTCACGTCGAGCAGGCGGCCCCAGGCGCGGCCGACCGGGTGCAGGGTCCGCCGGCGGCGGCGCTGCTTGGCGAGCAGGACCCGGCGGGCGGCGTCGTCCTCGCCGGACCGGCGGTACCAGGCGGCCAGTTGCTCGTACGGCTGCGGCGCGTAGCTCGGCAGCGCGGCGAGCCAGGCCAGCCGGCGGGCCGGCGAGGCGGGGGTGGCGCTCTGCAGGGAGGTGTAGGTGAGGCCGTCCAGGCGGGTGTCCCCGGGCCAGCTGCGTTCGTCGTCGTGGAGGACGGAGAGCTGGGCCTCCCGCAGGTCAACGGTGCCGAGGGGAGTCGCGACCGGGGTGAGCCGCAGCTCGCCGACGTGCAACCGGCCGGCCTCCAGGGCCACTTCGGTGCCCCCGAGGACGGCGCCGGCCAACGAGAGCCGGCTGCGGACGGTGGCCCCGGGCAGCCGGATCGCGCCGTTGGCGGTGAAGCCGTCGGCGAGCACCATGGAGCTCGCGCTCAGGTCGTCGCCGCTCAGGGCGTCGCCGCCCGGGTTGTCGATCCGGGCGCCCTCCATGAACAGCCCGCCGTTGAACTGGGCGCCCACCAGCCGCAGTCCGCCGCGGGAGGTGAAGCCCTTGCGGGCGAAGCAGCCCCCGTCCAGGACCATGCCACCGGCCCACAGCGCCCAGACGCCGGGGGCGCGGGCCTCGTCGGGGTCGGTGGTGTCGACGAGTTCGGCAGCGGTCAACCGGACGCCGCTGAGGCGGAGTTCGCCGGTGATGTGGGCCCGGGTGAGGGTGAGGCGGCCGTCGATGACCGAGCCCTCGAAGAACAGGTTGCCGTCCAGGTTGAGCAGCCAGCCGTCCAGGCCGGGTATGCGGCAGCCGACCAGTGCGGTCGAGCGCATCGCGGCTCCCCTGAGGTTCACCTGCTGCTCGAAGTGGCAGCCGCTCAGCGCCAGTTCGTGCTCCGTCCGGGCGCCCGCGAGGTCGAGCCGGCCGGTGATCCGGGCGCCGGTCAGCCGCAGCGCGGCCACCGAGCCGGGAGCGGCGGTGTGTGCACCGAGCAGCAGTGCCGAGAGCACCTCGGCCCGGACGGTGCGCGGCGGCCCCCATCCGGCGCCGCCGGCCGGGTCGTCCCGCTCCGCCCGCCCCTCGCTCAGGTCCACCGCGGCACCGGTCGGGAACGCGTCCCACACCTGCCGCTCGGCCCCGGTCAGTTCGTCGTACGCCAGCACCGCGCCTCCCCCGTTCCGCCCCGACCGGATGCACCCTAGCGAACCCGGCCTCGCCGGAGCGGGTGCGGTCGGGGTCAGAGCTGCAGGTCGCCGCGGTGGCCGAGGTCGATCTCGGCCCAGACCACCTTGCCGTTCCGGGTCTGACGGGTGCCCCAGCGGTGGGCGAGTTCGCTGACCAGGTGCATGCCGCGGCCGCCCTCGTCCTCCTCCGCCGAACTGCGCATCCGGGGCGACTGCCGTCCGGCGTCGGAGACCTCCAGGGTGAGGTAGCGGTCGCGGAACAGCCGCAGCCGGCGCGGCGCGTCGGCGTGCAGCATGGCGTTGGTCACCAGCTCGCTCACCATCAGTTCGGCGTAGTCGCTGACGGCGGACAGGCCCCAGGCCGCCAGGGTGGCGCGGGTGAAGCGGCGGGCCCGGCCGGGCAGCGGCCCGTCGCCGGCGAGCGGGAGGGTGGCGATCCGGTCGGAGGGCACCGGGAGCACCCGCGCCATGATCATGGCGATGTCGTCGTCGGTGCCGTCGGCGACCAGGGCGGCGAGCGCGGCGTCGCAGCTCTCCTCCAGGGTGCGGCCGCGCACCGCGAGGGTGCGTGAGAGCAGGCCGATGCCCTCGTCCAAGTCCCGGCCGCGCTTCTCGACCAGGCCGTCGGTGTACAGGGCGATCAGTCCGCCCTGCGGCAGGGTGAACTCGACCGCGCTGAAGGCCACCCCGCCGACGCCGAGCGGGACGCCCGGGGGCACGTCCAGGGTGCGGGCGGAGCCGTCGGGCGCGACGGCCACCGGCGGCAGGTGGCCCGCGGAGGCGATGGTGCAGGTGCGCTCGACCGGGTCGTAGACCGCGCAGACGCAGGTGGCGAACTGGCCCTCGCCGATGCCCATGGCGGTCTCGTCCAGCCGGGTGAGGACCTGCTCGGGTGCCAGGTCGAGGGTGGCCAGTGTCCTGGCGACGGTCCGCAGTTGGCCCATCGTGGCGGCGGCCCTGATGCCGTGTCCCATGACGTCGCCGACCACCAGGGCGACCCGCCCGCTGGACAGCGGCACCACGTCGAACCAGTCGCCGCCGACCTCGCTCACCACGCTGCTGGGCAGGTAACGGTGGGCGATCTCCAGGCCGAGGGTGCGGTGGATCTCCTGCGGCAGCAGGCTGCGCTGCAGCGTCAGCGCGGTCTCCCGCTCGCGGCGGTAGAGCCGGGCGTTGTCGATGGCCAGCGCCGTGCGGGCGACCAGTTCCTCGGCGAGCGCGACGTCGGCGGCGGTGAACGCGTCGGGGTTGCGGGTCCGGACGAACTCGGCGCCGCCGAGCACCATGCCGCGGGCGATCACCGGCACCAGCAGGTACGAGTGGATGCCGGCCGCCATGGCGGGCCGGACCCGGTCGGGCGAGGGCACCAGGCCGCTCAGCGTCTCCTCGTCCACGTGCGCCCTGAGCAGCGGCCGGCCGCTGAACAGCGTCCGGGCGTACATCCGCTTGGCGTCGTACCGGGAGACCAGGCCGACCGCGTCCGCGGCCTGGGTGAGGCCCGAGCCGAAGGCCTCGCCGACGGCGACGGCCCGGACCTGGACCGAGCTGTCCTGGCGCAGCGGGCCGGGCTCCTCACCGCCGAGCACGGACTCCAGCAGGTCGACGGTGGCGAAGTCGGCGAACCGCGGGACGACCGCCTCGATCAGCTCCTCGGCGGTGCGCTGCAGGTCGAGGGTGGTGCCGATCCGGGCGGTGGCGGCCGCCAGCATGGTGAGCCGCTCCTGGGCGCGGGAGGCCCGGGCCTCGGCCTGGAAGCGCTCGGTCACGTCGATGATCGAGGAGCTGACGCCGAGCACCCGGCCGGTGGAGTCCTCCAGCCGGAAGTAGGACGCGGACCACGCCCGGTCGCGCCGCGGGTCGCCGGGGGTCTGGCCGTGCGAGCGGGCGTCCACCACCGGTCTGCCGGTCAGCAGGACCTGGCGCATCACCGCCTCGATCTCGCTGCTGTTGATACCCGGCAGTACCGCGCTGATCCGCCGCCCGAGGTGGTCCTCGACGGGCAGGCCGTTGATCCGCGCGAGCGCGTTGTTCAGCCGGACGTAGCGCAGGTCGGTGTCGTAGACCGCCAGCCCGATCGGCGACTGGGTGAAGAAGCCGTCGAGCACCGCCAGGTCGGCCTCGACCTCGCGCAGCACGTTGAGGTCGGAGGCGGTGGCGAGCAGCAGGGGCCGGCCGTCCGGGCCGCCGAGCGGGTAGGTGTGGAACTCCAGCTCCACCAGGTGACCGTCGCGGTGCCGGACCGGGTAGCTGCCCGACCAGCCGCGGCCGGACATGATCTGCCGGAACAGGCCGAGCACCTTGGGCCGCTCCGAGTCGCCGAGCAGCAGCTGAGCGGCGTAGGAGCCGATCGCCTGGGCGGCGGGGTAGCCCAGGAGCGCCTCGGCCTCCTGGCTCCAGTGCAGGATCCGGCCGTCGTCCTGGAGCAGTACCGTGGCCAGCGGCACGAGCCGGTGGCCGGCCAGGCGCGCCGAGGCGGCGCCTGCCGCGCCCCGGCCGGCGCCGTCCGGCGCGCTCCGCTCGAATCCGTGCATGATCAGGTGGTCACCTGCCAGGTACCTTCCCGCTCGGAGCCCGGGCAACCCGGCTTTCCACCAGACTGCACGGCGTCCGCCCGGACGGCTAGTCAGCTCACACGGGCAATTGGATCGATCGACATCGCGGGGTACGGCGCCGGGGCGCCCGGCACGGCGATCCCGGGCGTCGGCGTGGGAGCCCCGCTCATCCGCGCCAGACGGATGTACCAGGGGCTCCGGCGGCCTCCGGGGCCGGTCGCCGGTGGGCTCAGCCGCCGGTGAGCACCGTGTCGAGCATCCGGGCCCACTGCCGGACGATCCCGGCCCGGCGCGGGCCGTCGTCGGTGAGCAGATTGGCCAGCCCCAGGCCGCGGGCCAGGTCGAGGGTGGCCTGGACGGTCTCGCGGACCCCGGGCACGCTCTCGTCGGCGCCGAGGAACTCCACCGCCGCCAGGTGGGCCTCCCGGCCCACCTGGTTCTCCAGGGCGACGATCCGCTCCCGCAGCGGCTCCTCGGTGGCGGCGGCCACCCACAGGTGCAAGGCCGCCCGGAACAGCGGACCGGTGTAGAGGCGGACGATCATCTCGGCCACCGCCTCGGTCCTGGCCGGCCCGGCCGGCGGCAGCTGTCCGCTGTGGGCGCGCACCGCCGCCAGCCGCTCGGCCGCCACGTGCTCGACGGCCGCCGTGAAGAGGTCCTCCCTGGTCGGGAAGTGGTGCTGGGCGGCGCCCCGGGTCACCCCGGCCCGTTCGGCGACCACGGTGACGGTGCTGCCGTTCCACCCGAGCTCGGCCAGGCACTCCACGGCCGCCTCCAGCAGCCGGCGCCGGGTGGCGCGGCTCCGGGTCTGCTGGGGGGTGCGGGAGGCGGCATGGGTGGCGTTCATGGCTGCTTTCCGATGGGGGCCGGTGTCCGCCCGATACTGTCAGACCTGCCGGGACAGGGCGCGCAGCTCCCTGCGGAGGATCTTGCCGGCCACCGACTTCGGCACGGCCGGGATGAACTGCACCGACCGCACCTTCTTGTACGGGGCGACCTGGGCCGCGACGAACTCCGTCACCTGCTGCTCCGTCAGTGCGCTGCCGGGCGCCCGCACCACGTACGCCCTGGGGCGCTCCTCGCCGTCCTCGCCGATGACGCCGATCACGGCCGCGTCGGCGATCTCCGGGTGGGTCAGCAGCAGCGCCTCCAGCTCGGCGGGGGCGACCTGGTAGCCCTTGTACTTGATGAGCTCCTTGACCCGGTCGACCACGAAGAGGTAGCCGTCCGCGTCGACGTGGCCGATGTCGCCGGTGTGCAGCCAGCCGTCCTCGTCGATCATGGCGTCGGTCTCGGACTGGCGGCCGAAGTAGCCCTTCATCACCTGAGGTCCGCGGAAGACCAGTTCGCCGTCCTCGCCCGGGCCGAGGTCCTTGCCGGAGCCGTCCAGGGCCACCACCCGCAGCTCGGTGCTGGCCACCAGCCGCCCGACCGTGTCACGCGGGGCGCCGGTGTCGGCCAGCGGCAGCACGTTGGTGACCGGGGAGAGCTCGGTCATGCCGTAGCCCTGGCGGATGTTGGGCAGGCCGAGGCGGCGGGCACAGGCGGCGGCCAGGTCGGCGTCCAGCGGGGCGGCCGAACAGAGCACGAACTTCAGCGAGGAGAGGTCGAAGCTGTCCACCAGCGGATGCTTGGCCAGGGCCAGGGCGATCGGCGGCGCGACGAACACGCCCTCGATCCGCTGCTCCTGGATGGTGCGCAGGAACTGCTCCAGGTCGAAGCGGGGCAGCACCACCACCGTGGAGCCGCAGCGCAGCGGGTGGTTGAGCAGCGCGGAGAGCCCGTAGATGTGGAAGAACGGGAGGACGGCGAGGATCCGCTCCCCGGGCCCGGTCGAGTGGACGGGGTCGACCTGGGCCATGTTGGAGGCGATCGACCGGTGGGTCAGCATCACCCCCTTGGGCAGGCCGGTGGTGCCGCTGGAGTACGGGAGCGCGGCGACGTCCTCGGCCGGGTCGATCAGCGGGGTCGGCTCGGGCGCCGTGGTGGCGGCCAGGTCGGCCAGCGAGCGGTGGCCCGGGGCCGTGTCGCAGACCAGGATCTCCGCGATCGGGGTGCCCTCCGCCGCGAGTGCGGCGGCCGCCTCGGTGGCCACCGGGAGGAACGGCGAGACGGTGATGATCCAGCGGGCCCGGCTGTCCCGCAGCTGGCCGGCCAGTTCGTGCGCGGTGGTCATCGAGCTGACGGTGGTGACGGTCGCGCCGGCCCGGGTGGCACCGTAGAAGGCGACCGGGTACACGATGGTGTTGGGGCTGTACAGCGCCACCACGTCGCCCTTGCGCACACCCGCCTCGGCGAGCCCGGCGGCGGTGCGGCGGGTGGCGGCGTCCAGCTCAGCGTAGCTGATCGACTGCCCGGTGATCCCGTCGACCAGGGCCGGTATGTCGGCGTACGCCGCGGCTCCGCCCAGCACCGCCTCGTGGATGGGCAGGTCGATCGGGTCGATGTCCGGGTAGTCACTGCGAAATGCCATGCTGCTGGTCTCCTGACCGGTCGGGTGCAGCCTCAAGAGTGGCGGCTGCGGGCGGCCGCGGACAGGGTGCGTGCCGATCGCGACCCGTGCGACCAAGGAACACTGCCCCGCCCGGGCCCGCCCCACCGCGCCCGCTCAGTACGACCGGGGCAGCCCCAGGGTGTGCTGGGCGACGTAGTTGAGGATCATCTCCCGGCTGACCGGCGCGACCCGGCCGACCCGGGTGGCGGTGAGCAGCGCGCCCAGACCATACTCCTGGGTGAGGCCGTTGCCGCCCAGGGTCTGCACCGCCTGGTCGACGGCGCGGCAGGCGGCCTCGCCCGCCGCGTACTTGGCCATGTTGGCGGCCTCGCCGGCGCCAGGGTCGTCACCCGCGTCGTAGAGGTGTGCGGCCTTCATCATCATCAGCCGGGCCAGCTCGACCTCGATGGTGCACTGGGCCAGCGGGTGGGCGATGCCCTGGTGCGCGCCGATCGGGGTGTCCCAGACGGTACGGGACTTGGCGTACTCGACCGCGGTGTGCAGGGCCTGGCGGGCGACGCCGAGCGAGAAGGCCGCGGTCATGATGCGTTCGGGGTTCAGCCCGGCGAACAGCTGGAGCAGACCGGCGTCCTCGTCCCCGACCAGGGCGTCGGCGGGGAGCCGGACGTCGTCCAGGAAGACCTGGAACTGCTTCTCGGGGGTGACCAGCTCCATCGGGATGGCCGTGTACTCGAAGCCCGGGGTGTCGCGCGGGACGACGAACAGGGCGGGCTTGAGCCGTCCGGTGCGGGCGTCCTCGGTGCGGCCGACGAAGAGCACCGCGTCCGCCCGGTCGACACCGGAGATGAACACCTTGCGGCCGCTCAGCACCCAGCCGTCGCCGTCCCGGCGGGCGATCGTGCTGATCCGGTGCGAGTTCGACCCGGCGTCGGGCTCGGTGATGCCGAAGGCCATCCGGCGGGTGCCGTCGGCGAGGCCGGGCAGCCAGCGCTGCTTCTGCTCGTCGGTGCCGAAGCGGGCGATCACGGTGCCGCAGATCGCCGGGGAGACGATCATCATCAGCAGCGGACAGCCGGCCGTGCCCATCTCCTCCAGCACGATGGCGAGTTCGGCGATCCCCGCGCCACCGCCGCCGTACTCGGTGGGCAGGTTGACGCCGAGGTAGCCGAGCTTGCCGGCCTCGGCCCAGACCTCGTCGGCGGGCTCGCCGGCCCGGGCCTTGGCCTGGAAGTAGCTGGGGCCGTAGCGGCGGGCGAGGTCGCCGACGGCCTGGCGCAGGGCGCGCCGTTCGGCGGACTCGATCAGGGGGTTCTCGGTGGCGTCGGTGGTGTCGGCGGCTTCGGTGGTGGTGCGCGGTGCGGACATGGTGGTCCTTCCGGGCGGAGGGTGGTGGTGGCGGGGCGTGGGTGTGAACGTGCGTGTGGGAGTGGCGCGTTGGAAACGGGCTCGGGCTCAGGCGGGCTCGGCGACGACGGCGAGCAGGGTGCCGGGCTCGACCTGGTGGCCGGGGGCGACGTGCAGGTCCGTGAGGACACCGTCGGTGGGGGCGGTGATGCGGTGCTCCATCTTCATCGCCTCCAGCCAGAGCAGCGGCTGGCCCGCCACGACCCGTTCGCCGACGGCCGCGGCGACCCGCACCACGGTGCCGGGCATCGGGGCGAGCAGGGCGCCGGGCTCGGTGTGTTCGACCGGATCCGGGAAGCGGTCGAGGGCCGTGAGCACGGTGGCGCCGGCCGCCGAGTCCAGGTGGACGGTGGTTCCGTACACGGCGACCGCGTAGCTGCGGCGCAGCGGTCCGACGGTCAGGACCACCCGGTCCGGGGCGGCTTCGACCAGCGCGGTGTCGGGATGGCCCTCGGCCCGCAGGCCGTCCCGGGTGAGGCGGTAGCGGACCTCGTGTTCGGTGCCGTCGGCGGCGAGGTACCGCTTGACCTGCGGCTGGGAGGGCAGGTTGCGCCAGCCGGACGGCAGGTGGGTGCGGCGCCCGGCAGCGTCGGCGAGGGCGGCGGCGAGGGCCGCGAGCGGGGCGTCCTTGTCGGCGGGGCCGGCCGGCTCGGCGGTGAGTTCCGCGGCGTGTTCGGTGAGGAATCCGGTGTGCAGCCGTTCGGCCAGGAACGCGGGGTGGCGCAGGGTCCGGGCGAGCAACTCCCGGTTGGTGCGCGGTCCGTGGAGCCTGGCCCGGGTGAGTGCGTCGGCGAGCAGGCGGGCGGCGGCCGGGCGGGTGGGCGCCCAGGCGATGACCTTGGCGAGCATGGCGTCGTAGTGCACGGTGACGGTGGAGCCGGCGCTGACGCCCGAGTCCAGCCTTAGGCCGGAGGCCGTCCGGCCGGTGGTGAACTCGACGGGTGCGCCGGGGAGTTCGATGTGGTGGAGGCGGCCCGTCTGCGGCTGCCAGTCCTGGTCCGGGTCCTCGGCGTAGAGCCGGGCCTCGATGGCGCAGCCGCTGGTCGCGGGCGCCTGCTCGGGGAGCTTCCCGCCTTCGGCGACGGCGAGTTGGAGGGCGACCAGATCGAGCCCGGTGACGCACTCGGTGACGGGGTGCTCGACCTGGAGGCGGGTGTTCATCTCCAGGAAGAAGAAGCGGCCGTCGGGGGCCAGCAGGAACTCGGCCGTGCCGGCGCCGGTGTAGCCGATCGCCCGGGCCGCGGCGACGGCGGCGGCGTGCAGGTCGGCGCGCAGGGTGTCGGACAGACCGGGTGCCGGGGCCTCCTCGACGACCTTCTGGTGGCGGCGCTGCAGCGAGCAGTCGCGGTCGCCGAGGGCCAGCACGGTGCCGTGGGTGTCGGCCATCAGCTGGACCTCGATGTGCCGGCCGGCCGGCAGGTAGGGCTCGCAGAACACCTCGTCCGATCCGAACGCCTTGGCGGCCTCGGCGCGGGCGGCGAGCAGCGCGTCGGGCAGTTCGGCGAGGGCCCGCACGATCCGCATGCCGCGCCCGCCACCACCCGCGGCCGCCTTCACCAGCAGCGGCAGGTCGGCCTCGGTGGGCTGCGCGGACGCGGTGAGCACGGGCACCCCGGCGGCCGCCATCAGCCGCTTGGCCTCGGTCTTGGAGCCCATCGCGGCGATGGCGGCCGGCGGCGGGCCGATCCAGGTCAGACCGGCGTCCTCGACGGCCCGGGCGAACTCGGCGTTCTCGGACAGGAAGCCGTACCCGGGGTGGACGGCGTCCGCCCCGGCGGCGCGGGCGGCGGCGACGATCAGGTCGGCGCGAAGGTAGGTGTCGGCGGGGGCCGCGCCGGGCAGCCGGACGGCGGTGTCGGCCTCGCGGACGTGCGGGGCGTCGGCGTCCGGGTCGGAGTACACGGCGACGGTGGCGATGCCGAGGTCGCGGCAGGTGCGGAAGACCCGGCGGGCGATCTCGCCCCGGTTGGCGACCAGCAGTGAGGTGATCATGTGTGAGTTCGCCCTTACATCCGGAAGACGCCGTAGCCGCGCGCGCCCTCGACCGGGGCGCTGTGCACGGCGGAGAGGCAGATGCCCAGTACGGTGCGGGTGTCGCGGGGGTCGATGACGCCGTCGTCGTACAGCCGCCCGGACAGGAACGCCGGCAGCGACTCGGCCTCGATCTGCTGCTCGACCATGGCGCGGATCGCCGCGTCCGCGTCCTCGTCGTACGGCTGCCCCTTGGCTGCCGCCGACTGCCGGGCCACGATCGACAGCACGCCGGCCAGCTGCTGCGGCCCCATCACGGCCGACTTGGCGCTCGGCCAGGCGAACAGGAAGCGCGGGTCGTAGGCCCGGCCGCACATGCCGTAGTGGCCGGCGCCGTAGGAGGCGCCCATCAGCACCGAGATGTGCGGGACCCGGCTGTTGGCCACCGCGTTGATCATCATCGCGCCGTGCTTGATGATGCCGCCCTGCTCGTACGCCTGGCCGACCATGTAACCGGTGGTGTTGTGCAGGAACAGCAGCGGAATGTCGCGCTGGTTGGCGAGCTGGATGAACTGTGCGGCCTTCTGCGACTCGGCGCTGAACAGCACGCCCTGGGCGTTGGCCAGGATGCCGACCGGGTAGCCGTGCAGGGTCGCCCAGCCGGTGGCCAGGCTGGTGCCGTAGAGCGGCTTGAACTCGTCGAAGTCGGAGCCGTCCACGATCCGGGCGATCACCTCCCGAGGGTCGAACGGGACCTTGAGATCGCCGGGGACGATGCCCAGCAGCTCGTCCTCGTCGTACTTCGGCGGTTCGACGAGCCCGGCGGGCGCGGGGCCGGACTTGGTCCAGTTCAGCCGGCGGACCACCCGGCGGGCGAGCCTGCAGGCGTCCGGCTCGTCCAGCGCGAAGTGGTCGGCCAGGCCGGAGGTGCGGGCGTGCATCTCGGCGCCGCCGAGCGACTCGTCGTCCGACTCCTCGCCGGTGGCCATCTTGACCAGCGGCGGGCCGCCGAGGAAGACCTTGGCGCGCTCCTTGACCAGGATGGTGTGGTCGGACATGCCCGGAACGTACGCGCCGCCGGCGGTGGAGTTGCCGAACACCACCGCGACGGTCGGGATGCCGGCCGCCGAGAGCCGGGTCAGGTCGCGGAAGAGCGCCCCGCCCGGGATGAAGATCTCCTTCTGGCTCGGCAGGTCCGCGCCGCCGGACTCCACCAGGTTGACCAGCGGGAGCCGGTTGCGCAGCGCGATGTCGTTGGCGCGCAGGGCCTTGCGCAGGGTCCACGGGTTGCTGGCGCCGCCGCGCACGGTGGCGTCGTTGGCGGTGATCACGCACTCGGTGCCCTCGATCACCCCGATGCCGGCCACCATCCCCGCACCGACCGGGTACTCGCTGCCCCAGGCGGCGAGCGGGGAGAGTTCGAGGAACGGCGAGTCCGGGTCGACCAGCAGCTCGATCCGCTCGCGTGGCAGCAGCTTGCCCCGACTGCGGTGGCGCTCGACGTACTTGGGGCCGCCACCGGCGAGCGCCTTGGCGTGCTCGGCGTCGAGGTCGGCCAGCTTGGCGAGCATCGCGTCGCGGTTGGCGCGGTGGTCGGGGGCCGCCGGGTCGAGGCGGCTGGGCAGCACGGTCACAGCAGGGCCTCCGGGATGTCGAGACGGCGGGCCCGCAGCCACTCCCCCAGGGCCTTGGCCTGTGGGTCGAAGCGGGCCTGGGCGGCAACTCCCTCGCCGAGCAGTCCCTCGACGGTGAAGTTGACGGCGCGCAGGTTGGGCAGCAGGTGCCGGGTGACGGTCAAGTCGGCTGTTTCGGGCAGTAGTTCGCGGAGCAGCTCGGTGGTCAGGGTGTGCGCCAGCCAGCGCCAGCCCTCCTCGCTGCGGGCCCAGACGCCGAGGTTGGCATCGCCGCCCTTGTCGCCGCTGCGGGCGCCGGCCACCAGGCCGAGCGGGGCCCGGCGGGTGCGGCCGGGCGCGAGCGGCTCCGGCAGCGGCGGCTCGGGCAGGGGCTCCAACTCCCGTACGGCCGGGGGCGGGGGCACCGCGATCCGGAGGCCGTCGGGGGTCACCGCCGTGTGCTCGACGCTCTTCGCGTCCAGGAAGGCGGGCTCGAAGACACCGTACGGGCTGCCCGGCCCGGGCAGGGCGGCGAGGTGGAAGCCCGGGTAGCTGGCGAGCCCGAGTTCGACGGCGGCGGCGCCGACGGCCCGGCCGACCTTCTCGGCGTCCCGGTCGCGGACGGTGAGGTGCAGCAGCGCGGCTGCGGCCTGCTCGGTGTCCGCGTCCGGGTGGTCGGTCCTGGCCAGGGTCCAGCGCAGCTCGGCCGGCGGGTCCGTGAGCGCGTCCGTCAACTGCCGCTGGACGAGCGCCGACTTGGCCTCGATGTCCAGCCCGGTGAGGACGAACACCACCTCGTTGCGCCAGCCGCCGAGCCGGCTGAGACCGACCTTGACGGTGGGGGGCGGCGCCTCGCCGCGCACCCCGTCGATCCGCACCCGGTCCGGGCCGTCCTGGGTCAGCCGCACGGTGTCCAGCCGGGCCGTCACGTCCGGACCTGCGTAGCGGGCTCCGCCGGTCTCGTACAGCAGCTGGGCGGTGACGGTCTCCGTGGTGACGGCGCCGCCGGTACCCGGGTGCTTGGTGATCACGCTGCTGCCGTCGGCGCTCAACTCGGCGATCGGAAAGCCCGGGTGAGCGATGTCGTGCTCGGCGAAGAACGCGTAGTTGCCGCCGGTCGCCTGCGCCCCGCACTCCAGCACGTGCCCGGCGACCACCGCCCCCGCCAGCGCGTCCAGGTCCTGCGGCCCCCAATCGAAGTGGGCGATGGCCGGGCCCACCACCAGCGCCGCGTCGGTGACCCGGCCGGTCACGACGACGTCGGCGCCGCCGCGCAGGCACTCGGCGATGCCCTGCGCGCCGAGATAGGCGTTGGCGGCAAGCAGCCCGGAGCGCCCGAACTCGGCCGCCCGGGGCAGCAGATCGTCGCCGACCACCTGGCCCACCCGCAGCGGGATGCCCTGCTGCGCTGCCAACTCGGCGAGCTCCTTGGCGAGTTGTGGCGGATTGAGGCCGCCGGCGTTCACCACGATGCGGACGCCGCGCTCGACCGCGATGCCCAGGCACTCGGCCATCTGCCGCAGGAAGGTCTTGGCGTAGCCGAGTTCGGGGTTGCGGAGTCTGTCCTTGGCCAGGATCAGCATCGTGAGCTCGGCCAGGTAGTCGCCGGTCAGGACGTCGAGCGGCCCCTCGGTGAGCATCTCCCGGAACGCGCTGAACCTGTCGCCGTAGAACCCTGACGCATTGCCGATCCTCAGCACCGCAAGCCTCCTTGCCGCCGATGTCGTGAGCAGCCTGGCAGTGGGCGGGAGATAAATCAAGCATGCATGCTTGTTTTTGGCGGGCCACCACGGGCGGGGCAGTCACCTGCTGTGACCGGAACTCATGGTTGGCCACTGGAAGTGGTAGCCGGCCACGCCTGGGACCGGCTACGACGGGTCACCCTCTGGGCCATGACGCCGCCGTGGGAAGCTGGTTGCGACCGTTGGAGCTGGGCACCCGTCCCTGCGAATGTCGGCCTCGCGGAGAGGCCAACCAGCCGGAAGCCACCGGCTCACCCGAGTTGCGGCCCCATGACGCGGTTCGTCGGTGGCGTGCCATAGGGTCCGCTCATGATCGCGCGTCCCACTGGGCAGGCGGAGGGGCCGCACGACGCCGCCTTCCTGCCACGCCAGCAGATGATCCTCACCGCCGCCGAGCAGCCGATCGCCGAGCCGGTGGCGAAGTTCGGTGGCCAGCCCGTCTGGCTGTCCGAACCGGCCTGGCCGGTGGACCCCACCTCCGGTGAGCCACTGGTGTTCATCGGGCAGTTCCCCATCCCGGGTCCCGAGCTCCGGCTGGCCTACCTGTTCCTCCACGAGGAAGGCGTCATCATGGGAGGCGTCCACCCGGAGGCCGGCGACGCCGTACTGCTGGTCCAGCCGGATGGTCGCATCCCGCACTTCGCGGTCATCGGGCCACCCGGAACACGCGGGCGGACTCTGTGGCGCTGGGGGCCCGACGACACCGAGATCCCCGTCGAATGGCGCGTCGACCTGCAGCCGGTACCGCCCGAGATCGACCGCTCGATCGACGAGATGGCGGCATACCAGCGGGGCATGCGCGGCGACGGTCCCGATGTCGAGCTCCCCGGCGGGGAGGATCTGCACGACTACCTCGGCGGCACCGCCTGCTACCCCAACGACGAAGCGCGAGTCGACTCCCCCTGGCGGTTTCTCTTCAAGATCAGTGACGCCGGCGAAGGCGAGGACGATCCGTACTTCCTCAACTTCGGATACGGCTACGGCTTCGCCTTCGTCAGCCCTGACCACCGCGAAGGCCGCTTCTTCTGGGAGTGCTCATAAGGTGGCAGCCCAGACTGTCCGCATGTCTGCCCCATCAGAGCTCCCGGGACGGCCGGCTCGCGGCGTGGACTGCCCCGTCGCCGGCCGATGCCTTCGAAGCAGCCGGGAAACCCACGCGACCGCCGTCGGCCTGTGATGCGAGACTCGGCCCCATGAAGCCCAATGATCCCAAAGGCGATCTGCACCGCTACCTCAAGGCGGCCCGCGAAGCCGTCGTCTGGAAGCTGGACGGACTGTCCGATTACGACAGCCGCCGCCCCCTGACGCCGACCGGCACCAACCTCCTCGGCCTCGTCAAGCACCTCGCCAGCGTCGAACTCGGGTACTTCGGCCCGACCTTCGGCCGCCCACACAACGAATCCCTCCCCTGGCACGAGGAGGAGGCCGAGCCCAACTCGGACATGTGGGCACGCGCCGACGAGTCGCGCGAGGACATCCTCGGCCTCTACCACCGCGCCTGGGCACACGCGGACGCGACGATCGAGGAGCTGCCGCTCGATGCGATGGGCCACGTCGCGTGGTGGGGCGAGAACGGCGACGTGACGCTTCAGCGGATCATGCTGCACATGACTGCCGAGACGAACCGTCACGCCGGCCACGCCGACATCGTCCGCGAGCTGATCGACGGCAGAACCGGCATGCGGGAGACCAACAGCAACATGGACGGCGGCGACGAGGCCTGGTACCGGGAGTACTGGACCAGGCTGGAGGCGTCCGCCAAGGAGGCCCAGGCCAAGTACGACAAGACCCCGGACGGCTACTGAGACTGTCGGCGGTTCCGGCTCGGCCGGGCCGGTTCCGGGTAGGGTCCGGGCATGACGAGTGACCCGGCCGACGGTGGCTTCGTCGTCGTGACGACCACGCACGACGAGGAACCGAAGGCCCGCGCCCTGGCCGGCGCCGTGGTCCGCGCGCGGCTGGCGGCCTGCGCCCAGCTCTACCCGGTCCGGTCGGTCTACCGGTGGGACGGCGAGGTGCAGGGCGCCGCCGAGTGGCGCATCGACTTCAAGACCCGCGCCGAACTCTTCGACCGGCTGGCCGCGTTCATCGGTGAGCAGCACGACTACGACACTCCCGAGATCCTCGCCGTTCCCGTCACCACCGGCTCCGCCGCCTACCTGGCCTGGGTGGAGCGCGAGACCATGGGCTGAGGTCGGCGGCGGCGCGGAGATCCGGTGGCGGGCCGCCCTTCGGCGGGGCACCCAGCGACCAGGGTGGGGACGCCACCATGGCCTCGGCCAGTCCGGGGGCGGTCTTGACCTCAAGTGCGGTTCACCTTCTACGGTCGTAGCCGACCCGCCTCCCCACCCCGAACGGAGCACCGCAGCCATGATCTTCACCCCCGAGGAGCTCGACTACCTGGCCGGCCAGCGGCTCGGCCGGCTGGCCACCGTCGGGCCGGACGGCTCACCGCAGGTCAGGCCGGTCGGCTTCCGGCTGAACGAGGACGGCACCGTCGACATCGGCGGGCCGGGGATGACGGCCAGCCAGAAGTACCGCAACGTGGTCCGCGTCCCGCAGGTCTCGTTCCTGGTGGACGACATGACACCGGCCGACGACCCGGACGCGCCGGCGCCCGGCTGGGGGCGCGGGGTGGAGATCCGCGGGCGCGTGGAGCTGCTGACGGTGGAGGTGCCGCCGGTGGCGCCGGGATTCTTCTCGCACGAGATCATCCGGGTCCACCCGGAGCGGATCATCAGCTGGAACCTGGCCGAGAAGGGCAGCACCGCGCATAACGTCGGCCGGTGAGGCGGGCCGGGCATCGGCGCGCAGCGTTCAGACCGCCGGCGGGTCGACCAGCCGGGTGCCGTCCATCAGCATCCCGGCGCGTTTGACCGTCCGGAGCACGGGCACCACCTCGACCTGCTGGACGGCCTTCAGTCCCCCGATCCGCTCGGTGAGATAGCTGTAGAGCGCGTCGGTGTCGCGGCAGACGACCACCGCCAGCAGGTTGGCCGAGCCGGTGATGGCCGCCGCGAACGGCACCTCGGGGTGGCTCGCGAACGCGGCACCGGTGGCCGCCAGTTCCGCCGGTGGCACCGAGACCAGCAGCGCGGCCTCGGCGTGGTAGCCGAGCAGGACGGGGGCGATCTCCACGTCGAAGTAGATCGCACCGCTGTCCCGGAGCTGCTCCAGCCGGCGGCGGACGGCGGATTCCGACAGTCCGGTGGCACGGGCCAGTTCGGGGTAGCCGGCGCGGCCGTCCCGGCCCAGCACGGTGAGCATGGCGAGCGCCGCGTCGTCCAGTTCGACCCGCAGGCCGGGGCCGAACACCCAGGGCCGCTCCAGGTCCTGGACCTGACGATCCGTCAGGATGTCCAGCCCCGCCCAGCGGCCCGGGCCGCCGATGAAGGTGCGCAGGATGCTGTGCGCGGAGATGCCGGTGACCCGCCGGGTGCCGGGCAGTTTCTGCAGCAGCAGGGCGTCCCGGTCGCCCCGGTTGCGAGCCTTGCTGACGCAGTGGATCTCGGTGCCGCCGGAGTTGAGCGTCACCCAGGCGATGTCCCGCCGCCGGGCCAGCCCGTCGGCGACCTGGACCGCGGCGTCCGGGGTGCACTGCACCCGCAGCCAGGACTCGTACAGGCCCACCCGGTGGCCCACCGGCAGGCCGACCACCCGCAGCAGCCCGGTGGTGCGCAGCCGCCGGTAGCGCCGGATCACCGTCTGGTCGGATACCTCCAGGACCTCGGCCAGTCGGCTGAACGGGGCCCGGCCGTCCATCATCAGCGCCTGGACGAGGGCCTTGTCCAGGCCGTCCAGCTCCTCCACCTCATGCATGGTTTCCATCATTCCACGGCATGCCTGTGTCGGATTCCGCCGTGAAGTCCGGCCTGGTTCGGCCGATCCGCGACCCACCTGCCAGGTTCTGCGGTGTGAGACCGGGCGGCGGACGCCCGGCCGCGAGTACGAGGAGAACCCGATGCGCAAATGGCTGCCGCTGATCGCGGTCTGCCTGGGAGCGTTCATGCTGCTGGTGGACGTCACCATCGTGACGGTCGCGCTCCCCGACATGGCCACCAGCCTGCACACCACCTTCGCCGACCTGCAGTGGGTGATGGACGGCTACGCGCTGGCCCTGGCCGCACTGCTGCTCGGCGCCGGCTCGCTCGCCGACCTGATCGGACGGCGCCGGGTGTACGTCGCCGGGCTGGTCATGTTCGCGGTCGCCTCGCTGGCCTGCGGACTGGCGTCGGGCCCCGGGCAGCTGATCGCCTTCCGGGCCCTGCAGGGGGTGGGCGGCGCCGCGATGTTCGCCACCACGATGGCCCTGCTCAGCCACGCCTACCAGGGCCGTGACCGGGGTGTCGCGTTCGGTGTCTGGGGTGCGGTCAACGGCGCCGCCGCGGCGGCCGGTCCGATCGTCGGCGGTCTGCTCACCGAGCACCTGGACTGGCGGTGGATCTTCTGGGTCAATCTGCCGGTGAGCGTGGTCGCCGTGGCCGTGACCCTGCGGGTGGTCAAGGAGTCCCGCAACCCGCAGGCGGCCGGGGTCGACCTGCCCGGGACCGCGACCTTCACGCTGGCCGCCGGGTCCGTCACGTACGCGCTGATCAAGGCCGGGGACAACGGCTGGGGCTCCACCACCACGCTCGGCCTGCTCGCGTTCGGCGCGCTCGCGCTGCTGGCCTTCGTGCTGATCGAGGCCCGCAGCAGCCGGCCGATGCTGGACCTGCGGCTCTTCCGCAGCCCGTCCTTCGTCGGGATCATGATCGGCGGGCTGCTGCTCTCCGCCTCGGCCTTCGCCTACCTGGTCTACGCCTCGCTGTGGTTGCAGTCGGTGCGCGGCATGGGCCCCGTGACGGCCGGCCTCGCCCTGCTGCCGATGAGCGTCCTGGCGTTCCTGACGGCCGGTATCGGCGGGCGCAGACTGCACGGCGTCCCGCCGCGGCTGACCATCGGCGGCGGCCTGCTGCTGATCGGCGTCGGCGCGCTGCTCCAGGCCGTCATCGACGCCGACTCCGGCTGGAGCGTGCTGGCCGCCGGTCTCGCCGTCAGCGGCATCGGGGTCGGCCTCGCCACCCCGGCGATGGCCGCGGCCGCGATGGCCGCCGTCCCGCCCGCCCGGGCCGGCATGGCCGGCGGGGCGCTCAACACCGCCCGTCAGCTCGGCCACGCGCTCGGCATCGCCCTGCTGGGCGCGGTCTTCCAGGCGGGCCTGGCCCGCTCGCTGGAGGGCGGCAGCGGCGTCGACGACCCGCACGGCATGGCGCAGGCGCTCAGCGGCGGGCAGGCCGGAGCGGTCGTCGCCCGGGCGGCGGACGGTTCGCGCCCGGCGGTCGAGCACCTCGTCCACGGTGCCTTCGCCGACGGCCTGCGGGACACCTTCCTGGTGTCGGCGGCGTTCGGGCTGGCGGGCGGCGTGCTGGTGCTGCTGATGCTGCGCCGCCCGGCCGTCCCGGCGGCCAACGCGCCCGTCCCGGCCGGCGGCACGGCGGGCGACCCGGCCGTGGCCCCGCGCTGACCCCGCCCGCACCGGGCCGCCCCGCCGTACACCAGGCGGGCGGCCCGGTGCGGTGGCGAGAATGGAGTGATGTCCCGCCGCGGCTGGAGGCCCCATGGCGAGCGAAGACGACCCCCGCCGCCGGCTGCCCCCGGCGGCCTCCCCCCGCTGGGGGAAGCTGGTCGTCTGCGCCTACCTGCTGATCGCGCTCGCCCTGCTCGGCGACATCCTGACCGCGCCCGACGTCACCTTCTCCCCCCTGCTCGCCGCCGTGCCCGTGCTCGCCGGCACCGGCACCCGACGGGCCTGGGTCCCGCTGGTCGCGGGCTTCGCGGCACTGGCCGGGGTCGCCGTGCTGGCCCTGCTGAACAACCAGGTGGACTCCGTGGTGCACGCGACCTCCGCGGCGGCGGTCGCGGCGGTCACGGTCTCCAGCGCCGCCTCGGTCGCCCTGGTGGCCGACCGGGAGCGGCGGCTGGCCCGGCTGCGCTCGGTGGCCGAGGCCGCCCAGCAGGCGCTGCTGCGCCCGGTCGAGCCCCGGGTCGGCGGGCTGGAGGTCGCCGTGCGGTACGCGCCCGCCATGGCCGAGGCCCGGATCGGCGGCGACCTCTACGCGGTGGTGGACTCCCCGTTCGGGGTGCGGGTGCTGCTGGGCGACGTCCGGGGCAAGGGGCTCGGCGCGGTCGAGACCGCGGCGGACGTCATGGGGGTCTTCCGGGAGGCCGCCGTCTTCGAGTCCGACCTGTCGGCCGTCGCGGGCCGGCTCGACGCGGTGGTCGCCCGGCGGCCCGGCGACGAGGAGTTCGTGACCGCCGTCCTGGTGTCCGTCCCCGCGGACGGCTCACCGGCCGGGCTGGTCAACTGCGGCCACCCACCGCCCCTGCTGCGCACCGGCCACCTGGTCAGTGAGGTCGACCCGCCCGCCTGGTCGCCGCCGCTGGCGCTGCTGGGGCTGACCGGCGGGCGCTACCCCGTCCAGCGGCTCCCGCTGGACCCGGGCGACGTGCTGCTGCTGTACACGGACGGCGTGTCCGAGGCCCGCGACGCGTCCGGGCGCTTCTACCCCGTGGCCGAGCGGCTCTCGGCGATGCCTCCCGCGGAGAGCCCCGAACCGCTGCTCGACCGGCTGCTCGGCGACGTGCGCGCGTACACCGTGAACGGGCTCACGGACGACGCGGCGATGCTCGCCCTGACCCGCGCGGGCTGACCCACGGTGGCTGGCCGGCGGTGGCTGGCCGGCGGGGCCGGGGCGTGGCCGTCAGCGGCGGAGCGTGGCCCGCGCGGACGCCGTCGACCCGGCCAGCGCTCCGGACGGCACCGGCCGGGCGGCCTGAGCCGCAGCCGCCGTCCTGGCCCGGGCGACCCGCAGGGCCCGGTGGTCCAGCACCCGGCTGAGGACGTACCAGAGGACCACGGCGTAGGCCCAGCCGGCGAGGATGTCCACGATGAAGTGCTCGGCGCCGTAGACCAGGGTGAACGCCATCGCGAGCGGATAGGCGGCCAGCACCACCCGGGTCAGGCGGCCCGCGCCCCGCCAGAAGAAGAGCGCCAGCAGCATCGGGTACGCGGCGTGCAGCGAGGGCATCGCCGCGACGTCGTTGGCGAACTGACTGCCGTTCTCGAAGACCGACCCGGCCCGGGGCAGACCGCTCTGGTTGAGGACGTCCCCGACGATCCGGGTGACCGCGGGCATGTGCCCCTCCTGGGCCGTCAGCCACGGCGGGTCGGCGGGGTAGAGCACATACGTGGCGAAGCCCACGAAGGTGACCGCGAGATAGAGCGCGAGCAGCCGGCGGAAACCCCGGTACCTGCGCTTCCAGAGCACCGCGAGGACCAGAAAGACCGCGAAGAAGTGCGACATGTAGACGGTCACGACCAGGTAGTCGTACCAGTGCGCGCTGCCGGGCGTGTAGAGCCAGTGCTGGAGGCGGACGGTCCAGGTCTCCCCGCCGCCGAGGAGTGCGTCGATGCCCAACTGCGGTTCGTAGCGGGCCGGCCAGGGCGTGTGCGCGCCGTAGCCGCGCAGCAGGGAGTAGACCCAGACCACCGCCATCACCGGTACCCAGTCCCGCAGGACCAGCAGCCAGCCGTAGCGGCCACCGCTGTGCACCGACGCGGCCACCAGGGCCGCGATCAGCCAGCAGAACACCACGTCGTTGGCGTAGGGCAGGCCGTAGGTCCACAGGTACCAGGCGAAAGCGAGCGCGAACAGCGGCCAGGCCAGCAGGCGCGGGCGGAGGAACCGCCGCCCCATCCGGTCGGCTCTGCCCGGCCCGCCCTGCGACGGCTCGTTCCGGGTACCCGAATGTGCAGGTCGGAGCAGGTCGGTCATGGCGCCCGAAGCTAGCACCGCATTCTTGGAGGAACCTTTGGAAACCTCGCGCCATGCCCAGGAAACAATCAGAAGACGAACGGACGACGGCCGGGCGCCGGAGGCGGTCGCCCCCGCCCGGGCCGAGGTCCCGGCCGGGCGCCCACTCTCCTGCCGCTGCTGTTCCACCATGGGACCTGCGCTCGGGGGACGGACTCCTCCCTCCGAGGCTAGCCCCGGCGCGGCGGGCATGCCGCGCCGGGACGGCCGGTCGCCCCGGGCGATCCCGCCGGGCGGTCCACCGATCACGGTGTCACTCGGACGAGTGAGGCCGCTCAGGACGAGTGAGACCGCCCGGAAGGACGAGTCGGCCCGGGTGCCGGCCCGGGGGTCGGCACGTTCTCGGACGGACTCGACCTCAGACGGACTCGACCGCCTCAGCCCGGATGCACCGGTCTGATCTCCGTGTGATCGCTTCGGCGTCCTGTGGTCGATCGCCTGCCCCGAGGCTGCTACTGGGTGTGGCCTTCGAGCTGGTGGATCAGGGTCTTGAGCGTCGCGATCTCGTCGTGCAGGGCCTTCTTGCCCGCTTTGGTGAGCTGGATCCAGGTGCGGGCTCGTTTGCCCTCGTAGCCCTTGTCGATCGTGACCAGACCCGCCTTCTCCAGGACCCCGAGGTGCTGGGAGAGATTGCCGGCGGTGAGACCCAGCGTGGTGCGGAGGAACGTGAACTCCACCCGCTGGGCTTCCTTGGCCACCGCGAGGATGCCCAGGCGGACACGTTGGTGCACGACGTCGTCGAGGCTGCTGGTGGGGTGTTCGGTCATGCGGCCGACCGCCCCTGGACCCGTTGCAGCAGGGCGAGGCCGACGCCGCCGAGCAGCAGCACACCTCCCTCGAACAGGATGTACGGGAAGCCCCCCCACGGCGATGGGTCGGGAAGGTCGCCGGCACTGAGCATGATGCCAAGGTACCCGCAGGTGATGGCGAGGAGCGGCCAGCTGCGCTCGATCCGGGCGAGCAGCAGCAGCGCCAGGCCGATCGTGCCGGCCGGGCTCACCACCGTGTTGAAGAACAGGGCGACGGGCGACGGCCCGTGGAGATCGGCGAGGAACCCCGGGTGCATCGCCTGCCACGCCACGCAGGCGGTGATGAGGACGACCAGGACGATCCCCAGCGCCAGGTACGGTCCGACCCGGGTACCCAGGCCGAGCCGGTCGGAACGGCGCAGGTAGAACCAGCCGATCGCGGCGTAGGCGAGCACCAGCGCCACCGGCCAGTACCACATCGCCGGCGGCAGGTCGCCGGCGATGTGGTCGCCCTGGCCGTAGCGGACCACCGGCGCCGCGCCGAACCGCACGGCGGCGAAGACGAGGAGGGGGAACCAGGCGCCGCGCTGCTCACGACGGACGTGGTGGACCAGCGCCCGCCTCATTGCCAGAAGGTTCTGGGGGTCGCTCGGAGACGGGACAGGGGGAGTCGTCATGGCAACTAGGTTTGCATGACAAACTAATTGTGTCTAGAGATCTATTTGCGATGTGCTCATCGAGGACGAGCGGCGCTCCCCGACCGACCCCGCCCGCCGACCCGTCGGGGCCGGCTCGCCACCCGCTGCGCCGTCCCGCGGCAGCCCTGCCGTTGACCCGGGTGAACGCCTCTCCTCCTGAATTGCGGCCGATGGATCCGGGCTCAGACGGACTCGATCCGCTCGACGATCAGCTCGCACAGTTCGTGGGTGCGCAGCGCGTCCTGCGCGGAGAGGGTCTTCCCGGCGCGGACGGCGTCCAGGAAGGTGGTGACGATCTGCTCGATACCGCGCTGACGCGCGACCGACACCCAGTCCCCGCGCCGGCGGATGCTGGGCTGGCCCTTGTGGTCGATCACCTCGGACAGGTTGACCACCACGCGCTTGGCGTCGCCGCCGGAGACCTCCAGTACCTCCTCGGTGGAGCCGCTGACCCGGTTCATGATCCCGAGCGCGGTGAAGCCGTCACCCGCCAGCGTGAGCACGAGGTGCTCCAGCAGCCCGCCCCGGATGCGCGAGCGGACGTCCACGTGCTCGATCTCGCCGGGAACCAGGAAGCGCAGGGTGTCAACGACGTGGATGAAGTCGTCGAAGACCACGCTGCGGGCGGCCTCCGGCAGGCCTTCGCGATGCTTCTGCAGCACGATCAGGTCACGCGGGCGCTCGGCCGCGAGCAGGTAGCCGGGGGCATGCCGGCGGTTGAAGCCCACCAGCAGCGAGCGCCCGGAGCGGTCGGCCAGGTCGACCAGGCGCCGGGCCCCGTCCAGGTGGTAGTCGAGCGGCTTGTCCACGTACACGTCGACCCCGGCGGTGAGCAGCTGCTCGACGATCGGGACGTGCTGGTCGGTGGCGGCGTGCACGAAAGCCGCCCGGATACCGCTGTCGATCAGCTCGCCGAGGTCCGTGTACCGGTGCGGCAGCCGGTAGGTGTCGCCGATCCGGTCGAGCTTGGCGCGGTCCCGGGTCATCAGCCGCAGGTCGAGCCCCGGCTGGGCGGCGAGCACCGGCAGGTAGGCCTTCTGGGCGATGTCGCCGAGGCCGACCACACCGACCGGGATGGCCGCGCTGTCGGGGTCGAGGTGGTGGTCGCTCATCGGGGCGCTCCTGCTGAGGGTGGGGTGGTGGCGGCCGGGACCGGTCAGCAGGCCCGACCACCCGGCAGCATATGCCAGACGTGCCGCTGATCAGTCAGGATGCGCCAGGATGCGCCGACTTGGCGGACCACGCCCGGGAACTCCCGGAAGCCCGCACAATGGTGGGATGACGACTGCGCGTTGGAACGGCGAGATCCTGGCGGTCAGCGACCGCGCCGTCCTGGTGGAGGGCAACCACTACTTCCCGCCCGAGGCCGTCCGGACGGAGTTCCTGGACGCGTCCGCCACCACCACCCACTGCTCCTGGAAGGGCGCGGCCTCGTACTACACCCTCCGGGTGGCCGGCGCCGAGAACCCGGACGCCGCCTGGTACTACCCCGACCCGAAGCCGGAGGCCGCCCACCTGGCCGGGCTGGTCGCCTTCTGGCGCGGCGTCGAGGTCGTCACCGACTGACCCGGGCGCGGGGGTCGGCGGGTCGGTTGGCCGGCGGGCCGGCGGGCGTTCAGCTGTCGGCCAGGCCCGCCGCGGCCTCGGTCAGGGCGGCCAGCACCGGCCGGATCAGCGGATGCTCCTGGGCACCGCTGCGCACGGCCGCGAACACCCTGCGGGTGGCCAGCGCACTGTCCACCGGGCGGACCGCCACCCGCGACAGGTCCGTGCCGCGCAGCGCCGAACGCGGCACCAGCGCCACCCCGGCCCCCGCCGAGGCGAGCGCCACCACCGCCCGGAAGTCGTCCGAGGAGTGCACCAGCCGGGGCTGGAACCCGGCGTACTCACAGGCGAGCAGCACCACGTCGTGGCAGGGGTTGCCCGGGTACGGGCCGATCCACGGCTCGGCGGACAGCTCGGCGACGGCGACCGGCCCGGGGCCGTCCGCCAGCGGGTGCCCCAGCGGCAGCACCGCCTCGAACGGCTCCGCGTACAGCGGCACCCTGGTCAACCGCAGGTCGTCCGCCCGCGGGGCACCCCGGTACTCGACAGCCACCGCGATGTCGGCCCCGCCGTCGAGCAGCATCGGCAGGCTGGCGTCGCCCTCCGCGTCCAGCACCTTCAGCCGCACCCCGGGCGCCGACCCCGCCAGCACCGCGATCGCCGGCGCGAGGACCAGCGCGATCCCGGTCGCGAACGCCGCCACCGTCACCTCCCCGGCCGCCCCGTCCCGGTACGCCGCCAGATCCGCCTCGGCCCGCTCCAGCTGCGCCAGCACCGCGTCCGCGTGGGTCAGCAGGATCTCCCCGGCGGCAGTCAGCCGCACCCCCCGGCCGTCGCGCGCGAGCAGGTCGTGCCCGGTCTCCAGCTCCAGCGCGGCCAGCTGCTGCGAGACGGCGGAAGGGGTCAGGAAGAGCGCGGCCGCGGCGGCCGTCACGGTCCGGTGGTCGGCCACGGCCCGCAGGGTCCGCAGCCGTCGTGCGTCGATCACCCGGCCATTGTGCCAGCGTGCGGGGGCGCTACGGCGCGGGCGGCGGCAGCAGGCAGGGGGTGATCACCCGAAGCAGCAGGCGGTCCTCGCCTCCCGCAGTCGACGAGACGCTCAGGAAGTAGTCGCTCGGGTGCTCGGCGTCGAGGATCGTGTCCGGCCGGCCGCCGAGCGTCTCGCGGTAGTTCTTGATCGTAAGCCCCTCCTTCGTCAGCATGTCGCGGACCTTCCGGACAGCCTCAGGGTGCTGGGCCAGCGGCACCGTGCTGTGCACGGAGTACATCAGGACGTAGCGGTCGTCCCGAGCGGTCTCACCGTTCCTCCCCGTGCACGGCGTGAACAGCGGCCGGACGGTGGCCGGGTCGATCCGAATTCCCGCACCCTCCGCCATGTGCTCGGTCATCTGCTGCGCCCACGCCTGGGCGTCGGACTTGTCCTTGACGGGCAGCGGATCGTCCTTGCCTGTTCCGGTGGTGGACATACACGCTCCAAGGGTGAGGGTGAGGGCACCGGCAAGAAGGAGCACGCGCAGGCTCCTCCGGGTGCTCCTCGGACTACGGTTCGACCGGGTCACGATGAGCTTCCTAGTGATGGCTGGTCTCCGGCATCAACGCGGAATCTCCGGGATAAGCTTCGGCTCCTTGCCAGCGATGATCTTGCCCTGGCTGCCGAGACTGTCGCTCCCGGCCGTCCAGTAGCCACCGTGACCGCTGGTGTCGATGGCCAGTCGCTGCGCACCGAACTGGCGCGACTGCGGCTCGGTCCCGAAGACCGTGCCCGCGACCGCTTGGATCCCGTCGTCGCGAGCGGTTCCGACCCAGACATGGCCAGGGTCCACATTGAGATCGGCTGCATTGTCGACACCCATGCCGGGGCTGGCGAGGCTGACGATCTCGTCCGCATGCAGGCCCCCGCCGTCACGGGCCGCAGCGCCGACGGCGTAGGTGCCGTAGCTGTGGCCGATCACCGTGAGATGACCGGGAGGGTTGCCGCTCTGCGCCACCCTCACGCCCCCGGTGAAGCGGCGCATGGGCTCGGCGGCCTCGTCCCCCCGCGTGGAGGTTGCCACACTGCCGTTGTCCCACTCGGGGGTGTCGTAGCCGAGCCAGGAGATCACGGCGACGTTCTCACCGGATCGAGCCTCCCCCTCCGCGGCTCCCTGCAGGCGTTTGATGTGGTCGATCTGCCCAGGTACGCCCGCCAGTACGGTGTTGGTGCCCGGGACGAAGACGGCGGTGTGGCGGGAGTTGTCCGGGTTGCCCGTGGAGACGATGGCGCGGCCGTCGCCCTCGGGGTCGATGCCGAGGAGGAAGAGTCTGTGGGCCTCGTCGTTGCCGTCGGTCTCGTCGAGCTTGAGTTTGATGGTTTTCAGCGCGGCCTGGCGTTCGTTGTACGCGTCGTCGGTGATCCCGAAGTCCCTGGGGTTGCCCTGCTGAAGGGCGTCGAGTCGCTGGTCGAGCACCAGGCGGTTGGCCTCGTCGCGGACGGTGGAGGGCAGGCCGTCCAGCCGGCCGATCTCCGCCGGGTGCAGGGCGAGGTGGCTGCGCTGCTGGTCGGGGGTGAGGGACTTCCACCAGTCGGCCGATCGGCCGGGGTCCTTGCCGTCGGGGATGGACGGGTCGACCAGGCCGAGGCCTTTGAGGACGGCGGCGGTGTCGGTGGCGGTCTCGGCGGTGGCGCCGAACGGGCGGGGGCCGGTCAGGATGTCCGCGTCGAGTTGTGCGAGGGCGCTGCGGCCCTGGTCGCTGGCTTCCCGGGCGGCCCGGAGTGCGGCGTTGATCCGTTCCTGGAGCTCGCCCGCACGGCCGGCGAGTTCGCGGCGCGGTCCGGCGGCGTCGGGGTCGTGCTGTTCGGCCGGGTCGGCGGGCGGGAGACCGACGCTGCCGTCGGCGGAGACCCGCAGGCCCCACTCCCCCGCGCGGTGCACGGCGTTGAGGAGGTTGGTCTGCGCCTGCTGCATCCGGTCGGCGACGGTGTCCAGGGTGAGCGCCGCCGCCTCGGCCTCCACCTTGACGATGTCCAGCTCCTGCTCGGTGCGCTCCATGGCCAGGAAGGCCGCCTCGGCGTCGCGCCCCTGCCAGCTGTGCCGCAGCGGGCCGTTGACCTTGGTGCGGTGGCGGCCGCCGGCGTCCTCGACGGCGTGGGCCAGCCCGCGCCAGGTGCTGGAGGCCTCCCGCACGGCGTTCGGGTCGAAGGCCACCAGCAGCTCGTAGGGATTGCTCACCGGCGTACCGGTGCCTTCCAGGCGTCGGCGATCTCGCGGTCGTTGAGTTCGTGGTTGTGGGCCGTGGTCTCCAGGTTGGCCGCGGTGTCGTCGAGCCGTCGGCGGAGCGCCGCGAGCGGGGCGGCCCAGCCGTCGGCGAGTTGGTGCAGCCCCTGGGCGAGTGACCAGCCGGCCAGGCGGCCCGCTGCGGCGGTGCTGCCGCCGATGGTGCTGTCCACCGGCGCGGCGAGTTCCTGCCCGAGTGTCCGGGCCGCCGCTGCCGAGGCCCTCAACTCCGCTGGTGCGACCTTGATTTCGCTCATCCTCTGCCCCCTTCTGCCGACGTCGTTCCGTGCACCAACCTACACAGTCCGCGACGGAGCGTGTCCGGCCGGACACGATCGTGGCAATTCCGTACCGGGGTGCTGACGGAACGGCCGACGGACGGCGCGGGCGGGTGCCCGGCCGTCCGTCGGAAGGGGGTTGGGGTGCTCAGGCCTCCAGGGCGGCCCGGGCGTCGATGAAGGCGGCGACGGCGCGCTCGACGTCCTCGGTCGAGTGGGCGGCCGAGAGCTGGACCCGGATCCGGGCCGCGCCGTGCGGGACGACCGGGTAGGAGAAGCCGATCACGTAGACGCCGCGCTCCAGCAGGAGTTCGGCGAGGCGGCCGGCCTTGGCGGCGTCACCGATCATGACCGGGGCGATGGCGTGCTCGCCGGGGAGGATCTCGAAGCCGGCCTCGGTCATCCGGCGGCGGAACAGCTCGGTGTTGGCGGCCAGCCGCTCGCGCAGGTCGCCGGACTTCTCCAGCAGGTCGAGCACGGTGAGCGAGGCGGCCGCGATCACCGGGGCGAGCGAGTTGGAGAACAGGTACGGGCGGGAGCGCTGGCGCAGCAGGGCGACGATCTCGCGGCGGGCGGCGACGTAGCCGCCGGAGGCGCCGCCGAGGGCCTTGCCGAGGGTGCCGGTGATGATGTCGACGCGGTCCATCACGCCGTGCAGTTCGGGGGTGCCGCGCCCGTTCGCGCCGACGAAGCCGACGGCGTGCGAGTCGTCGACCATCACCATGGCGTCGTAGCGGTCGGCGAGGTCGCAGATCTCGCGCAGCGGGGCGATGTAGCCGTCCATCGAGAAGACGCCGTCGGTGACGATGAGTCGGCGGCGGGCGTCCTGGGTGTCCTTGAGCTGCTGCTCCAGGTCGGCGAGGTCGCGGTTGGCGTACCGGTGGCGGCGGGCCTTGCAGAGGCGGATGCCGTCGATGATGCTCGCGTGGTTGAGCGCGTCGGAGATCACGGCGTCGCGCTCGTCGAGGAGGGTCTCGAAGACGCCGCCGTTGGCGTCGAAGCAGGAGGAGTAGAGGATCGTGTCCTCCTGGCCGAGGAAGCCGGAGAGTCGCTCCTCCAGCTGCTTGTGGACGTCCTGGGTGCCGCAGATGAAGCGGACCGAGGCCATGCCGTAGCCCCAGCGGTCGAGGGCGTCCTTGGCGGCGGCGACCACGGCGGGGTGGTCGGCGAGGCCGAGGTAGTTGTTGGCGCAGAAGTTGAGGACCTCTTCGGAGCGGCCGGAGACGGAGACGGCGGCGCTCTGCGGGCTGCCGATCACGCGCTCGGGCTTGAACAGGCCGGCCTCGCGGATCTCGTCGAGGGTGGTGGCGAGGTCGTCGCGGACGTTGTCGAACACAGTGGCTCCTAGCTGCGGGTCAGAGGGTCGGACGGTCCGGTCTCAGGCGGTCCAGTCAAGGATGACCTTGCCGCAGTTGCCGCCGGCGGCCTCGTCGAAGGCGGCTGCGAAGTCGGCGGCGGGGTAGCGTCCGGTGATCACCGGGCTGAGGTCGAGGCCGCCCTCCAGCAGGACGGACATGGCGTACCAGGTCTCGAACATCTCGCGGCCGTAGATGCCCTTGATGGTGATCATCGAGGTGACGATCCGGGCCCAGTCGACGGGGAACTCGTCGGCGGGCAGGCCGAGCATGGCGATCTTGCCGCCGTGGGTCATGTTGGCGATCATCGACTGCATCGCCTCGGGGCGGCCGGACATCTCCAGGCCGACGTCGAAGCCCTCGCGCAGGCCGAGCTTCTGCTGGCCCTCCTCGATGGTGTGCTCGGCGACGTTCAGCGCCAGCGTGACGCCGACCTCGCGGGCCAGGTCGAGGCGGTACGGGGAGACGTCGGTGATCATGACGTTGCGCGCGCCGGCGTGCTTGGCGACGGCGGCGGCCATGATGCCGATCGGGCCGGCGCCGGTGACCAGGACGTCCTCGCCGACCAGCGGGAAGGAGAGCGCGGTGTGCACGGCGTTGCCGAACGGGTCGAAGATCGCGGCGACGTCCAGGTCGACCGGCACCCGGTGCACCCAGACGTTGGAGGCGGGCAGGGCCACGTACTCGGCGAAGGCGCCGTTGCGGTTGACGCCCAGGCCGACGGTGTTGCGGCACAGGTGACGGCGGCCGGCCAGGCAGTTGCGGCACTTGCCGCAGACCAGGTGGCCCTCGCCGGAGACCAGGTCGCCGACGGTGATGTCGGCGACGGCCGCGCCGATCGCGGCGACCTCGCCGACGAACTCGTGGCCGAGCACGAGCGGGGTCCTGATGGTGTTCTGCGCCCAGCCGTCCCACTTGCGGATGTGCAGGTCGGTGCCGCAGATGCCGGTGCGCAGCACCTTGATCAGCACGTCGCCGGGGCCGATCTCGGGCTCGGGGACGTCCATCAGCCAGAGCCCGGGCTCGGCCTTCTGCTTGACGAGTGCCTTCACGGGGTAGCTCCTGACGCACGCGGGGACGGGCCTGGTGGACCGGCCGAGACCGCCCGATCCGTGGCGCGCGCGAGGGAGCGCAGCCGACCGGGCATCGGTAATCTGCCTGGTCGGAGGGGGTCCGGTCCATCGAGGAATTCTTAACGGCGGCCACAGCAGGGCTTCACGATCGTGCCCGAGCTGGGGGCGGGCGGTACCGGTGGCGGGCCGGGGTCCACCCGTTCGGCTCAGCGGGCGGCGCCGTTCACCGCTCCGACGTGGGGTCGAGCACGTGCGCCAGGGCCGGGAGCAGCCCGTCCAGGGCGGCCGGGAACCCTCGCTCGGAGGGGGCGGCGAAGCCGATCAGCAGGCCCTCCGGGCGTCCGGCCGGGTCGTGGTGGAGCTCGGTGAGTCCGCGCAGGGCGATGCCCCGGCGGGCGCAGGCGGTCAGCGCCGCCGGCTCGCCGGGCCCTTCGGCGGGGAGGGTGAGCAGGGTGTGCAGGCCGGCGGGGACGCCGTGGGCGGTGAGCGCGGGAACGGCGGCCAGCCGGTCGAGGAGGATTTCGCGGCGCCGGCGGTAGCGCATCCGGGCGGCCCGGACGTGGCGCTCGTAGGCGTGGGTGGCGATCAGGTCCGCGAGGACGAGCTGGCCCAGCGTCTCGGTGTACAGGTCGTCCTCCGCCTTGGCCCGGACGACGTCCGCCACCAGGGCGCGCGGCAGGACCAGCCAGGCCAGCCGGAGCGCGGGCCCGAGGGTCTTGGAGGCGGTGCCGCAGTAGACGACCTGCTCGGGGGCCGCGCCCTGGAGGGCCCCGACCGGCCGGCGGTCGTAGCGGAACTCGCCGTCGTAGTCGTCCTCGACGACCGGGCCGCCGGTGGCCCGCGCCCACCCGAGGAGCTGTTGGCGGCGGCGCGGGTGCAGCGGCACCCCGGTCGGGTACTGGTGCGAGGGGGTCAGCAGGACGGCGTCGGTCTGCCGGTCCAGTTCCTCGACGCGGGCGCCGTGCGCGTCGACGGGCAGTGCGGCGGCCGTGAGCCCGGCCCTGCGGATCACGCCGCGGTGGAGGTTGTGGCCCGGGTCCTCGGTGGCGACGGTGCCGGCGCCGCGTGCCCGCAGTACGGCGGCGAGCAGGCCGAGGGACTGGTAGAAGCCGGACGTGATCACCACCCGGTCGGCGGTGGTGATCACGCCGCGGGTCCGGCCGAGGTGGTCGGCGAGCGCGGTGCGCAGCTCGATCCGGCCCTGGGGGTCGGCGGCGCCGAAGACCTCCGGACGGGCGCGGTCCAGCACCCGGCGGGTGGCGGCGAGCCAGGCCCTGGTCGGGAAGGAGCTGACGTCGGGTCGGCCGGGGCGCAGGTCGTGGACGGGCTGCGCGGGGTCCGTGGCGGCCGGGGGTGCGGGGGCGGGCGCGGCCGGCGGCAGGTCGGCGACGGTGGTCCCGGAGCCGGGGCGGGTGGTCAGGTAGCCCTCCTCGACCAGCTGGTCGTAGGCGGCGGTCACGGTGCCCCGGGCGAGTCCGAGTTCCCCGGCGAGCCCGCGGGTGGACGGCAGCGGGGTGCCGGCGGCCAGCCGGCCCGTGCGGACGGCCTCGCGCAGGGCGTTCTCGACCGCGGTCCGCCGCCCGCCCGCCGGGTCCAGGTCGAGGTGGAGGTCCGGACCGGAACTGGACCAGGGATTCGGCATGGAACCGGATCTTAACGCTGGTCCGGTCGCCCTCGTAGGTTCGTCCCGGGGCCTGGAGCCCGGCCGTACGACGAAGGGATTCGGCAGTGATCGTGATCGCCCACCTCAGCGACATCCACCTGGACGGCGGCCGGCGCGCCGAGGAGCGCACCCGGGCGGTGCTGGCGTACCTGGAGGGGCTGCCGTACGAGCTCGCCGCGGTGCTGGTCACCGGTGACATCGCCGACCACGGGCTGCCCGCCGAGTACGAGCAGGCGCGGCGGCTGCTGGTCTCGCGGCACCCGGTGCTGGTCCTCCCCGGCAACCACGACCACCGGGCCGCGTTCCGCGGCGTCCTGCTGGGGCAGGCCGGTTCGGCCGAGCCGGTCAACCGGGTGCACCGGGGCGACGGGTTCGTGATCGCGCTGTGCGACTCGTCCGTACCGGGGAAGGACCACGGGCTGCTGGACGACCGGACGCTGGCCTGGCTGGAGGGGGAGCTCGTCGGCACCCCCGACGGGGTGCCCGTGCTGGTCGCCTTCCACCACCCGCCGGCCCTGCTGCACGAGCCGTTCATCGACGGCATCCGGCAGTTCGGCGAGGACCGGCTCGCCGAACTGGCGCGGCGCCGCCCCGGGATCGCCGGGTTCCTGTGCGGTCACGCGCACACTCCGGCCGCGACCACGTTCGCGGGGCGGCCGCTGCTGGTGGCCCCCGGGGTCACCTCGACGCTGCGGCTGCCCTGGGAGCGGCGCGCCCACCCGGAGGACTTCGTCCACCTCGATCTGCCGCCGGCGCTCGCCTTCCACGTACTGTCCGGGGACGGGCGGCTGACCACGCACTTCCGGACGGTCCCGGTCTGACCGGCCCTGGGGCGTCCGCCCCCGACGAACGCGGCCCGGGGTGGGCGGTCCGGCGCAGCAACTCGGCGCGGTCGAAAGCCGTCCGAGGCGGCTTACCTGCCCAGGTTCCGCCCGGCGCGATTCACTAAACCGGTCTAGCGACCGGGGGCCGCCCTGCGGGCTAGACTCCGGTGTCAGGACGCCGGCACCGGCGCCCCCGGCGGCGGACGGGCGAACCCCGGCCGCGCCCCCACCCGACCGCCCCGGCCGGCCCGCCGCGCCCGAACCCTCGGCGGGCCGGCCTTCCGGCAGCGACCAGCGCCCGTGTGCACGGGCAGAGGAGCCGCGTCCGTGTCCAGACCGACGATCGCCGACATCGCCCGCCGGGCGGGGGTCTCCAAGGGCGCCGTCTCGTTCGCGCTGAACGGGCGGCCCGGCGTCAGCGAGACCACCAGGGAGCGGATCCTGCAGGTCGCCGAGGAGATGAACTGGCGCCCGCACAGTGCGGCCCGGGCACTCGGCGGCGCCAGGGCCGGGGCGGTCGGGCTGGTGCTCGCCAGGCCGGCCCGGACGATCGGCGTCGAGCCCTTCTTCGCCCAGCTGCTGTCCGGCCTGCAGGCCGGGCTGTCGGCCCACGCCGTCGCGCTGCAGCTGATGGTGGTGGAGGACACCGCCGCCGAGGTGGAGGTGTACCGCAGGTGGGCCTCCGAGCACCGGGTGGACGGTTTCATCCTGGTCGACCTGCAGCTGCGCGACCCGCGGATCGAGGTGCTGGAGGAGCTCGGCCTGCCCAGCGTGGTGCTGGGCGGCCCGGGCCGGCACGGCACGCTGCCGAGCGTCTGGGCCGACGACCGTGAGGCGATGCTGTCGATCGTCGACTACCTCGCGGCGCTCGGCCACCGCCGGATCGCCCACCTCGCCGGGCTGCCCGCCTTCCAGCACACCCAGCGCCGGATCCGCGCGCTGCGGGACGCCTCGCGCCGGCTCGGCCTGGAGGACGCGGTGTCGGTGCCCACCGACTTCAGCGACGCGGAGGGCGCCGCGGCCACCCGGACGCTGCTGACCCGGGCCCGGCGGCCCACCGCGATCGTCTACGACAGCGACGTGATGGCGGTGGCCGGGCTGGGGGTGGCCGCCGAGATGGGCGTGTCGGTGCCCGGCGAGCTGTCCATCGTCTCCTTCGACGACTCGGTGCTCGCCCGGATCGTCCACCCCGCGCTCACCGCGCTCTCCCGGGACACCTTCGCGCTCGGCGAGCAGGTCGCCGGCGCGCTGCTGCGCGCGGTCGCCGATCCTTCGTCCGCCGAGGACCTCAAGACGCCGACGCCGCGCCTCACCGTCCGGGAGAGCACCGCCCCGCCCGGTCTTGGCAGGCCCACTAAATCGGTTTAGGCTCCGAGCAGGCGAACGGTGAAGGAGCCGGCCCCGACCGGAACGCCGCACCGCGCCGTACGCACGTCGGGGCCCGCGCGGGCCCCGACCGGCTGCAGGAGGACGCGCGTGACGACGCAGCACCCGGGCACCGACCGGCTCCGGTTCGGCGCCGACTACGTGCCCTCCTCGGGCTGGCTCTCCAGCTGGCTGGACTTCTCCGCGGACACCGCGCGCCGCGACTTCGAGGACCTGGCCGGCCTCGGCCTGGACCACGTCCGGGTCTTCCCGATCTGGCCCTGGATCCAGCCGAACCGCTCCCTGATCCGCCGCCAGGGCATCGACGACCTGCTCGAACTCATCGACATCGCAGCCGAGTTCGACCTGGACGTGGCGGTCGACCTGCTCCAGGGCCACCTCTCCAGCTTCGACTTCCTGCCGTCCTGGGTACTCACCTGGCACCAGCGCAGCGTCTTCACCGACGAACTCGTCCGCTCCGGGCTGAGAGCCTACGTGGACCAGGTCTGCCGGGCCGCCGCCACCCGGGAGAACGTCTTCGCGGTCACCCTCGGCAACGAGGTCGACCACCTCCGGCCCGCCGACCCGACCGGCGCCGCCACCACCGCCACCTGGGCGGCCGAGCTGCTGGCCGCCGCCCGGACGGCCGCCCCCCGCCTGCTCGGCCTCTACTCCCTGCACGACGCGGCCTGGTACGCGGGCGGCCACCCCTTCCACCCCACCGACGCCGGCGGCCTGGGCGACCTGACCACCGTCCACTCCCGGGTGTTCGACGCCGTCCCCGCGCCGGGCCGCCCGCCCGGCCCGGCCACCACCTCGCACGCCGACTACCTGGTGGAACTCGCCGCGGCCGGCTCGGCCGACCCGCTGCGCCCGGTGTGGCTGCAGGAGGTCGGCGCGCCCCGGCCGGAAGTACCCGCGGCGGAGGCGGCCGCCTCCGCCCGTCGGATGATCGACCAGGTCGCGCCCAATCCCGCGCTCTGGGGCGTCACCTGGTGGTGCTCGCACGACACCGACCGCCGGCAGGCCGACCTCGCCGACCGGGAGTACGACCGCGGCCTGTTCACCGTCGACCACCGGCGCAAGCCGCTGGCCGCCCAACTCGCCGCCGCCATCGGGGAACTGCGCGGCCCGCGGACGTCCGCCGGAGACCGTCCCGCGCTGGTCTGCGACGTCGACCTGCACTCCCGGCCCGAACGCCGGGCCGAGGTCGCCCCCGGCAGCGCCTTCCACACCGAGTGGGTACGGCTGCGCCAGGCCGGCCCGCTCGCCGTCGTCCCCGCGCACCGCGCCGACGACGACGCCTACCTGGCCGCCCGGCGGATCGGCACCGTGCTCGCCCGCACCTGACCGCACCGCCCGCACCGCACCGCCGGGAACGCCACCGCCCGCATGCACGAGTTCGAGGCCCGGGCCCGTGACAGCGCGCCCGCCCACCCGACCGAGAGGAAGTCCGCCCGTGCCGGTCACCATCAGCGCAGTCGAGAGCACCGACCTGTTCGTGGGGTCCGAGGAGGCACCCCGTCAGGTGCTCCGGGTGACCCTCGACGGCCCGCCCACCCCGATCACCGTCACCGGGCCGGGAGTCGAGGGGGCGGCGACCGGTACGGGGGTGGTCGAGGTGCCCCTCACCGTCGCCGACCCGGTGGCCGGCACCACGCGCCCGATCACCGTCACGGCCGGCCCGGCCCTGGCGCAGGCCCGGCTCGACGTGGCCGAGCCCGGCTGGACGATGTACCTGGTCTCGCACTTCCACTACGACCCGGTCTGGTGGAACACCCAGGCCGCGTACACCTCCCCCTGGGAACTGCTCTCCGGTGACGCCACCACCCGGCCGCTGTGGGAGCGCAACGGCTTCGCCCTGGTCGACATCCACCTCGACCTGGCGCTGCGCGACCCGGTCTACAAGTTCGTGCTGGCCGAGATCGACTACCTCAAGCCGTACTTCGACCAGCACCCCGAACGCCGGGCCGACCTGCGCCGGCTGCTGGCGAGCGGCCAGGTCGAGCTGGTCGGCGGCACCTACAACGAGCCCAACACCAACCTCACCGGCGCCGAGACCACCATCCGCAACCTGGTCTACGGCATCGGCTACCAGCGCGACATCCTCGGCGGCGACCCGCAGACCGCCTGGCAGCTCGACGTGTTCGGCCACGACCCGCAGTTCCCCGGCTACCTGGCCGACGCGGGCCTCACCGGCAGCGCCTGGGCCCGCGGCCCGTTCCACCAGTGGGGGCCGATCCAGAAGAACTTCCGCGAGGCCAAGGACGACGCGACCCTGATGCAGTTCCCCAGCGAGTTCGAGTGGCTGTCGCCCTCGGGTCACGGGGTGCTGACGCACTACATGGCGCACCACTACTCGGCCGGCTGGTGGATGGACTCCTCGCCCGACCTCGCCTCCGCCGAGCAGGCCGTCTACGAGCTCTACCGCAAGATCAAGCCGGTCGGCGCCACCAGGAACCTGCTGCTGCCGGTCGGCACCGACTACACCCCGCCGAACAAGTGGGTCACCGCCGTCCACCGCTCCTGGGCCGCCAAGTACGTGTGGCCGCGGTTCGTCTGCGGCACCCCGCACGAGTTCCTCACCGCCGTCCGCGCCGAACTGGCCGCCACCGGGCGTCGCCCGAGCCCGCAGACCCGCGACATGAACCCGGTCTACACCGGCAAGGACGTCTCCTACATCGACACCAAGCAGGCCCAACGGGCCGCCGAGGTCGCCGCGGTGGACGCCGAGAAGCTCGCCACCCTGGCCGCCCTGCAGGGCCTGGGCCGCTACCCGGACGCGGCCCTCGACAAGGTCTGGCGCCAACTCGCCTACGGCGCCCACCACGACGCGATCACCGGCTCCGAGTCCGACCAGGTCTACATCGACCTGCTCAGCGGCTGGCGCGAGGCGCACGACCTGGCCGCCGAGGTCCGCGACACCGCCCTGGACGCGCTGGTCGCCCGGATCGACACCACCGGCGAGGGCACCGCCGTCGTCGTCGCCAACACGCTCTCCTTCGAGCGGACGGCCCTGACCGCCGTCCGCCTGCCGGAGGGCGCGCAGGGCGCCCGGGTGCTGGCAGACACCGGCGCCGAGGTGCCCAGCGCCGTCGACCGCGGCACCCTGTGGTTCCTCGCCGAGGACGTCCCGGCCCTCGGCTGGCGCAGCTGGCGGCTGCTCGACGCGCCGCCCGCGCCGCTGTGGTCCGCCGCCGACAGGCTCACCGCCGAGAACGGCCGCTACCTGGTCACCGCCGACCCGGTCCGCGGCGGCGCCCTGGCCTCCGTCCGGGACAAGGCGCACGGACGCGAGCTGATCCGGGACGGCCAGGTCGGCAACGAGCTGCGGGTGTACGCGGAGTACCCGCAGCACCCCGACTTCGGCGAGGGCCCGTGGCACCTCGTCCCCAAGGGCCCGGTCACCGGTGCCTCGGCGACACCCGCGACCGTCCGCCGCGAGACCGGTCCGCTCGGCGAGCGCCTGGTGGTCACCGGCACGGTCGACGGCATCGGGTACGAGCAGACGGTGACCCTCTGGCACGGCGTCGACCGCGTCGACTGCCGGACCAGGGTGGTGGACTACGCCGGCGCCGACCGCCTGCTGCGGCTGCGGTTCCCGGTCGACCTGCCCGGCGCACTGCCCGTCAGCGAGGTGGCCGACGCCGTGGTCGGGCGCGGCTTCGCGCTGCCCGACGTGGACGCCGCCGAGGCGCCGTGGACACTCGACAACCCCGCAAACACCTGGTTCGGCCTCGGCTCCACCGCCCGGATCTCGCTCACCGACCCGGCCGGCGAGGCGCTCGGCGACCGGGCCCTGGGCGTCGCCGAGGTGGTCGTGCCCGACCTGGCCTCGGCCGCCGACGCCCGCGACCTGGTGGTGGCCCTGGCCCGGGTCGGGGTGACCGCGACCACCGGCAGCGCCGACCGGGCCCGCTACGGCTGGCTGGACGTCGACTCCAACCTGCCGGACTTCCGGATCGTGCTCGGCGGCCCGGAGACCAACGCCGCGGCCCGCGAGGTACTGGAGCGGGCCGGCGCGGAGTACGCGGCGGCGCTGGCCGCGCACGGCCGGGTCTGGGTCCCCGCCGACAAGCCCCTGCACGAGGTCTGGCAGCCCAACGCCGACCTGCGCGACCTGCGGGCCCTGCCCGCCCTGGTGGTCACCGACCCGGCGGGGCTCGCCGAGGACCTCGCCGACTCCGTGGTGCACGCCGTCTGCCCGGGGCGGCTGCCCGCCTCCGAGCAGCTCACCGACCACACCGTCGCCCTGCTCACCTACGGCCTGCCCGGCTTCGCGGTGGACCCGACCGGCGCCCTGCACCTGTCGCTGATGCGCTCCTGCACCGGCTGGCCCTCCGGGGTCTGGATCGACCCGCCGCAGCGCACCCTGCCGGACGGATCCTCCTTCCAACTCCAGCACTGGACCCATGAGTTCTGCTACTCGCTGGTGTCCGGGGACGGCGACTGGCGGGCCCTGACCCTCCCGGCCCAGGGCCAGGAGTTCAACCACCCGCTGCTCCCGCGCCTGGCCCCCGCCCGCCCGGGGACCCTGCCCGCCACCCGCGCCTGGCTGCGGGTCGAGCCGGCCCGGGAGGTGCTGCTGGGCACCCTCAAGCCGACCGGAAACCCGATCGCGCACGGCTCCGCCGCCGTCGCCGACCCAGCCGCCGGGGTCACCCTGCGGCTGGTCGAGTCGACCGGTCTCGGCCGCACCGCCAGCCTCAGCGGCGCGCTGCGGCTGACCGCGCCGCACCGCGCCGACCTGCTGGAGCGGCCCGTCACCGCACTCGGCGAGGGCATCGAGCTGGCCGGCTCCGAGGTCACCACCGTGACGGCCCGCCCCGACCGGGCCCGTTCGGACGGGCCACCGCTCGGACCGACCGCCGAGGCCGCCCAGCCCGTGCACGCCCGCTACTGGCTGCACAACCGCGGCCCCGCGCCGATGGGCTACCTCCCGGTGTCGGTCGGCGTCTCCCCCGGACTGCTGCGGACCGGCGGCGAGCCGGTCGCGCTGTCCGCGGTCCTCGCCTCGCACCTGCTGGACGCCGAGGTCGAGGGCACCGCCGACGTCCTGGCGCCGGAAGGCTGGGCGGTGAGCGTGCGCCGCCGCCCGTACCGGCTGGCGGCGTCAGGGCAGCTGCGGTTCCCGGTCACCCTCACGCCGCCCGCCGGGGTCGAGCCCGGGCTGTACTTCGCCGCGGTGCGGATCGGGTACGGCGGGCAGCAGGTCGAGGACGTGGCCACCGTCGCGGTCGGGGAGCTCCCCGCGCTGCTCCCGGCGCCCGGTGACATCCCCGAGGACTGGACCGCCGCACAGGGCACCAAGTCCGCCGCCGCGCGGGAGACCGGACTGTCGGTGACGGCCACGGCCGCGTCGGTACGGATCCGGCCCGGCGGCCGGGCCTCGCTGCGCCTGGTGCTCACCAACCGCACCCGGGGCGAGATCCGGGGCGAACTCCAGGTGGTCGCGCCCTGGGGGATCTGGGAGACCGTCGCCGCCCCGGTCCGCGGCTTCAGTGTGGCCGCCGGGACCGAACAGACCGTCACCTTCGACCTGGCGGCCCCGCCGGACGCCGAACCCGGCGCGTACTGGGCGCTCACCAAGGTGATGTGGTTCGGCCGCTGCCAGTACTCGCCGACCGTCGAACTGGTGGTGGCGCCGTGAGTCACGGGCAGCACCACCACAGCCACCCGCGCCCCGACGTCCTCGGCCTGCTCGACGGCCGGCCGCTCGCCCGGACGGAGCTGGACCGCCGGCTGGCGGCGTTGCGCGAGGGTCCGCGCTCGGCCGCGCTGCCGGTCGCCGGCAGCCCCGAGGACCGCCAGCTGACCCGCTGGGTCGCCCAGGTGGTCCTCACCGAGGAACTGTGCGCGGCCGAGGCCGCCGAACGCGGCCTGGACTGCTCGGACCCGGCCCCCGTCCGGCTGGACCAACGGGCCGCCGTCGAACTCGGCTCCATCACCGCCGCCGCCTACGAGGGCAGCCCCGCCGTCCGCGCGGTCTACCGGGCCGTCACCGCCGACACCACGCCCGACCCCGAGCACCGCCGCGCCGAACCCACGGACCCGGTCGGCGAGGTCTGGCACCTCGCCACCCCCGACGGCGAGTTCGAGGCCGACCCGGACACCCTGCCGACCGCCCTGGCCGCCGCGCTGCGGGCCACCCCGCCCGGCCGGCCGGCCACGGCGGGCGGCTGGAGCGCCACCCTGCTCGGCCGCCGCACCGCACGGGCGCACCCCGACGAACCCGGCGACCGGCTGCTGGACTCCGCCCGCCGGACCGCCTTCGCCCACTGGCTCGACCACACCCGGGCCGCCCGCCTCACCCTCGTCCCCGGTCTCGAACATCCCGGTGACCCCGCCCAGCCCGACAACCACCACCGGCACTGACGGTTGCACAGGGATTTTCCGACGCCCCGTCAGAATCGCTCTGTGCACCCTGGAAATACCCCTCACCGACGCCGCAAGCCGGGCAAACCGACCACTCCGCAATCACAATCACGCATCGCCCGGAAAACCAACTTGACCCCCCGTTTGACCAGGCCATAGGTTCACCCCGCTCAGCAGCCATGAAAATAGGAGCAGCACGGTGGACTGGTACCTCGCAGTACTCAAGAACTACGTCGGATTCAGCGGCCGTGCGCGCCGCAAGGAATTCTGGATGTTCGCCCTCGTCAACGCCGTCATCGCGATCGTCCTGGCGATCGTCGACGGTGTCGCCGGCACCTCCGGCCTGCTCGGCGGCGTCTACGCGCTGGCGGTGCTGCTCCCCGCGATCGCCGTCGGCATCCGCCGCCTGCACGACACCGGCCGCTCCGGCTGGTGGCTGCTCATCGCGCTGATCCCGCTCGTCGGCCCGATCATCCTGCTCGTCTTCAACGCGAGCGAGGGCCAGCCGGCCGACAACCAGTACGGCCCCAACCCGAAGCTCGCGGAAGCGGCTCAGGTCTGAGACCACCGGTGAAATCCGGGCCCGGCCGAAATGGCCGGGCCCGGATTTTCGTCTCCCGGTGCGGGCGGCTCGGAGATGCCGGGTGAATTCCGCACCCGACGATCCGTCACCCCGTTTTCCCGCTGTTCACTTTTCCGAATCCACCCCCACCGTGAGAAGCGACTAACCGTCAGCTCCGAACCGGTAGTCGGGAAGGTCGATGCCCCCCGCCTTGGCGAACTGCGCGGCGAGCAGGTTCCGCATCGGCCAGCGGTTCATCGAACGCATCGACGCCGCCCGCAGCCTGATCGCGAGCGCACTGGACGGGGCGTACCCCGCGGCGCCGCCGGGCGGCAGTTGCTGCGCCTGTCCGACGTACGGGCGCATCGCCTCGTCGTACCTGCGGAGGGCGGTCCGGTGGTCGCCGTCTGCCGCGGCCAGCTCCCCGGCCAGCACATAGGCGCCGACCAGCGCCAGGCTCGTGCCCAGCCCGGTGAGCGGCGTGGGGCAGTAGCCCGCGTCGCCGAGCAGCACCGCCCTGCCGCGCGACCACCGGTCCAGTCGCACCTGCCCCATGGAGTCGAAGAAGAAGTCGGAGCTAGTGCGCATCTGCGCCAGCAGGCGTGGGACCTGCCAGCCGGCGACGCCCGCGAAGCGGCTCGTCACCAGGTCCATCTGCGCGGCGACGTCGCGGCGGTCGTACCTGACGGACGGCGCACGGAAGCTCAGGCCGGCCTTGACCTCGCCGGGGGCGCGGCCGGGCCGGGCCGAGGCGACCAGCCCTCCGGGCGCGTTGTACATCTGGAACCAGCCGTCGAGGTCCGGCCCGCCGGTGACGGTGAACCACGCGGTGTGGACGTCCAGGGGCCGGACGGACTCCGACTCCGGGCCGAAGGCGAGGGCGCGGACCGCGGAGTGCAGGCCGTCCGCACCCACGACCAGGCCGAAGCGGCGCGGGGCGGCCTTCTCGAAGGCGACGGTCACTCCCTCGTCGTCCTCGTCGAGCGCCGTGACGGTGTCGTCGAAGAGGTACTCGACCTCGTCCGCGGTCGCCTCGTACAGGAGTCGGCCGAGGTCGCCGCGGAGGATCTCGATCTCGGAGACGATGCCCTCCCCGCCGAAGCTGTCCGCGGTCATCCGGGCGGTGATCCGCCCGGTCGCGTCGACCAGCACCAGGCCGCGCTGGTCGACGCTCACCGCCCGGGCCCGGTCCATCAGGCCCATCCGCTCGATCACGGTACGGCCGGCTCCGCGCAGGTCGACGGTCTGGCCGCCCGGCCGCGGAGCGGGTGCGCGCTCGACGACGGTGACGGCGAAGCCCGCCCTGCGTAGCCAGTACGCCAGCGCCGGGCCTGCGACGCCGGCGCCGGAGATGAGTATGTCGGTGTTCCCCATGACCCAGAATGTACGACGTACGCATTCGGCATGCAAGCCCTAACTACCGCTGCCACCAGTGGTTTTGCCACCTGGTGCACTAGTGCTGGCCGTAGTTCTCCACACCGTCTCGCCCGGTGGGTCGGGCGATCCCCGCCGCCCGACGGCTAGAGTGGCGACTCCGAGGTGCACTAGTGCGGTGGAGGGTGTCGTGGGCCGGCAGGGAGTGTCCCGCTGCGATCAGATCGTCGCCGAGCTGCGACAGCGGATCGACACCGGCGAGCTGGCGCCGGGCGACCGCGTGCCCTCGACCCGGGAGATCACCCGCCGGTGGGGGGTGGCGATGGCCACCGCCACCAAGGTGCTCAACGAACTCCGGCAGGACGGACTGGTCCGCGCGGTACCGGGCGTCGGCACCGTCGTCGCCGCCGCGCGCCCGGTACGCGCCGAGCCGACCCGCCGGAAGCCCGCACCCGACCAGGCCCTCACCCTCGACCGGATCGTCACCGCGGCCGTGGCGGTCGCGGACGCCGAAGGGCTCGCCGCGGTCTCGATGCGCCGGGTCGCCGCCGAACTCGGGGTGGCCACCATGTCGCTGTACCGGCACGTGGCGGACAAGGACGAGCTGCTGACCAGGATGATGGACGCGGTCTGCTCCACCTGGTCGTTCCCCGCGCAGCCGCCGCAGGACTGGCGGGCCCGACTGGAACTCGCCGCCGGCATCCTGTGGGCCACCTTCCGCCGGCACCCGTGGCTGGCACCGGCGATGTCGCTGACCCGGCCTCAGCCGCTGCCCGGCGCGGCGCCCTTCACCGAATGGGTGCTCGCCTCGCTGGACGGTCTCGGCCTGGACCTTTCCACCCGCTTCACCGCCCACCTCGTGCTGCTCAACTACATCCGCGGCACCGCGGTCAACCTGGAGTCGGAGGCCGAGGCCGAGGCACTCAGCGGTCTGGACAGCGAACAGTGGATGGACAGCCAGGAGCCGGCCCTCCGGGCACTCCTGGCCACCGGCCGGTTCCCCGGCCTGGCCCGGATCACCACCACCGGCTACGACTTCGACCTCGACCGGCTCTTCGAGTTCGGCCTGCAGCGCATCCTGGACGGCATCGCCGCGCTCGTCCGGGCGCAGCGGCCCTGAGCGGAAATGCCGTTGCGCGGGCCGCACGGAGTTGTCAGGGTACGGGCGTCACGCCAGCAGCCGAGAGGAACCCATGCCGTCACCGTCCGGATTCAGCTACGACCAGCGCCCCGACGGAACCGTCGTGGTGTGGCACCACGGCAAGGTGGCGGCGAAGCTGCGCGGCCCGCGCGCCGCGGAGTTCGTCGACGAGGCCGAGTCGGGTGACGCGCAGCTGGTGATGGCGCGCTGGACGGGCCACTACAAGCACGGCAACGAGCGGACCGCCAGGCAGCACCCGCGCAACCGCCGCTGAGCACCCCGCCCACCCGGAGCGGTCACGGCCCGAGCAGCTCCGCCAGGTCGTACGAGACCGGCTCGGCCAGCTGCTCGTACGTGCAGCCGCGCGGCTCACGGTCGGGGCGCCAGTGACGGAACTGCGTGGTGTGGCGGAAGCGGCTGCCCTCCATGTGGTCGTAGGCCACCTCGCAGACCCGCTCGGGGCGCAGCGGTACCCAGGAGAGATCCTTCTTGCCGGTCCAGCGGCTCTGTCCGCCGGGCAGCCGGGACGAGGCCTGGGCGCTCTCGTCCGTCCAGGCGGCCCAGGGGTGGCCGGCGAAGCTGTCCATCCGGAGTTCCCGCAGCTCCTCGACGAGTTCGCGGCGGCGCGCCATCGGGAACGAGGCGCAGACCCCGACGTGCTGGAGCCGGCCGTCGTCGTCGTAGAGGCCGAGCAGCAGCGAGCCGACCACCGGTCCGCTCTTGTGCTCGCGGTAGCCGGCGAGCACGCAGTCGGCGGTGCGCTGGTGCTTGACCTTGAACATGGTCCGCTCGCCCGGCCGGTAGGGCTGGTCGAGGGGCTTGGCGACGACGCCGTCCAGCCCGGCGCCCTCGAACCGGGTGAACCAGGTGCGGGCGAGCTCCAGGTCGGTGGTGGCGGGCGCCAGGTGCACCGGCGGGGCGGCGCCGGCCAGCGCCCCGGTCAGGGCGGCCCGGCGGTCGGCGAGCGGCAGCGCGTCGAGGGCCCGGTCGCCGAGGGCGAGCAGGTCGAAGGCGAGGAAGGAGGCCGGGGTGCGCTCGGCCAGCGTCCGGACCCGGGAGGCGGCGGGGTGGATGCGTTCCAGCAGCTCCTCGAAGCGCAGCCGGCCGTCCCGGGCGATCACGATCTCGCCGTCCACCACACAGCGCTCCGGCAGCTCGCGCAGGCAGGCCTCCACCACCTCGGGGAAGTACCTGGTGAGCGGCTTGCCGGTGCGGCTGCCGAGCTCGACCTCGGCGCCGTCGCGGAAGACGATCGCCCGGAAGCCGTCCCATTTGGCCTCGTACTGCATGCCCGGCGGGATCTCGGCGACCGACTTGGCGAGCATCGGCGACACGGGCGGCATCACGGGTAGCTGCATGCTCCGATGGTGGCCGTCCGCCCGGGCGTCCGCGCGGCGGCGCCGCCCGGACGGCCTACCGGCGCCCGGGCCCGGCCCGGCACCGCCGGGGCTGGTGCACGCCACCCACTGGTCGATCGCCGAGGCCGGCGACCAGCTGGGCGCCATCGGCCTGCGGTCCGCCACCTCGGGCGGCCGCGGTGTGCCGGGCCCGAGGTGCGAACCGTCCGGGACGCCCTAGCGTGGGCTGCATGGCAGGAGCTGTGGAGCTGGAGGTGGACGGCCGGGCGGTGCGGCTGTCCAACCCGGACAAGGTGTACTACCCGGAGCGGGGCTACACCAAGCTGGACATCGCGAACTACTACCTCGCCGTCGCGCCCGGGGTGCTGCGCGGCCTGCGCGACCGGCCGACCACACTGCAGCGGTTCCCGGACGGCGTCGAGGGCGAGTTCTTCTACCAGAAGCGCGCCCCGAAGGGGCTGCCGGAGTGGCTGCCGACGGCCCGGATCGCCTTCCCGAGCGGCCGGACGGCGGACGAGATCTGCCCGAACGAGCCGGCCGCCGTCCTGTGGGCCGCCAACCTGGGCTGCCTGACCTTCCACCCGTGGCCGGTCCGCCGCAGCGACACCGAGCACCCGGACGAGCTGCGCATCGACCTGGACCCGCAGCCCGGCACCGACTTCCACGACGCCGTCGCCGCCGCCCAGGAGCTGCGCGGTCTGCTGGAGGAGTACGGGCTGCGCGGCTGGCCGAAGACCTCCGGCGGGCGGGGGCTGCACGTGTACGTGCCGCTGGAGCCGCGCTGGACCTTCACCGACTGCCGGCACGCGGTGATCGCGCTCGGCCGGGCGCTGGAGCGGCGGATGCCCGGGAAGGTCACCACGGCGTGGTGGAAGGAGGAGCGCGGCGAGCGGATCTTCGTGGACTACAACCAGATGGCCCGCGACCGCACCATCGCCTCGCCGTACTCACTGCGGCCCCGCCCGGAGGCCACCGCCTCCACCCCGCTGCGCTGGGAGGAGCTGGGCGAGGTGAAGCCGACCGACTTCGACCTGCGGACGGTGCCCGAGCGCTTCGCCGACCTCGGCGACCTGCACGCGGACATCGAGGAGCACGCCTTCTCACTGGACCGGGTGCTGGAGCTGTACCACGAGCAGGACCAGGGCGACCTGCCGTACCCGCCGGACCACCCGAAGATGCCGGGCGAGCCGGCCCGGGTCCAGCCGAGCCGGGCGCGCAAGGAGAGCTGACCCGGCCGGGCCTGGCGGGGTCGGCTTCCGTCGGTCCCGGTCAGGCGGCGTCGGTGTCGGTGTCGGAGTCGGGCAGCCAGTCGCGTTCCGGATCGAACTCCAGCCACCGGCTGCGGCGGGCAAGCTGTGCGAACGCCTCTGCCAGGGAGGAGAGTTCGGGGTGCTCATGGGCGCCTGACCAGACCAGTGACCAGGCGTACAGCGGGGTCGGGGCGACCAGGGGGACGAAGCGGATGCCGGGCTCCCGGGCGGGCGCCGCGTCGGCCGGGAAGAGCGAGAACGCCGAGGGGTCCGCGCGGATCGCGGCCAGGAACGGCGCGAGGCCCAGGTTGGGGCCACCGACCCGGCGGGCGATCCCGAACCGGTCGGCGAACCGGGTGAGGAAGTCGAGCCGTTCCACCTCCGCCGGGTACCGCAGCGCGCTGTCGCGCAGGTCCGTGGGGCGCAGCTCGCGGGCACCGGCGAGCGGGTGATCGGCGCTCAGGATGGCGTCGACCGGTTCGAGCCGGACCAGCCGGTGGGCGAGGTCGGTGACGGCCCCGCCGCGCGGGGCCGGCACGCGGCCGAGCCCGGCAGCAACCTCGCCGCGCCGCAGGGCGTCCGCCACGGCGGGAAAGTCGCGCCCGGCCCCCGGGGCGACATCGAGCTCCGGGGCGGCGGCGACCACCTCGGCGAGGGTCCGCATCGGCGCGTACAGATGACCCCAGACGTCGATCCGCAGCTGTCGCCGGGTGCCACGGGCGGCGGCCACCGCGAGGTCGCCGGCGGTCAGGGCGCGCCGGGCCGGTTCGAGCAGCCGCCGGCCGGCGTCGGTCAGACGGACGCCGGTGCTGCTGCCGCGGTCGAACAGGCGGACGGCGAGCCGCACCTCCAGCCGGGCGATCCGCTTGGACAGGGCCTGCTGGGTGATCCCGAGCCGGTCGGCGGCCCGGCCGAAGTGCAGGAGCCCGGCGACCGCGGCGAACGCGCGCAGCTGCGCGAGGTCAAGATCCATGCTGCCCAGCCTAGGTGACAACGCACGGTTGTCACGGGTGGTCAGGTGATTGTTGGACCCTCCGGTGCGGTCCGCGGTCTGCTGGCCCCGTCACCACTCGTCGCCCCGCCAGAGAGGCTGCCCGATGAAGGCGCTCCTGCCCACCGGCCAATTCGACCGGCCCGTCGCCCTCGGCGACGCCCCGCACCCCCGGCCACGACCCGACGAGGCGCTGATCAAGGTCGAGGCGTTCTCGGTCAACCGCGGCGAGACCTTCCAGCTGGAGCACCCCGCGCCCGGCTGGCGGCCCGGCAAGGACATCGCGGGGCTGGTCGTGCAGCAGGCCGCCGACGGCTCCGGGCCCGCGACCGGCCGCCGCGTGGTCGGACACCCGCCCTCCGCAGGCTGGGCCGAGTATGCGGCCGTGCCCACCGACGCCCTCGCCGAACTGCCCGACGACCTCCCCACCGCGCAGGCCGCGGCGCTGCCGCTGGCCGGGTTGACCGCACTGCGCCTGCTGCGCACCGCCGGCTCCGTCCTCGGCAGGCGGCTGCTGCTCACCGGTGCCTCCGGCGGCGTCGGCCACTACCTCACCGAACTCGCCGCCGGGGCGGGCGCCGAGGTCACGGCCGTCACCGCCTCCCCCGAACGCGGCCGGCGCCTCGCCGAGCTGGGCGCCGCCCGGGTGGTCCACGACCTCGCGGACGCGACCGGCCCGTACGACCTCGTCCTGGAGTCGACCGGCGGTGCCGCGCTGCCGCTCGCGCTGGCCCGGCTGGGCCGCCGCTCCACACTGATCTGGTTCGGCCAGGCCAGCCGCACGCCGGTCACCCTCGACTTCTTCGACTTCTTCGCCGGTCCCGAGTCCGCGACCCTGCGGCACTTCCACTACCTGGACTCCGACACCGGTCTCGGCACGGACCTGGCCACCCTGGTCGGGCTGGTCGCCGCCGGACGGCTGCACCCGGAGATCGGCCGCACCGCCGACTGGGCGGACACCGCGCGCACGCTCGTGGACGTACGCGAGCGGCGGGTGCGCGGCAACGCCGTCCTCACCGTCTCCTGAGCCCGCCTCCCCCGCCTCGCGGCCTGACGGCCCGTCCGACGCGAGTCGGGTCGGGTCGGGGCAGGCGGATCAGCTCAGCCGGTGCCGCGGCCGGCCTCCGGTGCGGGCCACCCCGAGGTCGCGGCGGCCGCGGTGGCGCGAACGCCCTTGCGGGGTGGACGCGGTGAGGACCGCGGCGAGGACCATCGGAGCCAGCAGCAGGACCATGACGAGATTCATCGGTACCTCTCTTCTGTGCGCATCCGTGATCCACGTCTGCCCCCGGATCCGGCACGTATACGCAACGTCCCCTGATCGGCGGAGCCGACGGCGGTCACGATCCGGAGCAGTCGCCCTGATCCGGGCGGCGGGGCTCTGCCAGAATCGACCGCGGACGATCGACGACGGGGAGGACCGGTGCAGACACTGGGGCAGTTGCTGGCCGCGCCCACCGACAGGTGGCCGGTGAGGGCCGGGACGGTGCTGGTCCTGGTGCTGGTGCTGGTGCGCCGTGACGGCTGAGCAGGAGGCGCGGCTGGTCCGCCGGTTCGGCCCGTCCGCGCTCGGGTGGTACCGGGAGCTGCCCGGGCTGGTGGCCGAGCTGGCCGGCCGCTGGGGCGTGCGGGTGCTGGACGCCCGCGGCGGCGGGACCGCCGTGGTGTACCGCTGCGAGCGGGAGTCCGACGCCGCTGCGGTCTGGCTCAAGCTGACACCCGATCCGCTGATCGCCCGGCAGGAGGCGGCAGCGCTGCGGGCCTGGACCGCGGTGCCGTCGGTGGTCGGGCTGCTCGCGGACGAGCCGGCCGTCGGCGCCCTGCTACTGGCGGGGGTCGAGCCGGGCACGGCACTGCGCGGCAGGTCGTGGCGACCGGCCGAGGCGGGGCGGCTGCTGACGGAGCTCCGGACCCCGGTGGAGCTGCCGTCGGGGCTGCCCCGGCTCGCCGAGCGGACCGGCCTGATCTTCGACCTGGCCCGGCGGCGGGACGTCCCGGTGCCCGAGCACTGTCGGCGGGCCGCCCGGGAACTGGCCGGCACCGGACCGGTGGGGCTGGTGCACGGGGATCTGCACACGGCCAACGTCCTGGTCGGCGGGCCCGGCCTGGTGGCGATCGACCCACGGCCCTGCCTGGGCGACCCGGACTTCGACCTGGTCGACTGGGCCTTCGACGGCGTCGCCGATCCGGCCGGACTGACCGGCCGGATCGAGGAGTTGACCCTGCTGGTACCCGGGTCGGACGGCGAGCGGCTGCTGGCCTGGTGCCGGGCGCTGGCCCCCCTGCTGCTGGCCCCGGACCGCGACGACCCGCTGGCCCGGCACCTCGGGCTGGGCGGGGGCCGGTGCTCCGACTGAGCCGCCGGCGGCGGCCCGGGGCGGCGGGGGCGGCCCGGGGCGGCGGGGCGGCCTGAGGGCCGTGCCCGCCGCCGCGGGCAGGGGGTGCGGGTCAGGCGAGGCTGTCGTCGATGAAGGCGAACAGCTCCTCGTCGGAGGCCGCGTCCAGGGTGTCGACGTCGACCAGGTCGGCGGCCGTCCCCGCGCCGCCGACGGTGGGCGCGGAGGTCTCGGCCCAGTGGGCGGCCAGGGCCTGCAGGCGCATCTGGACCCGGGCCCGGGTGACGCCGTCCGGGGTGGTCGCCGCCATCGCGGCTTCCAGCCGGTCGATGCCGGCGAGCACGGTGGCGCCCGGGTCGGCACCGTCCGGGGCCAGTTCACGGCGGATGTGGGCGGCGAGTGCGGCCGGGGTCGGCTGGTCGTAGACCACCGAGGCGGGCAGGACCAGGCCGGTGACCTCGGACAGGCGGTTGCGCATGTTTACCGCGGTGAGCGAGTCGAGGCCGAGGTCTCGGAACGCCTGCGCCGGGTCGACCTCCTCCGGGCCGGGATAGCCGAGCACGGCGGCCACCTCGGCCCGGACGAGCGCGAGGACGGTGCTGTCGCGCTCCGGCTCCGGAAGCGCGGCCAGCCGATGCGCCAGGGCGGGAACCTCGGCCGGGCTCTCGGGCGCCGCGACCGGTTCCGGCCGCTCGGCGGGAGCCGGGTGCTGCGCGGCCTGCTGCCGGAACCAGGCGGCCAGCGCGGGCAGGGCCGCGGCGAGCGGCTGGTCGCCGTCGAGCTCGACCAACTCGGCTAGCGCGTCGACGTCCTCCTGCTGGACGGCTGCCCAGAACGCGGCGTCCACACCGGTGCCGGTCGGCTCCTCGGCGGCGGCCTCGGGCCAGTAGCGGCGCCGCTGGAACGGGTAGGTCGGAAGGTCCACCCGCCGCGCGCCGGTGCCTGCGAAGTACGCCGGCCAGTCGACGGCCGCCCCGCGCGTCTGGGCGGTGCCGAGGGCCGCGATCACGGCCTGCGTCTCGGGTCGGCCGGCGCGCAGGGTTGCAACGAAGGCGGCGTCCGGTGCGGAGTCCTGGCCCATCGCGGAGAGCACACCGTCCGGGCCCAGCTCGACGAAGGTGCGTACACCGTCGGCTGCCAGGGTCTGCACGGCGTCGGCGAAGCGGACGGCCTCGCGGACGTGCCGCACCCAGTACTCGGGGTCGGTGAGCTCGGCCGACGCGAGCGCACCGGTGAGGGTGGAGACGATCGGGATGCGCGGCGCCTCGAACGTCAACTGCTCTGCCACCGTGCGGAATTCCGCCAGCATGGCGGCCATCAGCGGTGAGTGGAAGGCGTGGCTGACGGTGAGCCGCCTGGTCTTGCGGCCCTGGGCGTCCCAGTCGGCGGCCAGCTCCAGCACCGCCTGCTCGTCGCCCGAAACCACCACCGACGTCGGCCCGTTGACCGCGGCGATCCCGACACCGTCGGTCAGCAGTGGCAGCACCTCGCCCTCGGCGGCCTGGATCGCGACCATCGCCCCGCCGCGCGGCAGCGCCTGCATCAGCCGGCCACGCGCCGCCACCAGCTTCGCCGCGTCCGCCAGCGACAGCACCCCCGCGACGTGCGCGGCGGCCAGCTCGCCGATCGAGTGGCCGGCCAGGAAGTCCGGCCGCACACCCCAGGTTTCGAGCAGGCGGAACAGCGCCACCTCCAGCGCGAACAGCGCCGGCTGCGTGAAGCCCGTCTCGTTCACCAGCTCCGCGTCCGCGATCGCCTCGCGCAACGGCCGCTCCAGGTGCCGGTCCAGCTCCGCGCAGACCTCGTCGAACGCCGCCGCGAACGCGGGGAACGCCGTGGACAACTCCTCACCCATGGCGACCTGTTGGCTGCCCTGGCCGGTGAACAGGAACGCCAGTCGGCCCTCGGTGACCGTGCCCCGGACGAGCTGCGCCGCGGCGGAGCCCTCGGCGAGGGCGTCCAGGGCTGCCAGCAGCTCCGCATCGTCGGCGGCCACCACCACGGCCCGGTGGTCGAGCGCCGCCCGGGTGGTGGCGAGCGAGTGGGCGAGATCGTGCGGCGCGGGCCCGGTCGGGTCGGACAGCAGCTCGCGCAGCTGGACGGCCCGGGCGCGCAGCGCCGCCTCGTTCTTGCCGGAGAGCAGCCACGGGAGCGGGGCGGGGACGGCCGGCCGGTCCGGGGCGGGCGCGTCGGTGTCGTGCGGCCGGTCCTCGGCCGGGGCCTGTTCGAGGACGGCGTGCGCGTTGGTGCCGCTGATGCCGAACGAGGAGACGGCCGCGCGGCGCGGGCGGCCGGTCTCCGGCCAGTCCCGGTTCTCGGTGAGGAGCTCCACCGCGCCGGCCGTCCAGTCGACGTGCGGGGAGGGCTCGTCCACGTGCAGGGTCTGCGGCAGCACACCGTGGCGCATCGCCATCACCATCTTGATCACACCGGCGACGCCCGCGGCCGCCTGGGTGTGGCCGATGTTCGACTTCACCGACCCCAGGTAGGCCGGGCGGCCCTCGGCGCGGCCCCGGCCGTAGGCGGCGAGCAGCGCCTGCGCCTCGATCGGGTCGCCGAGGGTGGTGCCGGTGCCGTGCCCCTCGACGGCGTCGATCTGGTCGGGCGTCAGCCGGGCCGCGGCCAGCGCCTGCTGGATGACCCGGCGCTGCGCCGGGCCGTTGGGGGCGGTGAGGCCGTTGGACGCGCCGTCCTGGTTGACCGCGCTGCCGGGGACCAGCGCCAGCACGCGGTGCCCGTTGCGGCGCGCGTCGGAGAGCCGCTCGACCAGCAGCAGGCCGACGCCCTCCGCCATGTTGGTGCCGTCCGCCGCACCGGCGAAGGACTTGCAGCGGCCGTCGGCGGCCAGGCCGCGCTGGCGGCTGAACTCGATCAGCGTGCCGGGGTTGGGCATCACGGTGATGCCGCCGGCCACCGCGAGGGTGCAGTCCCCGGCGCGCAGCGCCTGGGCCGCGAGGTGCAGGGCGACCAGCGAGGAGGAGCAGGCGGTGTCGACGGTGACCGCGGGCCCCTCCAGGCCGAAGGCGTAGGAGAGCCGGCCGGACATCACGCTGGCGGTGTTGCCGGTGCCCAGGTGGCCCTCGAAGCTCTCGGCGGCCCGCACCAGCACCGGTACGTAGTCCTGGCCGTTGGTGCCGACGAACACTCCGGTGCGGCTGCCCGCCAGGGACAGCGGGTCGATGCCGGCCCGCTCGAAGACCTCCCAGGTGGTCTCCAGCAGCAGGCGCTGCTGCGGGTCCATGGCGAGCGCCTCGCGCGGCGAGATGCCGAACAGGGCCGCGTCGAAGTGCCCGGCGTCGTGCAGGAAGCCGCCCTCACGGGTGTAGGCGGTGCCCTCGGCGTCGGGGTCGTCGCTGTAGAGCGCCTCGGTGTCCCAGCCCCGGTCGCCGGGGAAACCGGAGATCGCGTCGCCGCCGGTGGACACCAGCCGCCACAGGTCCTCGGGGGTGTCGACGCCGCCCGGGAAGCGGCAGCTCATCCCGACGATCGCGACCGGCTCGTGGGCCCGCTCGTCGAGGTCCCGCAGCCGGGTGTGGGCCTCGTCGAGCTCCTTCAGGACACGCTTGAGGTATTCGCGGAGCTTGTCTTCATTCGCCATCGGGGAGTCGCCCATTCGGATCGTCGGGGTGCGGGCCGGGGCCTGTCCGCCAGGTCCCGCGGAGGTCGGAGAGGTGCATGTGCGCTCAGCCCCGGCCGAACTTCTTGTCGATGTAGTCGAAGATCTCGTCGTCGGAGGCCTCGTCGATGACCGCCGTGGCGCCGCCGCCCGGGGTCCTGACGTCGTTCCAGGCGGCGAGCAGACTCTGCAGACGGCCGGCGATCCGGCCGTGCGCCGCGTCGTCGGGGACGAGAGCGGACACCTCGTCCAGGGCCAGCGAGGCGAGCGCGGCCTCCAGGCGGTCGAGGTCCTCCAGCAGCCGCGGGGCCCGGGCCTCCCCCTCGGGGACGAGCTCGGCGCGCAACTGCTCGGCGAGCAGCGCGGGTGTCGGGTAGTCGAACACCAGGGTCGCGGAGAGCCGCAGACCGGTGGCGGCTCCCAGGCGGTTGCGCAGCTCGACGGCGGTCAGCGAGTCGAAGCCCAGCTCGCGGAACGCCTGGCCGGCCCCGACCAGGTCGGCCGAGGTGTAACCGAGCACGGCCGTCACGTGACTGCGCACCAGGTCCAGCAGCAGGCGGCCCTGCTCGGCCGGGGCCAGCCCGGCGAGCCGCTCGGCCAGCGAACCGGACGCGTCGCCCGCCCCCGCCCCGGCGGTGCCGGCCCGGGCGGCCGTACGGCGGACCGGCACGCGGACCAGGCCGTGGAAGAGCGTCGGCAGGGCTCCGGGGGTGACGGCCAGGGCGCGCAGCGCACCCAGCTCCAGCCGGATCGGTACCAGCACCGGCTCGTCGGGCACGGTCAGCGCGGCGTCCAGGAGTGTCAGCCCCTGTTCGGCGGTCATCGGCAGGACGCCGCCGCGCGCCGACCTGGCGATGTCGACCTCGGTCAACCGCCCGGCCATGCCGCGTTCCTCGGCCCACAGGCCCCAGACCAGCGACACCGCGGGCAGGCCCTGGGCGTGGCGGTGACGGGCCAGCGCGTCCTGGAAGACGTTGGCCGCACCGTAGTTGGCCAGACCCGCGCCGCCGAGGGTGCCGGCGGCCGCCGAGAAGAGGACGAAGGCCGCCAGGTCCAGGTGGGCGGTGAGCTCGTGCAGATGGACCGCCGCGTCCACCTTGGGGCGCAGCACCCGGTCGATCCGCTCGGTGGTGAGCTGCCCGATCACGCCGTCGTCGAGGACGGCGGCGGTGTGCACGACGGCCGTCAGCGGATGCTCGGCCGGGACGGCCGCCAGGACGGCGGCCAGTGCCTCGCGGTCCGCCACGTCGCAGGCGACCAGGTCGGCCTGCGCGCCGAGGCCGGTGAGGGTGCGCACGAGTTCGTCCGCGCCCTCGGCGTCCGGGCCGCGGCGGCTGGTGAGCAGCAGGCGCCGCACGCCGTACTCGGTCACCAGGTGCCGGGCGACCAGCGCGCCGAGGCCGCCGGTGGCGCCGGTGAGCAGCACCGTGCCCTCGGGGTCGAGCGCGCGGGGCGCCGGGGTGGCGCCGGTGCTCCGGGCGACCCGGGCCAGCCGGGGTACCCGGACGGTGCCGGCGCGCAGCGCGTACTCGTCCTCGCCCGCGGCCAGGACGGCCGGCAGCAGGCGGCGGGACCCCTCGTGGTCGTCCAGGTCCACCAGGACCAGTCGGTCGGCGTGCTCCGCCTGGGCCGCCCGCACCAGGCCCCAGACGGGTGCCTGCGCGAGGGACTGCCCCGGTGCGTCCGCGTCGCCCACCACGACCGCGCCGCCGGTGAGCAGGACGAGCCTGGCGGTGGCGAGCCGGTCGTCGGCCAGCCAACCCCGGACCAGGCCGAACGCCCGGTGGGTGGTGGCGTGGACGTCGCCGATCAGGCCGGTGCCCGCGCTCTCCGTCGGGCACGCCGCCAGGACGGTGCCCGGGACGGGGCGTCCCGCCTCGACGGCGGCCAGCAGGTCCGCCAGATCCGCGTACGAGTCGACGGACAGGCCGGAGCGCTCCAGCGCCGGGCCGACCTTGAAGTCGTCCGCGCCCAGCACGGCCCAGCCGCCCGCCGCACCGGCACCCGGCACGTCCTCGGCCGGGGCGGACACCGGCAGGACCGTCCAGTCCACCCGGTAGAGCGAGTCGTGGTGGCCGGCCGGCCCGCTCGGCGCGGCCGAGACGGCGCGCAGGACGAGCGAGTCGACGGAGGCCACCGGCGCACCGGTGGCGTCGGCGACGGACAGCGCCACCGCATCCGGGCCGACCGGTGCCAGCCGAAGCCGCAGCGCGCCCGCGCCGGCGGCGTGGAGCACGAAGCCGTTCCAGACGAACGGGCGGCGGCCCGCGGGCTGGTCGGGTGCGTCAGGTGAACCAGGTGCGTCGGGTGAGCCGTCGGTCTCCGCACGGGCGGCCAGGCCCAGCGCCTGGAGGCCCGCATCGAGCAGTGCCGGGTGGAGGCCGTAGGCGCCCGCCTCGGTGCGCAGCTGCTCGGGCAGCGCGACCTCGGCGTAGACCTCGTCCCCGGACCGCCAGACCCGCTCCAGACCCTGGAAGGCCGGGCCGTACGTCAGACCGGCCGACGCCAGCTGCTCGTAGTGACCCGCCGTCGGCACCTCGACGGCACCGGCCGGGGGCCAGACCGCGTCGAACGGCCGGGCCTCGGCCGCGGCGACCGCCAGCAGACCGCTCGCGTGCCGGGTCCACGGCCGGCCGACCTCGTCCTCACCCTCGTCCGCGGGACGTCCGTACAGGGTGAGGGACCGACGGCCGTCGGCGTCGGGCCCACCGACCACCAGCTGCACCTGGATCCCGCCGGCCTCGGCCAGCACCAGCGGCACCTCCAGGGTCAGCTCCTCGACCAGGGCGCAGCCGACCTGGTCACCCGCCCGAACGGCCAGCTCGACGAAGGCGGTGCCCGGCAGCAGGACCGTGTCGCCGACCGCGTGCTCGGCGAGCCAGGGGTGCGTGCGGAACGACAGCAGGCCGGTGAAGAGGAAGCCGCCCGAGTCGGGCAGTTCGACCGCGGCGCCGAGCAGCGGGTGCTCGGCGGAGGCGAGCCCGGCCGAGGCCACGTCCGCGACGACGCCCGCGGCGGGCTCGACCCAGTACCGGTCGCGCTGGAAGGCGTAGGTCGGCAGCTCCACCGTCCGCGCGCCACGATCGGCCAGCAGCCCCTGCCAGTCCACCCCCAGCCCGCGCACCCACGCCTCCGCGAACGACGCGAACAGCCGCTCCAGACCGCCGTCGTGCCGGCGCAGCGTCCCGAAGGCCGCCACCTCGCGGCCGGCCGCCTCGGCGGCGTCCTGCACCGCCATCGCCAGCACGGGGTGGGCGCTGACCTCGACGAACGTGCCGAAGCCGTCCGCGAGGAGGGTGTCCACCGCCTCGGCGAAACGGACGGTCGTGCGGAGGTTGGTGTACCAGTACTCGGCGTCCATGCCGGAGCCGTCGGTGAGTTCACCGGTGACCGTCGAGAACACGGGCACCGAGCCCGCCCGCGGGCGTACGTCAGCGAGCAGTTCGAGCAGCTCGGCACGGATCGACTCCACCTGCGCGGAGTGCGAGGCGTAGTCCACCGGGATCCGGCGGGCACGGACACCGTCCGCCTCGCAGGACGCCAACAACTCCTCCAGCGCCGCCGGTTCACCGGACACGACCACCGACGACGGGCCGTTCACGGCCGCCACCGAGATCCGCTCCTCACCCCAGACCGAGAGACGCTCACGCACCCCCTCCACCGGCAACGCGACCGACACCATGCCACCCAGACCCGCCAGCCCACCGGCGATCGCCCGACTGCGAAGCGCCACCACCCGGGCACCGTCCTCGACGGAGAGCGCGCCCGCCACCACAGCGGCAGCGATCTCACCCTGCGAGTGACCCACGACCGCGCCCGGCTCGACACCGGCCGCCCGCCACACCTCCGCCAGGGACACCATCACCGCCCACAGCACCGGCTGCACCACGTCGACCCGGTCCATCCAGGCGTCACCGCCCTCACCACGGACCACGTCCAGCAGCGACCAGCCGTCCGCGAACGGCCCCAACGCCGCACCGCACTCCGCCATCCGCACCGCGAACACCGGCGACGACTCCAGCAGCTCCACCGCCATCGCCGCCCACTGCGAACCCTGACCCGGGAAGACGAACGCCACCTTCCCCGCAGAACCCGCCACACCCTGCACCACACCCGCGCCCGGCAGATCACCCGCCAGCGCCTCCAACCCCGCCACCGCAGCGGCACGGTCACCCCCCACCACCACCGCCCGGTGCTCGAAACCGGCCCGCGACACCACCAACGAATGGCCGACGTCCGCCAGGGACGCCTCCGGCCGATCCGCGAGGTGGGCACCGAGTCGGGCGGCCTGGCCGCGTACCGCGCGCTCGCTGCGGCCGGACAGCACGAGCGGTACCGGACCGACCGCCGGCGGGAGCGCCTCGGTGCCGGCCTCGGCCGGCACCACCGGGTACTCCAGGATGGTGTGCGCGTTGGTTCCGCTCATGCCGAAGGAGGAGACGCCGGCCCGGCGAGGGCGGCCGGTCTCCGGCCAGGGCCGGTTCTCCGTCAGCAGCTCGACGGCGCCCGCCGACCAGTCCACGTGCGGCGAGGGCGCGTCGACGTGAAGGGTCTGCGGCAGCACCCCGTGTTCCATCGCGAGCACCATCTTGATCACACCGGCGACACCGGCCGCAGCCTGGGTGTGTCCGATGTTCGACTTGATCGAGCCCAGCCAGAGCGGCTGTTCCCCGGTGTGGGCCTGGCCGTACGTGGCGAGCAGGGCCTGCGCCTCGATCGGGTCACCGAGCCTGGTGCCCGTGCCGTGCGCCTCCACGGCGTCCACCTGGTCGGCCGTCAGCCCGGCGACGGCCAGGGCCTGCCGGATGACGCGCTGCTGTGCGGGGCCGTTGGGCGCGGTGAGGCCGTTGGACGCACCGTCCTGGTTGATCGCCGAACCCCGCACCACCGCCAGCACCCGGTGCCCGTTGCGTCGCGCGTCCGACAGCCGCTCGACCAGCAGCAGCCCGACGCCCTCGCCCCAGCCGGTGCCGTCCGCCCCGGCGGCGAACGCCTTGCAGCGCCCGTCCTCGGCAAGTCCGCCCTGCTGGCTGAAGGAGATGAACGCGCCGGGCGAGGACATCACCGTCACGCCGCCGGCCAGGGCCAGTTCGCACTCGCCGCCGCGCAGCGCCTGGACGGCCATGTGCAGGGCCACCAGCGAGGAGGAGCAGGCGGTGTCGACCGTGACGGCCGGTCCCTCCAGGCCGAACGTGTACGAGAGGCGGCCGGAGACCACACTGGCCGCGTTCCCGGTACCGAGGAACCCGCCGATCTCCTCCGAGGACTCGATCGCCAGCCGCAAGTAGTCCTGGCCGTTGGTGCCGACGAAGACGCCCGTCCGGCTGCCGCGCAGTTCCTCGGGGTTGATGCCGGCCCGTTCGAACGCCTCCCAGGAGGTCTCCAGCAGCAGCCGCTGCTGCGGGTCCATGGCGAGCGCCTCGCGCGGCGAGATGCCGAAGAACGTCGGGTCGAACTCGCTTGCGTTGTAGAGGAATCCACCGTCGTGAGTGGCCGAGGAGTATGCCGCCTCGGTGTCCTGAAGGGCTTCCAGGTCCCAGCCGCGGTCGGTGGGGAAGCCGGCGATGGCGTCGCCGCCGGTGGACAGCAGCCGCCAGAGGTCCTCCGGGGTGTCGACCCCACCGGGGAAGCGGCAGCTCATCGCGACGATGGCGATGGGGTCGTCGGCGGTGGCGGCCGGGCCGGCGGTGGCGGCCGCCGGCTCCTCGCCTGCGGCGCCGAGGAGTTCGTCCCGGAGGTGGTCGGCCAGGGCACGGACCGAGGGGTAGTCGAAGACCACGGTCGCGGGCAGGGGCAGCCCGGTGGCGGCGCCCAGCAGGTTGCGGAACTCCACGGCGGTCAGGGAGTCGAAGCCGAGCTCACGGAACGCCTTGCCGACCTCCACTCCCGTCGGGTCCGCGTAGCCGAGGACACCCGCGACGTGGCCACGCACCAGGTCGAGCAGCGCGGCCTCGCGTTGCTCCGCCGGCAGCCCTGCGAGCCGCTCGGTGAGCGAGGAGCCGGCACCGTCCGCCCGGCCCTCGCCGGCGAGGTCGAGGGCCTGCCGGGCCTCGGGCAGCGCGTCGAACAGCCGGCTGGGGCGGGCCGCGGTGAACGCGAGTGCGAACAGCTCCCAGTCGACGTCAGCGGCGACCACGGCCGGCGACTCGTCCCCGCCCGCGGCGAGCTCACGCCGCAGGAAGGCCAGGCCCAGTTCGGGTGCCATGGCGGGCATGCCGCCGCGCCGCAGACGCTCGGCCAACTGATCACCGACGGCCATCCCACCCTCGGCCCACGGCCCCCACGCGATCGACGTGGCCGGCAGACCGTCCGCACGACGCTGCTCCGCAAGCGCGTCCAGATAGGCATTGGCCGCCGCGTAGTTGCCCTGGCCGGCACTACCCGTCGTCCCCGAGATCGACGAGAACAGCACGAACGCCGAAAGCTCATGACCGGCCGTCAGTTCATGCAGGTTCCGCGCCGCATCCACCTTCGGACGGGCCACCACCGCCAGCCGGTCGGCCGTCAGACCCTCCACCACACCGTCGTCCAGCACACCCGCCGTATGGAACACCGCCGACAGCTCATGGCCACCGAGCAGCTCGGCGAGCGCCTCCCGGTCGGCAACGTCGCACGCGGCAATCGTCACGGTCACGCCCAGGGCGGCGAGCTCGTCCCGCAGCTCCGCCGCACCCGGCGCGTCCGGGCCACGACGGCTGGTCAGCACCAGATGCTCAGCACCACCACGGGCCAGCCAGCGCGACACCTCCGCACCCAACGCACCCGTCCCACCCGTCACCAACACCGTCCCCGACGGCGACCACGCACCGGCCTCACCCCGCGCGGCCCGCACCAGACGACGCGCGAACACACCCGACGCCCGCACCGCCACCTGATCCTCACCACCCAGCAGCACATCCGCCAGCCGAGCGAAGACGCGCTCGTCCGCAACCACCGGCAGATCGACCAGACCACCCCAACGCCCCGGATGCTCCAACGCCACCACCCGGCCCAGACCCCACACCTGCGCCTGCGCCGGATCCGCCAGCCGCTCCCCCACACCCACCGACACCGCACCACGCGTCACACACCACAGCGGAGCCGCGAACTCCACATCCCCCAGAGCCTGCACCAACGCCAGCACCGCGCCCGGGACAGCCACCGACGACACCACACCGGCCACCACCGCACCATCGGCCACCGCCGCCCGCAACTCCCCCGCCAGCACCCCACGATCGGCCGAAGCACCCTCGAACACCCGCACCTCGGCACCACGACCCACCAGCGCCTCGACCACGCCCTCGGCCCCCGACGCCACCAACCACACACCCGACAGCGAACCAACCGCCGCACCCGCAACCGGCTTCCACACCACCCGGTAACGCCACCCGTCCACCGTCGACAGCTCACGGCTCCGGCGCCGCCACGCCGAGAGCTTCGGCAGGAGGGCGCTCAGCTGGTCGTCGTCCTCGATCTCCAGGGCCGCCGCCAGGGCCGCGCTGTCCTCGCGCTCGACGACCTCCCAGAACTGCGCGCCCGCCGGGTCGTCGGCGCCGGCCGAACCGGGCTGGGGTGCGGCGGACTCCAGCCAGTACCAAGCGTGCTGGAACGCGTACGTCGGCAGGTCCACCTGCCGGGGGTCGTGCCCGGCGAAGACGGCCGACCAGTCGGCGGACAGGCCGCGGACGTGGGTCTGCGCCAGGGCGGTCGCCAGCGACCGGGCCTCCGGCCGGCCCGCGCGCAGCACCGGGACGAACGCGGCCTCGGCGCTCGCGCTCTCCTGGCCCATGGCGGACAGGACGCCGTCCGGGCCGAGCTCGACGAAGGTGCGTACGCCCTGAGCCGCCAGGCTCCGCACGGCGTCGGCGAAGCGGACGGCCTCGCGGACGTGCCGCACCCAGTACTCGGGGTCGGTCAGCTCCTCGGCCGTGGCGAGCGCGCCGGTCAGGGTGGAGACCACCGGGATGCGCGGGGCGTTGAACGCCACCTGCTCGGCGACCCCGCGGAACTCCGCCAGCATGCCGTCCATCAGCGGCGAGTGGAACGCGTGGCTCACGGTCAGCCGCTTGGTCTTGCGGCCGTCCACCTCGAACAGTGCGGCGATGTCCAGCACACCCGGCTCGTCGCCCGAGATCACCACCGCCTCGGGGCCGTTGACGGCGGCGATGCCGACGCCGTCCGTGAGCAGCGGCAGCATCTCGGCCTCGGTGGCCTGGACGGCCACCATGGCTCCACCGCGTGGCAGGGCCTGCATCAGCCGGCCACGGGCCGCGACCAGCTTCGCCGCATCCGCGAGGGACAGCACCCCCGCGACGTGCGCGGCGGCCAGCTCACCGATCGAGTGCCCGGCCAGGAAGTCCGGCCGCACCCCCCAGGATTCGAGCAGGCGGAACAGCGCGACCTCGACGGCGAACAGCGCTGGCTGGGTGAACGCCGTCTCGTCGACCAGTTCCGCGTCCGCGATCGCCTCGCGCAGCGGGCGGTCGAGGTGGCGGTCCAGCTCCGCGCAGACCTCGTCGAAGGCCGCCCGGTAGGCCGGGTGGGCGGCGTACAACTCCTCACCCATCCCGGCCCGCTGGCTGCCCTGACCGGTGAACAGGACGGCGGTGCGGCCGGGGGCGGTCGCGCCCCGGACCAGACCGGTGGACTGCGCGCCCGCCGCCAGTGCGCGCAGCGCGCGCAGGACGTCCTCGCGGCACTCGCCGACCACCGAGGCGCGGCACTCCAGAGCGGCCCGGCCGGTCGCCAAGGTGTAGGCGAAGTCGGTCAGTTCGACCTCCTCGGCCTGCTCGACCGCGGTCAGCAGGCGGTCGGCCTGCGCGCGCAGCGCGTCCTCGCTCCGGGCCGACAGCAGCCAGGGCAGCACGGGGGCCGGCTGCGTCCGGGACGGCCGCTGCCGCGTCCGGACGGCGGCGGGCGCCTGCTCGATGATGGTGTGGGCGTTGGTGCCGCTGATACCGAAGGACGAGACCGCCGCGCGGCGGGGCCGCCCGGTCTCCGGCCAGGGGCGGGCCTCGGTGAGCAGCGAGACGGCGCCGGCCGTCCAGTCGACGTTCGACGAGGGCTCGTCCACGTGCAGGGTCTGCGGCAGCACACCGTGCCGCATCGCCATCACCATCTTGATGATGCCCGCCGCACCGGCCGCGGCCTGGGTGTGGCCGAGGTTCGACTTCACCGAGCCCAGCCAGAGCGGCTGTTCGTCGCTGTGGGCCTGACCGTAGGTGGCGAGCAGGGCCTGCGCCTCGATCGGGTCGCCGAGGGTGGTGCCGGTGCCGTGTGCCTCGACGGCGTCGACCTCGTCGGCCGTCAGCCCGGCGCCCGCGAGGGCCTGGCGGATGACGCGCTGCTGTGCGGGGCCGTTGGGCGCGGTGAGGCCGTTGGACGCACCGTCCTGGTTGACGGCGCTGCCGCGCACCACCGCCAGCACCCGGTGGCCGTTGCGCTCGGCGTCGGAGAGCCGCTCGACCAGCAGCAGGCCGACGCCCTCGCCCCAGCCGGTGCCGTCGGCGGCGGCCGCGAAGGACTTGCACCGCCCGTCGGGCGAGAGGCCGCGCTGACGGCTGAAGTCGACGAAGGTCTCGGGGGTGCCCATCACGGTGACACCGCCGGCCAGCGCCATGGTGCACTCGCCGCTGCGCAGCGCCTGAACGGCGAGGTGCAGGGCGACCAGGGAAGAGGAACACGCGGTGTCGACGGTGACGGCCGGACCTTCGAGGCCGAAGGTGTAGGCGACGCGTCCGGAGGCGATGCTGCCGGAGTTGCCGGTCCCCAGGTACCCCTCCACGCCGTCGGGCAGTTCACCGAGGCCGCTGAGGTAGTCGTGGTACATCACGCCCGCGAAGACGCCGGTCTTGCTCCCGCGCAGCGTCGCCGGGTCGATGCCCGCCCGCTCGAACGCCTCCCAGGAGGTCTCCAGCAGCAGCCGCTGCTGCGGGTCCATCGACAGCGCCTCACGCGGCGAGATCCCGAAGAACGCCGGATCGAACAGCCCCGCGTCGTGCAGGAAGCCGCCCTCGCGGGCGTACGAGGTGCCCTGGTGGTCCGGGTCGGGGTGATACAGGTTCTCCAGATCCCAGCCGCGGCCCGACGGGAAGCCGGACACCGCGTCCCGTCCCTCCGACACCAGCCGCCACAGGTCCTCCGGCGAGCCGATGCCGCCCGGGAAGCGGCAGGCCATCCCGACGATCGCGATCGGCTCGTCGGTGGCGCTCGCGGTCCGGACCGCGACGGCGGCCTCCGGTGCCTCCCCGACCAGATCGGCCAGCAGGAAGGCGGCGAGGGCGCCGGGGGTGGGGTAGTCGAAGACGAGCGTCGCGGGCAGGCGCAGGCCCGTCGCGCCGTTGAGCTCGTTGCGCAGCTCGACGGCCGTGAGCGAGTCGAAGCCCAGCTCCTTGAACGCCCGGCCCGCATCCACCGCGTCCGCGTCGGCGTAGCCGAGAACGGAGGCGACGCGGGCGCGGACCAGGTCGAGCAGGGTCTGCTCGCGGTCGGCGGCGGGCTGGGCGAGCAGGCGGGTGACCAGCTCGGAGCCGCCCACCGAGGACCCGGCTCGCGCGGCCCGCCTGGTCGGCACCCGGACCAGACCCCGCAGCAGCGGGATCACCCCGCGGGAGGCGTCGCGCCGGACGGCGGCGAGGTCCAGCCGCATCGGGACCAGGGTCGCGGCATCCGCGGTGGCGGCGAGGTCGAACAGGGCCAACCCCTCCGCCGCGGCCAGGCCCTCGACGCCCGAGCGGGCCATCCGGTCGACGTCGCCGCTGTCCAGGCTGCCGGCCATGCCCGCGCCGTCGGCCCACAGGCCCCAGGCGAGCGAGGTGGCAGGCAGTCCGGCGGCGCGGCGCCGGGTGGCCAGGGCGTCCAGGAAGACGTTCGCGGCGGCGTAGTTGCCCTGGCCTGGCCCGCCGAAGGTGCCGGCGGCCGAGGAGAAGAGCAGGAAGGCGGTCAGCGGGTGACCGGCGGTCAGCTCGTGCAGGTGGAAGGCCGCGTCGACCTTGGGACGCAGCACGGTGTCGAGGCGGTCGGGGGTGAGCGAGGCAACGATGCCGTCGTCCAGGACGCCGGCCGTGTGGACGACGCCGGACAGCTCGTGCTCGGCCAGGAGGACCGCCAGGGCCTCGCGGTCGGCCACGTCGCAGGCGGCGACCGTCACCGACGCGCCGCTCTCGGAAAGCTCCGCGACCAGCTCGGCCGCACCCGGCGCGTCCGCACCACGACGCGAGACCAGCAGCAGACTGCGCACCCCGTGCTCAGCGACCAGATGACGGGCCACCAGAGTGCCCAGCATGCCCGAGGCGCCGGTCACCAGGACCGTGCCGGAGGGGCCGAACACCGGTACGGCGTCGGGGGTGGTGGCCACCCTGACCAGGCGGGGGACACGGACCGCGCCCTCGCGGAACGCCAGTTCCGGTTCGTCGGTGGCGAGGGCGCCGGCGATCAGGTCGGTGTCGGGCTCCTGGTCATCCGCCAGGTCGAGGAGGACGAGGCGGTCCGGGTTCTCGGACTGCGCGGAGCGCACCAGGCCCCAGACGGGTGCGTGCACCAGGTTCTCAACGTCGGCACCAGCGGCGCGACGGGTCACCAGTACGAGTCGCGAGGCCGCGAACCGCTCGTCCGCCAGCCACTCCTGCACCGTGTCCAGCACCCCGTGCAGCACGGAACGCGCATCCGACGGAACGCCCTGCCCGGCAGCAGCCGCGAGGGGCAGGAACACCGTGTCGGGGGTGTCGGAACCGGCGTCGACAGCCGCGCCCAGCGCCGCGAGGTCCGCGTACCGCTCCGCAGCGAAGCCGTCCCCGCCGCCCAGCACGGCCCAGCGGCCGGCGGGAGCGGCGGACACCGGCAGGACGGTCCACTCCACCCGGTACAGCGACTCGGCTGCACCGCCGCGAGAGCCGCGCACCTGGTCCTCGGAGACCTCCCGCAGCACCAGCGATTCGACCTCGGCCACGGCCTGGCCGCTCTCGTCGGCGAGCCCCAGCGAGATCGCGTCCGCACCGGTACGCGACAGGCGGGCCCGAAGCACACTGGCCCCCGAGGCGAACAGGGTCACGCCGTTCCACGAGAACGGCAGGCGGCCGCGCCCGGTGTCGTCGAGCAGGTTGCCGATGCCGACGGCGTGCAGCGCCGAGTCCAGCAGCGCGGGGTGGAGGCCGAAGGAACCGGCGGAGGCCTTGGCGTCCTCCGGGAGCGCCACCTCCACATAGGTGTCGCCGTCGTGGCGCCAGGCGGCGCGCAGGCCCCGGAACACCGGCCCGTAGCCGAACCCGGCCGCGCCAAGCCGCTCGTACAGGTCATCGACCGCCACCGGGACCGCACCCTTCGGCGGCCACTCGGACAGGTCGAAGGAAGGCACGGCGGCCGAACTGCTCGGCGCGAGCACACCGGTGGCGTGCCGCGTCCACGGCTCCTCCACCGGCGCGTCCTCCGACCGCGAATGCAGACTCAACGCCCGACGGCCCACCTCGTCCACGCCCGCCAGCACCAGGCGCAGCTGGACACCGCCGCGCTCGGGCAGCACCAGCGGCGCGGCAAGCGTGAGCTCCTCCAGCAGCCCGCAGCCGACCTGGTCACCGGCCCGGATCGCCAGCTCCACGAACGCCGTACCCGGCAACAGGATCGAGCCCATCACGGCGTGGTCCGCCAGCCACGGGTGCGACTGCACCGACAGCCGGCTCGTGAACACCACACCGTCCGACTCCGGCAGATCCGCACTCGCGCTCAGCAGCGGGTGATCCGCCCGTGCAAGGCCGAACGAAGCGACATCACCGACCGAGGCGCTGCCTTCGAGCCAGTAGCGCTGACGCTGGAAGGCGTAGGTCGGGAGGTCGACGCGGCGGGCGCCGGTGCCCGCGAAGACGGCCTGCCAGTCGACGGCGAGGCCGCGGACGTGAGCCTGGGTGAGGGCGGTGGTGAGCGTGCGGGCCTCGGGGCGGCCAGCCCGCAGGAGCGGGACGAACACCGCCTCGGCGGCGCTGTCCTGGCCCATCGCGGACAGCACCCCGTCGGGGCCGAGCTCGACGAAGGTGCGTACACCGTCGGCCGCTAGGGCCTGCACGGCGTCGGCGAAGCGGACGGCCTCACGGACGTGCCGCACCCAGTACTCGGGATCCGCGAGCTCGGTGGATGCGAGCGCACCGGTGAGCGTGGAGACGATCGGGACCCGGGGAGCCTCGAAGGTCAACCGGGCGGCCACTGCGCGGAATTCGTCCAGCATGCCGTCCATCAGCGGCGAGTGGAACGCGTGGCTGACGGTGAGCCGCTTGATCTTACGACCCTCGGCCCCCAGCTGCCCGGCAACCGCCAGGACAGCATCCTCGACGCCAGAAATCACCACCGCCGTCGGCCCGTTGACGGCGGCGATACCGACGCCCTCGGTCAGCAGCGGAAGCACCTCCGCCTCCGTCGCCCGCACGGCCACCATCGCCCCGCCACGCGGCAGCGCCTGCATCAACCGACCACGAGCCGCCACCAGCTCGGCGGCATCGGCCAGCGAGAACACGCCCGCGACATGCGCGGCGGCCAGCTCACCGATCGAATGACCCGCCAGCACATCCGGGGTCAGCCCCCACGACTCCAGCAGCCGGAACAGCGCCACCTCCAACGCGAACAGCGCCGGCTGCGTGAACCCGGTCTCGTTCACCGACTCCGCATCAGCGACCGCCCCACGCAGCGGACGCTCCAGATACCGGTCCAGCTCAAGGCAGACCGCATCGAACGCCTCCCGGTAGGCCGGGTACGAGGCGTACAACTCCTCGCCCATCCCGACCCGCTGACTCCCCTGACCGGTGAACAGGAACGCCGTACGCCCCTCCACCACCGACCCCGAACCCGACAGCGACGCCAGACCCGCCAACAGCTCCGCACGATCCGCCGCAGCGAACCCGGCCCGGTGCTCGAACGCCGCCCGGCCGGTCGCCAACGAGAAGCCCACGTCGAGAAGGCCCAGCGACTCGTCACCCTCGACCAGCGCGGTCAACTCCGCAGCCTGCGCCGCCAGGGCCTCCGCACTCTTCGCCGACACCACCACCGGTACCACCGGCAACGACACCGGCATCTCGGGCGCCGGTTCCTCGACCACGGGGGCCTGCTCCAGGATCGTGTGGGCGTTCGTCCCGCTCACACCGAACGCCGAGACACCCACCCGACGCAGCTCACCGGTCTCCGGCCACGGACGGGCCTCCGTGAGCAGCTCGACCGCGCCCTGCGACCACTCGACATGCGGCGAGGGCTCGTCCACGTGCAGGGTCTTCGGCAGCACGCCGTGCTGCATGGCGAGTACCATCTTCATGATGCCCGCCACACCGGCGGCGGCCTGGGTGTGTCCCAGGTTGGACTTGAGCGAGCCGAGCCAGAGCGGCCGGTCGTCGGTCCGTTCCTGGCCGTAGGTCGCGAGCAGGGCCTGCGCCTCGATCGGGTCACCCAGCGTGGTGCCGGTGCCGTGTGCCTCGACCGCGTCGATCTGGGCGGGCGTCAGCCGGGCGTTCTCCAGTGCCTGGCGGATCACCCGCTGCTGCGACGGGCCGTTCGGCGCCGTCAGGCCGTTGCTCGCGCCGTCCTGGTTGACGGCGCTGCCGCGCACCACCGCCAGCACCGGGTGCCCGTTGCGCCGCGCGTCCGACAGCCGCTCCACGAGCAGCATGCCGACACCCTCGGACCAGCCGGTGCCGTCCGCCGCGGCGGCGAACGCCTTGCACCGGCCGTCCGAGGCCAGCCCGTGCTGGCGGCTGAACTCCACGAAGACGTCGGGGGTGGCGAGGACGGTCACGCCACCCGCCAGGCCCAGCGAGCACTCGCCGTTGCGCAGCGCCTGCACCGCCAGGTGGAGGGCCACCAGGGAGGAGGAGCAGGCCGTGTCGACGGTGACCGCCGGACCCTCGAAGCCGAAGGTGTAGGAGAGGCGGCCGGAGACCACGGCCGCCGCGTTTCCGGTGAGCAGGTAGCCCTCGACGCCTTCCGGCAGGTCGTCCGCGATGACGCTGTACCCCGAGGTGGAGGCGCCGACGAAGACGCCGGCCCGGCTGCCGCGCAGCGTGGTCGGGTCAATGCCCGCCCGCTCGAAGACCTCCCAGGAGGTCTCCAGCAGCAGCCGCTGCTGCGGGTCCATGGCCAGCGCCTCGCGCGGGCTGATCTCGAAGAACGCCGGGTCGAACCGGGCGGCGTCGTGCAGGAATCCTCCGCCGCGGGCGTAGAACGTGCCCTGGCGGTCCGGGTCCGCGTCGTACAGGTCGGAGAGCTTCCAGCCGCGGTCGGTGGGGAACTCGGAGATGGCGTCGCCAGCGTCGGCGACGAGCCGCCACAGGGCCTCCGGCGACTCCACGCCCCCGGGGAACCGGCAGCTCATCCCGACGATCGCGATCGGCTCCTTCGAGGCCGCGATCAGCTGCTGGTTCTGTCGGCGCAGGCGCTCGGCCTCCTTGATGGAGGCCCGCAGCGCTGCAACGATCTTTTCGTTGGGCGTGGTCATCATGAGCTCCGCACTTCGGACGTGTCAGGTTTCGTTGCTGTCGAGGGCAATGTCGATGAGGCTCGCCACGTCCATCGTGTCGATCAGGTCCAACTCATCGTCGCTGCCTGGGATCTGGCTGTCCGCACCGGAACCGGCGAGCCGGAGCAGGGTGTCCAGCAGGCCCGCCTCACGGAAGCGGGCGAACGGGGTGGCGGCGAGCGCCTCCCGCAGCTGCGCCTCCTCCGGGTCCACGGCCGTCTCCCGGGCGCCGTCCGGGAAGAGGCCGTCCCGCACGTGCTCGGCCAGGGCGGCGGGCGTGGGGTAGTCGAAGACCACGCTCGCCGGCAGCCGCAGACCGGCGGCCCGGGTGAGCCGGTTGCGCAGCTCGACCGCGGTCAGCGAGTCGAAGCCGAGCGCCCGGAAGGCGCGGCCGGGTTCCACGGACTGGGCGTCCGGGTAGCCGAGCACCTCGGCGACCTCGCCGCGTACCAGGTCCAGCAGGGCACGGTCGCGGTCGGCGGCCGAGAGGCCCGCCAACCGGGCCGCCGGCCCGCCCGTGCCGTCGGCACCGCCCCCGGCCGGACCGGCCGGGTCGGTGGCCGCGGGCTGCTCGGCGGCCAGGACCGCCCGGACCTCGGCGAGTTCACCGATCAGCGGGCGCGGGCGGGCGGCGGTGAAGGAGGGCGTGAAGCGCGCCCAGTCGACGTCCGCGACGACACCGGTGGGCTCGTCGGCGGCCAGGGCGCGCCGAAGGCCGAGCAGTGCGGTGTCCGGTGCCATCACCGGCAGGCCCAGGCGGTGCAGGTGCTCCTCGGCGTCCGCGCCGGCGGCCATGCCGGCCTCGGCCCAGGGCCCCCAGGCCACCGAGGTGCCGGCCAGGCCGCGGGCCCGGCGGGCCTCCACCAGGGCGTCGAGGTAGGCGTTGGCCGCGGCGTAGCCGCCCTGACCGCCGCTGCCCCAGACCCCGGCGATGGAGGAGAACGTGACGAAGGCGTCGAGTTCGCGGTCGCCGAGCAGGGCGTCCAGGTGGGCGGCGCCGGCCGCCTTGGCGGCGACCACGACGGCCAGCGTCGCCGGTCCGCTCTCGGCGAGCGGGGCGTCGGTGACCACGCCGGCGGCGTGCACGACGGCGGTCAGCGGCAGGTCGGCGGGGACGGTGTCCAGCAGCCGCGCGAGCGCATCGCGGTCGGCGGCGTCGCAGGCGGCGACAGTCACCCGGGCTCCGAGGGCGCCGAGTTCGGCGGCCAGTTCGGCGGCGCCGGGGGCGTCGGGCCCGCGGCGGCCGGTGAGCAGCAGGTGCTCGGCGCCCTCGCCGGCGAGCAGCCGGGCCACCCGGGAGCCGAGGGCGCCCGTTCCGCCGGTGACGAGCACGGTGCCGCGCGGGCGCCAGGACGCGGCCGTGGCCTCGGCCGGTGCCGCGGCACGCTCCAGCCGGCGGACGTGCAGGCCGGTGGCCCGTACGGCGAGCTGGTCCTCGCCGTCGGCGCCGCCGAGGGCGGCGGCGAGCAGCGGGCCGGTGTGCGCGTCGAGGTGCTCGGGCAGGTCGACGAGGCCGCCCCAGCGGTCGGGGTGTTCCAGGGACGCCACCCGGCCGAGTCCCCAGACCTGGGCCTGCTCCGGGGCGGTGGGCCGCTCGGCGGGACCGGTGGCGACGGCGCCCGCGGTGGCGCACCAGAGCGGGGCGTCGAGTCCGGCGTCGCCGTGGGCCTGCAGGAGCAGCAGGGTGGCGGCGAGTCCCGCGGGCAGCACCGGGTGGGCGGGGTGCGGGGCCGGGTCGAGGGCGAGCAGGGAGAGCACGCCGGCCAGCGGGCCGGCCTCGGCCGCGTCGCGCAGCCGTGCGGCGAGGGCGGCGCGGTCGTCGTCGCCCGAGGTCCAGGTGATCACCCGGACGTCGGCGCCTTCGCGGGTGAGCGCGGCGGTCACCTCGGCGGTGCGGTCGGCCGCCTCGGCGCCGGCCGACCCGGCCGTGGCGGGGGCGACCAGCAGCCAGCCGCCGGTGACCGGGGCGGACTGCGCGGGTGCCGGGCGCCAGACGACCCGGTAGCGCCAGCCGTCCACGGTGGACTGCTCGCGGCTGCGCCGGCGCCAGGCGGCGATGGCGGGGAGGGCCGAACCGAGCGGCTGGCCGGCGTCGAGTCGCAGTTCCCCGGTGAGCGCGGCCAGGTCCTCGCGTTCCACGACCTCCCAGAAGCGGGCGTCCACCGCGTCCGGCGCACCGGCCGGGCCGGGGATCGTCTCGACGGCGGGCGTGGGCCAGTAGCGGGTGCGCTGGAAGGCGTAGGTCGGCAGGTCGATCCGGCGGGCGCCGGCGCCGGCGAAGTGGGCCGGCCAGTCGACGGCCGCGCCGCGTGCCTGGACGGTGGCGAGGGCGGTGGTCAGGGTCTGCGCCTCCGGGCGTCCGTGGCGCAGTGCCGGGACGAAGACGGCGGACTCGGCGGCGCAGTCCTGGCCCATTCCCGACAGCACCCCGTCGGGGCCGAGCTCCAGGTACGTGGTGACGCCCTGCGCCTCCAGGGCCTGCACGGCGTCGGCGAAGCGGACGGCCTCGCGGACGTGCCGCACCCAGTACCCGGGGTCGGTCAGTTCCTCGGACACCGGGGCTCCGGTGAGGGTGGAGACGATCGGGATCCGGGGCGCGTCGAACGTCAACTGCTCGGCCACCGCGCGGAACTCCTCCAGCATGCTGTCCATCAGCGGGGAGTGGAAGGCGTGGCTGACGGTGAGCCGCTTCGTCCTGCGGCCGTCGGCGGTCAGCTTCTCCGCGATCTCCAGGACGTCGGCCTCGGCGCCCGAGATCACCACGGAGGTGGGCCCGTTGACGGCGGCGATGCCGACGCCTTCGGTGAGCAGCGGCAGCACGTCGGCCTCGGCGGCCTGCACGGCCACCATGGCGCCGCCGCGCGGCAGCGCCTGCATCAGCCGTCCGCGAGCGGCGACCAGCGTCGCGGCGTCGGCGAGCGAGAGCACCCCGGCGACGTGCGCGGCGGCCAGCTCACCGATCGAGTGGCCGGCGAGGGCGTCGGGGCGCAGGCCCCAGGACTCCAGCAGGCGGAACAGCGCGACCTCGACCGCGAACAGCGCGGGCTGGGTGTATCCGGTCTCGTCGATCAGGTCCCGGTCGGCGATCGCCTCGCGCAGCGGACGGTCCAGGTGGCCGTCCAGCTCCGCGCAGACCGCGTCGAGAGCCTCGGCGAACACCGGGTACGTCTCGTACAACTCAGCTCCCATGCCCCGCCGCTGACTGCCCTGGCCGGTGAAGAGGAAGGCGAGTTTGCCGCCTGTGGCCGAGCCCCGGACCACAGTCGCATCGGGGGCATCCGCGGCCAACCCCTGTAGACCCCGCATCAACCCCTGCTCGTCGGCGGCCACCACGACCGCCCGGTGCTCCATCGCCGAGCGGCCGGTGGCCAGCGAGTACGCGAGGTCGCGAGGTTCGGCGCCGAGCGCGACCGCCCGGAGCAGCCGCTCGGCCTGGGCCCGCAGGCCGTCCTCGGTACGGGCCGAGAGCGGCACCGGCCAGACCGGCCGGGTGGCCGGGTCCTCGGTCGGCGCCTGCGCCGGCTCCTGCTCCTGGTCCGCGGCGTGCTCCAGGGCCTGTTCCAGGACGACGTGTGCGTTGGTACCGCTCATGCCGAAGGAGGAGACGCCGGCCCGGCGCGGGTGACCAGTCTCCGGCCAGTCCGTGTTCTGAGTCAGCAGCTCGACGGCGCCGGCCGACCAGTCGACCTCGGTGGACGGTGCGTCGATGTGCAGGCTGCGGGGCAGCACACCGTGCCGCATGGCGAGCACCATCTTGATGACGCCCGCCACACCGGCGGCGGCCTGGGTGTGGCCGATGTTGGACTTGATCGAGCCCAGCCGGAGCGGGCGGTCCTGCCGCCGGTCCCGGCCGTACGTGGCGAGCAGTGCCTGGGCCTCGATCGGGTCACCCAGCGTGGTGCCGGTGCCGTGCGCCTCGACGGCGTCCACCTGGTCCGCCGTCAGGCGGGCGGCGTCCAGCGCCTGGCGGATCACCCGCTGCTGCGACGGGCCGTTGGGGGCGGTCAGGCCGTTGGAGGCACCGTCCTGGTTGACGGCGGTGCCACGCACGACCGCCAGCACCTGGTGGCCGTTGCGCTCGGCGTCGGAGAGCCGCTCGACGAGCAGCAGGCCGACGCCCTCGCCCCAGGCGGTGCCGTCCGCGCCGGCGGCGAACGCCTTGCAGCGGCTGTCGGCGGCGAGTCCGCCCTGTCGGCTGAACTCGACGAACGCCCCCGGCGTGGACATCACGGTGACACCGCCGGCCAGCGCGAGCGAGCACTCGCCGCCCCGCAGCGCCTGGACGGCCATGTGCAGGGCCACCAGCGAGGAGGAGCAGGCGGTGTCGACGGTGACCGCCGGGCCCTCGAGACCGAAGGTGTACGACAGCCGTCCCGAGACGACGCTCGCCGCCGTGCCGGTGGCGAGGTGGCTCTCCAGATCGTCGGAGGAGTTGGCGGCGAGCATCAGGTAGTCCTGGCCGTTGGTGCCGACGAAGACGCCGGTCCGGCTTCCGCGCAGCGTCGTCGGGTCGATGCCGGCCCGTTCGAACGCCTCCCAGGAGGTCTCCAGCAGCAGCCGCTGCTGGGGGTCCATGGCGAGCGCCTCGCGCGGCGAGATCCCGAAGAACGTCGGGTCGAACTCGCCCGCCGCGTGGAGGAATCCGCCCTCGTGGGACCGGGAGTGGCCGGGTCCGTCTCCGCGCAGGGCGGCGAGGTCCCAGCCGCGGTCGGCGGGGAAGCCGGCGATGGCGTCGCCGCCGTCGAGCAGCAGCCGCCACAGGTCCTCCGGGGTGTCCACCCCGCCGGGGAAGCGGCAGCTCATGGCCACGATGGCGATCGGCTCGTCGGTGGCGGCGGTGCCGGGGGCGGCCGCCCGAGAGAGCGGGTGCTCCGTGTCGTGCGGACCGCCGAAGAACTCGGTGCCGAGGTGGCCGGCCAGCGTGGTGACGGTCGGGTAGTCGAAGACCAGGGTGGAGGGCAGGCTCAGCGCGGTGACGGCGTTGAGGCGATTACGCAGTTCCACCGCCGTCAGCGAGTCGAAGCCCAGCTCGCGGAAGGCGCGGCCCTCGTCCACCGCGTGGGGCTCCGCATAGCCGAGCACGCCGGCCACCTCGGTGCGCACCAGGTCGACCAGCAGGCCGGACCGTTCCTCGGCGGTCAGCCCGGCGAGGCGCTGGGCCAGTGGCCCGGGCCGGCCGAGCTGGTCGGCGGTCGGTCCGGACTCGTCCGTGCCGGCCAGGGCACGCCTGGCCTCGGGGATCTCGGTGAACAGCGGGATCGGCTCCGTCACGCCGTCGAGCAGCCGGTCCCAGGCGATGTCGGCGACGGCGATCGCCGTGTCGCCGTTCTCCAGGGCGTGCTGGAGCGCGGTCATGGCGAGCCCGGGTGCCATGGCGGGCATGCCGCCGCGCCGCAGACGCTCGGCCAACCGATCACCGACGGCCATCCCACCCTCGGCCCACGGACCCCACGCGATCGACGTGGCCGGCAGACCGTCCGCACGACGCTGCTCCGCAAGCGCGTCCAGATAGGCATTGGCCGCCGCGTAGTTACCCTGGCCGGCACTACCCGTCGTCCCCGAGATCGACGAGAACAGCACGAACGCCGAAAGCTCATGACCAGCCGTCAGTTCATGCAGGTTCCGCGCCGCATCCACCTTCGGACGGGCCACCACCGCCAGCCGGTCGGCCGTCAGACCCTCCACCACACCGTCGTCCAGCACACCCGCCGTATGGAACACCGCCGACAGCTCATGGCCACCGAGCAGCTCGGCGAGCGCCTCCCGGTCGGCAACGTCGCACGCGGCAACCGTCACGGTCACGCCCAGGGCGGCGAGCTCGTCCCGCAGCTCCGCCGCACCCGGCGCGTCCGGGCCACGACGGCTGGTCAGCACCAGATGCTCAGCACCACCACGGGCCAGCCAGCGCGACACCTCCGCACCCAACGCACCCGTCCCACCCGTCACCAGCACCGTCCCCGACGGCAACCACGCACCGGCCTCACCCCGCGCGGCCCGCACCAGACGACGCGCGAACACACCCGACGCCCGCACCGCCACCTGATCCTCACCACCCAGCAGCACATCCACCAGCCGAGCGAAGACGCGCTCGTCCGCAACCACCGGCAGATCGACCAGACCACCCCAACGCCCCGGATGCTCCAACGCCACCACCCGGCCCAGACCCCACACCTGCGCCTGCGCCGGATCCGCCAGCCGCTCCCCCACACCCACCGACACCGCACCACGCGTCACACACCACAGCGGAGCCGCGAACCCCACATCCCCCAGAGCCTGCACCAACGCCAGCACCGCGCCCGGGACAGCCACCGACGACACCACACCGGCCACCACCGCACCATCGGCCACCGCCGCCCGCAACTCCCCCGCCAGCACCCCACGATCGGCCGAAGCACCCTCGAACACCCGCACCTCGGCACCACGACCCACCAGCGCCTCGACCACGCCCTCGGCCCCCGACGCCACCAACCACACACCCGACAGCGAACCCACCACCGCACCCGCAACCGGCTTCCACACCACCCGGTAACGCCACCCGTCCACCGTCGACCGCTCACGGCTCCGGCGCCGCCACGCCGAAAGCATCGGGAGCGCGTCACCGAGGCGGTCGCCGTCCTCCACCCCGAGGGTCGCGGCCAGCGCCGCCAGGTCCTCGCTCTCCACGGCCTCCCAGAAGCGGGCTTCGACCGGGTCGGCCGGCAGTCCGGTCGGGGCCGGGCCGCCCGACTCCAGCCAGTAGTGCCCGCGCCGGAAGCCGTACGTCGGCAGGTCGACGCGGCGGGCGCCGCGGCCCGCGTAGAACGCCGTCCAGTCGACGGCGAGCCCGCGCAGGTGAGCGCGGGCCACCCCGGTGGTGAGCGCCTCGGTCTCGGGGCGCCCCACGCGCAGCAGCGGGAGGAACGCCGCGTCGGACGTGCACTCCTGGCCCAGCGCCGAGAGCACGCCGTCCGGGCCGAGCTCGACGAAGGTGCGTACGCCCTGGGCCGCCAGGCTCTGCACGGCGTCGGCGAAGCGGACGGCCTCGCGGACGTGCCGCACCCAGTACTCGGGGTCGGTCAGCTCCTCGGCCGTGGCGAGCGCGCCGGTGAGGGTGGAGACGATCGGAACGGTCGGCGCGTGGAAGGTCAGCTGCGCAGCGACCGCGCGGAACTCCGCCAGCATGCCGTCCATCAGCGGCGAGTGGAACGCGTGGCTGACCGGCAGGCGCTTGGCCTTGCGGCCCTGGGCGTCCCAGTCGGCGGCCAGCTCCAGCACCGCCTGCTCATCGCCAGAAACCACCACGGACGAGGGGCCGTTGACGGCGGCGATGGCCAACTCGTCGCCGCGGCCGACGAGCAGTGGCAGCACCTCGCCCTCGGCGGCCTGGATCGCGACCATCGCCCCGCCGCGCGGCAGGGCCTGCATCAGCCGGCCACGGGCCGCGACCAGCTTCGCCGCGTCCGCGAGGGACAGCACCCCGGCGACGTGCGCGGCGGCCAGCTCACCGATCGAGTGCCCGGCCAGGAAGTCCGGCCGCAAGCCCCACGATTCGAGCAGGCGGAACAGCGCCACCTCCAGCGCGAACAGCGCCGGCTGGGTGAAGCCCGTCTCGTTCACCAGCTCCGCGTCCGCGATCGCCTCGCGCAGCGGGCGCTCCAGGTACCGGTCCAGCTCCGCGCAGACCTCGTCGAACGCCGCCCGGTAGGCCGGGTAGGCGGCGTACAACTCCTCGCCCATGGCGGCCCGCTGGCTGCCCTGACCGGTGAACAGGAAGGCGGACGGACCGTCGGCGACGGCATCCTGCAGCACCTGCCCGCCCTCGGCGAGGGCCTGGAGGTCACGCTGGAAGTCCTCGGTGTCGGCGGCCACCAGGGCGGCGCGGTGCGGCAGCGCGGCCCTGGTGGTGGCGAGCGAGAAGCCGAGGTCGAGCGGGTCGACGGCGGGGGTGGCGGCCAGGTGGGCCAGCAGCCGGGCCGCCTGCACGGGCAGGGCCTCGGCCGTGCGGGCGGACAGGAGCCACGGCACCACCGCGCTGCGGACGACCGGGAGGTCCTCGGCGGTGTCGCCGGCGACGGCCGTGTCCGGCTCGGCCGGTGCGCCGTCGGCCGGCGGGGCGGGCTCCGGGGCCTGCTCCAGGATGGTGTGCGCGTTGGTGCCGCTGATGCCGAAGGAGGAGGTTGCGGCGCGGCGCGGCTGCCCGGTCCGCGGCCAGGGGCGGGGCTCGGTCAGGAGTTCCACCGCCCCCGCCGTCCAGTCGACGTGCGGCGACGGCTCGTCCACGTGCAGGGTCTGCGGCAGCACGCCGTGCCGCATCGCCATCACCATCTTGATGATGCCCGCGACACCGGCCGCGGCCTGGGTGTGGCCGATGTTCGACTTCAACGAGCCGAGCCAGAGCGGCTGTTCGGCCGGGCGGTCCTGCCCGTAGGTGGCGAGCAGGGCCTGCGCCTCGATCGGGTCGCCGAGGGTGGTGCCGGTGCCGTGCGCCTCCACCACGTCCACGTCTCCGGCGGAGAGCCTGGCGTCGGCCAGTGCCTGGCGGATCACCCGCTGCTGCGCAGGGCCGTTGGGGGCCGTCAGGCCGTTCGAGGCGCCGTCCTGGTTGACGGCGCTGCCGCGTACTACCGCGAGTACCGGGTGCCCGTTGCGCCGCGCGTCCGACAGCCGCTCGACCAGCAGCATGGCCACGCCCTCGGACCAGCCGGTGCCGTCCGCCGCGCCCGCGAAGGACTTGCAGCGGCCGTCGGCTGCCAGGCCGCGCTGGCGGCTGAACTCGACGAACACGTCCGGGGTCGCCAGCACGGTCACGCCGCCGACCAGGGCCTGCGAGCAGTCGCCGTCGCGCAGCGCCTGGCAGGCCCAGTGCAGTGCGACCAGCGAGGAGGAGCAGGCGGTGTCGAGGGTGGCGGCCGGGCCTTCCAGGCCCAGCGTGTAGGCGATCCGGCCGGAGAGCAGGCTGGTCGCGTTGCCGGTCAGCAACCGTCCCTCGACGCCCTCGGGCACCTCGCGCAGTTCCGAGCCGTAGCCCTGGTAGCCACCGCCGACGTACACGCCGGTCCGGCTGCCGCGCAGACCCGACGGGTCGATGCCGGCCCGCTCGAAGACCTCCCACGAGGCCTCCAGCAGCAGCCGCTGCTGCGGATCCATGGCCAGCGCCTCGCGCGGCGAGATGCCGAAGAACTCGGGGTCGAACTCGGCGGCCTCGTGCAGGAATCCGCCGCCACTGGCGTAGAAGGTGCCCTGGTGGTCCGGGTCCGGGTGGTACAGGCCCGCCACGTCCCAGCCGCGGTCGGCGGGGAACGACGAGATGGCGTCACCGCCGGTGGAGACCAGCTGCCACAGGTCCTCGGGCGAGCGGACACCGCCCGGAAGGCGGCAGCTCATCGCGACGATCGCGATCGGCTCGTGCTCCGCCTCCTCGACCTCGCGCAGCCGGCGGTTGGCCCGGCGCAGCTCGGCGGTCATCCACTTGAGGTGGTCGAGGAGCTTCTTTTCGTCTGCCATCAGCGGGCCGCCTTCGGAGGTGCCGGGTGGATCGCGCTCGTCGCGCACGGGTTCGGGTACGGGTTCTGGTACGGGTTCGGGGTGGTCGACCGGGGGGTCGGGGCCGACGCCCCGCCCAGGGGGGAGGTCGACGGGAGGGCCGGGGTGGCCCGGCACCGTGGCGGTGCCGGGGCCCGGGCGGGGGCCGGTGGGGCCGGCCGGGGTGCGGCCGGGCGGGCCGCCGGGCCCGGGGTGGTGCCGGGGCGGGCGCGGCCCGCCCCGGCCGGAACGGGGCTCACGGTCAGGACCTGCCGAATTCCTTGTTGATGAGGTCGAGGAGGTCGTCGGCCGAGACGTCGTCCAGCTCGTCCTCGTCCGCGTCCTCCGTCGTGTCGTCGGCGGCGTTCCACTTGGCCAGCAGGGCCTGGAGGCGGGCCGTGACGCGGGCCCGGTCGGTGTGGTCCGGCGCGAGGGCCGACAACGTCCGGTCCAGCGCTTCGAGTTCGGCGAGGGCCGGGGCCGCGCCGGAGTCCTCGTCACCGACGATCTCGGCCCGGAGGTACTCGGCGAGCGCGGTCGGGTTCGGATAGTCGAACACCAGGCTGGCCGGCAGGCGCAGGCCGACGACGGCACCGAGCCGGTTGCGCAGCTCGACCGCGGTCAGCGAGTCGAAGCCCAGCTCGTTGAACGCCCGGGTGGCCTCGACCGCCGCGGCCGCGGCGTAGCCGAGGACGGCGGCCACCTCCCCCCGCACCAGGTCCAGCAGGGCCCGGTCCCGTTCGGCGGCGGGCAGGGCCCGCAGCCGCTCCTGGAACGCCGCCGACTGCTCCTCGCCACCCCCCGCCGGGCCCGCCGCCGCGCCTTCCAGCGCCTCGCGGGCCTCGGGCAGCTCGCCGATGAGCGGGCGCGGCCGGGCGGCGGCGAAGGCGGGCGCGAACAGCGCCCAGTCCACGTCCGCCACGGTCAGCGTCGTCTCCCGGTGGTCCAGCGCCTGCTGGAGTGCCGCGATACCGAGCTCCGGTGCGATCACCCGCAGGCCGCGCCGGCTCAGCTGCTCGGCGGTGACACCGTCGGCCGCCATGCCGATCCCGCCCCACGGGCCCCACGCCACCGAGGTGGCCGCGAGTCCGGCCGCCCGGCGCCGGGTGGCCAGGGCGTCGAGGAAGGCGTTGGCCGCCGCGTAGCCGGACTGCCCCCCGCTGCCCCACACCCCGGAGATCGAGGAGAACAGGACGAACGCGTCCAGCTCGGTGTCGCCGAGTGCCGCGTCCAGGTGGACCGCACCGCTCACCTTGGCGTCCACGACCGCCGCCAGTTCGGCGAGGTCGCTGTCCGTCAGAAGGGTGTCCTGGGTGACACCGGCGGCGTGCACCACCGCGCGCAGCGGCAGCCCGTCGGCGGCGAAGCGCAGCCGCTTGACCAGCGCCTCCACCGCCTCCCGGTCGGCCACGTCGCAGGCCTCCAGGGTCACCCGGACGCCCGCCGCGAGCAGTTCGTCACGCAGGGCGGCCGCCCCGGGGGCCTCGGCGCCCCGTCGGCCGGTGAGCACCAGGTGCTCGGCGCCGTTGCGGGCCAGCCAGCGGGCCACCTCCGCGCCCAGCGCCCCCGTGCCGCCGGTGATCAGCACCGTGCCGCGCGGCCGCCAGGGCGCCGCCGGCGCACCGGCCCGGTCGGCCCGCACCAGGCGGCTGGCCAGCACCCCGGAACGGCGGACGGCCAGCTGGTCCTCGCCGTCCACCACGGACAGCACGCCGGCCAGGTGGGCGGCCGCCCGGTCGTCCAGCGTCTCCGGCAGGTCGACCAGACCGCCCCAGCGGTCCGGGTGCTCCAGCGCCACCACCCGGCCCAGACCCCAGACCTGCGCCTGGGACGGGCTGAGCGGGCCCTGCGCACTCCCCGTCGCCACCGCACCGCGCGTCGCGCACCACAGCGGCGCACCGATCCCGGCGTCGCCCAGGGCCTGGACGAGCACCGAGGTCGCGGCGAGCCCGGCGGAGAGCGCCGGGTGGAGCAGGTGCTGCTCCTCGTCCAGCGCCAGCAGCGAGAGGACGCCGGCTATCGCTGAACCCTCCGACTCCGCGCGCGCGGCGCGCAGTTCACCGGCGAGCGCGGCGCGCTCGCAGGCGCCCGCGTCGACGGCGATCCGCCGCAGACGGGCACCGCCGTCGGCCACGGCCCGCTCGACGGCGTCGATCCACTGCCGGGCGGCCTGCGGGAGCACAGCGGCCGCCGGAACGGCCAGCAGCCAGTCGCCGGCCGGCACACCGGTGGGCGCGACGGACAGCGGCCGCCAGGCCACCCGGTAGCGCCAGCCGTCCACCGCGTGCTGCTCGCGCTGCTGGCGGCGCCAGGCGGAGAGCACCGGAAGGACGGGCGCCAGGGCGTTCAGCGGGGACTGCGCGTCCGAGGCGTCCACCTCCAGGGTGGCCGCCAGGGCCGTCAGGTCCTCGCTCTCGACGGCCTCCCAGAACCGGGCGTCCACCGGGTCGGCGTGACCGTGCACGACGGTCGCGGCGGCCATGGGGGCCTCCGGCCAGTAGCGCTGACGCTGGAAGGCATAGGTCGGCAGGTCAACGCGGCGGGCGCCGGTTCCGGCGAACACCGCCTGCCAGTCGACGGCGAGGCCGCGGACGTGGGCCTGGGTGAGCGCGGTGGTGAGCGTGCGGGCCTCGGGCCGGCCGGCCCGCAGGACCGGCACGAACACCGCCTCGGCCGTCACACCGTCCTGGGCCATCGCGGACAGGACGCCGTCCGGGCCGAGTTCGACGAACGTACGGACGCCGTCGGCCTCCAGAGACGCGATCGCGTCGGCGAAGCGGACGGCCTCACGGACGTGCCGAACCCAGTACTCGGGATCCGCGAGCTCGGTGGATGCGAGCGCACCGGTGAGCGTGGACACGATCGGGATCCGGGGAGCCTCGAAGGTCAACCGGGCTGCCACGGAACGGAATTCATCCAGCATGCCGTCCATCAACGGCGAGTGGAACGCGTGGCTGACGGTGAGCCGCTTGGTCTTGCGGCCCTCGGCCCCCAACTGCTCGGCAATGGAGAGGACTTCCTGCTCGGCGCCCGAGATCACCACGGAGGTGGGCCCGTTGACGGCCGCGATGCCGACGCCCTCGGTGAGCAGCGGAAGCACCTCGGCCTCGGTCGCCTGCACCGCCACCATCGCGCCGCCGCGCGGCAGCGCCTGCATCAGGCGACCGCGCGCCGCGACCAGCTGCGCCGCGTCCGCCAGGGACAGCACCCCGGCGACGTGGGCGGCGGCCAGCTCGCCGATCGAGTGGCCGGCCAGGAAGTCCGGCCGCAGGCCCCACGATTCGACGAGGCGGAACAGCGACACCTCCAGCGCGAACAGCGCCGGCTGGGTGAAGCCCGTCTCGTTCACCGACTCCGCATCCGCCATCGCCTCGCGCAGCGGACGTTCCAGGTACTGGTCCAGGTGCGCGCAGACCGCGTCGAACGCGTCCGCGAACACCGGGTACGAGGCGTAGAGTTCCTCGCCCATCCCGACCCGCTGACTGCCCTGCCCGGTGAACAGGAACGCCGTACGGCCTTCCGTCATCACGCCGGAGCCGGTCAGACCCGCCAGCCCGGCCAGCAGTTCCTCACGGTCCGCCGCAGCGAACCCGGCCCGGTGCTCGAACGCCGCCCGGCCGGTCGCCAGCGAGAAGCCCAGGTCCAGCAGACCGGGTGCCCCCTCGCTCACCACCAGAGCCGTCAGCTCAGCGGCCTGTGCCCGCAGGGCGTCCGCGTTCTTCGCCGACAGCACCACCGGTATCACCGGCGGTGCAGCCTCGTCGGGGGCCGGTACCTGGTCGGAGGCCGGGGCCTGCTCCAGGATCGTGTGGGCGTTGGTGCCGCTGATCCCGAAGGCGGAGATACCCGCCCGGCGCGGACGGCCGGTCTGCGGCCAGTCGACGTTGTCGGTCAGCAGCGAGACGCTCCCCGCCGCCCACTCGACATGCGGGGTCGGCGCGTCGACGTGCAGGGTCTTCGGCAGCACGCCGTGCTGCATCGCCAGAACCATCTTCATCACACCGGCGACACCGGCCGCGGCCTGGGTGTGGCCGATGTTCGACTTCACCGAACCGAGCCACAGCGGCTGTTCGTCGCTGTGCGCCTGGCCGTAGGTCGCGAGCAGGGCCTGCGCCTCGATCGGGTCACCCAGTCGGGTGCCGGTGCCGTGCGCCTCGACCGCGTCCACCTGGTCGGCCGTCAGACCGGCCGCGGCGAGCGCCTGGCGGATCACCCGCTGCTGGGAGGGGCCGTTGGGCGCCGTCAGGCCGTTCGAGGCGCCGTCCTGGTTGATCGCCGAGCCACGCACGACCGCGAGCACCGGGTGCCCGTTGCGCTGGGCGTCCGACAGCCGCTCCACGAGCAGCATGCCCGCGCCCTCGCCCCAGCCCGTACCGTCCGCCGCACCGGCGAACGCCTTGCACCGGCCGTCCGCGGACAGACCGCGCTGCCGGCTGAACTCCACGAACAGATCCGGCGTCGACATCACCGTCACACCACCGGCGAGCGCGAGGTCGCACTCACCGTTGCGCAGTGCCTGGACGGCCATGTGCAGCGCGACCAGCGACGCCGAGCACGCCGTGTCCACCGACACCGCCGGGCCCTCAAGACCGAAGGTGTAGGACAGTCGGCCGGAGATCACACTCGTCGCCGTGCCCGTCAGCCGGTGACCCTCGACACCCTCCAAGCCGTCCACCAGCAGGTTGACGTAGTCCTGGCCGTTGGTGCCGACGAAGACACCTGCCTGTGTGCCACGCACCGAGGTCGGGTCGATACCCGCGCGCTCGAACGCCTCCCAGGAGGTCTCCAGCAGCAGCCGCTGCTGCGGGTCCATCGACAGTGCCTCACGCGGCGAGATCCCGAAGAACATCGGATCGAACTGCGTGGCCTGGTCCAGGAATCCGCCCTCACGGGCGTACGTGGTGCCCTGGTGACTCGGGTCCGGGTGGTACAGCGACTCGACGTCCCAACCACGGTCCGTCGGGAAGTCCCCGATCGCGTCACCACCGGACAGCAGCAGCTCCCACAGCTCCTCGGGAGTGTTGGCACCACCCGGGAAACGGCAGCTCATCGCCACGATCGCGATCGGCTCGTCGTCCGACAGCGACGAGGGCAGGACCGCGGTGGGCGTCAGGGCCGCCGGGCGGGCACCCAGCAGCTCCGCGCCCAGGTGGTCCGCCAGCGCGGCGGCCGACGGGTAGTCGAAGACCAGCGTCGCCGAGAGCCGGAGCCCCGTGGCCGCGTTCAGGCGGTTCCGCAGGTCGACGGCGGTCAGCGAATCGAAGCCCAGCTCCTTGAACGCCCGACCCGCCTCGACCGCCTCCGACCCGGCATAGCCGAGCACGGCGGCCACCTGAGCACGCACCAGATCCAGGAGGGTCCGGCCCCGCTCGGCCTCCGACAGCGTGGCCAGTCGCTGTGCCAGCGAGGAGCCGGCAGCCGTCGTGTCCGAGGACGCCGCAGCAGCGGCCTCCATGACACGGTGGGCCTCGGGAATCTCGTCGAACAGCCGGCTGGCCCGCACTGCGGCGGTCTCACCGGCGACCCGCTCCCAGTCCACCGCCGCAATCGTGAGGGTGGTGTCGCCCTGGTCGAGCGCGTGCTGCATCGCCGTGATCGCCAGCGCATGCGCCATGCCAACGACTCCGTCGCGGCGCAGGCGGTCGGCCACGACATCCTCGGTGGCCAGGCCCGCCTCCGCCCACGCACCCCAGGCGATCGACGTCGCCGGCAGACCGTCCGCGCGACGCTGCTCGGCAAGCGCGTCCAAGTACGCGTTGGCGGCGGCGTAGTTACCCTGACCGGCGCTGCCGACCGAACCCGCCATCGAGGAGAACAGCACGAACGCCGACAGATCATGGCCAGCCGTCAACTCGTGCAGGTTCCGCGCCGCATCCACCTTCGGACGAGCCACCGTCGCGAACCGCTCGGCCGTCAGACCGTCCACCACACCGTCGTCCAACACACCCGCCGTGTGGAACACCGCCGACAGCTCGTGCTCCGCCAGCAGCCCGGCCAACGCCTCACGATCCGCCACGTCGCACGCAGCGACCGTCACGGTCACATCCAGGGCGGCGAGCTCATCCCGCAGCTCCGCCGCGCCCGGCGCGTCCAGACCACGACGGCTCGTCAGCACCAGACGCTCCGCACCACCCCGGGCCAGCCAGCGCGACACCTCCGCACCCAACGCCCCCGTCCCACCCGTCACCAGCACCGTGCCGGACGGCGACCACACACCGCCCTCACCACGCACAGCCCGCACCAGACGACGACCGAACACACCGGAGGCACGAACCGCCACCTGGTCCTCGCCACCACCGGCGAGGACGCCCACCAGCCGGGAGAAGACCCGACTGTCGAGCACCTCGGGAAGATCGATCAACCCACCCCAGCGCTCGGGATGCTCCAGAGCGACCACCCGGCCCAGACCCCAGACCTGTGCCTGCACCGGATCGGCCACCCGCTCCGAACGACCGGTCGCCACCGCACCACGCGTCACACACCACAGCGGAGCACCGATCCCGGCATCACCGAGCGCCTGCACCAACACCAACGTCGCCACCGGCCCACCAGCCACCGCGAGCAGCGACACCACACCGGCGACGGACGTGCCGTCGGAGACGGCGTCGCGCAGCTGCTCCGCGAGGCCGGCGCGCTCGACGACGGCGCAGTCGACCTCGACCCGCCGCAGACCGATCCGACGGCCTGCGAACAGCTCTTCCAGGCCCGCCGCGGTGGCGTCGTCGCCGGGGCCTGCCGGAACGGCCAGCAGCCAGGTACCGGACGGCGTGCCGGCACCGGTGTCGGTCACCGGCTTCCAACTGATCCGGTAGCGCCAGCCGTCCACCGTGGACAGCTCGCGGCTCTGACGACGCCAGGCCGCCAGCATCGGCAGGACGGCACCCAGTTCACTGCCGCCCTCGACCTCCAGGGTCGCCGCCAGGGCCGTCAGGTCCTCGCGCTCCACCGCCTCCCAGAACCGGGCGTCCACAGCCTCGACCGCAGCCACGCCCTGCGCAGGCGCGCTCGGCTCCAACCAGTACCACTCGCGCTGGAAGGCGTAGGTCGGCAGCTCCACCGTCCGCGCGCCTCGATCGGCCAGCAGCCCCTGCCAGTCCACCCCCAGCCCGCGCACCCACGCCTCCGCGAACGACGCGAACAACCGCTCCGCACCACCCTCGTGGCGCCGCAACGTCCCGAACGCCGCCACCTCCCGGCCGGCCACCTCGGCGGCGTCCTGCACCGCCATCGCCAGCACCGGATGGGCACTGACCTCCACGAACGTGCCGAAGCCGTCCGCGAGGAGGGTGTCCACCGCCTCGGCGAAACGGACCGTCGTGCGGAGATTGGTGTACCAGTACTCGGCGTCCATGCCGGAGCCGTCGGTGAGTTCACCGGTGACCGTCGAGAACACGGGCACCGAACCCGCCCGCGGGCGTACCTCGGCGAGGACCTCCAGCAGTTCGGTACGGATCGACTCCACCTGCGCGGAGTGCGAGGCGTAGTCCACCGGAATCCGGCGGGCACGAACCCCATCCGCCTCACAGGACGCCAACAACTCGTCCAGCGCGACCGGTTCACCGGAGACGACCACCGACGACGGGCCGTTCACGGCCGCCACCGAGATCCGCTCCTCACCCCAGACCGAGAGACGCTCACGCACCCCCTCCACCGGCAACGCGACCGACACCATGCCACCCAGACCCGCCAACCCACCGGCGATGGCGCGGCTGCGCAGCGCCACCACCCGGGCACCGTCCTCGACGGACAGCGCTCCCGCCACCACAGCGGCAGCGATCTCCCCCTGCGAGTGACCGACCACCGTGCCCGGCTCGGCACCGGCCGCCCGCCACACCTCCGCCAGCGACACCATCACCGCCCACAGCACCGGCTGCACCACATCGACCCGGTCCATCCAGGCGTCACCACCATCACCACGGACCACGTCCAGCAGCGACCACCCGTCCACGAACGGCGCCAACGCCGCCCCACACTCAGCCATCCGAGCCGCGAACACCGGCGACGACTCCAACAGCTCCACCGCCATCGCCGCCCACTGCGAACCCTGACCCGGAAAGACGAACGCCACCTTCCCCGCAGAACCCGCCACACCCTGCACCACACCCGCGCCCGGCAGATCACCCGCCAGCGCCTCCAACCCCGCCACCGCAGCGGCACGGTCACCCGCCACCACCACCGCCCGGTGCTCGAAACCGGCCCGCGACACCACCAACGAATGGCCGACGTCCGCCAGGGACACCTCCGGCCGATCCGCGAGGAAGGTCAGCAGCCGCTCCGCCTGGCCGCGCAGGCCGGCGGCGCTCGGAGCCGAGAGCAGCATCGGGACGGCGGAGTCCGGGGTCTCGGGAAGCTCAGTCGGAGCAAGGGCCGGGACATACTCCAGGATGGTGTGGGCGTTGGTGCCGCTGATCCCGAAGGAGGACACCGCCGCCCGGCGCGGACGGCCCGTCTCCGGCCACGCCCGACGCTCCGTCAACAGCTCCACCGCACCCGACGACCAGTCCACCTTCGCCGACGGCTCGTTCACGTGCAGCGTCTGCGGCAGCACACCGTGCCGCATCGCCATCACCATCTTGATGATGCCGCCCACACCCGCAGCCGCCTGCGTGTGACCGATGTTCGACTTCAGCGAACCCAGCCACAGCGGCTGCTCCGCGGACCGCTCACGGCCATAGGTGTTCAGCAGCGCCTGCGCCTCGATCGGATCACCCAGCGTCGTACCCGTCCCGTGCGCCTCCACCGCATCCACCTGATCCGACGCCAGACCGGCATTCGCCAACGCCTGACGGATCACCCGCTGCTGCGACGGACCGTTCGGCGCCGTCAGACCGTTCGACGCACCGTCCTGGTTGATCGCCGAACCCCGCACCACCGCGAGCACCGGGTGCCCGTTGCGGCGGGCGTCGGAGAGCCGCTCGACCAGGACCATGCCGACGCCCTCGCCCCAGCCGGTGCCGTCGGCGTCCGCCGAGAACGCCCGGCAGCGACCGTCCACGGACAGGGCCCGCTGGCGGCTGAAGTCGACGAACACCTCGGGGGTGGACATGATCGCCACACCGCCGGCGAGCGCCATGGTGCACTCACCGCTGCGCAGCGCCTGGATCGCCCAGTGCAGGGCGACCAGGGAGGAGGAGCAGGCGGTGTCGACGGTGACGGCGGGGCCTTCGAGGCCGAAGGTGTAGGCGACGCGGCCGGAGGCGATGCTGCCGGAGTTTCCGGTGCCGAGGTAGCCCTCGACTCCGTCGGGAAGCTCGCCGACTCCCGTGGCGTAGTCGTGGTACATCACGCCGGCGAAGACGCCGGTCTTGCTCCCGCGCAGCGTCGCCGGGTCGATGCCCGCCCGCTCGAACGCCTCCCAGGAGGTCTCCAGCAGCAGCCGCTGCTGCGGGTCCATCGCGATCGCCTCACGCGGCGAGATCCCGAAGAACGCCGGATCGAACAGCCCCGCGTCGTGCAGGAAGCCGCCCTCGCGGGCGTACGAGGTGCCCTGGTGGTCCGGGTCGGGGTGATACAGGTTCTCCAGATCCCAGCCGCGGCCCGACGGGAAGCCGGACACCGCGTCCCGTCCTTCCGACACCAGCCGCCACAGGTCCTCCGGCGAGCCGATGCCGCCCGGGAAGCGGCAGGCCATCCCGACGATCGCGATCGGCTCGTCGGTGGCGCTCGCGATCCGGACCGCGACGGCGGCCTCCGGTGCCTCGCCGACCAGTTCCGTGAGCAGGAAGGCGGCGAGGGAGCCCGGCGTCGGGTAGTCGAAGACGAGCGTCGCGGGCAGGCGCAGGCCCGTCGCGCCGTTGAGCTCGTTGCGCAGCTCGACGGCCGTGAGCGAGTCGAAGCCCAGCTCCTTGAACGCCCGGCCCGCGTCCACCGCGTCCGCGTCGGCGTAGCCGAGAACGGAGGCGACGCGGGCGCGGACCAGGTCCAGTACGGTCTGCTCGCGGTCGGCAGCCGACAGCTCGACAAGGCGCCGGGCCAGGGTCGAGCCCGCCACATGGCCGGGAACGCCGTTCTGGACGGCACGGCGGACCGGGGTTCGCACCAGGCTGCGCAGCAGCGGAGGCAGGGTGCCGGCCGTCGCCTCGGCGCGCAGAGCGGCCAGGTCCAGCTGGATCGGGACCACCAGCGCGTCGCCGGTCGTCACGGCGGCGTCGAAGAGCGCGAGGCCCTCGTCGGCGCGCAGGCCCTGGACCCCGCCGCGGGTCATGCGGTGGACGTCGACGTCGGCGAGGCCGCCGACCATGCCACCGTCCGCCCAGGCGCCCCAGGCGAGGGAGGTGGCGGGCATGCCGGCGGCGCGGCGCCGGGTGGCCAAGGCGTCCAGGAAGACGTTGGCCGCCGCATAGTTGCCCTGGCCGAGGCCACCGAAGGTACCGGCGGCGGAGGAGAAGAGGACGAAGGCGGTGAGGTCGTGGCCGGCCGTCAGCTCGTCCAGGTGGAAGGCCGCGTCGACCTTGGGACGCAGCACGGTGTCGAGGCGGTCGGGGGTGAGCGAGGCGACGATGCCGTCGTCCAGGACACCGGCCGTGTGGACGACGCCGGACAGCTCGTGCTCGGCCAGGAGGACCGCCAGGGCCTCGCGGTCGGCCACGTCGCAGGCGGCGACCGTCACCGACGCGCCGCTCTCGGAAAGCTCCGCGACCAGCCCGGCCGCACCCGGCGCATCCGCACCACGACGCGAGACCAGCAGCAGACTGCGCACCCCGTGCTCCGCCACCAGATGACGGGCCACCAGACCACCCAGCAGACCCGAGGCACCCGTCACCAGAACCGTGCCGGAAGAACCGAACACCGGTGGGCTGTCCGGAAGGGTCACCACGCGGCTCAGGCGCGGCACCTGCACGGCACCGCCACGGATCAACAGCTCGGGCTCGCCCGACGCAAGGGCGCCCGCGATCAGGCCGGAAGCCGAAGGCGTGGGGCTGTCCACGTCCAGGAGGACGAGACGCCCGGGGTTCTCGGACTGCGCCGAACGCACCAGACCCCACACGGGGGCGTGCACCAGATCCTCGACCTCGGCACCGACGGCACGGCGGGTCACCAGGACGAGTCGCGAGTCCGCGAACCGCTCGTCCGCCAGCCACTCCTGCACCGTACCCAGCACCCCGTGCAGCGCGGCACGCACAGCCGACGGAAGGTCAGCCGCATCTCCCGGCTCCAGCGCCAGGAACACCGCGTCCGGGACGGCCACGCCGCCCTCGACCGCCACACCCAGCGCCGCCAGATCCGCGTACGCCTCCGCGCCGAACCCGCCACCACCCAGCACCGCCCAACGGCCCACCGAGACAGCCGAGAACGGCAGGGCAGTCCACTCCACCCGGTAGAGCGACTCGGCCGAACCGCCGCTCGCCGCCCGGACCTGCTCCGCCGACACCTCGCGCATCGCCAGCGAGGCCACGGTCGCCACCGGGCGCCCGGATTCGTCCGCGAGCACCAGCGACACCGTGTCCCGGCCGGCCGGGGACATCCGCACGCGCAGCGCCGAGGCTCCGGCCGCGTGCAGCGTCACCTCGTTCCACGAGAACGGGAGCCGGCCGCCGCCGCTCGCATCCAGCAGGTCCCCGATCCCGACCGCGTGCAGCGCGGCGTCGAGCAGTGCCGGGTGCAGGCCGAACAGCGCGGCGTCGCTTCCGGTGCTCTCCGGCAGGCGAACCTCGGCATAGACGTCGTCCCCGAGGCGCCAGGCGGCGCGCAGCCCCTGGAAGACGGGTCCGTAGCCGAACCCGGCGTCCAGGAAGTCGTTGTAGAGGTCATCCACCTCGACCGCGGTGGCGCCCTGCGGCGGCCACTCGGCGAGGTCGAACGACGGGAGTGCGGCACCGTGGTTCGGCGCCAGCACGCCGGTGGCGTGCCGGGTCCAGACCTCGCCGTCCGCCGAGTCCTCCAGACGGGAGTGCAGGCTCACCGCGCGGCGTCCCGCCTCGTCGGCCTCCTCGACCGCGAGCTGGACGTGCACGCCGCCCTGCTCGGGCAGCACCAGCGGTGCGGCGAGCGTGAGCTCCTCCAGCAGCCCGCAGCCGACCTGGTCACCGGCCCGGATCGCCAGCTCCACGAACGCCGTACCCGGCAGCAGGATCGAGCCCATCACGGCGTGGTCCGCCAGCCACGGGTGCGACTGCACCGACAGCCTGCCGGTGAAGAGGAAGCCGTCCACCGCGGGCAGCGACACCGCAGCCCCCAGCAGCGGGTGCCCGGCCGCCACCAGACCGACGGACGTCACGTCACCGGTGGTCCGGCTCACCCACTCCGGCCAGTAGCGCTGACGCTGGAAGGCGTAGGTCGGCAGGTCGACACGGCGAGCGCCCGTGCCCGCGAACACGGCCTGCCAGTCGACGTCGAGGCCGCGGACGTGAGCCTGGACGAGGGCGGTGGTCAGCGTGCGGGCCTCGGGGCGGCCGGCCCGCAGGACCGGGACGAACACCGCCTCGGCCGTCACGCTGTCCTGGGCCATCGCGGACAGGACCCCGTCGGGGCCGAGCTCGACGAACGTACGGACGCCGTCGGCCTCCAGCACCGTCACCGCGTCGGCGAAGCGGACGGCCTCACGGACGTGCCGAACCCAGTACTCGGGATCCGTCAGCTCATCGGCAGACGCGAACCCGCCCGTGAGGGTGGAGACGATCGGGAGCCGGGGAGCCTCGAACGTCAACTGCGCAGTCACCGCACGGAATTCGTCCAGCATGCCGTCCATCAGCGGCGAGTGGAACGCGTGGCTGACGGCCAGCCGCTTGGTCTTGCGACCCTCGGCCCCCAACCGCTCGGCAACGGCCAGGACAGCGTCCTCGACGCCAGAAATCACCACCGCCGTCGGCCCGTTGACGGCGGCGATACCGACGCCCTCGGTCAGCAGCGGAAGCACCTCCGCCTCGGTCGCCTGCACGGCCACCATCGCCCCGCCACGCGGCAGCGCCTGCATCAACCGACCACGAGCCGCCACCAGCTCGGCGGCATCGGCCAGCGAGAGCACACCCGCGACATGCGCGGCGGCCAGCTCACCGATCGAATGACCCGCCAGCACATCCGGGGCCAGACCCCACGACTCCAGCAGCCGGAACAGCGCCACCTCCAACGCGAACAACGCCGGCTGCGTGAACCCGGTCTCGTTCACCGACTCCGCATCCGCGACCGCCTCGCGCAGCGGACGCTCCAGATGCTGGTCCAGGTGCGCGCAGACCGCATCGAACGCGTCCGCGAACACCGGATACGAGGCGTACAACTCCTCGCCCATCCCGACCCGCTGACTGCCCTGCCCGGTGAACAGGAACGCCGTACGCCCCTCCACCACCCCGGCACCCGACAGCGACACCAGACCCGCCAACAGCTCCGCACGATCCGCCGCAGCGAACCCGGCCCGGTGCTCGAACGCCGCCCGGCCGGTCGCCAACGAGAAGCCCAGGTCCAGCAGACCGGGTGCCCCCTCGCTCTCCACCAGAGCCGCCAGCTCCGCGGCCTGCGCCCGCAGGGCCTCGTCGGTCTTCGCCGACAGCACCACCGGTATCACCGGCGGAGCAGCCTCCTCGGAGACCGGCAGCACCTCGACCACCGGGGCCTGCTCCAGGATCGTGTGGGCGTTCGTGCCGCTGACACCGAACGCCGAGACACCCACGCGACGCAGCTCACCGGTCTCCGGCCAGGGCAGGTTCTCCGTGAGCAGTTCGACCGCGCCCTGCGACCACTCGACATGCGGGGTCGGCGCGTCCACGTGCAGGGTCTTCGGCAGAACGCCGTGCTGCATCGCCAGGACCATCTTCATCACACCGGCGACACCGGCCGCGGCCTGGGTGTGGCCGATGTTCGACTTCACCGAGCCGAGCAGCAGGGCCCGGCCGTCCCGGCGCTCCTGGCCGTAGGTGGCGAGGAGGGCCTGGGCCTCGATCGGGTCGCCCAGACGGGTGCCCGTGCCGTGCGCCTCGACGGCGTCCACCTGGTCGGCCGTCAGACCGGCCGCGGCGAGCGCCTGGCGGATCACCCGCTGCTGCGACGGGCCGTTCGGCGCCGTCAGGCCGTTGCTGGCGCCGTCCTGGTTGACGGCGCTGCCGCGCACCACCGCCAGCACCGGGTGCCCGTTGCGCCGCGCGTCCGACAACCGCTCCACGAGCAGCATGCCCGCGCCCTCGCCCCAGCCCGTACCGTCCGCCGCACCGGCGAACGCCTTGCAGCGACCGTCCACCGACAGTCCGCGCTGGCGGCTGAACTCCACGAACAGGTCAGGCGTCGACATCACCGTCACACCACCGGCGAGCGCGAGGTCGCACTCACCGTTCCGCAGCGCCTGCACCGCCAGGTGCAGGGCGACCAGCGACGCCGAGCACGCCGTGTCCACCGACACCGCCGGGCCCTCAAGACCGAAGGTGTAGGACAGCCGGCCGGAGATGACGCTCGTCGCCGTGCCCGTCAGCCGGTGCCCCTCGGCACCTTCCTGCCCTTCGGTCAGGAGCGAGATGTAGTCCTGGCCGTTGGTGCCGATGAACACACCGGCCTGGCTGCCACGCAGGGTCGCCGGGTCGACGCCGGCGCGCTCGAAGGCCTCCCAGGAGGTCTCCAGCAGCAGGCGCTGCTGCGGGTCCATGGCGGTCGCCTCACGCGGCGAGATGCCGAAGAACGCGGCGTCGAAGCGGGTGGCCTCCTGGAGGAACGCGCCCTTGCGGGTGTAGACCTTGCCGAGCTTGTCCGGGTCGTCGTCGAAGAGTGAGTCCAGGTCCCAGCCACGGTCGGTCGGGAAGTCGACCACGGCATCGTCGCCCACGAGCAGCAGCTCCCACAGCGCCTCCGGCGAGCGGACCCCACCCGGGAAACGGCAGGCCATCGCCACGATGGCGATCGGCTCGTCGTCCACGGCTGTGGCGGCGGCCGACGTGGCCGCGAGCGCCGGCTGCAGGCCGAGCAGTTCAACAGCGAGATGCTCGGCCAGGGCGGTCGCCGACGGGTAGTCGAAGACCAGCGTGGCGGAGAGCCGGAGCCCCGTGGCCGCGTTCAGGCGGTTGCGCAGGTCGACGGCGGTCAGCGAGTCGAAGCCGAGCTCCTTGAACGCCCGGCCCCCTTCGACCAACTCCGACCCGGCGTAGCCGAGCACGGCGGCCACCTGGGCACGCACCAGGTCCAGCAGTACCCGGCCGCGTTCGGCGGCCGACAGCCCGGCGAGCCGCTGCGCCAGCGAGGTTCCGACGGCGGTCGGGGAGGCGGTGGCCTGACCGGCATCCGCCGAAGACTTCAACCGCTGCACGTCGGGAATTTCGGCGAAGAGCCGGCCCGGTCGAACGGCCTCGAACTCGCCGGCCAGCCGCTCCCAGAGGATGTCGGCGATCGTGAGGGCCGTGTCGCCCTGGTCGAGCGCGTGCTGCATCGCCGTGATGGCGAGCGCGGGCGCCATGCCCGCCACGCCGTCGCGGCGCAGACGGTCGGCGATCATCTGGTCGGTGGCCAGGCCCGCCTCCGCCCACGCACCCCAGGCGATCGACGTCGCCGGCAGACCGTCCGCGCGACGCTGCTCGGCAAGCGCGTCCAAGTACGCGTTGGCCGCGGCGTAGTTACCCTGACCGGCGCTGCCGACCGAACCCGCCATCGAGGAGAACAGCACGAACGCCGACAGGTCGTGGCCGGCCGTCAGCTCATGCAGGTTCCGCGCCGCATCCACCTTCGGACGAGCCACCGTCGCGAACCGCTCGGCCGTCAGACCGTCCACCACACCGTCGTCCAACACACCCGCCGTGTGGAACACCGCCGACAGCTCGTGCTCCGCCAGAAGCCCGGCCAACGCCTCACGATCCGCCACGTCGCACGCAGCGACCGTCACGGTCACACCCAGGGCGGCGAGCTCGTCCCGCAGCTCCGCCGCGCCCGGCGCGTCCAGACCACGACGGCTCGTCAGCACCAGACGCTCCGCACCACGCCGGGCCAGCCAGCGCGACACCTCCGCACCCAACGCACCCGTCCCACCCGTCACCAGGACCGTGCCGGACGGCGACCACACACCGCCCTCACCACGCACAGCCCGCACCAGACGACGACCGAAGACGCCCGAAGCCCGCACGGCCACCTGGTCCTCGCCACCACCGGCCAGCACAGCAGCCAGACGGCCCAGCACCCGCCCATCCACCGACTCCGGCAGATCGATCAACCCACCCCAGCGCTCCGGATGCTCCAGACCAACCACCCGGCCCAGACCCCACACCTGCGCCTGCACCGGATCAGCAACCCGCTCCGAACGACCGGTCGCCACCGCACCACGCGTCACACACCACAGCGGAGCACCGACCCCGGCATCACCGAGCGCCTGCACCAACACCAACGTCGACACCGGACCACCAGCCACCGCCAGCAGCGACACCACACCGGACAGCTCGACACCATCCGCCAGCACACCCCGCAACACCCCGGCCACCGAAGACCGGTCCGCCACAACACCGTCCACCTCACACCGGCGAACATCCACACCACGCGCCGCGAACATGCCCTCCAGCGCAACCACCGCAGCATCGCCACCAGAGCCCGCCGGAACCACCAGCAACCAGGACCCCGCCAGCACACCCGAACCCAGATCCGTCACCGGCTTCCAACTGTCCCGGTAACGCCAGCCATCGACCGTGGACAGCTCACGGCTCTGACGACGCCAGGCGGAGAGGGCCGGCAGGACCTCGCTCAGCGGCCGGTCGGCGGCCAGATCGAGGGCCACCGAGATCGCGTCGACGTCGCCGCTCTCGACGGCCTCCCAGAAGCGGGCGTCGACAGCGTCGACCGGCGTCTCGACGACGGCCACGGACCCGTCCGACTCCAGCCAGTACCGGTCGCGCTGGAAGGCGTAGGTCGGCAGCTCCACCGTCCGCGCGCCACGATCGGCCAGCAGCCCCTGCCAGTCCACCCGCAGCCCGCGCACCCACGCCTCCGCGAACGAGGCGAACAACCGCTCCAGACCGCCGTCGTGCCGGCGCAGCGTCCCGAACGCCGCCACCTCGCGGCCGGCCGCCTCGGCGGCGTCCTGCACCGCCATCGCCAGCACGGGGTGGGCGCTGACCTCGACGAACGTGCCGAAGCCGTCCGCGAGGAGGGTGTCCACCGCCTCGGCGAAACGGACGGTCGTGCGGAGGTTGGTGTACCAGTACTCGGCGTCCATGCCGGAGCCGTCGGTGAGTTCACCGGTGACCGTCGAGAACACGGGCACCGAGCCCGCCCGCGGGCGTACGTCAGCGAGCAGTTCGAGCAGCTCGGCACGGATCGACTCCACCTGCGCGGAGTGCGAGGCGTAGTCCACCGGGATCCGGCGGGCACGGACACCGTCCGCCTCGCAGGACGCCAACAACTCCTCCAGCGCCGCCGGTTCACCGGACACGACCACCGACGACGGGCCGTTCACGGCCGCCACCGAGATCCGCTCCTCACCCCAGAGGGAGAGACGCTCACGCACCCCCTCCACCGGCAACGCGACCGACACCATGCCACCCAGACCCGCCAGCCCACCCGCGATCGCCCGACTGCGAAGCGCCACCACCCGGGCACCGTCCTCGACGGAGAGCGCGCCCGCCACCACAGCGGCAGCGATCTCACCCTGCGAGTGACCCACGACCGCGCCCGGCTCGACACCGGCCGCCCGCCACACCTCCGCCAGCGACACCATCACCGCCCACAGCACCGGCTGCACCACGTCGACCCGGTCCATCCAGGCGTCACCGCCACCACCACGGACCACGTCCAGCAGCGACCACCCGTCCGCGAACGGCGCCAACGCCACCGCGCACTCAGCCATCCGAGCCGCGAACACCGGCGACGACTCCAGCAGCTCCACCGCCATCGCCGCCCACTGCGAACCCTGCCCCGGAAAGACGAACGCCACCTTGCCGGGAGTACCCGTGACGCCCTGCACCACGCCCGCGCCCGGCAGATCACCCGCCAGCGCCTCCAACCCCGCCACCGCAGCGGCACGGTCACCCGCCACCACCACCGCCCGGTGCTCGAAACCGGCCCGCGACACCACCAGCGAATGGCCGACGTCGAGCAGATCGAAGCCGGGCTGCTCGCTCAGCAGCGTCAGCAGGCACGCGGCCTGGCCCTGCAGGGCCTTGTCGGTCTTCGCCGACAGCAGCAGCGGGACAGGGACCGCCGAGGCGGCCGGGGCCTCGGGAACCTCCACCGGAGCGGGCGCGGGGGCAGGGGTGTATTCCAGGATGGTGTGGGCGTTGGTGCCGCTGATCCCGAAGGAGGACACCGCCGCCCGGCGCGGACGGCCCGTCTCCGGCCACGCCCGACGCTCCGTCAACAGCTCCACCGCACCCGACGACCAGTCCACCTTCGCCGACGGCTCGTTCACGTGCAGCGTCTGCGGCAGCACACCGTGCCGCATCGCCATCACCATCTTGATGATGCCGCCCACACCCGCAGCCGCCTGCGTGTGACCGATGTTCGACTTCAACGAACCCAGCCACAGCGGCTGCTCCGCGGACCGCTCACGGCCATAGGTGTTCAGCAGCGCCTGCGCCTCGATCGGATCACCCAGCGTCGTACCCGTCCCGTGCGCCTCCACCGCATCCACCTGATCCGACGCCAGACCGGCATTCGCCAACGCCTGACGGATCACCCGCTGCTGCGACGGACCGTTCGGCGCCGTCAGACCGTTCGACGCACCGTCCTGGTTGACGGCGCTGCCGCGCACGACGGCCAGGACCTGGTGGCCGTTGCGGCGGGCGTCGGAGAGCCGCTCGACGAGCAGCATGCCGACGCCCTCGCCCCAGCCGGTGCCGTCGGCCTCGGCGGAGAACGCCTTGCAGCGACCGTCGGCCGAGAGGCCGCGCTGGCGGCTGAAGTCGACGAAGGTCTCGGGCGTCGCCATGACGGTGACACCGCCGGCCAGCGCCATGGTGCACTCGCCCTGGCGCAGCGCCTGGATCGCCCAGTGCAGGGCCACCAGCGAGGAGGAGCAGGCCGTGTCGACGGTGACGGCGGGGCCTTCGAGGCCGAAGGTGTAGGCGACCCGGCCGGAGGCGATGCTGCCCGAGACCCCGGTGCCGAGGTAGCCCTCGACTCCGTCGGGGAGCTCACTGATGCCGGTGGCGTAGTCGTGGTACATCACGCCGGCGAAGACGCCGGTCCGGCTGCCGCGCAGCGAGGCCGGGTCGATGCCGGCGCGCTCGATCGCCTCCCAGGAGGTCTCCAGCAGCAGCCGCTGCTGCGGGTCCATGGCCAGGGCCTCGCGCGGCGAGATGCCGAAGAAGTCCGGGTCGAACAGGCCCGCGTCGTGCAGGAAGCCGCCTTCACGGGCGTAGGTGGTGCCCTGGTGGTCCGGGTCGGGGTGGTAGAGGCCGTCGAGGTCCCAGCCGCGGCTGCTCGGGAAGCCGGTGATCGCGTCGCCGGCCTCGTGCACCAGTCGCCACAGGTCGTCCGGCGACTCCACGCCGCCCGGGTAGCGGCAGGCCATGCCGACGATGGCAATCGGCTCGTCGTTCGCGGCCGTGGAAGGCCGGACGGCTGCGCTGCCGGTCGCGGCGGTGCTGTCGTCCGCGTCGTCGCCGAGGAGTTCGGTGAGCAGGAAGGCGGCGAGGGAGCCGGGGGTGGGGTAGTCGAAGATCAGTGTCGCGGGCAGGCGCAGGCCCGTCGCGCCGTTGAGCTCGTTGCGCAGCTCGACGGCCGTGAGCGAGTCGAAGCCCAGCTCCTTGAACGCCCGGCCCGCGTCCACCGCGTCCGCGTCGGCGTAGCCGAGAACGGAGGCGACGCGGGCGCGGACCAGGTCGAGCAGGGTCTGCTCGCGGTCGGCGGCGGGCTGGGCGAGCAGGCGGGTGACCAGCTCGGAGCCGCCCACCGAGGACCCGGCTCGCGCGGCCCGCCTGGTCGGCACCCGGACCAGGCCGCGCAGCAGCGCCGGCAGGGTCCCGGCGGCGGCCTGGGTGCGCAGGGCGGCCGGGTCGAGGCGCATCGGCACCAGGACGGCGGCGCCGGTGGCGGTGGCCGCGTCCAGCAGTGTCAGGCCCTCGGTGGAGGCGAGGCCGTGGATGCCGCTGCGGCTCATCCGCTGGATGTCCAGCTCGTCGAGGCTGCCGACCATGCCGCTGCTGTCGGCCCACGGGCCCCAGGCGAGCGAGGTGGCGGGTAGTCCGGCGGCGCGGCGCCGGGTGGCCAGGGCGTCGAGGAAGACGTTGGCCGCGGCGTAGTTGCCCTGGCCGGGGCTGCTGAGCGTGCCGGCGGCGGAGGAGAAGAGGACGAAGGCGGTGAGGTCGTGGTCGGCCGTCAGCTCGTGCAGGGCTAGCGCCGCGTCGACCTTGGGACGCAGGACGGTGTCGAGGCGGTCGGGGGTGAGCGAGGCGACGATGCCGTCGTCCAGGACACCGGCCGTGTGGACGACGCCGGACAGCTCGTGCCCGGCCAGGAGGACCGCCAGAGACTCGCGATCGGCCACGTCGCAGGCCGCCACGGTGACGGCGGCGCCGGCCTCGGACAGCTCCGCGACCAGCTCGGCCGCACCCGGCGCGTCCGCACCACGACGCGAGACCAGCAGCAGACTGCGCACCCCGTGCTCCGCCACCAGGTGACGGGCCACCAGAGCGCCCAGCAGACCCGAGGCGCCCGTCACCAGAACCGTGCCGGAAGAACCGAACACCGGGGCGGCGTCGACGGCCCCGGCCACCCGGGCCAGGCGCGGCACCTGCACGGCGCCGCCGCGCACCGCGAGCTCGGGCTCACCGGCCGCGAGTGCGGCGGAGAGGGCCTCGCGGGAGAAGTCGCCGCCGTCGACGTCCAGCAGGACCAGCCGGTCGGGGTTCTCCCCCTGGGCGGAGCGCACCAGGCCCCAGACGGGGGCGTGCACCAGATCCTCGACCTCCGCGCCGACGGCGCGACGGGTCACCAGGACGAGACGCGAGTCCGCGAACCGCTCGTCCGCCAGCCACTCCTGCACCGTACCCAGCACCCCGTGCAGCGCGGCACGCACAGCCGACGGGAGATCAGCCGCATCACCGGGCTCCAGCGCCAGGAACACCGCGTCCGGGACGGCCACGCCGCCCTCGACCGCCACACCCAGCGCCGCCAGGTCCGCGTACTGCTGCGCTCCCATGCCCGCCGTGTCCTCGCCCAGCACGGCCCAGCGGCCTGCGGGGGCGGCGGACACCGGCAGCACGGTCCACTCCACCCGGTGGAGCGAGTCGACGAAGCCGCCGCGTGCGCTGCGCACCTGGTCCTCGGAGACCTCGCGGGAGACCAGGGTCTCCACGGCGGCCACCGGTCGGCCGGTCTCGTCCGCCAGGAGCAGCGAGGCCGCGTCCTGACTGGTCTCGGAGAGGCGCAGGCGCAGGGCGTTCGCACCGGCCGCGTAGAGGGTAACGCCGTTCCAGGAGAACGGGATCCGGGCCTGGCGGGGGCCGCCGGCCGTCGGACCGTCGGCGATGTCGAGGCCGAGGGCGTGCAGCGCGGCGTCGAGGAGCGCCGGGTGCAGGCCGTACTGTTCGGCGTCCTCGTGGGCGCTCTCGGGCAGTCGGAGCTCGGCGTACGTGTCGCCGTCGTGGCGCCATGCGGCCCGCAGCCCCTGGAACACGGGTCCGTAGCCGAACCCGGCCGCGGCCAGCCGCTCGTACAGGTCATCGACCGCCACCGGGACCGCACCCTTCGGCGGCCACTCGGACAGGTCGAAGGAAGGCACGGCGGCCGGACTGCTCGGCGCGAGGACACCGGTGGCGTGCCGCGTCCACGGCTCCTCCACCGGCGCGTCCTCCGACCGCGAATGCAGACTCAACTCCCGACGGCCCGCCTCGTCCACGCCCGCCAGCGCAAGCCGCAGCTGGACACCGCCGCGCTCGGGCAGCACCAGCGGCGCGGCAAGCGTGAGCTCCTCCAGCAGCCCGCAGCCGACCTGGTCACCGGCCCGGATCGCCAGCTCCACGAACGCCGTACCCGGCAGCAGGATCGAGCCCATCACGGCGTGGTCCGCCAGCCACGGGTGCGACTGCACCGACAGCCGGCCGGTGAACACCACACCGTCCGACTCCGGCAGTTCCACACTCGCGCCCAGCAGCGGGTGACCTGCGGCCCCGAGGCCGATCGACGCGACGTCGCCGATGGCCAGGATCGGCGTGCGCGGCCAGTAGCGCTGACGCTGGAAGGCGTAGGTCGGCAGGTCGACGCGGCGGGCGCCGGTGCCCGCGAACACCGCCTGCCAGTCGACGGCGAGGCCGCGGACGTGAGCCTGGGTGAGCGCGGTGGTCAGCGTGTGGGCCTCGGGGCGGCCGGCCCGCAGGACCGGGACGAAGGCGGCCTCGGCCGTCACGCTGTCCTGGGCCATCGCGGACAGGACGCCGTCCGGGCCGAGCTCGACGAACGTACGGACGCCGTCGGCCTCCAGCACCGTCACCGCGTCGGCGAAGCGGACCGCCTCGCGGACGTGCCGCACCCAGTACGCGGGATCCGCGAGCTCGGTGGATGCGAGCGCACCGGTGAGGGTGGAGACGATCGGGATCCGGGGAGCCTCGAAGGTCAACCGGGCGGCCACTGCGCGGAATTCGTCCAGCATGCCGTCCATCAGCGGCGAGTGGAACGCGTGGCTGACGGTGAGCCGCTTGGTCTTGCGGCCCTCGGCCCCCAACTGCTCGGCGATGGAGAGGACTTCCTGCTCGGCGCCCGAGATCACCACGGAGGTGGGCCCGTTGACGGCGGCGATGCCGACGCCCTCGGTGAGCAGCGGCAGCACCTCGGCCTCGGTCGCCTGCACGGCCACCATCGCGCCGCCGCGCGGCAGCGCCTGCATCAGGCGACCGCGCGCCGCGACCAGCTCGGCGGCATCGGCCAGCGAGAGCACACCCGCGACATGCGCGGCGGCCAGCTCACCGATCGAATGACCCGCCAGCACATCCGGGGTCAGCCCCCACGACTCCAGCAGCCGGAACAGCGCCACCTCCAACGCGAACAGCGCCGGCTGCGTGAACCCGGTCTCGTTCACCGACTCCGCATCCGCGACCGCCTCGCGCAGGGGACGCTCCAGATGCTGGTCCAGGTGCGCGCAGACCGCATCGAACGCGTCTGCGAACACCGGATACGAGGCGTACAACTCCTCGCCCATCCCGACGCGCTGACTGCCCTGCCCGGTGAACAGGAACGCCGTACGCCCCTCCACCACCGACCCCGAACCCGACAGCGACGCCAGACCCGCCAACAGCTCCGCACGATCCGCCGCAGCGAACCCGGCCCGGTGCTCGAACGCCGCCCGGCCGGTCGCCAACGAGAAGCCGACGTCGAGAAGTTCCAGCGACTCGTCACCCTCGACGAGAGCCACCAGCTCCGCAGCCTGCGCCCGCAGGGCCTCGTCGGTCTTCGCCGACAGCACCACCGGCACCACCGGCGGGGCGACCGGCTCGGAGACCGGGACCTCCTCCACCGCCGGAGCCTGCTCCAGGACGGCGTGCGCGTTGGTGCCGCTGAAGCCGAAGGACGAGACCGCCGCTCGGCGCGGTCCGCCGGTCTGCGGCCACTCCACGTTCTCGGTGAGCAGCTCGACGGCTCCCGACGACCACTCGACGTGCGGCGATGGCTGGTCCACGTGCAGGGTCTTCGGCAGGACGCCGTGCTGCATGGCGAGCACCATCTTGATGACGCCCGCGACGCCGGCGGCGGCCTGGGTGTGGCCGATGTTGGACTTCACCGAGCCGAGCCGGAGCGGGGATGCCTCGTCGCGGCCCTGGCCGTAGGTGGCGAGCAGGGCCTGCGCCTCGATCGGGTCGCCGAGCGCGGTGCCGGTGCCGTGTGCCTCGACGGCGTCGACCTGGTCGGCCGTCAGACCGGCCGCGGCGAGCGCCTGGCGGATCACCCGCTGCTGCGACGGGCCGTTGGGCGCCGTCAGGCCGTTGCTGGCGCCGTCCTGGTTGACGGCGCTGCCGCGCACCACCGCCAGCACCGGGTGCCCGTTGCGGCGCGCGTCCGACAGCCGCTCGACGAGCAGCATGCCGACGCCCTCGCCCCAGGCGGTGCCGTCCGCCGCGGCGGCGAACGCCTTGCACCGGCCGTCGGCCGCCAGGCCACGCTGGCGGCTGAAGTCGAGGAAGGTGTCCGGCGTCGCCATCACGGTGACACCGCCGGCCAGGGCCAGCGTGCACTCGCCGTTGCGCAGCGCCTGGACCGCGAGGTGGAGGGCCACCAGTGAGGAGGAGCAGGCCGTGTCGACGGTGACGGCCGGGCCCTCGAGTCCGAAGGTGTAGGAGAGGCGCCCGGAGACGACGCTCGCCGCCGTACCGGTGCCGAGGTGGCCTTCCAGTTCCTCGGGCGAGTTCATCAGCAGGGCCAGGTAGTCCTGGCCGTTGGTGCCGGCGAAGACGCCGGTCCGGCTGCCGCGCAGCGTGGTCGGGTCGATGCCGGCCCGCTCGAACGCCTCCCAGGAGGTCTCCAGCAGCAGGCGCTGCTGCGGGTCCATCGACAGCGCCTCGCGCGGCGAGATCCCGAAGAACCCGGCGTCGAACTCCGCCGCGTCGTAGAGGAATCCGCCTTCGCGGGTGTAGATCTTGCCGACCTGGTCCGGGTCCGGGTCGTAGAGCGTGTCGACGTTCCAGCCGCGGTCGGTCGGCAGGCCCGACATCGCGTCGCCGCCGCCGACCAGCAGCCGCCACAGCTGCTCCGGGGAGGTGACGCCGCCGGGGAAGCGGCAGCTCATCGCCACGATGGCGATCGGTTCGTCGTCCGCGGTCGTCCGGGCGCCTGCCTCGGTGGCGGCGGCGGGCCGGCGGCCCACCAGTTCCGTGCGCAGGTGGTCGGCCAGTGCGGCGGCGGACGGGTAGTCGAAGACGAGGGTGGTGGGCAGGCGCAGGCCGGTGGCGGCGCCCAGGCGGTTGCGGAGTTCGACGGCGGTGAGCGAGTCGAAGCCGAGTTCCTTGAACGCCCGGCCGGCCTCGACCAGGTCCGTCCCGGAGTGGGCGAGTACGGCCGCGACGTTGGTGCGGACGAGGTCCAGCATGGCGCGCTGCTGCTCCGCCTCGGAGAGGCCGGCGAGGCGGTCGGCCCGGGAGGAGCTGACGGCGGCGGCGCCGGTGGCCCCGGTGGCCGCGGCGGCGATCTGCCGGGCCTCGGGGATCTCGTCGAAGAGGGCGGTCGGGCGGACGGCGGTCAGGCCGGGCAGGAAGCGGTCCCAGGCGATGTCGACCACGGTGATCGCGCCGTCGCCGTGCTCGACCGCCTGCCGGAGGGCGGACATGGCGAGGGCGGGGGCCATCGGCGGGACGCCGTCCCGGTGCAGGCGCTGCTCGACGGTGCCGTCGGCGGCCATCCCGCCCTGGGCCCACGGGCCCCAGGCGATCGAGGTGGCGGGCAGGCCGTCGGCGCGGCGCTGCTCGGTGAGTGCGTCGAGGTAGGCGTTGGCGGCGGCGTAGTTGCCCTGGCCGGCGCTGCCGATCGAGCCCGCCATCGAGGAGAAGAGCACGAAGGCGGAGAGGTCGTGACCGGCCGTCAGTTCGTGCAGGTTGCGGGCCGCGTCCACCTTCGGGCGGGCCACGGCGGCGAAGCGCTCGGCGGTCAGCGCGTCGATGACCCCGTCGTCCAGGACGCCCGCGGTGTGGAAGACGGCCGACAGCCGGTGGGCGGAGAGCAGTTCGGCCAGCGCCTCCCGGTCGGCGGCGTCACAGGCGGCGATGGTGACGGTGACGCCGAGCTCGGCGAGTTCGTCCCGCAGTTCGGGCGCGCCCGGTGCGTCCGGGCCGCGACGGCTGGTCAGCACCAGGTGCTCGGCGCCGCCCCGGGCCAGCCAGCGCGACACCTCCGCGCCCAGGGCTCCCGTGCCGCCCGTCACCAGGACCGTGCCCGAAGGCGACCATCCGGCGGCCTCGGCACGGGCCGCGCGCACCAGGCGACGGGTGAGGACACCGGATGCCCGCACCGCCACCTGGTCCCCGGCGGAGCCCGTCAGGGCGCCGGCGAGGCGGCCGAGCACCCGCTCGTCCGGGTGTTCCGGCAGGTCGACCAGGCCGCCCCAGCGCTCCGGGTGCTCCAGTGCGACGACCCGGCCCAGACCCCAGACCTGTGCCTGCAGCGGGTTGGCGGTCCGCTCGGAGCGGCCGGTGGAGACGGCGCCGCGGGTCACGCACCACAGGGGTGCGGCGAGGTTCGCGTCGCCGAGCGCCTGGACGAGCAGGGCGGTGAGCAGCAGGCCGTTCGGCACGCCGTCGACCGGCCGCTCGTCGAGGGCGAGCAGGGACAGCACGCCCGCGACGGCGGCGCCGTCGGTGACGGCCTCCGTCAGGCGGGCGGCCAGGGCCTGGCGCCCGGCGGCGGCGGTGTCCAGCTCGATCGGGCGGACCGTCGCGCCGCGCGCGGCGAGGGTCTGCGTCACGCCGAGCACGGTGGCGTCCCCGGCGAGTCCGGCCGGGACGGCGAGCAGCCAGACGCCCGCGGGCAGCGCCGCGCCCGGCTCGCCGGCCGGCTTCCAGGTGGTGCGGTAGCGCCAGGCGTCGACGGTGGCCTGCTCGCGGCTGCGGCGGCGCCAGGCGGAGAGGGCCGGCAGCACCGAGCTGAAGGGCTGGTCGCCGCTCAGGTCGAGGGTGGCGGACAGGGCGTCCAGGTCGCCGCTCTCGACGGCCTCCCAGAAGCGGGCGTCCACCTCGTCGACGACGGCCGGGCCGGCCGCCGGGGCGGCGACGTTCTCCAGCCAGTACCACTGGCGCTGGAAGGCGTAGGTCGGCAGGTCGACCCGGTGGGCGTCCCGGCCGCGGAACACCGCCTGCCAGTCGACGCCTGCCGCGCGCAGGTGCAGCCGGGCGAGCGCGGTGGTGAGGGTGCGTGCCTCCGGCTGTCCGGCGCGCAGGACCGGCACGAGGAGCGCGTCCTCGCCGACACAGTCCTGGCCCATTCCCGACAGCACTCCGTCGGGGCCCAGCTCGACGAAGGTGCGGACGCCGTCGGCCTCCAGGGCCCGGACGGCGTCGGCGAAGCGGACGGCCTCGCGGACGTGCCGCACCCAGTAGTCCGGGTCGGTCAGTTCCTCGGACACCGGGGCGCCGGTGAGGGTGGAGACGATCGGGATCCGGGGCGTCTCGAACGTCAACTCCGAAGCCACCGCCCGGAAATCGTCCAGCATGCCGTCCATCAGCGGCGAGTGGAAGGCGTGGCTGACCGTCAGCCGCTTCGTCTTGCGGCCCTCGGCGCCGAGCTGCTCGGCGACGGCCAGCACGGCCTGCTCGGCGCCCGAGATCACCACGGAGGTGGGCCCGTTGACGGCGGCGATGCCTACGCCTTCGGTGAGCAGCGGCAGCACGTCGGCCTCGGCCGCCTGCACGGCCACCATGGCGCCGCCGCGCGGCAGCGCCTGCATCAGCCGTCCGCGAGCGGCGACCAGCGTCGCGGCGTCGGAGAGCGAGAGCACCCCGGCGACGTGCGCGGCGGCGAGCTCGCCGATCGAGTGGCCGGCGAGGGCGTCGGGGCGCAGGCCCCAGGACTCCAGCAGGCGGAACAGCGCGACCTCGACGGCGAACAGCGCTGGCTGGGTGAACGCCGTCTCGTCGACCAGTTCCGCGTCCGCGATCGCCTCGCGCAGCGGGCGCTCCAGGTGCCGGTCCAGCTCCGCGCAGACCGCGTCGAAGGCGGCTGCGAACACCGGGTGGGCGGCGTACAGTTCCTCGGCCATCCCGGCCCGCTGGCTGCCCTGTCCGGTGAACAGGAACGCCGTGCGGCCGGCGACGGCGGTGGCGCGCACGACCGCGCCGGAGGGTTCCCCTGCCGCGAGCGCCGCGAGGCCCGCCAGGAACTCCGTACGCTCACCGCCGACGACGGCGGCCCGGTGCTCCAGCAGGGCCCGGCCGGTCGCCAGCGAGTACGCCAGGTCGGCGTCGGAGGCCCCGGACGGTGCGGCGCCGTCGCCGAGGTCCGCCAGCAGGGTGCGGGCCTGTTCGCGCAGCGCGTCCTCGGTCTTCGCCGAGAGGATCCACGCCTGCGTGCCCGGGGCCGCCTCGGCCGCGGCGGGGCGGTCGGCCCGGTCGTCCGCGGGGGGCTGCTCGACGATGGTGTGGGCGTTGGTGCCGCTGAAGCCGAAGGAGGAGACGGCGGCGCGGCGGGGCCGGCCGGTCTCGGGCCACGGGCGGGCCTCGGTGAGCAGTTCGACGGCGCCGGAGGCCCAGTCGACGTTGGGTGACGGCTGGTCGAGGTGGAGGCTCTGCGGCAGGACGCCGTGGCGCATCGCCATGACCATCTTGATGATGCCCGCGACGCCGGCGGCGGCCTGGGTGTGGCCGATGTTGGACTTGAGCGAACCGAGCCAGAGCGGGGACTCCTCGTCGCGGGCCCGGCCGTAGGTGGCGAGCAGGGCCTGCGCCTCGATCGGGTCGCCGAGGGTGGTGCCGGTGCCGTGCGCCTCGACGGCGTCGACCTCCGCGGGGGTCAGGCCGGCGTCGGCCAGGGCCTGCTGGATGACGCGCTGCTGGGAGGGGCCGTTGGGGGCGGTGAGGCCGTTGGAGGCACCGTCCTGGTTGATCGCCGAGCCGCGGACGATCGCGAGGACCTGGTGGCCGTTGCGGCGGGCGTCGGAGAGCCGCTCGACGAGGAGCATGCCGGCGCCCTCGGACCAGCTGGTGCCGTCGGCGGCGGCGGAGAAGGACTTGGACCGGCCGTCCCTGGCGAGGCCGCGCTGGCGGCTGAAGTCGACGAACGCCTCGGGGGTGGCCATGACCGTGACCCCGCCGGCCAGCGCCATCGTGCAGTCGCCCTGGCGCAGGGCCTGCACGGCGAGGTGCAGGGCGACCAGCGAGGAGGAGCAGGCGGTGTCGACGGTGACGGCGGGGCCTTCGAGGCCGAAGGTGTAGGCGACCCGGCCGGAGGCGATGCTGCCGGAGGTACCGGTGCCGAGGTACCCCTCGACGCCCTCGGGGACGGCGCCGAGCCGGGTGGCGTAGTCGTGGTACATGACGCCGGCGAAGACGCCGGTCCGGCTGCCGCGCAGGGTGGCCGGGTCGATGCCCGCGCGCTCGAAGGTCTCCCAGGTGGTCTCCAGCAGCAGGCGCTGCTGCGGGTCCATGGCGAGGGCCTCGCGCGGGGAGATGCCGAAGAACGCGGGGTCGAACAGCCCGGCGTCGTGCAGGAAGCCGCCCTGGTCGGCGTAGCTGGTGCCGGCGTGGTCGGGGTCGGGGTCGAAGAGCCGGTCGAGGTCCCAGCCGCGGCCGGCGGGGAAGGCGGAGATGGCGTCGGTGCCGCCGGTGACCAGCTGCCACAGCTCCTCGGGTGAGGAGACGCCGCCGGGGTAGCGGCAGGCCATGCCGACGATGGCGATCGGCTCGTCGTCCCGGCGGGCCGGGGCGGCCGTTGCCGGGGCGGCCGGGCGGGCGGCGCCGGCGATCTCGGTGCGCAGGTGGGCGGCGAGGGCGGCGGGTGTCGGGTAGTCGAAGATCAGGGTGGGCGACAGCCGCAGGCCCGTGACGGCGTTCAGCTCGTTGCGCAGCTCGACGGAGGTCAGCGAGTCGAAGCCGAGCTCGTTGAAGGCGCGGCCCGCGTCGATCACGTCGGACGAGGCGTGGCCGAGCACGGCGGCGACCCGGACCCGCAGCAGTTCGAGGATCTCACGGTCCAGTTCGGCCTCGGGGAGGCCTGCCAGGCGGCGCATCAGCTCCGTGCCACCGGCCCGGCCCGCGCGGGCGGTGCGGCGGGAGGGAGCGCGGACGAGGCCGCGCAGCTGGGCGGGCAGGGTGCCGGCCGCGGCCTGGGCGCGTAGGGCGGCCAGGTCGAGGCGCATCGGGACGAGCACCGGCTCGGCGGTGGCGGTGGCGGTGTCCAGGAGGGCCAGGCCCTCGTCGTCGGCGAGGCCGGTCATGCCGGCGCGCGCGAGGCGCAGCAGGTCGGCGCTGTCGAGGGTGTCGGCCATGCCGCCGTCGGCCCACAGGCCCCAGGCGAGGGAGGTGGCGGGCAGTCCGGCGGCCCGGCGCTGCGCGGCGAGGGCGTCGAGGAAGGCGTTGGCGGCGGCGTAGTTGGCCTGGCCGAGGCCGCCGAGGACGCCCGCGTTGGAGGAGAACAGGACGAAGGCGGTGAGCGGCCGGTCGGCGGTCAGCTCGTGCAGGTGGAGCGCGGCGTCGACCTTGGGGCGCAGGACGGTGTCGATGCGCTCGGGGGTGAGGGAGGCGAGGACGCCGTCGTCGAGGACGCCCGCGGTGTGGACGACGCCGGTCAGCTCGTGTCCGGCGAGGGCCGCGGCGAGCGCGTCGCGGTCAGCGACGTCACAGGCGGCGACGGTGACGGCGGCGCCGAGCTCGGCGAGTTCGGCGACCAGGTCGGCGGTGCCGGGGGCGTCGGTGCCGCGGCGGGAGAGCAGCAGCAGGCTGCGGACGCCGTGGTGGGCGACCAGGTGGCGGGCGACCAGGGTGCCGAGGGCGCCCGAGGCGCCGGTGACGAGGACGGTGCCGTGGGGGCCGAAGGCGGGCTCGGCACCGTCCGCGGGGGCGGCGGTGTGTGCGCGGGCCAGCCGGGGGACGCGTACCAGGCCGTCGTGGACGGCGAGTTCGGGTTCGCCGGAGGCGAGGGCGCCGGCCAGGACCTCGCCGGGCACGTCGGGGGTGTCGAGGTGGAGCAGGACCAGGCGGTCGGGGTGCTCCAGCTGTGCGGAGCGGATCAGGCCGCGGACGGCGGCGTCGGCGAGGGCGCTCGGGCCGTCGGCGGGTCCGGTGGTGGTGAGGACCAGCCGGGAGGCGGCGAAGCGTTCGTCGGCGAGCCACTGCCGGGTCGCGGCGAGCGCCCGGTGGACCGCGCGGTGCACGGCGGCGGCGTGGTCGGCGGACCGCTCGGCGAGCCGGTCCGCGTCGTCGTGGCCGGTGACCGCGGCCAGGGGCAGGAACACGGCGTCGGGGACGGCTTGGCCGGCGTCCACGGCCGCGGCGAGCGCGGCGACGTCGGCGTGGCGCTCGCCGGCCGGGACGGCGGGCGCCGGGCCGAGGGCGGCCCAGCGGCCGGTGGTGGCGGCGGAGACCGGCAGGGTGGCCCACTCCACCCGGAAGAGCGACTCGGTGCGGGGTGCGCGGGCGGCGTCGAGCTGCTCGGCGGAGATCTCGCGCAGCGCGAGGGAACGCACGGACATCACGGGCTGCCCGGCGTCGTCGGCCAGCTCCAGGGCGACCTCGCCGCGGCCGGCCGGGGTGACCCGCAGGCGCAGCGCGGTGGCGCCGGTGGCGTACAGGGTGACGCCGTGCCAGGAGAACGGCAGGCCGCCGCGGACGGCGGCGTCGGAGGTGTCGGCGCCGAGGGCGTGCAGGGCGGCGTCGAGCAGGGCGGGGTGCAGGCCGAAGCGTCCGGCGCCGTCCCGGGCCGGCTCGGGGAGTTCGATCTCGGCGAGGATCTCGGTGCCGTGCTGCCAGACGGTGCGCAGGCCGCGGAAGACCGGGCCGTAGCCGAAGCCGGCCTCCGCCAGCCGGGCGTGCACCTCCTCGACGTCCACGGGCCGGGCGCCGGGCGGCGGCCAGGCGGTGAGGTCGAAGGCGGCGGGGTCGGCGGCCGGGGCGAGCAGGCCGCCGGCGTGGCGGGTCCAGGGTTCGGCCGGGTCGGCGTCCTCGGGGCGGGAGTGCACGGCGAGGGTGCGGCCGCCGGTCTCGTCGGGGCCGCCGACGACGATCTGCAGGTGGACGCCGCCCCGGGCGGGCACCAGCAGGGGTGCCTCCAGGGTGAGTTCCTCGACCAGAGCGCAGCCGACCTGGTCGGCGGCGCGGACGGCGAGTTCGACGAAGGCGGTGCCGGGGAGCAGGACGGTGTCCAGGACGGCGTGGTCGGCCAGCCAGGGGTGGGTCTCCAGGGCGATCCGGCCGGTGAAGAGGATGCCGTCGGTGTCGGCGAGGGCGACGGCCGCGCCGAGCAGCGGGTGGTCGACGGCGCCGAGGCCGACGGCGGTGACGTCGCCGCTGCCGGAGCCGGTGCCGAGCCAGAAGCGCTCGTGCTGGAAGGCGTAGGTCGGCAGGTCGACGCGGCGGGCGCCCTGGCCGGCGAAGACGGCGTCCCAGTCGGGGGCGGCGCCGCGGACGTGGGCCTGGCCGAGGGCGGCGGTGACGGTGTGGGCCTCGGGGCGGTCACCGCGCAGGAGCGGCACGAAGACGGCCGCGTCCGGGTCGGCCAGGCAGTCCTGGCCCATCGCCGAGAGCACGCCCTCGGGGCCGAGCTCCAGGTAGGTGGTGACGCCCTGGGCCTCCAGGGTGCGGACGGCGTCGTGGTAGCGCACGGTCTCGCGGACGTGGCGCACCCAGTACTCGGGGTCGCGGATCTCGTCGGCGGTGGCGGTGGTGCCGGTGAGGGTGGAGACGATCGGGATGCTCGGCGCGCTGTAGGCGACGGCCTGGGCGCAGCGCCGGAACTCGGCCAGCATGCCGTCCATGTGCGGCGAGTGGAAGGCGTGGCTGACCGTCAGGCGGCGGGTCTTGCGGCCCTGCTCGGCCCAGTGGGCGGCAAGGTCGAGGACCGCGTCCTCGTCGCCGGCGAGGACGACGGAGGTGGGGCCGTTGACTGCGGCGACGGCGACGGCGTGCTCGCGGCCGGTGAGCGAGGCGCGGATCTCGGCCTCGGTGGCCTGGACGGCGACCATGGCGCCGCCGGCGGGCAGGGCCTCCATGAGGCGGCCGCGGGCGGCGACCAGCAGGGCGGCGTCCGCGAGGGTGAGCACGCCGGCCGCGTGGGCGGCGGCGAACTCGCCGATGGAGTGGCCGGCCACGGCGTCGGGGCGCAGGCCCCAGGACTCCAGGAGCCGGAAGAGGGCGACCTCGACGGCGAACAGCGCCGGCTGGGTGTAGGCGGTGCGGTGCAGCAGCTCGGCCTCGGGGGTGCCCTCGGCGGCGAACAGGACGTCCCGCAGGGGGTGTTCGAGCTGCAGGTCGAGGTGGCCGACGGCCTGGTCGAGGGCGCGGGCGAAGACCGGCTGGGTCTCGTGGAGTTCACGGCCCATGGCCAGGCGCTGGCTGCCCTGGCCGGTGAAGAGGAAGGCGGTGCGGCCGGCGACGGGCGAGCCCTGGAGGAGGCCGGGGGCGCCGAGGCCGTCGGCGAGGGCCGTCAGGGCCCGGCGGAAGCCGTCGCGTTCGCCCGCGACGAGGGCGGCGCGGTGCTCGAACGCGGTGCGGGTGGTGGCGAGGGTGTGGCCGAGATCGGCCAGGCGGTGCTCGGGGTGGGCGTCGAGGTGGGCGGCGAGGCGGCGGGCCTGCTCGCGCAGCGCCTCGGGGGTCTTGGCGGAGAGCACCCAGGGCAGCGCGGCGGGGGCGTGGGTGGCGGGCTCGGCGGCGGGGATCGCGGCGGCCTGCGGGGCCTGTTCGATGACGGCGTGGGCGTTGGTGCCGCTGAAGCCGAAGGAGGAGACGGCGGCGCGGCGCGGGCGGCCGGTCTCGGGCCAGGGCCGGGCCTCGGTGAGCAGTTCGACGGCGCCGGCGGCCCAGTCGACGTGCGGGGTGGGCTGGTCGACGTGCAGGGTCTTCGGCAGGACGCCGTGGCGCATCGCCATGACGGTCTTGATGAGGCCGCCGATGCCGGCGGCGGCCTGGGTGTGGCCGATGTTGGACTTGAGCGAGCCGAGCCACAGCGGTGTGTTCGCGTCGCGGCCCTGGCCGTAGGTGGCGAGCAGGGCCTGCGCCTCGATCGGGTCGCCGAGGGTGGTGCCGGTGCCGTGTGCCTCGACGGCGTCGACGTCCTGGGCGGTCAGGCCGGCGTCGGCCAGGGCCTGGCGGATGACGCGCTGCTGGGAGGGGCCGTTGGGGGCGGTGAGGCCGTTGGAGGCGCCGTCCTGGTTGATCGCGGTGCCGCGCACGACGGCGAGCACCGGGTGGCCGTTGCGCTGCGCGTCGGAGAGCCGCTCGACGAGGAGCATGCCGACGCCCTCGCCCCAGGCGGTGCCGTCGGCGGCGGCCGCGAAGGGCTTGCAGCGGCCGTCGGGGGCGAGGCCCCGCTGGCGGCTGAAGGCGACGAAGGAGCCGGGGCCGGCCATCACGGCGACGCCGCCGGCGAGGGCGACGCCGCACTCGCCGCGGCGCAGCGACTGCACGGCCAGGTGCAGGGCGACCAGCGAGGAGGAGCAGGCGGTGTCGACGGTGACGGCGGGACCCTGGAAGCCGAAGGTGTAGGAGATCCGGCCGGAGGCGACGCTGGCGGCGTTGCCGGTGACGAGGTAGCCCTCCATCCCGTCGGCGGCCTCGTGCAGGCGGGGGCCGTACTCCTGGGCCTCGGCGCCGATGAAGACGCCGGTGCGGGAGTCGCGCAGGCCGGTCGGGTCGATGCCGGCCCGCTCGAACGCCTCCCAGGAGGTCTCCAGCAGCAGGCGCTGCTGCGGGTCCATGGCGAGGGCCTCGCGCGGCGAGATGTTGAAGAAGCCGGGGTCGAACGCGTCGGCGTCGTGCAGGAAGCCGCCCTCGCGTGCGTACGAGGTGCCGGCCTGGTCGGGGTCGGTGTCGAAGAGGCCGCCGAGGTCCCAGCCGCGGCCGGTGGGGAAGGCGGAGACGGCGTCGACCTCGTCGGTGACGAGCTGCCACAGCTGCTCGGGCGAGTTGGCGTCGCCGGGGAAGCGGCAGGCCATCGCGACGATGGCGATCGGCTCGTCGTGGGCGCCCGCGGGCACCGGCTCCGGGGCCGATTCGCCGCCGAGGCCGAGGAGTTCGGCCCGCAGGTGGCGGGCGAGCGAGGCGGGGGTCGGGTGGTCGAAGACCAGGGTGACCGGCAGGCGCAGGCCGGTGGCGGCGGTGAGCCGGCTGTGCAGGTCGACGGCGGCGAGCGAGTCGAAGCCGAGTTCCAGGAACGGGCGGTCGGCGTCGACGGTGGCGGCGGACCTGCCGCGCAGTGCTTCCCTGGCCTGGTCGAGGACGAGGTTCAGGACGGTCCGCTGCTGCTCGGCCTCGGAGGATGCGGCGAGTCGCATTCGCCAGGACGAGAAACCGTCCGAATTATCGACGTCCGCGCCGTCCGGCTCCGGAATGAATTCCTCGGACTGGTTCATCATCGCGCGCTCCACTACCCGGCTGACGGTATCAAACACCGTTGGTCAGCGTGCCACGGGAATCGGGCGGCGGATAACCCCCTACGGGGCCCCTAATCACCCCTACGATTCGACCGGCGGCCCCTAGGAAATCCCTGGGGACGCCGGCCGGTGAATACGCGGCGGGAATTCCCGGTGGGGTATTCCGGGCCCGCAGTCGGATCACGCTACCGCTCGACGGCGGGGCGGTAAAGCCGATGTGTCATTTCTTTATGCCGCGCGGGCCGGATCAGTCGCGTTCCAGGAACGGCGCGAGCAGCCCGGGCACGGCCTGTTCGGCGAAGGCCAGCCCGTCGCCCTCGGCGACGTCGCGCACCCGGTACACCCCGGCGCCGGCCGCGGTGGCGGCGGCCAGCGTCAGCAGGCCGGCCCGGCGCTGGAAGAACGAGCGGGAGACCGTCCAGCCGATCACGCCCTCGCGCCGGAGGGCGACCGTCCGGTGGGCGAAGGTGCCGGCCCTGCTCACCAGGTAGGGCCCGGCCAGGCCGTGGCCGAGGGTGCGGTAGGCGTCCACCGCGAGCAGCACGGCGACAGGCAGCAGCACGGCCGCGGCGACCCCGGCCGCGGTGAGGAACGCGGGCACCCAGATCCCGGGCAGTGCCACCACGCCGACCAGCGGCAGGACGACCAGCAGGCCTCGGTTGATCCGGCGGCGCAGCGCCCGGCGGGGGTGGCGGGCCAGCTCGGCGGTCTCGGTCGGCGAGCGGTCGTCGCCGAGCACCGCGGCGGCCACCCGCAGCACCTCGGAGCGGGGTGAGGGCGGCATCAGGGTGCCCCGGGCGCGGTTCTCCTCGGCGGTGCCGAGGCCGCTCGCGACGGCGTGCAGCCGGGCGCCGCCGCCCCAGCGCAGCAGCATCGGCTCGACCACCTCGACGCCGCGCAGGCGCTGCTCCTCGATGGAGACCGAGCGGTGGATCCACAGCCCTCGCCGCACCCGCAGGATGCCGCCCTCCTCGCGCTCCAGGCGGAAGCCGGACCAGCCCTCGACGTACAGGGCGACCGCGCCCGCGGTGCCGACGGCGGCGACGGCCAGCAGGGTGACCGGGACGGCGACCCAGACCGGGACGGAGGTGAAGGTGTCGACCAGGCCGCGCACGGCGCCCAGTTCCAGCGGGTCGACCTGCATCTCGTGGAGCGTGCGGTAGGTGACTCCGAGCGCGGCGAACAGGCCGCCGACGCCCCAGATCGTCAGCGGCGCGTAGCGCACCCAGGTGCGGTCGAAGCGGACGATCGCCGCGTCCTCGGCCTCCGCCGCCGGTGCGCCGTCGGCGGCGAGCAGCGCCGCGCGCCGGTTGAGCAGGTCCCGGCGCAGTTCGGTGGCCTGGTCGCGGGTGACGCCGTCCAGCGACAGCGAGCCGCCCGAGGAGCCGCCGCCGGCGACGCCCACGGCGACGGAGGCGAGGCCGAGGACGCGGTAGAGCGGTTTGGCGGTGACGTCGGCGTTGCGGACGCGCTCCAGCAGGACGGTGCGGCTGCTGCGGAAGAGCAGGCCCTTGCGCACCTCCAGCCGGTCGTGGGTGATCCGGTAGCGGGTGGTGAGGCAGCGCATCAGGTTGACGGCGGCGACCACGCCGAAGGCGACCGTCAGGGTGGCCAGGGTGATCAGGGCCTGGAGGTTGAGGGTGCCGTCCCCGCCGAGGACGGTGCCGGCGGTGGTGGCGACGGGTGCGAGGAACCAGCTCAGGTGGACGGGGACGGAGCGCAGGCTGAGCCGCTGCCAGGCAAGCCCGTCGGCGCCGTCGGCGGGCCCGTCGGGCGCTTGCCCGGCGCGCGGTCCGGGCAGGACGCCCCGGGCGGGATCGTCCGTGCCGGTGGTGGGCGGGCCGGCCGGCTCGGGGCTCACGTGGCGTCTCCCGGGGTGGCCTGGGTGGTGCGGGTCAGGTGCTCGACGACCTCGACGGCCTTGCGGTGGTCGATGCCGCGGATCTTGACGTCGCCGGAGGCGGAGGCCGTGGTCACCTTGATCCCCGCGAGGCCGAAGAGCTGCTCCAGCGGGCCGCGGACGGTGTCCACGGTCTGGATCCGCGACAGCGGCGCGACCCGCCAGCGCTGCCAGAGCCAGCCGGAGGCGGTGTAGACCGCCTCGTCGGTGGTCTCCCAGCGGTGCACCCGGTAGCGCCACTGCGGCATCACCGCGATGTACGCCAGGCCCGGGACGGCGACGGCGAGCAGCACCCAGCCGAAGACGAACCGGGCCGGCGGGATGAACAGGTAGAGGGCGGCTGCCGTCAGGATGAGCGGCACGGGGATCAGCGAGGCCTGCACCGTCCACCAGGCGACGGCGCGGCGCTCCACCCGGTGCCGCGGTGGCCGCAGCCGGAGACCTTCGGATGAGGGCATTTCCTGTTCCTGTTTCTATCGGGTGGCGGCGAGGAGCCGTCGGCGGCGGTTGAGCACCACGGCGGTCCGTGCGAGTACGGTGGCGAGAGCCATCAGGACGAGCGAATTCGAGAAGACCTCCGGCCCGCTGATCCGGTACGTGATGGCGAACTCGATGATATCGGCCGTGTACCAGTGCTCGATTCCGTAGACGAATACCACCCGGGCCGCCGACATGGCGAGCCAGAACAGGACGTACAGCACGCCGGCCCTGGTGTAGACGTTTCCGTCGGAATCCCTCTCCCCGGGCAGCATCGCCCCGGCGACCAGGCCCAGAATGCTGCCGAGTCCGACTCCGACCAGTTGCAGCGAGAGGTCGTTGCCGGCCAGTTGCGGTGTGTGGAAGAACAACGCCATCACGACGGCCACCGCGATCAGCGGCCGGACCAGGCGCATGGTGGTGATCCGGCGGCGGCCCAGGTCACTGGCCAGGATGACGGTCAGTACCGTCCCGCTGACCACCAGGGTGGTGGTGAACCCGCTCATGTGGTGCGACTCCCGTTGCTCGTCCGTGGAGGACCTCCTGACGTCCCGTCCTCCCTGCTTCCACGCTAGGGACGCGGCTCGGGGGCCGGAACAACCGGTGGACGGACCCGGTTGTCCACCGGTCGGTGGACAGCGGGCGGCGCAGCACCCGTGGGAGGCGGCTGCCGCCGGGCGGCGGGTGCACGCGCCGGACCGGGCGTGGTAGGACTGGTCAGCGTGCCAGCTCACGCCCTGTCCGACCAGCCCACCGCCGCCGACCGCGGCCCCGACGACGACCGCCCGGCCGCGGGCCCTTCCGCCGGCGACGACGGCGGTGAGGCGGCCTTCCGGCAGGATCCGGTGGTCCGTTGGGTCGGCCTGTGGGACACCTACTTCGGCGTGTCCTACGTGGTCACCGCCGGGCTGCTGCTCACCTCGCAGGCCGCGCCCGGCCGGGTGGCGGGCGCGGTCGCCGCGCTGACCCTGATCGTGCCCTGGTACGCCGCGTTCGGGCGGCCGCTGCTGCGCAGCGGCGAGAAGCCGCCGCGCAGCCGCTGGTTCGCCCTCGGCCTGCTCGTGCTGTTCGCGGTCGCCGCCGCGCTCGATCTGGCCAGCGCGTTCGCGCTGTTCGCGATCTGCCCGATGCTGCTGATGAGCCTGCCGACCTCGCTCGGCATCGCGGTGGTGCTCTTCGCCAACCTGGTACCGCCCGTGCTGGTGTGGATCAGCAGCGGCAGGCTGGGCGCCGAGGTGCTGGGCATCCTGCCGCTGACGCTGCTGGGGATCGCGCTGACGGTGCTGCTGGGTCTGTGGATCACCAGGGTGGTCGAGCAGAGCCGGGACCGCGGCCGGCTGATCGAGGAGTTGGAGCGCAGCCGCGAGCGGGAGGCCCACCTCTCGCACCAGGCCGGGATCGCCGCCGAGCGCGAACGGCTGGCCCGCGAGATCCACGACACCGTGGCCCAGGGCCTGACCAGCATCATCGCGCTGATCCAGGCCGCCGAGTCGGAGTTGGAGGAGCAGCCGGAGCTGGCCCGGCGTCACCTCGCCCTGGCCGCCCGGTCCGCCACCGCGAACCTGGCCGAGACGCGGGGCTTCGTCGCGGCGCTCACCCCGGCCGCACTGCGTGGCAACTCGCTGGGCGAGACGCTGCGGCGCCAGGGCGAGGCGCTGGCCGCCGAGACCGGCCTGACGGTCGGCTACAGCGCCGAGGGCACGGAGTTCCCGTTGCCGACGGCGGTCGGTGTGGTCCTGCTGCGCTCGGCGCAGGAGTCGCTGGCGAACGTCCGCAAGCATGCCGGGGCCCAGCGGGTGTCCCTGCGCACCGAGTTCACGGACCGTGAGGTCCGGCTGACGGTGACGGACAACGGCTGCGGGTTCGACGCCGGGCAGCGGACCGAGGGGTACGGGCTGCGCGGCCTGCGCGCGCGGCTGGCGGAGATCGGGGGGACGGCCAGGGTGTCCAGCCGGCCCGGCTTCGGCACGGTCGTGGACGTACGGGTGCCGCTCGGCGGCGGACCGGACGCCGGGGCGCGGCCGCAGGACGGCCGGGACCCGCAGGACGCCGTGGACACCCAGGACGCCGTGGAAACCCAGGACGCCCTGGACACCGCCCAGTCATCCGCCCCGTACGACGGAGAGCCCCGATGAGCACCGCCCGGCCCGACGAGCAGACCATCACCGTGCTGATCGCCGACGACCACCCGGTGGTGCGGGAGGGCCTCTCGGCGATGCTGGAGTCGGCGCCGGGCATCATGGTCGCCGGCACGGCCGGCGGGGGCGAGGAGGCGGTCGTGCTGGCCGCCGCGCTGGCCCCGGACGTGGTGCTGATGGACCTGCGGATGGGCGCGATGGACGGCGTGACCGCCACCGCCCGGATCCTGGCGCACTCGCGCCGCCCGCGCGTGGTCGTGGTCACCACCTACGAGAGCGATGCGGACATCCTGCGCGCGGTCGAGGCGGGCGCCGCCGGCTACCTGCTGAAGGGCACCTCGCGGGTCGACCTGATCAACGCGGTGCGGGCCGCGGCCCGGGGTGAGACGGTGCTCTCCCCCGCGGTCGCCGGCCGGCTGTTCCGGGCGCGGGCGCACGAGCCGCAGCCGCTGTCCGCCCGTGAGCGCGAGGTGCTGCAGCTGGTCGGCCGGGGACTGACCAACGCCGACATCGGTCGCGAGCTCCACATCGGGGAGGCGACGGTCAAGACGCACCTGCTGCGGATCTTCCGCAAGCTCGACGTGTCCGACCGCACGGCGGCGGTCCTGGCGGCGATGGAGCGCGGCCTGCTGGACTGACGGGCCGCGGGGACGGCCGCGGGCTCCGTCAGTCCGGCGGACCGTGGGCACCGGGGACGTCAGGCGGCCGCCTGGCCGGCCCCGGCGAGCGCCAGTTCCGTCATCCGGCGCTTGTCAGGCTTGCCGTTGCGGTTGAGCGGGAAGCGCTCCAGGACCACCACCCGGTTCGGCTGCTCGTACGCGGGCAGCAGCTCGTTCAGCAGGCCGCGCCAGTGGGCGGCCTCGCGCAGCTGCTCGTCCTCCACGAAGAAGACCAGGCTGCTGCCGCGGCGCTCGTCCGGCAGCGCCACGATGCGGGTGGCGCAGCCGCCGGTGGCGGCCTTGCGCTCGACGATCTCCGGGTAGAGGGTGTAGCCGTTGCGGTGCACGGCGAACTTCCGGCCGAGGACGAAGAGGTTCCCGTCGGTGTCCAGGTAGCCGAGGTCCCCGGTGCGGAAGACGTCCTGCGGGACGGGGTCGACACCGCCGTCGCCGGTCAGATAGCCGATCATCACGTCCGGTGTCTCGACCAGCAGTTCGCCGACCACGTCGGCCGGCACCTCGTGGTCCTCGTCGTCGACGACCCGGATCCGCAGGCCGTCCATGACCCGGCCGCAGGAGACCGGGTTGTCCGAGGTCGCGAAGGCCACGTTGCCGGCCTCGGTGCTGCCGTAGCTGTCCAGCAGCGGCAGGCCGAACTGCTCCACGTACAGGTCGGTGAGGGCCTGGTCGAGGGGGGCGGCGCCGCTGCAGAACATCCGCACCGCGCCGAGCGAGCGCTCCAGGGCCGGCTTCTGGCGCAGGATGCCGAGGATGCTGCGGTACGTCGCCGGGGTGGCGTCCAGGACGGTGGCGCCCGAAGGGCCGGCCATCCGCAGGGCGCGGTCGAGGCGCTTGTAGGGGGCGATGACGAGGGAGCCCTGCACGATCCAGGCGATCAGGACCATCGACAGGCCGTACTGGTGGGAGAACGGCAGCAGCGGCAGCAGCACGTCGTCGGCGCGGTGGCCCATGTGGTGGGCGTTGCGCTCCAGGTTCCTCAGGAACCGGCCGCCGTTCTTGACGATGCCCTTGGGCTCGCCGGTCGAGCCGGAGGACCACATGATCAGGGCGTCGTCGAGGTCGCTCCAGGCACCGAAGTCCAGGTGCTCGTCGGTGACCCGGACCTCGGGGGCCGCGGAGATGAGCTCGTAGAGGTGCACGGGGTCGACGTCGGCCGGCACCGGGGCGTCGTCGTCCACCAGGACGAGTTTGGCGCCGGACCGCCGGACGACGGAGCCGGTGGCCTCCGCCCGCTCCTGCTGGTCGAGCAGCACGATCGAGGCGCCCACGTGCATCAGGGCGAACAGGACCGACACGTAGCTGGCGGAGTTCCCGGCCTTCAGCAGTACCCTGCTGCCGAGCCCGACACCGCGTTCGCGCAGGACCTGCGCGACCCTCAGGGTGTCCTGCTCGAACGCGGCGAGGGTCACCGCCGAGTCCTCCGCGAGGATCTTTGCCGCCATCGGCTCACTCTTCCTTCTCTACTCGGCGGCCACCGCGGGACGCGCCCGCAACTCCGGCGCACGGGCGTCGGATCCGGGGCCGTGGGGAAAGACCGCGGCAGTGGGCCGACACGGTCTCGGTCGGGCCCGGTCCGGGCCCTGGGCAGCTGCGGCGCCGGCGTCGGGCGCGCCGTTCGGCGGAGCCGGAGGCCGGGGGGAGCCGCGCCGCCGCGTTCCGGACGTTACCGACCGGTCGCGGGCCGCAGTACCCCTATCCGCCCCCAGCCCGAGGAGGCGCTCCGTCGCACCAACTGCCGTCCGGCGAAAGCCCCCTGGGAGTTCAGGGGTGGGGCACCGCGACCGCCGTCAGGACCAGCCCGGACGAGGCCGTCCAGCGGCCCTCGAAGCCCGGCAGGCGGCGGCCGGCGACGAGCGGCCCCGGCACCAGGAGCCGGGCGGTGAAGGTGCCGTCCGGCTCGAAGGCAAGGGTGGCCTCGGAGAAGTCCAGCATCAGGCCGGTCAGCGGGAACCACGCCTTGTAGACGCTCTCCTTGGCGCTGAACAGCAGCCGGTCTGCGTGCAGTTCCGGGTGGGCACGGCCGAGCCGGGCGAGCCCGGGCAGTTCCTCGGGGCGGCCGACCGCCTCCAGCACGCCGTCGGGCAGCGGGAGGTCGGGCTCGGCGTCGATCCCCAGGCTCAGCACCTCGTCGGCCGGGGCCAGCGCCGCCGCCCGGTAGCCGGTGCAGTGCGTCATGCTGCCCACCACCCCGGCGGGCCAGCGGGGTTCGCCCCGCGGTCCGGGGACCAGCGGCACGGCCGGCTGTCCGAGGGCGGCGAGCGCGCGCCGGGCGCACCGGCGTACGGCGCCGAACTCGGCCTGGCGGTGCGGCACCGAGCGTGCGATGTAGGCGAGTTCCTCGGGAAAGAGGTCGGCGGTCGGCGCCCCGGTCTGCGAGGTCGACTCCACCGCCGCGACCCGGGCGGGCAGGATCCGTTCGATCACCGGGTGCCCCGCTCCGGCAGGATCCGGGTCAGGCCCGAGGGCACGTCGGGGCCTCGGCGGCGCCACTCGCGCGGGTAGCCGACCGACACCTCCTGGAAGCGCACGCCGTCGTGGCGGGTGCGCCGGGGGATGTGCAGGTGGCCGTAGACGACGGCCGCCACGTTGTAGCGGGTGTGCCAGTCGGCGGTGGCCGTGGTGCCGCACCACTGCGCGAGCTCCGGGTAGTACAGGACGTCGGTCGGCTCGCGCACCAGCGGGTAGTGGTTGACCAGGATGGTGGGCACCGCCGGATCGGCCTCGGCGAGCCGCCGTTCGGTGGCCGCCACCCGGGCCCGGCACCAGGCCTCCCGGCTCGGGTAGGGGTCGGGGTGCAGCAGGTACTCGTCGGAGCAGACCGCGCCGCTCTCGTGGGCCCGCGCCAGCGCCTGGGCCTTGGTCGCGGCGCCCGGGGGCAGGAAGGTGTAGTCGTAGCCGACGAACAGCGGCGCGATCCGCACCGGCCCGCCCTCGCCGTGCCAGACCGGGTAGGGGTCCTCAGGGGTGTGCACGCCCAGCTCGCGGCAGAGCGCGACGAGGTGCTCGTAGCGCCGTACCCCGCGCAGGGCCACCGGGTCCGCCGGATGGGTCCACAGCTCGTGGTTGCCGGGCGCCCAGACCACGGTGGCGAACCGCTCGGCGAGCAGTCCGAGCGCCCACCGGACGTCCGCCATGATCTCGCCGATGTCACCGGCGACGATCAGCCAGTCGTTCGGCGCCGCGGGCCGCAGGCCCTCGACGATCGCGCGGTTCTCCTGGTAGCCGATGTGCAGGTCGCTGGTGGCGAAGAGCGTGCCGTGCGCCGCGCCGGGGTGGTTCGTCAAGGGGTGGTGCCTTTCTCGGGCGCTCGGCCGCACGCTCTGCGCGTCGGCGGCCCGGCGCCGGCCGGTCGGCGGGCTGCGGCGCCGCTGTGCGGGCTGCTCACGCCGCGGGCTTGAGCGCCGAGTCGGGTGCGAGCGTGCTGGTGGTGAAGTTGTCGACGGTGCACTTGAGGCGGCGCAGCAGCCGGTCGCGCCCGACGATGGCGATCCGGTCGACGCCCCGGCCGGCCAGGGTGTCGACGATGCCGGGCCAGCGCATCGGCCGGACGAAGCCTCCGAGGATCCACTCGGCGGCCTGCTCGGCGCTCTCCACCAGCGAGCCGTCCTGGTCGGAGACGATCGGCAGCCGCGGGTCCCGCAGCCGGTAGCCGGCCAGCACGTCCTGCTCGACCCGGTCGCGCAGCGGCTGGAAGATGCTCGCGTGGGCGGGCGGGCGCATGGTGTAGAGCGAGTAGCCGCCGCAGGCGCCGATGCGCTTCTTGAAGCCGTCCAGCGCCCGTTCGGACAGCGAGACCATGTAGAGGTCGTGGTCCAGGTGCGAGGAGAGTTCGTACCACTCGTCGGCGGCCGCGAGTTCGGCGAGCAGCGCGTCCAGCTGCTCGGGACCGATCTTGACGAAGGAGTGGGTGACGATGTCGCTGTGATGCTCGGCGAAGTACTCGCGCTCGCAGCGGGCGGTCTCCGCGACCAGGCGCACCGCCTCCTCGAAGGGCAGCACGTCGGCGTGGGCGGCGGCGGCCAGCTTGCCGAAGCTCACCCCGGCGCAGTAGTCGGCGGGCGCCTGCCGTCCGGTCGCCAGGCCCCAGTCGACCAGGGCCAGCGAGGTCACGAAGGAGGTCACCTGGGCGACCTCGGAGTAGTCGTCGTCGCTCGCGCGCAGCGCGTCGAAGACGCTGTGGCCGAGCACCTCGTCGGCCACCGCGAAGCGTTCCCTGGCGGCTGCGTTCGCCACCATGAAGCGGCTAAAGTCGGCGAAGCGCGAGGGGCCCATCGCGGGGAAGACGATTGCGCTGCTCGCCGGCTCACCGGTCGTCATGTCAGCCCGTTCTGTCGGCGGTTCGAGGCCGGGCCCGGGCCGGTCGACGGGGTCGGGGCGGTCGGGTCCTGGTGGAACGTAACCGCGTACGCCCGCGGGCCCGCCACCCCTGTTGCCACCCCTGCCGCCCCTAGCCGCGGGGCGCGGCGGATCCGCCCCTGGTCAGGGGTTGTCGCGCGGACGGGGCCCGCCTAGCGTCGGTGGCGGCGAAGGACGCCCGGGGACGACCGCACCCGCTACCCGAGGACGCACGCGATGAGGATTGCTTGCTGGCAGGCCGCGTGCGGCTCCCCCGACGTCCCGCATCTGCTGGCGCGGTTGCGCGAGGCGGCCCGGCGGGCCGCGCGGGAGGGGGCGCAGCTGCTGGTGGCGCCGGAGATGACCGTGGGCGGCTACCCGCTGCGGCCCGGCACGCTGGCCCGGGCGGCCGAGCCGTTGGACGGCCCGCACTGTGCGGCGATCTCGGAGATCGCCCGCGAGTTCTCGATCGCCGTGGTGCACGGCTGGCCGGAGGACGACGGCACCGGGGTGTACAACGCGGCCCGGCTGGTGGCCGCGGACGGCGGCACGCTGGCGGCCTACCGCAAGGCGCACCTGTTCGGCGACGTGGACACCTCCCGTTTCGTGCCGGGCGACCACGGTGTGGTGCAGGCGCGGCTCGGCGGTCTGACGGTGGGTCTGCTGGTCTGCTACGACGTGGAGTTCCCGGAGTCGGTGCGGGCGCACGCGATGGCCGGCTCGCAGCTGCTGGTGGTGCCGACGGCGCTGATGCGGCCCTGGGAGTTCGTCGCCAGGACGCTGGTGCCGGCCCGGGCGTTCGAGAGCCAGCTGTACGTGGCCTACACCAACTGGATCGGCGAGCGGGGCGGCCTGGACTTCTGCGGGCTGACCACGGTGGCCGCCCCGGACGGCACGCGGGTGACGCTGGAGGATCCCGTCGAGGGACTGCTGCTGGCGGACGTCGACCCGGCCGTGGTGGCGAAGGCGCGCGCCGACACTCCCTATCTCCTCGACCGGCGTCCCGAGCTCTACGAGGGTCTGCCCGCCCGGCTGGGCTGACCCTGGTGGGCCGGGCCCCGAAAGGTGTCCCATGTCTCCCGCTACCGGCGACCTCTCGCGTGACCTGACCGCTCCGCTGACGATGTTCGGCCCCGACTTCCCGTTCGCCTACGACGACTGGCTGCGGCACCCGGCCGGGCTCGGCCGGGTGCCGGCCGAGCGGCTCGGCGCCGCGGTGGCGGTGGTGGGCGGTGGCGTGGCCGGCCTGGTGGCCGCGTACGAGTTGATGCGGCTGGGGCTGCGGCCGGTGCTGTACGAGGCCGGTGTGCTGGGCGGCCGGATGCGGGCGGTGCCCTTCCCGGCCGATCCGGGGGTGACGGCGGAGGTCGGCGCGATGCGCTTCCCGCTGTCGGCGACGACGCTGTTCCACTATGTCGACGCGCTCGGCCTGACGACCAGTCCGTTCCCCAACCCGCTCGCGGCGCACACGCCGAGCACGGTGGTGCACCTGCACGGCGAGCGGCGGCTGGCGCGGACGGTGGACGATCTGCCGCCGGTGTTCCGTGAGGTCGCCGACGCCTGGGAGAAGACGCTGCTGGAACAGGCCGAGCTGAGCGTCATGGAGGACTCGGTGCGGCGCCGGGACGCCCCGCTGCTCAAGGCGGTGTGGAACCGCATGGTGCGCACCATGGACGACCAGTCCTTCTACGGGTTCCTGGCCGCCTCGCCGTACTTCCGGTCGTTCCGGCACCGGGAGATCTTCGGACAGGTGGGCTTCGGCACCGGCGGCTGGGACACCGACTTCCCCAACTCCATCCTGGAGGTGCTGCGGGTGGTGTACACCGGCGCCGACCAGGACCAGGTCCGGCTGGTCGGCGGCACCGGGCGGCTGGTGGACGGGCTGTGGACCCGGCCGGCCGGGCCGGGCGGCCACTGGCCGGCCGGCACCTCGCTGGCCTCGCTGCACGGCGGCCGTCCACGGCCGGGGGTGCGGGCGCTGCGGCGGGCCGGGGACGGGGTCGAGGTCACGGCCGCCGACGGGGTCCGCGAGCACTATCCGGCGGTGGTCTTCACCCCGCACGTGTGGACGCTGCTGAACCGCATCGAGTGCGATCCGGCCCTGCTGTCGCAGGCGCACTGGACGGCCGTGGAGCGGACCCACTACATGGGCGCCTCGAAGCTCTTCGTGCTCACGGACCGGCCGTTCTGGCTGGATGTCGATCCCCGGACCGGGGCCGACGTGATGAGCATGACGCTCACCGACCGTGCACCCCGCGGGGTGTATCTCTTCGACGAGGGACCGGACCGCCCGGGGGTCATATGCCTTTCGTACACGTGGAATGACGACTCGCTGAAGTTGGCCACGCTGAGCGACGAGGAACGGCTGGAGGTCCTGCTCGTGCGGCTGGCGGAAATCTATCCCGATGTTGATCTCCGTGGGCATATCATCGGAGCACCCATTACGGTGACCTGGGAGACCGAGCCACTCTTCATGGGGGCCTTCAAGGCGAACCTCCCCGGGCAGTACCGCTACCAGCGGCGGCTGTTCACCCAGTTCGTACAGGACGGCTTTCCGGCCGGCCAGCGCGGGTTCTTCCTGGCCGGGGACGACGTCTCCTGGACGGCGGGGTTCGCCGAGGGTGCGGTCACCACCGCGCTCAACGCGGTCTGGGGAGTGGTGCGCCATCTGGGTGGCGCCTGCGATCCGGCCAATCCCGGCCCCGGAGACGTCTTCGACGAGATCGCGCCCGTCCTCCTGCCGGAGGAGTGAGCGCCCGCCTCGGGGGCAAGTGAGCGCGAGTCGGGGGCAAGGTGGGGCGATGAGGGACGGCGGCGGTGGACGTGGTGCGAGGAACGGGACCGGCCCGGCCGAGCAGGCCGGCGCCGGGGCGCAGCGGCCCGACACCGCGGCAAAGCGGCCCGGGCCGCCCGTGACGCAGCTGATCAGCGCGGCGGAAGCGACCTGGGTGCAGCTGCTGACCGGCCTGGGCGCCGTGGAGTTCGCCCAGTTGCTGGAGACCCTGCGCCCGCTCGCCGGCGACGAGGGCCCGCGGGCCGGACGCCGCTGGACGCTCTGCCTGGGCGACCGCGTCCTGCTGGTGGTGGCCTACTGGCGCACCGATCTGACCATGCGTGAGGTGGCCGCGCTGTTCGGCGTCTCCAAGTCGGCCGCGGACCGGATCGTCGGCCATCTGGGCCCGCATCTGGAGTTCACCAGCACGCTGCGCCGGCGCCGGTGCCGACTGATCGTCAGGACCCACCGCACCACCGACACCGACACCGTCCCCCCGCCCGCACACCCGCGGGACACCGACTGTTCCGACTGTTCGCAGCCGTAGGACCGCCCGCGACAGCGGCCCGTCCATCCGCCCGGCAATCACGCACGACGGCCGGCTCCCCGCAGCAGCAACGCTACGGGGAGCCGGCCGTCGGCGTATATGTCCCATCAATTACGGGACAGTTACGGCGTACCGCCGATGCTTCGAATCGCCGGCGAACCGGCATCCGGCCGGGGTACGGCATGCGTTCGAGGGTTAACGGGACGCGCCCGTACCGTGCGCGGGCGATCGCGCGCCGATATGCCCGATTCGCCCGCGCTTGCCCCACCGACCCCCGCCGAATGGGGGGCCCCTACCTCCACCCCTATCGCACCTAGGGGCGCAAAACTTGATCAGTTCCTGACGACAAGTATCGTCCGGCGGGGGTCGGCAGTGTTATGTTCAGATCAGTTGTCCCGCAACTCCAAATCACCGCCAGGACGACCGGCAGGGTGGCGGAGCGGACGGGCATGGAATCCGCGCGGACACGATTCTGGTTGAATCTCGGACCATTCTTCATCCGGGTCAGGCCGAATTGTCTCCGCCAGTTCACGGGGGAACAGTGTTCCAGGCTACGGGATACGGCATTCAACAAATCAGGGTCGGGTATTCGGCTGCTCCACAGCTTCCGGAAGCCCCCAGACGCATCGTCGACTCCTGCTGCTGACACGCCGTTCCCGGGCGGTGCCGGCTCCGTCCGAAGCGATGAACCACCAGCTCGCAGACGGTTCCGACGCCCCATCCAGGCCACCTGACACCCCGTAGGACGGCGCCCAGCGCCGGTACCGCCGGGAAGAACTCTCTTTGAAAAATCCACGGCCCACAGTGAATCCTCGGCCCCGGGCGGCGGCAACCGGGACCGAAGCAAGGAGCGCGGTACATGACGGCCCGACCCGAACTGATCGAGCGCGGCGATGAACTGCTTCAGCTGACCCGCCTCACAACCGACGCGGTGAACGGAATGGGATCGGTCGGCCTGGTGGCAGGTCCGGTCGCCACCGGCAAGACCGTTCTGCTCAGCGCGCTGTGCGACCAGGCCGCCGCAGCCGGCTTCGTCACCCTGCGAGCCGTCGGCGCGGAGGCCGAGAGCAGCACCCCGCTCAGCACCGCCGGCCAACTGCTGCGCCTCGCCCCGCTCACCCCGGCGCGGCACGAACACGTCCAGCGGCTGCTTCGCCTGGCCGTCTCCTCCACCACGGCCGCGTCCACCGCCGGACCGCAGGCCCAGAGCGCCCAGCTCTGCGGCGACCTCGTCCAGGAACTCTGCGCCGTCCTGTTCGAACTCTCCACCCTGTCACCGGTCCTGCTCTGCGTGGACGACGTCCACCACGCCGACGACCACTCCCTCCAGTGGCTGCTGTTCCTGATCCGCCGCCTCGGCTCGGCCCGGATAGCCGTGGTACTGGCCGAACGCACCGCCTCCCAGCACCCGCAGCCCGCCTTCCACGCCGAACTGCTGCGCCAGCCGAACTGCCACCGCGTCATGCTCGGCCCGCTCACCCGGCAGGGTGTGGACGAGCTCATCGGCGCCCGGCTCGACCAGGTCCACCGCACCGACGCCCACCGCACCGACGAGGTCTCCGCCGGTGAACTCTCCGCCGGCGTCGACGCCCTCACCGGCGGCAACCCGCTGCTGGTCCACGCCCTCCTGGACGACCTGCGGACCTGCACCCGGCTGCCCACCGAGATGCGGCCCGCCACCCTCGGCGCCGGCTACGCCTTCTCCCAGGCCGTCGTCAGCTGTCTGCACCGCAGCGAGGAGCTGGCGCTGGCCGTCGCCCGCGGCATCGCCGTCCTCGACGAGGACAGCTGCTCGCAGGTACTCGGTCACCTGCTGGACCACTCCCCCGCCTCGGTCGAGCGCGTCATCCGCGGCCTGGACTCCGCCGGGCTGCTGGAGCACGGCCGCTTCCGCCACCCCGCGGTGCGCACCGCCGTCCTGCACGACGCCGACGCCGACGAACTCAGCCGACTGCACTTCCGGGCCGCCCACCTGCTCTACACCCGCGGCGGCACCGAGCGGGCCATCGCCCAACTCCTGCTGGCCTCCGGCGAACCCGGCGAGGCCTGGAGCACCAAGGTGCTCTGCGACGTCGCCCGGCAGGCCCTGGTGGACGGTGACGCCGAACTGGCCCGGCGCTGCGTCGAACACGCCCACCGCAGCTGCACCGACCACCGCAGGCAGGGCGAGGTGCTCACCCTGCTGGCCGGCGTCGAATGGCAGCTCCAGGCCGGCAACGCCGTCCGCCACCTGCCCCAGCTGACCGCCGCCCTGCGGGCCGGGGACCTCGCCGAGCGCCAGTCCGTCGTCGTCCTCAAATACCTGCTGCGGCACGGCCGGCTCACCGAGGCCTCCGCCATCCTGGACCACATCATGTGCCAGCAGTGGGACGTGGAGAGCCGCACCGCCGCCGAACTGCAGACCGTCAAACTGCTGCTCTCCAGCTCCTACCCCGGCGCCCTCGCCGACCTGCCGCCGCTGGGACCGTGCCGCGTCGACGAGGTCAGCACCCCCGCCGCCGTCCGCGCCGACCCGCAGCTGCAGGCCGCCGCCGTCCTCGACGAGGTGCTCAGCGGCCGCGCCCGCGAGCACACCTTCCTCGCCGCCGAACAGGTCCTGCGCAGCCTTCGCCTGACCTACCGCTCCTGGGAGCAGGCCGAGTTCGCACTGCTCGCGCTGATCTACGGCGACCAGCTGGAACGCGCCGCACTCCGCTGCGACCAGCTACTGGAGCGGATCGGCCACGCCGCCGAGGGCTGGCGCCCCCCGCTGCTGGCCCTGCGCAGCCAGATCGCCGTCCGCCAGGGCCGGCTGGTCGACGCCGAACGCGACGCCAAGACCGCCCTGGAGACCATGCCCTGGCAGGGCTGGGGTGTGAACATCGGACTGCCCCTGTCCACCCTGCTGATGGCACAGACCGCGATGGGCAAGTACGAGGACGCCGCCGAACTCCTCAACCGCCCGATCCCGCAGGCGATCTACAAGACCCGCTACGGCCTGCACTACCTCCACGCGAGAGGCGAGTTCCGGCTCGCCACCAACAACTCCCAGGCCGCCCTCGACGACTTCACCATCTGCGGCGAGATGATGCAGGACTGGGACCTCGACCTGCCGAGCGTGGTGGCCTGGCGCGGCGCCGCCGCGCGGGTGCACCTGCAGGCCGGCGACCTCCAGCAGGCCAGGATCCTGATCGACGAACAGACCCGGCGCCTGCAGCCCGGCCCGTCCCGCTCCCGCGGCATGACCGTGCGCCTGAGCGCCGCCGTCGCCGAGCTCAAGCACCGCCCCTCGCTGCTGCGCCAGGCGGTCGACGAGCTCCAGCGCAGCGACTCCCCCATCGAACTCGCCCTGGCGCTGGCCGACCTCGGCTACGCGCACCAGAACCTCGGCGACCACAAGCGCTCCCGGATCATGATGAACCGGGCCTGGCAGCTGGCCAAGGAACACCGCGCCGAGCCCATCCAGCGCGGGCTCTCCAGCCTCTTCTCCGACGTCCGCGACGAGGCCTCGCAGGTGCCCGGCGCGGCCGGCACCGCCTGCACGGGCGGGCTCAGCGACGCCGAACGGCGGGTCGCCTCCCTTGCCGCACTCGGACACACCAACCGGGAGATCGCCCGGGAACTGTTCATCACCGTCAGCACCGTGGAGCAGCACCTGACCCGGGTCTACCGCAAGCTGAAGGTCACCCGGCGCAGCGACCTGCCGGGCGAACTCTGCCTGGCCACCGGCAGCCCGGCCGGCACGGCGGCGGCCAGCTACGCCTGACCCGCCCGACCGGCCCGTGACGCCGTCGGCCCCGCTGCGCAGCGGGGCCGACGGCGTCGGTGCGCCACCCGCGGTCAGGAGGCGTGCGCGGCCAGCGCGTCGGTGATCTCGGCCAGTACGGCCTGCTGGTGGGCCGCCAGGTAGAAGTGCCCGCCCGGGAAAACCCGCAGGGTGAAGGCGCCGCTGGTCTCCTCCGCCCAGGCCTTGGCCTCCTCCACGGTCGACTTCACGTCGTCGTCCCCGATCAGCGCCACGATCGGGCCGGTGAGCGGACCGCCCTCCGGCCGGCGGTAGGTCTCGATCGCCCGGTAGTCGTTGCGGATCGCCGGCAGGATCATCCGCAGGATCTCCTCGTCGCCGAGCAGCGCGGTGTTCGTGCCGCTGAGCGACTTGAGTTCCGCCACGAGTCCGTCGTCGTCCCGCAGGTGGACGGTCTCCTCGCGGTGCGTGGCAGGCCCGCGCCGACCGGAGACGAACAGCACCGCCGGGGGCCGCCCGTCCGCCTCCAGCCGGCGGGCCAGCTCGAAGCCGAGGGTCGCGCCCATGCTGTGGCCGAAGATCGCCAGCGGGCGGTCGTCCTCCACCGCGCCCAGCACCCGGTGGATGCGGTCGGCCAGTTCGGCGACGGTCCCGATGCTCGGCTCGGCCCGGCGGTCCTGGCGGCCCGGGTACTGCGCCGCCAGCACCTCGATCCGCGGGGACAGCGCCGCCGACACCGGGAAGTAGAAGCTCGCCGAGCCTCCGGCGTGCGGCAGACAGAGCAGGCGCACCGGGGCGTCCGGGGCCTGGTGGAAGCGGCGGATCCAGAGGTCGTACTCGGCGTTGGTGGGCACGGTCATGCGGGGATCTCTCTCGTCTCTCTGGAAGTACGGATGGGGCCCCGTAGGGGCTCGTCGGTCAGTTGGTTCGGTCGGCCCGGGGGGGGGCGTCCCGGCGCGCGGGGCGCCGGCCCCGGCTCAGCACACGTCGCCCAGCCAGTTCTCGACCAGCTCGGCGGTCGCGGCCGCGTGTTCCTCCATGACGGTGAAGTGGTCGCCCAGGCCGTCGAGCAGCGTGTGCTCGTGCGGCCAGGAGGCGCGGGCCCCGCTCGTCAGCGCCCGGTCGCCGCCACCGGGCACCGACAGCGACTCGGGCGCCCGCACCAGCAGGGTCGGCGCGGTGATCTCCGCGGGCTGCCAGCCGGTGAACAGCCGCAGGTAGCCGCCCATCGCCGTGAGCCTGGTGTCGTCCATCGGCACGTACGCGCCCTCGCGGGCCAGCATCGCCCCGGTCAGGACCGGCAGCAGTTCGGCGACGGAGGCCGCGGCCCCCGAAACGCCACCGCCCGGGCCCCGGCCGGCGGGTGTCCCGCCGGCCGGTTCGAAGGAGTAGGTGTCGACCAGCACGACGGCCGAGGGACCGGCGCCGAGCTCCTCCAGCCGGGCGGCCGTCGCCTGGGCCAGCAGACCGCCCGTCGAGTGGCCCAGCAGCGCGAACTGCGCGCCCCCGGCCGCCCGGAGCACGCTCCGCGCCGCCAGGTCGAGGATCGCCGCCGCGTCGGCGGGCAGCCGTTCACCCTCCAGGAAGCCGGGCAGCGGCAGCGCCTGCACCGCGCGCCGGCCACGGAGGGCGGCGGCCAGCCGCGCGTACTGGTGCGGGCCGGAGATCGCCAGCAGCGAGGGCAGGCAGAGCAGCATCGGCTCCGCCGGGCCGTCCGCCAGCCGGACCGGCTCCAGCACCGGCCGGGACGCGTCGGCCAGCCCGGTCTCGGTGTCGGCTTCGAAGGTCGGGCGGAACCGGGAGGCCGCGAACAGCAGCTCCATGAATTCGCCGCTGCGGCCGGACTCGGCCGCCGACCTCAGCAGGGTGCCGATGGTGCCCAGCGGGCGCCCGGCCTCCCCGCCGCCGGACGCCCCCGGGGCGCCGCCGGCCGGAGTGTGCGTGGCGAGCAGGGCGCCGAGCCGGGCCGCCAGCAGGCGAGGCGCGGGATGGTCGAAGAGCAGCGTCGCCGGCAGCCGCAGGCCGGTGGCCCCGGCAAGCCGGTTGCGCAGCTCGACCGAGGTGAGGGAGTCGAACCCGAGCTCCAGGAAGGCCCGCCCGGCGTCGACGGCCTCGGGCCGCGGGTGGCCGAGCACCGCTGCCGCGTGCACCCGGACCAGGTCCAGCAGCAGCTCGGCCTGCTCCTCGGCGGAACGTCCGGCCAACCGCTCGGCCAGCGCCTGCGGGGAGGACCCACCGACCGTCGCCGAGCGCCGCGGCGGGATCCGGACCAGGCCGCGCAGCAGCGCGGGCACCTGCCCGGAGGCGGCCGCCCCGGCCCGTACGCCCGCCAGATCGATCCTGGCCGGCACCAGCAGTGCGCTGCCCGGCACGGCCTCCTGGCCCCCCTCCGACGAGGTCCGGGCGGAGAGCATCAGTGCGGTGTCGAAGAGCGCCAGGCCCTCCGCCGACGACAGCCCGGCCACCCCGCCGCGGGCCAGGCGCTGGACGCCCGCGTCGCCGAGGTCGCCGGTCATCGTGCTCTCCTCGGCCCACAGGCCCCAGGCGAGCGAGGTCGCCGGCAGACCGGCCGCCCGGCGGTGGTCGGCGAGAGCGTCCAGGAAGGCGTTGGCGGCAGCGTAGTTGGCCTGCCCCGCCATCCCGAACACCCCGGCGGCGGACGAGAACAGCACGAACGCCGCCAGGTCGTGACCGGCCGTCAGCTCGTGCAGGTTCCACGCCGCGTCCACCTTCGGCCGCAGCACCGCGTCCAACCGCTCCGGGGTCAGCGCGGAGAGCACGCCGTCGTCCAGCACACCCGCCGCGTGGACCACGGCGGTCAGCGGGGCCGCCAGGCCGTCCAGCAGGGTCGCGAGGGCCTCGCGGTCGGCGACGTCGCACGCGGCCAGTGTCACCTCGGCGCCGAGCCCGGTCAGCTCCGCGGCCAGCTCGGCCGCGCCCTGCGCGGCCGAACCCCGGCGCGAGACCAGGAGCAGTCGACGGGCCCCGTACGCGGTGACCAGGTGCCGGCTCAGGAGTGCGCCCAGCAGGCCGGTCGCCCCGGTGACCAGCACCGTGCCGTCCGGGTCGAGCCCGGGCAACCCGGCCCCGGCCGGGTCGGACCCGGAGGCGGTGTCGGGCACCCGCGCCAGGCGCGGGGCGAGCGCGGCGCCGGCGCGCAGCGCCACCTGTGGCTCGCCGCAGACGGCGGCCCGGGGCAGGGCGCGCAGGGAGGCGGCGTCGGCGTCCAGGTCGACCAGCACGATCCGGTCCGGGTTCTCCGACTGCGCGGTCCGCAGCAGGCCCCAGGCGGCCGCGGCCGCCAGGTCCTCGGCGGTCGTCGCCCCGCGGGTCACCACGACCAGACGGGAGTCCGCGAAGCACTCCAGGGCGAGCCAGCGCTGCAACAGCCCCAGCAGGCCGTGCAGGCCGGCGCGGGTGGCGGCGGCCGTGCCGTCGCCGTCCCGGTCTCCGGTCCCCTTCCCGTTCCCGTTCCCGTTCCCGGCGGCGGCGGCCGGGAGCATCCCGGCCCCGAGCATCGGCAGCACGACGGTGCCCGGGACGGCCGCGCCCTCGGCGACGGCCTCGGCCAGCGCGTCGAGCCCGGCGTACGCGGTCGCCCGGACCGCCCCGAGCAGCTGCTCCAAACCGTCGGGGATGCCGCTCCCGGCATCGGTGAGGACGGCCCAGCCGTCACCCTCGCCGCCCGCGGCGGGCGCGCCGAGCGGCAGCGCCGTCCACTCCAGCCGGAACAGCGAGTCGTGGAAGGGAGTTCGTCCGGCCGAGAGGCGGTCCACCGCGACCGGCCGCAGAACCAGTTGCTCGATCGAGGCCACCGGCGCACCCGCGCCGTCCGCGACCGCCAGCGACACCGTGTCGGCGCCCTGTGCGGCGATCCGCACCCGCAGCGCCGTCGCGCCCGTCGCGTGCAGGCTGACCCCGCCCCAGGCGAACGGCAGGCGCGTCTGCCCGCCGTCGGCCAGCACACCGCCGAGGCCGATCGCGTGCAGCGCGCCGTCCAGCAACGCCGGGTGCAGCCCGTACCGGGCCGCCTGGTCCTTGGCCTCCCCGGGCAGCTCCACCTCGGCGAACAGCTCGCCGTCACGGCGCCAGGCGGCACGCAGGCCCTGGAACACCGGCCCGTAGCCGAACCCCGCCGCCGCGAAACCCTGGTAGAGCTCGTCGACCGGGACGGCAGCGGCGCCGGCCGGCGGCCAGGCCGCCAGATCGAAGCCGACCGGCGGCACCGCGCCCGTCGAGACCAGACCGGACGCGTGCCGGGTCCACAACTCGTCGGCGGTAGCGGCCTCGGCGCGGGAGTAGAAGCCGACGGTGCGTCGACCGCCGTCGTCCGGCGCCCCCACCCAGAGCTGCAGCTGCACGCCGCCATGCGCGGGCAGGATCAGTGGGGCCTCCAACGTCAGCTCGTCCAGCCGGTCGCAGTCGACCTGGTCTCCCGCCCGGACGGCCAGCTCGACGAAGGCGGTGCCCGGCAGCAGCACGAGCTCGCCGACGGCATGGTCGGCCAGCCACGGGTGGGAGTCCAGGCCGAGGCGGCCGGTCAGGAGGTGTCCCTCGCCGTCGCCGTCCGCCACCGCGAGCGAGGCGCCCAGCAGCGGGTGGTCCGCGGACCCCAGACCGGCGGAGGCCACATCACCCAGCCAACCGGTCAACGGGCGGGGCCAGTAGTTCTCGTGCTCGAAGGCATAGGTCGGCAGATCGAAGCCCGGACCGTCGGTGCCCGTGAAGACGGCGGCCCGCCAGTCGACGGCCACCCCGCGCACCCACGCCTCCGCGAACGAGGCCAGCACCCGCCGGGGCCCGCCCTCGTCGCGGCGCAGCGTGCCGACCGTGACGGCGTCGCATCCGGCCTGCTCGGCGCTCTCCTGGAGCCCCGTGACCAGCACGGGGTGGGCGCTGACCTCGACGAACGTGCCGAAGCCGTCCGCGCGGAGGGTGTCCACCGCCTCGCGGAAACGGACGGTCGTGCGGAGGTTGGTGTACCAGTACTCGGCATCCATGCCCGAGCCGTCGGTGAGTTCACCGGTGACCGTCGAGAAGACCGGAATCCGACCAGCACGCGGCCGGACCTCGGCGAGGACCTCCAGCAGTTCGGTACGGATCGACTCCACCTGCGCGGAGTGCGAGGCGTAGTCCACGGGAATGCGGCGAGCACGGACACCGTCCGCCTCGCAGGACGCCAACAGCTCGTCCAGCGCCGCCGGTTCACCGGACACGACCACCGACGACGGGCCGTTCACGGCCGCCACCGAGATCCGCTCCTCACCCCAAACCGAGAGACGCTCACGCACCCCCTCCACCGACAGCCCGACCGACACCATGCCACCCAGACCCGCCAGCCCACCGGCGATCGCCCGACTGCGCAGCGCCACCACCCGGGCACCGTCCTCCAGCGACAGCGCTCCCGCCACCACAGCGGCAGCGATCTCACCCTGCGAGTGACCGACCACCGCGCCCGGCTCGACACCGGCCGCCCGCCACACCTCCGCCAGCGACACCATCACCGCCCACAGCACCGGCTGCACCACATCGACACGGTCCATCCAGGCGTCACCACCATCACCACGGACCACGTCCAGCAGCGACCACCCGTCAGCGAACGGCCCCAACGCCACCGCGCACTCCGCCATCCGCACCGCGAACACCGGCGACGACTCCAACAGCTCCACCGCCATCGCCGCCCACTGCGAACCCTGCCCCGGAAAGACGAACGCCACCTTCCCCGCCGAGCCGGCCATGCCCCGGACCAGGCCTGCCGAGACTCCGTCCTCCGCCAGCGTCCGTAGGGCCGTCCTGAGCTCGTCCGCGTCGGTACCCACCACGACGGCGCGCTGCTCGAATGCGGCACGGGTCGAGGCCAGGGCCAGGCCGACCGCGTCGGGGGAGGTCTCCGGCGCGGTGTCCAGACGGTCGAGCAGCCGCCGCGCCTGGCGCGCCAGTGCCGCCGTGCTCCGGGCCGACAGCACCCACGGCACGCCGGCCGACACCGCGGGCGCCGACGGGCGGCTGTCCTCCCCGTCGGCCGCCGTCCCGGCGGCGGGCTCCGGGGCCTGCTCCAGGATGATGTGCGCGTTGGTGCCGCTGAACCCGAAGGAGGAGACGGCGGAGCGCCGCGGACGGTCGTTCTCCGGCCAGTCGCGGGCGTCGGCGAGCAGTTCGACCGCGCCCGCCGACCAGTCGACGTGCGAGGACGGCTCGCCCACGTACAGGCTCTTCGGCAGGACGCCGTGCTGCATCGCGAGCACCATCTTGATCACACCGGCGGCACCGGCCGCCGCCTGGGTGTGCCCCAGGTTGGACTTCACCGAGCCGAGCCAGAGCGGCCGGTCCGCGGGCCGGTTCTGTCCGTAGGTGGCGAGCAGGGCCTGCGCCTCGATCGGGTCGCCCAGCGTGGTGCCCGTGCCGTGCGCCTCGACCGCGTCGACCTCGGCGGACGTGAGGGCCGCGTTCGCCAGTGCCTGCTTGATCACGCGCTGCTGGGACGGTCCGTTAGGCGCGGTGAGGCCGTTGCTGGCGCCGTCCTGGTTGACCGCGCTGGCGCGGACGATCCCGAGCACCGGGTGCCCGTTGCGACGGGCGTCCGAGAGCCGCTCCACCAGGATCATGCCGACGCCCTCGCCCCAGCCCGTGCCGTCCGCGTCCTCGGAGAACGCCTTGCAGCGCCCGTCCGCCGCCAGCCCGCGCTGGCGGCTGAACTCCACGAAGGTGCTGGGCGTCAGCATCACCGTCACACCGCCCGCCAGGGCGAGCGTCGACTCCCCGGTCCGCAGCGACTGACAGGCCAGGTGCAGCGCCACCAGCGAGGACGAGCACGCCGTGTCGATGGTGACGGCGGGGCCCTCCAGCCCGAAGGTGTACGAGACCCGGCCGGACGCGATGCTGCCCGAGGTGCCGGTACTGATCTGCCCCTCGGCGCCCTCCACCGACTGCTGGAGCACCATGGCGTAGTCGTTGTACATCACCCCGACGAAGACGCCGGTCCGGCTGCCCCGGACCGAGCCCGGGTCGATGCCCGCCCGCTCGAACGCCTCCCAGGAGGTCTCCAACAGCAGCCGCTGCTGCGGGTCCATCGACATCGCCTCACGCGGCGAGATCCCGAAGAAGCCCGGGTCGAACTCCCCCGCCCGGTAGAGGAATCCGCCTTCGCGGACGTACGAGGTGCCCTGGTGGTCGGGGTCCGGGTGGTAGAGGTTCTCGACGTCCCAGCCGCGGTCCTCCGGGAAGAAGGAGAGCGCGTCGCGGCCGTCGGCGACCAGTCGCCACAGATCCTCCGGCGAGTCCACCCCGCCCGGGTAGCGGCAGGCCATGCCGACGATGGCGATCGGCTCGTCGTCCAGGCCCGCCGGGGGCGCCGACGGAAGACCGGCGGTGGGCAACACGCCCAGTAGCTCGGTACGGAGCTGGTCGGCGAGCACCGCCGGGTTCGGGTAGTCGAAGACCAGGGTCGCCGGCAGCCGCAGCCCGGTGACCCCGTTGAGGCGGTTCCGCAGTTCGACGGCCGTCAGCGAGTCGAATCCGAGGTCCTTGAACGCCCGACTGGTGTCCACCGCGGCGGAGTTCGGGTAGCCGAGCACAGCGGCGACCTCGGCGCGCACCAGGTCGAGCAGGGCGGTCGTCCGCTCGGCCTCGCCCAGCGCGGCCAGGCGGTCCGCAAGCGCCGACCCGCCTGCGCTGCCGCTCCCGGCGGCCGCCCGCCGCAGCGGCGCCCGCACCAGACCACGCAGCACCGGAGGCACCGGGCCCGAGGCGGCCGCCTGGGCGCGCAGCCCGGCGAGGTCGAGGCGGATCGGCACCAGGACGGCTTCGTCGAGGTCGCCCGCGGCATCGAGCAGTGCGAGACCGTCGGCCGTGGAGAGCGCCTGCACACCGCCCCGCGCCATCCGCTGCACGTCGGCCTCGTCCAGCTCGGCACCCATCCCGCCGCCGTCCTCGGCCCACAGGCCCCAGGCGAGCGAGGTCGCCGGCAGACCGGCCGCCCGGCGGTACTCGGCCAAGGCGTCCAGGAAGGCGTTGGCGGAAGCATAGTTGGCCTGCCCGGCCGCGCCGAACACCCCGGCCGCGGACGAGAACAGCACGAACGCGGCCAGGTCGTGGCCGGCGGTCAACTCGTGCAGGTTCCACGCCGCGTCCACCTTCGGACGCAGCACCGCCTCCAGCCGCTCCGGTGTCAGCGACGGCACGACGCCGTCGTCCAGCACACCCGCCGTATGCACCACGGCCGTCAGCTCGACGCCCTCCAGCAGCCGCGCCAGCGCCACGCGGTCCGCCACGTCGCACGCAGCGAACGTCACCTCCGCACCCAACCTGCCGAGCTCTGCGGCCAGTTCGTCCGCGCCCTCGGCCTGCGCACCACGACGCGAGACCAGCAGCAGACGACGAGCGCCGTACTCCGTCACCAGATGACGCGCGACCACCCCACCCAGCGCACCCGTCGCACCCGTCAGCAGCACCGTCCCCTCCGGGTCCAACGCCCGCAGACCGTCCGCCGGGACGGCCGTCTCGGCGGCGCGCAGCAGGCGACGCGCGGACGCCTCGCCCGCGCGCAGCGCGAGCTCGGGCTCCCCCGTGTCGAGGGCCCGGGGCAGTGCCTTCAGGGAGTCGGGGTCCTCGTCCAGGTCGACCAGGACGATCCGGCCCGGGTTCTCCGACTGCGCCGAGCGCAGCAGACCGTGCACGGCGGCGGCCGCCAGGTCACCGGTCGTCGCGCCACGCGTCACCACGACGAGCCGGGAGTCCGCGAACGCGTCCTGCGCCAGCCACTCCTGCACCAGCGCGAGGGCGTCCCGCACGGCGGCATGCGTGGCCGCGACGACACCCAGGCAATCCGCGGTGGCGACCGGCAGGACCAGCGTCTCCGGAACCGGCCCGGCCGCCACCACCGCCGCGAGGTCCGCGAACCGGACCGCGCCCGGCAGGCCCAGATCGTCACCGCCCAGCACACCCACCGCACCGTCCGCCGCCTGCGCCGCCAGGGCCACCGGCACCCACCGGGGGCGGAAGAGCGACTCCTGACGTCCGCCCGCCATCTGCTCCGCAGCGAACGTCCGCAGCACCAGCGAGCCGACCGTCGCGACGGGCGCACCCGAGGCGTCGGCCACGGTCAGCGCCACCGCATCGGCGCTCTTCGCCGAGAACCGCACCCGCAGCTCACTGGCACCGGCCGCGTGCAGGGTCACGTCCGACCAGGCGAACGGCAGCCGCCCCTGCCCGGTGTCCTCCAGCAGCCCTCCGAGGGCCACCGTGTGCAGTGCGGCGTCCAGCAGCGCGGGGTGGAGCGCGAACAGTCCCGCCTCCCCACGTGCCTCCTCCGGCAGCGCGACCTCGGCGAACACCTCGGCGCCACGCCGCCACGCGGCCCTGAGCCCCCGGAACACCGGGCCGTAGGCGAAACCGGCAGCGGCGAACCCCTCGTAGACGCCGTCCACCGCAAGCGGCTCCGCACCGGCCGGCGGCCACTCGGTCAGGTCGACCGGGACAGCGCTGCCGGCAGCGGCCAGCACTCCGGCCGCATGGCGCACCCACGGCTCGTCCGCCGACGCGTCCTCCCCTCGCGAGAACACCGACACCGGCCGACGGCCCGCCTCGTCCGGCACGCCCACCGACACCTGGACCTGCACAGCACCACGCACCGGAAGCACCAACGGCGCCTCCAGCGTCAACTCCTCGACCAGACCGCACCCGACCTGGTCGCCGGCCCGAACGGCCAGTTCCACAAAGGCCGTTCCCGGCAGCAGTACCTTGCCCGCCACGGCGTGGTCCGCCAGCCAGGGGTGGGCGTCCAGCGCCAGCCGCCCGGTGAGAACGTGCCCGTCCGCGTCCGCGAGCGCCAGCGACGCGCCCAGCAGCGGATGATCGGCGGCACCGAGACCGGCGGACACCACGTCACCGACGAAGCCCCGCAACGGCCTCGGCCAGAAGTACTCCTGCTGGAAGGCGTAGGTGGGGAGGTCGACACGGCGGGCGTCGAGATCCGCGAAGACGGCCTGCCAGTCGAGCCTGGCGCCGCGCACGTGCAGCCGGGCGAGGGCGGTGGTGAAGCTCAGGGCTTCGGGGCGGTCCCGGCGCAGGGCAGGGGTGAGGGTGGCGTCGGTGTCCTCGGCGAGACACTGCTGCGCCATCGCGGTCAGCGTCCCGTCCGGACCCAACTCCAGAAACGTCCGGACCCCTTCGCCCTCCAGCACCTGAACGGCGTCGGCGAAACGAACCGCCTCACGGACATGCCGCACCCAGTACTCGGGATCCGTCAGCTCGTCCGACGCCAGGGCACCGGTGAGAGTGGAGACGATCGGGATCCTTGGCGCCTCGAACGTCAACTCCGAAGCCACCGAACGGAACTCGTCCAGCATCCCGTCCATCAACGGCGAATGGAACGCATGGCTCACCGTCAGCCGCTTCGTCCGGCGACCATCCGCCGCCAGCTTCTCCGCAACCTCCAGAACAGCCCGCTCGACACCCGAAATCACCACCGACACAGGCCCGTTGACAGCAGCGACACCGACACCCCCGGTCAGCAACGGCAGCACCTCCGCCTCCGCGGCCTCCACCGCCACCATCGCACCACCACGCGGCAACGCCTGCATCAGACGCCCACGCGCCGCCACCAGCTTCGCCGCGTCCGCCAGCGACAACACACCCGCCACATGCGCGGCAGCCAACTCACCGATCGAGTGCCCGGCCAGGAAATCCGGCCGCACACCCCACGACTCGACCAACCGGAACAGCGCCACCTCCAACGCGAACAACGCCGGCTGCGTGTAACCCGTCTCGTCGCTCAGGTCGGTGTCAGCGATCGCCGTGCGCAGTGAACGCCCGAGCAGCGGATCCAACTCCGCACACACCGCGTCGAACGCCGCCGCGAACGCCGGGAAAGCGCCGTACAGCTCCTCCCCCATCCCCGCCCGCTGACTCCCCTGCCCCGCGAACAGGAACGCCGCACGACCGGCCGTCCCCGCGACACCCTCCGCCGCCGCCGACCCGCCGGCCGCCAGCGCCTCCAGCCCCGCCAGCACCTGCGCCCGGTCGCCGCCGACCAGCGCCGCCCGGTGCTCGAACGCCGACCGGGCCGTCGCCAGCGTCAACCCGACGTCCGTCAGACCGAGGTCCGGCTCGGCCGCCAGGCGCTCGGCCAGCCGCCCGGCCTGGCCCCGCAGCGCCTCCGGCGTACGGCCGGAGAGCACCACCGGTACCGGACGGGCGGGCGCACCGCCCGGCCCGGGGGCCGGCTCCTCGGCGGGTGCCTGCTCCAGGATGATGTGCGCGTTGGTGCCGCTGAACCCGAACGACGAGACCGCCGAGCGACGCGGCTCGCCCGTCTCGGGCCACTGTTCGGCCTCGGCGAGCAGCTCGACCGCGCCTGCCGACCAGTTGACGTGCGAGGACGGCTCGCCAACGTGCAGGCTCTTCGGCAGGACGCCGTGCTGCATCGCGAGCACCATCTTGATCACACCGGCCGCACCCGCCGCCGCCTGGGTGTGGCCCAGGTTGGACTTCACCGAGCCGAGCTTCAACGGCCGGGTCTCGGGCCGGGTCTGCCCGTAGGTGGCGAGCAGGGCCTGCGCCTCGATCGGGTCGCCCAGCGTGGTGCCCGTACCGTGCGCCTCGACCGCGTCGACCTGCGCGGACGTCAGGCCGGCGTTGCTCAGCGCCTGCTTGATGACACGCTGCTGGGAGGGGCCGTTCGGCGCCGTCAGGCCGTTCGACGCGCCGTCCTGGTTGACGGCGCTGCCGCGCACGATGCCCAGGACCCGGTGCCCGTTGCGCTGTGCGTCCGACAGCCGCTCGACGAGCAGCATGCCGACCCCTTCACCCCACCCGGTGCCGTCCGCGTCGTCGGAGAACGCCTTGCAGCGCCCGTCCGCCGCCAGCCCGCGCTGGCGGCTGAACTCCACGAACGTTCCCGGGGTCAGCATCACCGTCACACCGCCCGCCAGGGCGAGCGTCGACTCCCCGGTCCGCAGCGACTGGCAGGCGAGGTGCAGCGCCACCAGCGACGAGGAGCAGGCGGTGTCGATGGTGACGGCAGGCCCCTCCAGCCCCAGCGTGTACGAGACCCGGCCGGACGCGATGCTGCCCGAGCTGCCGGTGCCGATCTGGCCCTCGGCGCCCTCCACCGACTGCTGGAGCAGCATGCCGTAGTCGTTGTACATCACCCCGACGAAGACGCCGGTCCGGCTGCCGCGCAGGGTGACCGGGTCGATCCCGGCCCGCTCGAACGCCTCCCAGGACGTCTCCAACAGCAGCCGCTGCTGCGGGTCCATCGACATCGCCTCACGCGGCGAGATCCCGAAGAAGCCCGGGTCGAACTCACCTGCCCGGTGCAGGAATCCGCCTTCGCGGGCGTATGAGGTGCCCTGGTGGTCGGGGTCCGGGTGGTAGAGGTTCTCGACGTCCCAGCCGCGGTCCTCCGGGAAGAGGGACACCGCGTCGCGGCCGTCCGCGACCAGTCGCCAGAGGTCCTCCGGCGAGTCCACCCCGCCGGGGAACCGGCAGGCCATGCCGACGATCGCGATCGGCTCGTGCTCGCCGTCCTCGATCTCCTTCAGCCGTCGGCGGGTCTCGTGGAGATCCGTCGTCACGCGCTTGAGGAAGTACCGAAGCTTGTCCTCGGCCGCCAGGTCTGCCGGCATGTCAGGTCACCTCTCAGGATGTTGCAGAAGGTCGGGCGGTGGCGGTGCGGTCAGGAGATGCCGAATTCCTTGCCGATGAAGTCGAAGAGGTCGTCATCGGTGGCCTCCTCCAGTTCCTCGGCGACGGCTGCGCTCTCGGCCCGGGCGGCCTGCTGGTCGTTCCACCTGGCGAGCAGCGACTGGATGCGGTTGGCGACGCGCAGGTGGCCCTCGTCGTCCGCCGGCGTCTCCAGCAGGGCGGCCTCCAGCCGGTCCAGCTCGGCCAGCAGCGGCACCACGGCCGCTGCCGGGTCCGGCACGGTCTCCGCCCGCAGCAGGTCCACCAGGGCCGCCGGGGTCGGGTAGTCGAAGACCAGGGTCGCCGGCAGCCGCAGGCCGGTGGCCCCGTTGAGGCGGTTGCGCAGCTCGACGGCCGTCAGCGAGTCGAAGCCGAGGTCCTTGAACGCCCGGCCGGCGTCCACGGACGAGGCGCCGGGATAGCCGAGGACACCGGCCACCTCCGAGCACACCAGGTCCAGCAGCACCGCCTCGCGGTCCGCCTCCGGCACGCCCACCAGCCGCTGTGCCAGCGCGAGGCCGCCGTCGGCCGTACCGGCGGACCCTGCGGCCCTCCGGGCGGTCACCCGGACCAGGCCCCGCAGCACCGGCGGCAGCAGGCCCGTCTCGGCCTGGGCGCGGAGCCCGGCGAGGTCGAGGCGGATCGGTACCAGGACGGCTTCGTCGAGGTCGCCCGCGGCATCGAGCAGTGCGAGGCCGTCGGCCGAGGAGAGCGCCTGCACACCGCCGTGGGCCATCCGCCGGACGTCGCCGTCGTCGAGGGTGTCGGCCATGCCGCCCGCCCACAGGCCCCAGGCGAGCGAGGTCGCGGGCAGACCGGCCGCCCGACGGTACTCGGCCAAGGCGTCCAGGAAGGCGTTGGCAGCCGCATAGTTGGCCTGCCCGGCCGCGCCGAACACCCCGGCCGCGGACGAGAACAGCACGAACGCCGCCAGGTCGTGGCCGGCGGTCAAGTCGTGCAGGTTCCACGCCGCGTCCACCTTCGGCCGCAGCACGGTGTCCAGCCGCTCCGGGGTCAGCGACGCCACGACGCCGTCGTCCAGCACACCCGCCGTATGCACCACGGCGGTGAGCTCCACACCCTCCAACACCCGCGCCAACGCCACACGGTCCGCCACGTCGCACGCGGCGAACCGTGCGTCCGCGCCCAGCGCCCGCAGGTCGGCCACCAAGTCCGCCGCGCCCGGGGCCTGCTGACCCCGACGCGAGACCAGCAGCAGACGACGAGCGCCGTACTCCGTCACCAGATGACGCGCGACCACCCCACCCAACGAGCCCGTCGCACCCGTCAGCAGCACCGTCCCCTCCGGGTCCAACGCCCGCAGACCGTCCACCGGCCGAACTCCGTCCACCGCGGCGGCCGGGACGCCGACCCGCGCCAGGCGCAGCGCGGTGGCGTTGCCCGAGTGCAGGGCGAGCTGCGGTTCGTCGCTGCCGAGCGCGTACGGCAGCGCCCGCAGCGAGGCCGGGTCGCCGTCCAGGTCGACCAGGGTGATCCGGCCCGGGTTCTCCGACTGCGCCGACCTGAGCAGGCCCCGGACGGCCGCTGCCGGGAGATCCCCTGCGGCGGCCCTCCGGGTCACCACGACGAGTCGGGAGTCCTCGAACGCGTCCTGCGACAGCCACTCCTGCACGAACGCCAGGGCGTCCCGAACGGCGGTGCGGGTGGCCGAAGCCAGGTCCGGCCCGCCGGAGTGGGCGACCGGCAGCACCAGCAGGTTGGGGACGACACCGCCTTCGGCCACGTCCGCCAGGTCCGTGAACCCGATCGCACCGGCCAGGCCGAGGCCGTCGCCGCCCAGCACACCGATCGTCCCGGTCGGCACGGTCGAGGGCAGCGTCACCGGCGTCCACTCGGGGCGGAACAGCGACTCGTGGCCGCCGGTGGCCGCCAACTGCTCCGCCGAGAAGGCCCGCAGCACCAGCGAACCGACCGTCGCGACGGGCGCGCCCGAGGCGTCGGCGACCACGAGGGAGACCGTGTCGGCGCCGGTGGCAGTCATCCGGATGCGCAGCTCGCCCACGCCGGCCGCGTGCAGGGTCACGTCCGACCAGGCGAACGGCAGTCGGCCCTGGCCGGTGTCCTCCAGCAACCCGCCGAGGGCCACCGTGTGCAGCGCGGCGTCCAGCAGCGCGGGGTGCAGACCGAACAGTCCGGCCTGCGCCCGCACCTCCTCCGGCAGCGCGACCTCGGCGAACACCTCGGTGCCACGCCGCCAGGCTGCCCGCAGCCCCCGGAACACCGGGCCGTACGCGAAGCCGGCAGCCGCGAAGGTGTCGTACACCTCGCCCACGGGAACCTGCTCCGCGCCCGTCGGCGGCCACTGCGTCAGCGACTCGCCGCCACCGGCCGCGGACTCCGCCAGCAGACCCGTCGCGTGCCGCGTCCAGGGCTCGTCGGGCGCCGCGTCCTCGGCCCGCGAGTGCAGGGTGACGGTTCGGCGACCCGATTCCCCGGGACCCCCGACCGACACCTGGAGCTGCACCGCACCCTTCTCGGGGACGACCAGCGGCGCCTCCAGCGTCAGCTCCTCCAGCGCGTCGCAGCCCACCTGGTCACCGGCCCGAACGGCCAGTTCCACAAAGGCCGTTCCCGGCAGCAGCACACTGCCCGCCACGGCGTGGTCCGCCAGCCAGGGGTGGGCGTCCAGCGCCAGCCGCCCGGTGAACAGGTGACCTTCGGCGTCCGCGAGCGCCAGCGAGGCGCCCAGCAGCGGATGATCGGCGGCGCCGAGACCGGCGGACACCACGTCACCGACCAGGCCGGGGCGGACCCGCGGCCAGTAGTTGTCCTGCTGGAAGGCGTAGGTGGGGAGGTCGACGCGGCGGGCGCCGGTGCCGGCGAAGACGGCCTGCCAGTCGAGCCTGGCACCGCGCACGTGCAGCCGGGCGAGGGCGGTGGTGAAGCTCAGGGCTTCGGGCCGGTCCCGGCGCAGGGTCGCGGTGAGGGTGGCGTCGGTGTCCTCGGCGAGACACTGCTGCGCCATCGCGGTCAGCGTCCCGTCCGGCCCCAACTCCAGGAACGTCCGGACCCCTTCGCCCTCCAGCACCCCGACCGCGTCAGCGAAACGGACCGCCTCACGGACATGCCGCACCCAGTACTCGGGATCCGTCAGCTCGTCCGACGCCAGGGCACCGGTGAGAGTGGAGACGATCGGGATCCTCGGCGCCTCGAACGTCAACTCCGAAGCCACCGAACGGAACTCGTCCAGCATCCCGTCCATCAACGGCGAATGGAACGCATGGCTCACCGCCAGCCGCTTCGTCCGGCGACCATCCGCCGCCAGCTTCTCCGCAACCTCCAGAACAGCCCGCTCGACACCCGAAATCACCACCGACACAGGCCCGTTGACAGCAGCGACACCGACACCCCCGGTCAGCAACGGCAGCACCTCCGCCTCCGCGGCCTCCACCGCCACCATCGCACCACCACGCGGCAACGCCTGCATCAGACGCCCACGCGCCGCCACCAGCTTCGCCGCGTCCGCCAGCGACAACACACCCGCCACATGCGCGGCAGCCAACTCACCGATCGAGTGCCCGGCCAGGAAATCCGGCCGCACACCCCACGACTCGACCAACCGGAACAGCGCCACCTCCAACGCGAACAACGCCGGCTGCGTGTAACCCGTCTCGTCGATCAGGTCGGTGTCAGCGATCGCCGCGCGCAGCGAACGCCCGAGCAGCGGATCCAACTCCGCACACACCGCGTCGAACGCCGCCGCGAACACCGGGAAAGCGCCGTACAGCTCCTCCCCCATCCCCGCCCGCTGACTCCCCTGCCCCGCGAACAGGAACGCCGTACGACCACCGGTCACCGTGCCCGTCACCGTCCGGGCGGTGGACTCGCCGTTGGCGAGGGCAGCCAGGGCGGCATGCAGGCCCGCCGGGTCGTCCGCCGCCACGGCGGCCCGGTGCTCGAAGGCGGACCGTGCCGTCGCGAGCGACCGGCCAAGCTCCGGCATGTTCGTCTCGGGGCCCGCCAGCAGGAACTCCCGCAGGCGGGAGGCCTGCCCGCGCAGGGCTTCCGCGGTGCGGCCCGACAGAACCAGCGGCACCAGGAGACCCGGGGTGTTGCCCGGCTCAGGGGCCGGCTCCTCGGCGGGTGCCTGCTCCAGGATGATGTGCGCGTTGGTGCCGCTGAACCCGAAGGAGGAGACGGCTGAGCGCCGCGGACGGTCGTTCTCCGGCCAGTCGCGGGCGTCGGCGAGCAGTTCGACCGCGCCCGCCGACCAGTCGACGTGCGAGGACGGCTCGCCGACGTGCAGGCTCTTCGGAAGCGTGCCGTGCCGCATCGCCATGACCATCTTGATCACGCCGGCCGCGCCGGCGGCTGCCTGGGTGTGGCCGAGGTTGGACTTCACCGAGCCGAGCCAGAGCGGCTGTTCGTCGGTGTGGGCGCGGCCGTAGGTGGCGAGCAGGGCCTGCGCCTCGATCGGGTCGCCGAGCCGTGTCCCGGTGCCGTGCGCCTCGACCGCGTCGACCTCGCCGGCCGACAGCCGGGCGTTGGCCAGCGCCTGCTGGATGACGCGCTGCTGGGACGGCCCGTTGGGCGCGGTGAGCCCGTTCGACGCGCCGTCCTGGTTGACGGCGCTGCCGCGCACGATGCCCAGGACCCGGTGCCCGTTGCGGCGGGCGTCCGACAGCCGCTCCACCAGGAGCATGCCGACGCCCTCGCCCCAGCCCGTGCCGTCCGCGTCCTCGGAGAACGCCTTGCAGCGCCCGTCCGCCGCCAGCCCGCGCTGGCGGCTGAACTCCACGAAGGTGCTGGGCGTCAGCATCACCGTCACACCGCCCGCCAGGGCGAGCGTCGATTCGCCCTGCCGCAGCGACTGGCAGGCCAGGTGCAGCGCCACCAGCGAGGACGAGCAGGCGGTGTCGATCGTCATCGCCGGGCCCTCCAGGCCGAGCGTGTACGACACCCGGCCCGAGGCGACGCTGCCCGAGGTGCCCGTGCCCACATGGCCTTCGGCGCCCTCGGCGGACTGCTGGAGCAGCATGCCGTAGTCGTTGTACATCACCCCGACGAAGACACCGGTCCGGCTGCCGCGCAGGGTGACCGGGTCGATCCCGGCCCGCTCGAACGCCTCCCACGAGGTCTCCAGCAGCAGCCGCTGCTGCGGGTCCATCGACATCGCCTCACGCGGCGAGATCCCGAAGAAGCCCGGGTCGAAGAGGCCCGCGTCGTGCAGGAAGCCGCCCTCGCGGGCGTATGAGGTGCCCTGGTGGTCGGGGTCCGGGTGGTAGAGGTTCTCGACGTCCCAGCCGCGGTCCTCCGGGAAGAAGGACACCGCGTCGCGGCCGTCCGCGACCAGTCGCCAGAGGTCCTCCGGCGAGTCCACCCCGCCGGGGAACCGGCAGGCCATGCCGACGATCGCGATCGGCTCGTCGTCCGGCCCGGCCGGCGCCGCGGGCGCGAGAGCGGCGGTGGGCAGCGCGCCCAGGAGCTCGGTACGGAGCTGGTCGGCGAGGACGGCCGGGCTCGGATAGTCGAAGACCAGGGTGGCCGGCAGCCGCAGGCCGGTGACGCCGTTGAGGCGGTTGCGCAGCTCGACCGCCGTCAGCGAGTCGAAGCCCAGCTCCTTGAAGGCCCGGCCCGTGTCCACGGCCGAGGCGTCCGGGTAGCCCAGGACCGCGGCGACCTCGGCGCGTACCAGGTCGAGCAGGGCGGTCGTCCGCTCGGCCTCGCCCAGCGCCGCCAGCCGGTCCGCGAGCGCCGACCCGCCTGCGCTGCCGCTCTCGGCGGCCGCCCTCCGCATCGGCACCCGCACCAGCCCGCGCAGCATCGGCGGCAGCAGACCGGAGCCCGCCTGGGCCCGCAGTCCGGTCAGGTCCAGCTGGATCGGGACGAGTACGGGTTCGGCGGCCGCCAGGGAGGCGTCGAACAGCAGCAGACCGTCGTCGGCGCTCAGCGCGACGACACCGCCGCGGGCCATCCGCTCCACGTCGGAACGGACGAGTGCGGCGGCCATCCCGCCGTCCTCGGCCCACAGGCCCCAGGCGAGCGAGGTCGCGGGCAGACCCGCCGCCCGGCGGCGCTCGGCCAAGGCGTCCAGGAAGGCGTTGGCAGCCGCGTAGTTCGCCTGCCCCGCCGCACCGAACACCCCGGCCGCAGACGAGAACAGCACGAACGCCGCCAGATCGTGACCGGCGGTCAACTCGTGCAGGTTCCACGCCGCGTCCACCTTCGGCCGCAGCACCGCCTCCAGCCGCTCCGGGGTCAGCGACGCCACGACGCCGTCGTCCAGCACACCCGCCGTATGCACCACGGCGGTGAGCTCCACACCCTCCAACACCCGCGCCAACGCCACACGATCGGCCACGTCGCACGCGGCGAACGTCACTTCCGCGCCCAACCTGCCGAGCTCTGCGGCCAGTTCGTCCGCGCCCTCGGCCTGCGCACCACGACGCGAGACCAGCAGCAGACGACGAGCGCCGTACTCCGTCACCAGATGACGGCTGAACAGCATGCCCAGTGTGCCCGTCGCGCCGGTGACCAGCACCGTACCCTCGGGGTCCAACGCAGGACGCACGCCACCGCCCGAGGCCACCCGCGCCAGCCTCGGCGCGACCGCCACACCGGCACGCAACGCCACCTGCGGCTCACCGCACTCCACCACCCGCGCCAGCGCCCGCGACGACTCCGGATCGTCGTCCAGATCGACCAACACGATCCGACCCGGATTCTCCGACTGCGCCGAACGCAGCAGACCGTGCACGGCCGCGGCCGGCAGATCAGCCGCGGTCGTCGCACCACGCGTCACCACGACGAGACGGGAGTCCGCGAACGCGTCCCGCTCCAGCCACTCCTGCACCAGCGACAGCGCCGCCCGGACGGCCTCGTGCGTGGCAGCCACCAGATCGGGCCCGCTCGCGGTGACGACCGGGCACACCAGCGTGGCCGGCACCGCACCGCTGTCGGCCGCTGCGGCCAGGTCCGTGAATCGCACCGCGCCCGGCAGGCCCAGGTCGTCCGCGCCCAACACACCGATCGACCCCGTCGGTCCCGAGGTCGGCAGGGAGACGGGCGTCCACTCGGGGCGGAACAGAGACTCGTGCCCATCCGGGGCGGCCAACTGCTCGGCGGCGAAGGCGCGCAGCGCCAGCGACTCGATCACGGCCACCGGCTGACCGGTGGCGTCCGCGAGCGTCAGCGACACCGCGTCGGCGCCCGCCGCGGTGATCCGCACCCGCAACTCGCCCGCACCGGCCGCGTGCAGGGCCACTCCTGACCACACGAACGGCAACCTGCCCCCGTCGGCCTCTGCCAGCAGTCCACCGACGCCCACGGCGTGCAGCGCGGCGTCCAGCAGGGCGGGGTGCAGCCCGAAGTACTCGGCCTCCGCGCGCGCCTCCTCCGGCAGCGCAACCTCGGCGAACACCTCGCCGTCCCGGCGCCAGGCCGCCCGCAGGCCCTGGAACACCGGCCCGTAGGCGAAGCCCGCTCCGGCGAACGCCTCGTACACGCCGTCCACCGAGAGCGCCTCGGCACCCGCCGGTGGCCACTCGGTCAGCGAGGGGCCCGCAGGCGCGGCGGCCGACGACAGGACGCCGGCCGCATGGCGGGACCACGGAGCGTCCAAGGACGCGTCCTCGACCCGCGAGAACACCGCGACCGGGCGGCGTCCGGCCGCGTCCGGCACACCCACGGACACCTGGACCTGCACACCGCCACGCGCCGGAAGCACCAGCGGCGCCTCCAACGTCAGCTCCTCGACCAGACCGCACCCGACCTGGTCACCCGCACGCACCGCCAGCTCGACGAAGGCCGTACCCGGCAGCAGCACGCTGTCCGCCACGGCGTGATCCGCCAGCCACGGCTGCGCGTCCAGTGCGAGCCGGCCGGTGAACAGGACGCCGTCGCCGTCGGCCAGACCCACGAAGGCGCCGAGCAGGGGGTGCTCCGCCAGGTCGACACCGAGCCGAGCGGCGGCCGCGTCACCGACCAGGAGCGGGGGTGCCTCCAGCCAGTAGCGTTCGTACTGGAAGGCGTAGCTGGGGAGGTCGACACGGCGGGCGCCGGTGCCGGCGAAGACGGCCTGCCAGTCGAGCCTGGCACCGCGCACGTGCAGCCGGGCGAGGGCGGTGGTGAAGCTCAGGGCTTCGGGGCGGTCCCGGCGCAGGGCAGGGGTGAGCGCGGCGTCGGTGTCCTCGGCGAGGCACCGCTGCGCCATCGCGGTCAGCGTCCCGTCCGGGCCCAACTCCAGGAACGTCCGGACCCCTTCGCCCTCCAGCACCCCGACCGCGTCGGCGAAACGGACCGCCTCGCGGACATGCCGCACCCAGTACTCGGGATCGGTCAGCTCGTCGGAAGCCAGGGCACCGGTGAGAGTGGAGACGATCGGGATCCGGGGCGACTGGAACGTCAACTCCGAAGCCACCGAACGGAACTCGTCCAGCATCCCGTCCATCAACGGCGAGTGGAACGCGTGGCTCACCGTCAGCCGCCTGGTCTTGCGACCCTGCGCCGCCAGCCCCTCGGCCACCCGCAGCACGGCGTCCTCGGCTCCTGAAATCACCACGGAGGAAGGCCCGTTGACGGCCGCGATGCCGGCGCCCGCGGTCAGCAGCGGTTCCACCTCGCCCTCGGTCGCCTGCACCGCCACCATCGCGCCGTCGCGCGGCAGCGCCTGCATCAACCGGCCCCGGGCCGCCACCAGCCTCGCCGCATCCGCCAGCGACAGCACACCCGCGACGTGCGCGGCGGCCAGCTCACCGATCGAATGCCCGGCCAGGAAGTCCGGCCGCACACCCCACGACTCCACCAACCGGAACAGCGCCACCTCCAACGCGAACAGCGCCGGCTGCGTGTAACCCGTCTCGTCGATCAGCTCCGCATCCGCGACCGCCTCGCGCAGCGAACACCCGAGCAGCGGATCCAACTCCGCACACACCGCGTCGAAGGCCTCCGCGAACACGGCGTGGGACGTGTAGAGCTCCTCTCCCATTCCCGCCCGCTGGCTCCCCTGCCCCGTGAACAGGAAGGCCGTACGCCCCACCGTCCCGGCGAGGCCCTCGACGAGGCCGGTGTACGACGCCAGATCCGCGACCATCCGCTCGGGTTCGGCGGTGGGCAGCACGGCCCGGTACTCGAACGCGGTCCTGGTGGTGGCCAACGAGTAGGCGAGGTCGACGGGCGAACCGTCCGGCCGCGCCTTGAGGTGTTCGGCGAGTCGGGCGGCCTGGGCGCGCAGTGCCTCGGGGCTCTTCGCGGACAGGACGAGCGGGAGCGGCGCCGTCCGGGGCCGGCCGTCCGCCGGGGTGGCCGGTGCGGGCGGTGCGGGCGGTGCGGGCGGCTGCTCGATGATGGTGTGGGCGTTGGTGCCGCTGACGCCGAACGAGGACACACCGGCCCGGCGGGGACGTCCGGTCTCCGGCCAGGGACGGGCCTCGGTGAGGAGTTCGACGGCACCCTCGGCCCAGTCGACGTGGGTGGAGGGTTCACCGACGTGCAGGGTCTGCGGGAGCAGGCCGTGCTGCATGGCGAGCACCATCTTGATGATGCCGGCGACACCGGCCGCGGCCTGGGTGTGGCCGAGGTTTGACTTCACCGAGCCGAGCCACAGCGGCTGTTCGTCGGTGTGCTCCCGCCCGTACGTGGCGAGCAGGGCCTGCGCCTCGATCGGGTCGCCGAGCGTGGTGCCGGTGCCGTGCGCCTCCACCGCGTCGACCTCGTCGGCCGCCAGGCCCGCCGAGGCGAGCGCCTGGCGGATCACGCGCTGCTGGGACGGCCCGTTGGGGGCGGTGAGGCCGTTGGACGCGCCGTCCTGGTTGATCGCCGAGCCGCGCACGATGCCGAGCACGGGGTGGCCGTTGCGGCGGGCGTCCGACAGCCGCTCCACCAGGAGCATGCCGACGCCTTCGGCCCAGCCGGTGCCGTCGGCGTCGTCCGAGAAGGACTTGCAGCGGCCGTCGGCGGCCAGGCCGCGCTGACGGCTGAAGTCGACGAAGGTGTCGGGCGTGGACATCACGGTGACGCCGCCGGCGAGGGCGAGGTCGCACTCTCCGGTGCGCAGTGCCTGGATCGCCCAGTGCAGGGCGACCAGCGAGGACGAGCAGGCGGTGTCGACGGTGACCGCCGGGCCCTCCAGGCCCAGGACGTAGGCGACGCGACCGGACGCGATGCTGCCCGAGCTGCCGGTGCCGAGGTAGCCCTCGACGCCGGGGGGAATGGCCGGCAGACGGGAGATGTAGTCGTGGTACATGACGCCCGCGAAGACACCGGTCCGGCTGCCGCGCACGGACTCCGGGTCGATGCCGGCCCGCTCGAACGCCTCCCAGGAGGCTTCGAGCAGCAGTCGCTGCTGCGGGTCCATGGCCAGCGCCTCGCGCGGCGAGATGCCGAAGAAGGCGGCGTCGAACTCGCTCGCGTTGTGCAGGAACCCGCCCTCGCGGGTGTAGGAGGTGCCGGGGTGGTCCGGGTCGGGGTGGTAGAGGTTCTCGACGTCCCAGCCGCGATCGGTGGGGAACGAGGAGATGCCGTCCGTCCCGCCGGCGACCATCGTCCAGAGGTCCTCCGGTGATCGGACGCCGCCCGGGTAGCGGCAGGCCATGCCGACGATGACGATCGGGTCGTCGGCGACCGCCGCGAGCACGGGCGCACGCTCGGCGACGGCGTCGCGCAGGCCGAGCGCCTCGGTCAGCAGGTACGCGGCGACGGCGGTCGGGGTCGGGTAGTCGAAGACGACGGTGGCGGGCAGGCGGACACCCGTGGCGGCGTTCAGGCGGTTGCGCAGCTCGACCGAGGTCAGCGAGTCGAAGCCGGTCTCACGGAACGCCTTCACCGGGTCGACCGCGTACGGACCGGCGTGGCCGAGCACGTGGGCGACCTGGGTGCGTACCAGGTCGAGGAGTTCGCGCTGCTGCTCCTCCTCGGTGAGGCCGAGCAGGCGCTGCAGCAGCGAGGACCCGGCGGCGGAGGCGGCGGCGCTCTCGGCCGCACGGCGGCCGGGCGTACGGACCAGCCCGCGCAGCACGGCCGGCAGCCGGCCGACCCGCGCCTGGACCCGCAGGCCTGCGAGGTCGAGCCGGATCGGCACGAGGGCGGCGGTGTCCCGGGCGAGCGCGGCGTCGAACAGGGCGAGGCCGAGGTCGGCGGTGAGGGGTGCCACGCCGCCGCGGGCCATCCGCTGGACGTCGCCGTCGTCGAGGGTGTCGGCCATGCCGCCCGCCCAGAGGCCCCAGGCGAGCGAGGTCGCGGGCAGACCGGCCTCCCGGCGGTGCTCGGCCAAGGCGTCCAGGAAGGCGTTGGCAGCCGCGTAGTTCGCCTGCCCCGCCGCGCCGAACACACCGGCCGCGGACGAGAACAGCACGAACGCGGCCAGGTCGTGGCCGGCGGTCAGCTCGTGCAGGTTCCACGCCGCGTCCACCTTCGGACGCAGCACCGCCTCCAGCCGCTCCGGTGTCAGCGACGCCACGACGCCGTCGTCCAGCACACCCGCCGTATGCACCACGGCGGTGAGCTCCACACCCTCCAACACCCGCGCCAACGCCACACGATCGGCCACGTCGCACGCGGCGAACGTCACTTCCGCACCCAACCTGACCAGCTCCGCGGCCAGCTCGTCCGCACCCTCGGCCTGCGCACCACGACGCGAGACCAGCAGCAGACGACGAGCGCCGTACTCCGTCACCAGATGACGGCTGAACAGCGCCCCCAACGTGCCCGTCGCACCCGTGACCAGCACCGTGCCCTCGGGGTCCAACGCAGGAAGCACGCCACCGTCCGAGGCCACCCGCGCCAGCCTCGGCGCGACCGCCACACCGGCACGCAACGCCACCTGCGGCTCACCACACTCCACCACCCGCGCCAGCGCCCGCGACGACTCCGCATCGTCGTCCAGATCCACCAACACGATCCGACCCGGATTCTCCGACTGCGCCGAACGCAGCAGACCCCAGACCGCGGCACCGGCCAGGTCCTCGGCCGTGCTCGCACCACGCGTCACCACCACAAGACGCGAGTCCGCGAACGCGTCCCGCTCCAGCCACTCCTGCACCAGCGCCAGCGCCTCCCGGACGGCCGTCCGCACGGCTTCGGCCGACGGCCGGAGGCCGGTGGAGCCGAGCGGCAGGTAGACGGTGGCCGGGGCCTGGCGGTCGGTTTCGAGGCGGGCCGCGAGGGCGGCCAGGGTCGGCGGGGTGTCGACGGCGTGACCGGCGGCGAGGAGCGCCGCGGCGAGTCCGAGGCCGTCCGCGCCGACCACGGTGTGGCGCTCGGCGGTGCCGTCCGCCTGGGCGGGCAGAGGTATGTCGGTCCACTCGACGGCGAACAGCGCGTCGTGCCCGGCGGTGGGCCGGGTGCCGTCGCCGATGCGGTCGGCGGTGACCGGCCGAAGCATCAGGGTCTCGACCGAGGCGACCGGTGCGCCCGTGGCGTCGGCCGCCGTCAGCGAGACCGACTCGGGGCCGGTGGGGGTGATCCGGACCCGCAGCACGGCCGCGCCCACCGCGTGCAGGGTCACGCCGTTCCAGGAGAACGGCAGGCGGCCCCGGCCGCCGGTGGCGGACCGGTCGCCGTCCGACGGCATGGCGAGCGCGGTCGCGTGCAGCGCCGCGTCCAGCAGGGCCGGGTGCAGTCCGAAGGCCGCGGCGGTGTCCGCCGCCTGCTCCGGCAGCGCAACCTCGGCGAAGACCTCGTCGCCCCGCACCCAGGCGGCGTTCAGGCCTCGGAAGGTCGGCCCGTAGCCGAAGTCGGCGGCAGCGAGGGTGTCGTAGAAGCCGGTCAGGTCCACCGGCGTCGCGTCGGCGGGCGGCCAGGGCCCGGCGGCGGGGCCGGCCGCTCGGTCGGTGCCCGTGGAGGCGGACAGCAGGCCGTCCGCGTGTCGAATCCACGGTTCGCCGTCGTCGGCGTCCTCCCCGCGGGAGTGGACGGACATCGGACGCGACCCCGATTCGTCCGGGCGCCCGACCCACAGCTGGACCTGGACGCCGCCTCGCTCGGGCAGCACCAGCGGGGCTTCCAGGGTCAGCTCGTCGAGCCGGTCGCACCCGACGTGGTCACCGGCCCGGACGGCGAGTTCCACGAAGGCCGTGCCCGGCAGGAGGACGCTGCCGCCGACCGCGTGGTCGGCGAGCCAGGGGTGGGTCTGCAGGGAGAGCCGGCCGGAGAAGAAGAACCCGTCGCTGTCGGCGAGCGCCACCGCCGCACCCAGCAGTGGATGGTCGGCCGATCCGAGACCGATGGCCCGGGCGTCCCCGACGGCGGGCCCGGTGCGGTCGATCCAGTACGCCTCACGCTGGAAGGCGTAGGTGGGGAGGTCGACGCAGCGGGCGCCGGTGCCGGCGAAGACGGACTGCCAGTCGAGCCTGGCGCCGCGTACGTGCAGCCGGGCGAGGGCGGTGGTGAAGCTCAGGGCTTCGGGGCGGTCCCGGCGCAGGGCAGGGGCGAGGGTGGCGTCGGTGTCCTCGGCGAGACACTGCTGCGCCATCGCGGTCAGCGTCCCGTCCGGCCCCAACTCCAGGAACGTCCGGACGCCTTCGCCCTCCAGCACCTGAACGGCGTCGGCGAAACGGACCGCCTCACGGACATGCCGCACCCAGTACTCGGGATCGGTCAGCTCGTCGGACGCCAGGGCACCGGTGAGAGTGGAGACGATCGGGATCCGCGGCGACTGGAACGTCAACTCCGAAGCCACCGAACGGAACTCGTCCAGCATTCCGTCCATCAACGGCGAATGGAACGCATGGCTCACCGTCAGCCGCTTCGTCCTGCGCCCCTCGGCCTCAAGGTGCCCGGCAACGGCCAGGACGGCGTCCTCGGCTCCCGAAATCACCACCGACGTGGGCCCGTTGACGGCGGCTATGCCGACGCCCTCGGCGAGCAGCGGCTCCACCTCGCCTTCGGTCGCCTGCACGGCGACCATGGCGCCGCCGCGCGGCAGCGCCTGCATCAGCCGTCCGCGTGCCGCCACCAGCTTCGCCGCGTCCGCCAGCGACAGCACGCCCGCGACGTGCGCGGCGGCCAGCTCACCGATCGAATGCCCGGCCAGGAAATCCGGCCGCACACCCCACGACTCGACGAGACGGAACAGCGCCACCTCCAACGCGAACAGCGCCGGCTGCGTGTAACCCGTCTCGTCGATCAGCTCCGCATCCGCGACCGCCTCGCGCAGCGAACACCCGAGCAGCGGATCCAACTCCGCACACACCGCGTCGAAGGCCCTCGCGAACACCGGGTGGGCGCCGTACAGTTCCTCGCCCATGCCGGCCCGCTGACTGCCCTGGCCCGCGAACAGGAACGCCGTACGACCGGCCGTCCCGGCGGTGCCGGACACCGAGGCCACCGACGATCCGCCGGCCGCCAGGGCCTGCAGCCCCGCCAGCACCTGCGCCCGGTCGCCGACCAGCACCGCCCGGTGCTCGAACGCCGACCGGGCCGTCGCCAGCGTCAGCCCGACGTCCGTCAGACCGAGGCCCGGCTCGGCCGCCAGGCGCTCGGCCAGCCGCCCGGCCTGCTCCTGCAGGGCCGCCGGCGTGCGGCCGGAGAGCACCACCGGCAGCGGGACGGCCGAGCCCGGGACGGGCGCGCCGTCGGCGACCTTCTCCTCGGCCTCGGTGGGCGGGGCCTGCTCCAGGACGGCGTGCGCGTTGGTGCCGCTGAAGCCGAACGAGGAGACGCCCGCACGGCGCGGCTCGCCGGTCTCCGGCCACGGGGTGTCCTCGGCGAGGACGCGGACGGCGCCGGCCGCCCAGTCGACGTGGGGCGAAGGCTGGTCGGCATGGAGGGTGCGGGGCAGCACGCCGTGCTGCATCGCCATGACCATCTTGATGACGCCCGCGACCCCGGCCGCGGCCTGCGTGTGGGCGAGGTTGGACTTGACCGAGCCGAGCAGCAGCGGCCGGCCGTCGGGCCGGTCCTGGCCGTACGTGGCGATGAGCGCCTGGGCCTCGATCGGGTCGCCGAGCCGGGTGCCGGTCCCGTGCGCCTCGACGGCGTCGACCTGCTGGGCCGTCAGCCGGGCGTTCTCCAGGGCCTGCTTGATCACGCGCTGCTGCGACGGGCCGTTCGGTGCGGTCAGGCCGTTGGACGCGCCGTCCTGGTTGACGGCGGTGCCGCGCACCACGGCCAGCACCGGGTGCCCGTTGCGGCGCGCGTCCGACAGTCGCTCCAGCAGCAGCATGCCGACGCCCTCGCCCCAGCCGGTGCCGTCGGCCCCGGCGGCGAACGCCTTGCAGCGGCCGTCCATGGCCAGGCCGCGCTGGCGGCTGAAGTCGACGAACGCCTCGGGGGTGGACATCACCGTCACACCGCCGGCCAGTGCGAGCGTCGACTCGCCGCTGCGCAGCGACTGCACGGCCAGGTGCAGGGCGACCAGCGAGGAGGAGCAGGCGGTGTCGATGGTGACCGCCGGGCCTTCGAGGGCCAGTGTGTAGGCGACCCGGCCGGAGGCGATGCTCGCCGAACTGCCGGTGCCCAGGAACGCCTCGACGCCCTCCGGCACGGAGTGCAGGCGGGCGGCGTAGTTGTGGTAGATCACGCCGGCGAATACACCGGTGCGGCTGCCGCGCAGCGTGGCCGGGTCGATACCCGCCCGCTCGAAAGCCTCCCAGGAAGTTTCGAGCAGCAGCCGCTGCTGCGGGTCCATTGCCGTCGCTTCGCGCGGCGAGATGCCGAAGAATCCGGGGTCGAACTCGGTGGCGCCGTGGAGGAAACCGCCCTCGGCGACGTACGAGGTGCCCGGGTGTTCGGGGTCCGGGTGGTAGATCGCGTCGAGGTCCCAGCCGCGGTTGACGGGGAACCCGTCGACGGCGTCCCGGCCTTCGCTGACGAGCTGCCACAGCTCCTCGGGGGATCCGACGTCCCCGGGGAAGCGGCAGCTCATACCGATGATCGCCACAGGCTCGTGGTCGGCCGCCTCCACCTCCTGGAGCCGCTGGCGGGTCTGGGCCAGATCGGCCGTCACCCACTTGAGGTAGTCGCGAAGCGTCTCTTCATTCGCCATTAAATGCCCACCTCTTCAACGCATCCAGTCGGCTCGCGTCACTTTGACGGATTCTCACCGGCGGGAAATTCGCAGCAACGGCCGATGGCCTGTGGAAATCCCCCGGGCGAAGTTGTCGGCAACTTCGGGCACCAGGAGCTTCTGCCAGATCGCCTATTGCATTTCGCTGTGCGAGATTATGGTCCGGCCGGGGCGCTCTCAACCCCTATCCGGCCCCTAGCCTCGGCCTTTCAGGGCTGTACGGCACGCGCGGCGGAGAAGGCACCGGAGGATCGCCGCTGCACGGCGTCGACGAGGAGGAGACGGCCGTCCGCGTCACCACCCGAACGTACGGCCACCGCCGTCGAGGCCCACGACGCCGGCCCGATATTCTCGGGGGATGACTCGAACGGGCAGGTACCGGTGGCGCACGTGGGTACGTCGGCAGCTGCCCTGGTTCCTCATCGACCTCGGGTTCGCGGGCAAGGGCACCCGCGATTGCGGTGATCACCACTGGTACAACTCGGACGGGGTCACCGCGCTCTGCTACCACTGCGTCGTCGGCGAGCGGCCCTGCACCGCAGAGCCGCTGTACCCGGCGTCCTCGACAGGCAGCTGATCACGCGCTGCCCGCCCAGCACGCTCCGGCGCACGCCGCCGGGGCCCCGGGCAGACACCGTCGGTGCTGCTCCGGGACCCCGGCGGCGGGCCTGACCAGCGGGCCTTCCGGCTCAGCTGCCGTCCTGCGAGCGGCCGAGCTGGTCGTTGATGAAGGCGAACAGTTCCTCGTCGGAGGCGGCTCGGAGCTGCTCGGTGTCGACGGCCGGGGCCGGCGGCTCCTCGACGGCCGCCAGCCTGCCGAGCAGGGACTGCAGGCGGGTGGACAGGGCGGTCCTCAGGTCCTCGCCGGGGGTGGGGGCGGCCGCGAAGGCCGCTTCCAGACGGTCGAGTTCGGCGAGCAGCGGTCGGGCCGAGGCGTCCGCCGCGGGGGCGGTCTCGGTGAACAGCAGTTCGGCGAGCGCGGCGGGTGTCGGGAAGTCGAAGACCAGCGTGGCGGAGAGCCGCAGGCCGGTCGCCGCGTTCATGCGGTTCCGCAGTTCGACACCGGTGAGCGAGTCGAAGCCGAGCTCCTTGAAGGCCCGTTCGGCGTCGATCGCCTCCGGCCCGGAGTGTCCGAGGACGGCGGCGACCTGGGTGCGGACCAGGTCCAGCAGGAGTGTGCGGCGCTCGTCCTCGTCCAGTCCGGCGAGGCGCTGTTCCAGTGTGCGGCCCTGGTCGGCCGCGGTGACGGCTGCGGCGGCCCTGGCGGCGCGCCGCGCGGGGGCGCGCACCAGGCCGCGCAGCAGCGGCGGGACGGCGGCCGGGTCGGCGGTGCGCAGGCCGGCCACGTCCAGGCCCATCGGGGCGAGGGCGGCGCGTCCGAGGGTGGCCGCGGTGTCGAGCAGCGCCAGCCCCTGGGCGGAGCCGAGCGGGGTGATGCCACCGCGGGCCATCCGCTGCAGGTCGGCCTCGTCCAGGGTGCCGGTCATGCCGCTGGTCTCGGCCCACAGGCCCCAGGCGAGCGAGAGGCCGGCGAGGCCGGCGGTGCGGCGGTGCCTGGCCAGGGCGTCGAGGAAGGCGTTGGCGGCCGCGTAGTTGCCCTGTCCGGCGCCGCCGAATGTGCCGGCGACGGAGGAGAACAGGACGAACGCCGCGAGGTCGTGGCCGGCGGTCAGCTCGTGGAGGTTGAGTGCGGCGTCCACCTTGGGGCGCAGCACGGTGTCCAGCCGCTCGGGGGTGAGCGAGCCGACCACGCCGTCGTCGATGACGCCGGCGGTGTGCACGACCGCGGTGAGCGGGTGGGCGGCGGGCACGGCGGCGAGCAGCTCCGCGAGGGCCGTACGGTCGGCGGCGTCGCAGGCGGCGACGGTGACCCGGGCCCCGAGGGCGGTGAGCTCGGCGGTGAGTTCGGCGGCGCCGGGGGCGTCGGCTCCGCGCCGGCTGGTGAGGAGCAGGTGCCGGGCGCCGTGCTCGGTCACCAGGTGCCGGGCGACGAGGGCGCCGAGGGTGCCGGTGGCACCGGTGATCAGCACCGTTCCGTCCGGGTCGAGCGGCGGCGGGACGGTGACGACAACCTTGCCGATGTGCTTGGCCTGGCTGACGAAGCGGAAGGCCTCGGGGGCGCGCCGGATGTCCCAGGCGGTGACGGGCAGGTGCTGGAGGGCGCCCCGGGCGAACAGGTCGAGGACGGCGGTGAGCATCTCGTTGATGCGGTCCGGTCCGGCTTCGATCAGGTCGAAGGCTCGGTAGCGGACGCCGGGGTGCTCGGCCGCGACCTGCTCGGCGTCGCGGATGTCGGTCTTGCCCATCTCGACGAAGCGGCCACCGCGCGGCAGCAGCCTCAGGGAGGCGTCGACGAATTCGCGGGCGAGCGAGTCGAGGACCACGTCGACGCCGCGGCCGCCGGTGGCGGCGCTGAAGCGCTGCTCGAAGTCCAGGTCGCGGGAGGAGGCGAGGTGCGTGTCGGGCACGCCGAGGGCCCGGACGGCGTCCCACTTGGATGCGCTCGCGGTGCCGAACACCTCGGCGCCGAGGTGGCGGGCGAGCTGGACGGCGGCCATGCCGACACCGCCGGCCGCGGCGTGGACCAGCAGGGACTCCCCGGCCTTCAGGTCGGCGAGGTCGACCAGCGCGTAGTAGGCGGTGAGGAACACCACCGGGACGGAGGCGGCCTCGGCGAAGCTCCACTCGTCGGGCATCCGGGCGACCATCCGCCGGTCGGTGACCGTGACGGGTGCGAAGCCGCCGGAGAGCATGCCGAACACCCGGTCGCCGACGGCGAGGTCGGTGACGTCGGGGCCGACCTCCAGGACGACGCCCGCGCCCTCCAGGCCGAGCAGGCCGGCGTTGCCGGGGTACATGCCGAGGGCGTTGAGGACGTCCCGGAAGTTCAGGCCGGTGGCGCGGACGCCGATCCGGAGGTAGCCCGGTTCGAGCGGGGCGACGGCGGGCGGGAACTCGATCAGTTCCAGGTTCTCCAGGGTGCCCTTGACGGGGATGCCGAGCCGCCAGGCGGCGGCACCCTCGGGCGGGATGAGGGCCGCGTCGGCGGCGATCCGGGCGAGCCGCGGGGCGAACAAGTCGCCGTGACGGACGGCCAGTTCGGGTTCTCCGCAGGCCAGAGCGGCGGGCAGGACGGCGGACAGGGCGACGTCGGCGCCGTCGGCCCGGTCCAGGTCGAGCAGGACGAAGCGGTCCGGGTTCTCGGACTGCGCCGAGCGGAGCAGGCCCCACAGTGCCGCGCCGGCCAGGTCGTCGGCCTGCTCGCCGCCCGCGGTGGCGACCGCGCCGCGGGTGACGACCACGAGACGGGCGTCGGCGAGGGTGCGCCGGTCCAGCCAGGACTGGGCGAGCGCGAGGGCGTGGTGGGTGGCCGCCCGGACGGTGTCGGCGGACGGCAGCCCGGTGCCCGCGGCCGGGACCGGCAGGTCGAACGGGGCGAGTACGAACTCCGGTGCCGGGGCGCCGGATTCGACGGCGGCGGCCAGGGCGGCGAGGTCCGGGTAGGCCTCGGCGGCGACGCCGCCGGCGCGCAGGGTCCGGTGCAGCGCCTCGGCCGCGTCGCCCTGCCCGGGGGCCCCGACGACGGCCAGGGCGGTTGCGGCCGGGTCGGCAGCGGTCGCGGCCGGCAGCGCCGTCCACTCGACCTCGAAGAGCGCGTCGAGGTGACCGGACCGGGCCCCGCGCAGCTGCTCGGCGGCCACCGGGCGCAGCATCAGCGAATCGACGGTGGCGACCGGTCGGCCGGTCGTGTCGGCGAGCGCCAGGGCGATGGTGTCGGCGCCCTGCGGGGTGATCCGCACCCGCAGCGCGGTGGCGCCGACGGCGTGCAGCGTGACCCCGCTCCAGGAGAACGGCAGCCGCCCCTGGGCCCCGCCGGTGTCCCCCGCGGAGCCCTCCTGCAGGAACGTGCCGTGCAGGGCGGCGTCGAGGAGGGCGGGGTGGAGGCCGAACAGGCCGCCGTCCGCCTCCGCCGTCTCGGGCAGCGCGACCTCGGCGAAGAGTTCCTCGCCGAGCCGCCAGGCGGCCGTGAGTCCCTGGAACGCGGGACCGTAGGCGAATCCGCCCGCGGCCAGCCGCTCGTAGAGCCCGTCGGCCTCGACGGCCGTGGCGCCGGAGGGCGGCCACTCGACGAGCTCGGCGGCCTCGGCCCCCGCGGCGACGGCGAGCGCTCCGCTCGCGTGGCGGGTCCAGGGCTCCTCGGGGTCGGCCTGCTCCGGACGGGAGTACAGGCTGAGCGGCCGACCGCCGTCCCCTCCGGCGGCGCCCACCCAGAGCTGGAACTGCAGCGCCTCGGCGCCGGGGAGCACCAGCGGCGCTTCCAGGGTGAGTTCGTCCAGCCGCTCGCAGCCGACCTGCTCGCCGGCCCGCAGGGCCAGCTCGACGAAGGCGGTGCCGGGCAGCAGCACGGTGCCGGAGACGGCGTGGTCGGCCAGCCACGGGTGGGTGTCCAGGGCGAGCCGCCCGGTGAACAGGTAGCCGTCGGACTCGGCCAGCGGGGCGGCGGCGCCGAGCAGCGGGTGCCCGGGCGCGACCAGGCCGGCCGATGCCACGTCCACCGCCCACAGCGCGGGCGCCTCCATCCAGTACCGCTCCCGCTGGAAGGCGTAGGTGGGGAGGTCGACGCGGCGGGCGCCGGTGCCGGCGAAGACGGCCTGCCAGTCGAGCCTGGCACCGCGCACGTGCAGCCGGGCGAGGGCGGTGGTGAAGCTCAGGGCTTCGGGGCGGTCCCGGCGCAGGGCAGGGGTGAGCGCGGCGTCGGTGTCCTCGGCGAGACACTGCTGCGCCATCGCGGTCAGCGTCCCGTCCGGCCCCAACTCCAGGAACGTCCGGACGCCTTCGCCCTCCAGCACCTGAACGGCGTCGGCGAAACGGACCGCCTCACGGACATGCCGCACCCAGTACTCGGGATCCGTCAGCTCGTCCGACGCCAGGGCACCGGTGAGAGTGGAGACGATCGGGATCCTTGGCGCCTGGAACGTCAACTCCGAAGCCACCGAACGGAACTCGTCCAGCATCCCGTCCATCAACGGCGAGTGGAACGCATGGCTGACCGTCAGCCGCTTCGTCCGGCGACCATCCGCCGCCAGCTTCTCCGCAACCTCCAGGACAGATTGCTCGACACCCGAAATCACCACCGACACAGGCCCGTTGACAGCAGCGACACCGACACCCCCGGTCAGCAACGGCAGCACCTCCGCCTCCGCGGCCTCCACCGCCACCATCGCACCACCACGCGGCAACGCCTGCATCAGACGCCCACGCGCCGCCACCAGCTTCGAGGCGTCCGCCAGCGACAGCACACCCGCCACGTGCGCGGCGGCCAGCTCACCGATCGAGTGCCCCGCCAGGAAATCCGGCCGCACACCCCACGACTCCACCAACCGGAACAGCGCCACCTCCAGCGCAAAGAGCGCCGGCTGCGTGTAACCCGTCTCGTCGATCAGCTCCGCATCGCCAACCACCGCACGCAACGGGCGATCCAGCAGCGGATCCAACTCCGCACACACCGCGTCGAACGCCGCCGCGAACACCGGGAAAGAGCCGTACAGCTCCTCCCCCATCCCCGCCCGCTGACTCCCCTGCCCCGCGAACAGGAACGCCGTACGACCACCGGCCGCCGTGCCTTCGACGTGGGCGGACTCGCCGCGGGACAGTGCCTCCAGGCCGCGCAGGAGTTCGGTCCGGTCGCCGCCGATCAGGGCGGCGCGCCGGTCGTGGCTGCCTCGGGTGGTGGCCAGGGCGCGTGCGACGTCGGCGGGGTGCCAGGAGTCGTCCTCGGCCAGTCGGCGGTGCAGTCGTCCGGCCTGGGCGGCGAGGGCCTCGGGGGTTTTGGCGGAGAGCACCCACGGCACCGTGTCCGGCCCGCCGGGGGCCTCGGGGGCGGCCGGCTCGTCCGGGGCCTGTTCGATGACGGCGTGGGCGTTGGTGCCGCTGACGCCGAACGAGGAGACGCCGGCACGGCGGGGTTCGCCCGTCTCCGGCCAGGGCCGGGCACAGGTCAGCAGCTCGACGGCGCCGGCCGTCCAGTCGACGTGCGAGGAGGGTTCGTCGACGTGCAGGGTCTGCGGCAGGACGCCGTGCCGCATCGCCATGACCATCTTGATGATGCCCGCGGCACCGGCGGCGGCCTGGGTGTGGCCGAGGTTGGACTTGATCGAGCCGAGCCAGAGCGGCCGGTCCTCGGTGCGCCCCTGGCCGTAGGTGGCGAGCAGCGCCTGTGCCTCGATGGGGTCGCCGAGGACCGTGCCGGTGCCGTGCGCCTCGACGGCGTCGACCTGGGCGGCCGACAGGCCCGCGTTGGCCAGGGCCTGCTGGATGACGCGCTGCTGCGAGGGGCCGTTCGGCGCGGTGAGGCCGTTGGAGGCGCCGTCCTGGTTGACGGCGGTGCCGCGGACCACCGCGAGCACGGGGTGGCCGTTGCGGCGGGCGTCGGAGAGCCGTTCGACGAGGAGCATGCCGACGCCCTCGGCCCAGCTGGTGCCGTCGGCGGCGGCGGAGAAGGACTTGCAGCGCCCGTCGGCGGCGAGGCCGCGCTGACGGCTGAAGTCGACGAAGGTGTCGGGTGTGGACATCACGGTGACGCCGCCGGCCAGGGCCATCGTGCACTCGCCGCTGCGCAGTGCCTGGCTCGCCAGGTGCAGGGCGACCAGCGAGGAGGAGCAGGCGGTGTCGACGGTGACGGCCGGGCCCTCCAGGCCGAAGGTGTAGGAGACTCGGCCGGAGGCGACGCTGCCCGAGCTGCCGGTGCCGAGGTAACCCTCGACGCCCTCGGGAACGGCGGGCAGGCGGGAGACGTAGTCGTGGTACATGACGCCGGCGAAGACGCCGGTGCGGCTGCCGCGCAGGGTGGCGGGGTCGATGCCGGCCCGTTCGAACGCCTCCCAGGAGGCTTCGAGCAGCAGGCGCTGCTGCGGGTCCATGGCGAGCGCCTCGCGCGGGTTGATGCCGAAGAAGGCGGCGTCGAAGGCGCCGGCGTCGTGCAGGAAGCCGCCTTCCCGGGCGTACGAGGTGCCCTGCTGCTCCGGGTCCGGGTCGTAGAGGGCGTCCAGGGGCCAGCCGCGGTCGGTGGGAAAGGCGGAGACGCCGTCGCCGCCTTCGGCGACCAGCTGCCAGAGCTCCTCGGGGGAGGTCACCCCGCCGGGGTAGCGGCAGGCCATCCCGATGATGGCGATCGGGTCGTCGTCGGGGGCCGTGGTGGCGGCGGTGGTGACGGCGGCGGGTGCGGCGGAGCCGACGAGCTGGGTGTCCAGCTGTCCGGCGAGGGCCTGCGGCGTCGGGTAGTCGAAGACCAGGGTGGCGGGCAGCCGCAGGCCGGTGGCGGCGGTCAGCCGGTTTCGCAGTTCGACGGCGGTCAGCGAGTCGAAGCCCAACTCCTTGAACGCGAGGGTGGGTTCGACGGCGTCGGCGCCGCTGTGGCCGAGCACGGCGGCGACCTCGGCGGCGACCAGGCCGAGCAGGGCCTTGGTGCGTTCGGCGGCCGGGAGTGCGGCGAGCTGTCCGGCGAGGCCGGCCGCGCCGGAGTCCGTGGCGGCGGCCCGGGCGGCCGGGCGGGCGGGGGCACGGACCAGGCCGCGCAGCAGGGCGGGCAGGGCCGGGGAGGCGGCCTGGCCGCGCAGGGCGGTGAGGTCGAGCCGCATCGGGACGTAGGTGGCGCCGCCGAGTGCGGTGGCGGTGTCCAGCAGGGCCAGGCCCTCGGCGGAGGACAGGGCGGCGACGCCGGCGCGGTTGATGCGCTGCAGGTCGGCGGTGTCCAGGGCGCCGGTCATGCCGCTGCGTTCGGCCCACAGGCCCCAGGCGAGCGAGGTGGCGGGCAGACCGAGGGCGTGCCGGTGGTGGGCGAGGGCGTCGAGGAAGGCGTTGGCGGCGGCGTAGTTGGCCTGCCCGGGGCCGCCGAGGGTGGCGGCGGCGGCCGAGAACAGGACGAAGGCGTCGAGGTGCTGTCCGGCCGTCAGCTCGTGCAGGTGCCAGGCGGCGTCGGCCTTGGGGCGCAGGACGGTGTCGAGGCGCTCGGGGGTGAGGGCGTCGACGATGCCGTCGTCGAGGACGCCGGCGGTGTGCAGGACGGCGGTGAGCGGGTGGGCGGCCGGGATCTCGGCGAGGGCCCGGGCGAGCGCGGCGCGGTCGGCGACGTCGCAGGCGGCGAGGGTGACGGTGGCGCCGGCCTCGGCGAGTTCGGCCGCGAGTTCGGCGGCCCCGGGGGCCTCGATGCCGCGGCGGGAGAGCAGCAGCAGGTGCCGGGCACCGCGGTCGGTGACCAGGTGGCGGGCGACCAGGGCGCCGAGTGTGCCGGTGGCGCCGGTGATCAGGACGGTGCCGTCGGGGTCGATGGCGCCGGTGCCGGCCTCGGCGGGGGGCTCGGTGGCGGTGACCCGGGAGAGCCGGGGCACGTACAGGGCGCCGGCCCGTACGGCGAGTTGGGGTTCGTCGGCGGCGACGGCGGCGAGCAGCGCGGCCGGGGTGGCGGGGTGGTCGTCCAGGTCGGCCAGCACGAGGCGGCCGGGGTGTTCGGACTGGGCGGACCGCACCAGGCCCCAGACGGTGGCGGCGGCCGGGTCGGTGACGTCCTCGCCGGGCCGGACGGCGACGGCGCCGTGGGTGGTCAGGACCAGCCTGGTGTCGGCGAGCGGGTCCTCGGCGAGCCACTGCTGGACCAGGGCGAGCGCCCGGGCGGCGACGGCGTGGGCGGCGGCCGGGGCGTCGTCGGCGCCCGGCCCGTCGCCGGCGGGGCCGGCGAGGGTGGCCAGGACGGTGTGCGGTGCCTCGGCTCCGGCCCGGAGGGCGGCGGCGAGTTCGGCCGGCGTCCGGTGGACGGGCAGGGCGAGGGCGGCGGCCGGGTCCGGCCGGTCGTCCCCGGTGCCGAGCAGGGCCCAGCCGGTGGGCTCGGGTGTGCCGGGTGCGGCGCTCTGCCAGGCGACGGTGAACAGCGACTCGTGGTGGACGGCGCGGGCGGCGTGCACCTGGGCGGCCGACACCGGGCGCAGCAGCAGCGAGTCGACGGTGGCGACGGGCCTGCCGGTGGCGTCGGCGACGGTGACGGCGACGGCGTCCGCACCGGCCGGGGCGAGCCGCACGCGCAGGCTGTCGGCGCCGGAGGCGTGCAGGGTGACGCCGCGCCAGGCGAACGGGAGGCGCCCGGAATCGCTGGGCGTCAGCAGGGTGCCCATGCCGACGCCGTGCAGGGCGGCGTCCAGCAGCGCGGGGTGCAGGCCGAACAGTCCGGCGTCGGCGCGGGCCGCCTCTGGCAGGCGGACGTCGGCGTAGATCTCGTCGCCGAGCTGCCAGGCCGCGGTGAGGCCCTGGAAGACCGGGCCGTAGCCGAAGCCCGCCTCGGCAAGGTAGTCGTAGAGGCCCTCGGTGGGGACGGGGACGGCGCCGGCCGGCGGCCAGCTGGTCAGGCCGAGCGGTTCGGCGGGACGGTCCGCGGCGGGGGCGAGCAGGCCGGCGGCGTGCCGGGTCCAGGCGTGTTCGGCCGTCAGGGCGGCCGCGCCGGCGGCTCCGTCGGGCTCGGGCCGGGAGTGCAGGGTGAACGGGCGGCTGCCGGACTCGTCCGCGTCGCCGACGGCGAGCTGGAGCTGCACGGCGCCGTGCTCGGGCAGCACCAGTGGCGCCTGGAGGGTGAGTTCGGCGAGCCGGGGGGTGCCGACGTGGTCGCCGGCCCGGACGGCGAGCTCGACGAAGGCGGTGCCGGGGAGCAGCACGGTGCCCATCACGGCGTGGTCGGCGAGCCAGGGGTGGGTCTGCAGCGAGAGCAGGCCGGTGAACAGGACGCCGTCCGCGTCGGCGAGTGCGACGGCGGCGCCGAGCAGCGGGTGGTCGGCGGCGCCGAGGCCGGCGGAGGTGACGTCGCCGAGCCAGCCGGCCGGGGGCTCGGGCCAGTGGCGGCGGCGCTGGAAGGCGTAGGTCGGCAGGTCGATGCGGTGTCCGCCCCAGTCCCGCCCCACCGCGCGCCAGTCGGGGGCGGTGCCGTGGACGTGGGCGCGGGCGACGGCCGTCAGCAGGCTCGGGACCTCGGGGCGGCCGGCGCGCAGGGCGGCGACCAGGGTGGCCGGGGCGGCGTCCCCGTCGAGGCTGTGCTGGGCGAGGGCGGTGAGCACACCGTCGGGGCCGAGCTCCAGGTAGGTGGTGACCCCGTTGGCGTGCAGTCGGCGGACGGCGTCGTGGAAGCGGACGGCCTCGCGGACGTGGCGCACCCAGTACTCGGGCGAGCACAGCTCCTCGGCGGTCAGCGAGGTGCCGGTGACGGTGGAGACGATCGGGATCCGCGGCGCCCGGTACGTGAGCGACTCGGCGACGGCGCGGAACTCGTCCAGCATGCCGTCCATCAGCGGTGAGTGGAAGGCGTGGCTGACGGTGAGGCGCTTGGTGCGGCGGCCGTCGGCGGCCAGTTTCCCGGCGACGGCCAGGACGGCCTGCTCGGTACCCGAGATCACCACGGAGGTGGGCCCGTTGACGGCGGCGATCCCGACGCCCCCGGTGAGCAGCGGCGCCACCTCGGCCTCGGCGGCCTCGACGGCGACCATCGCGCCGCCGCGCGGCAGCGCCTGCATCAGCCGGCCCCGGGCCGCGACCAGCCTCGCCGCGTCGGCCAGGGACAGCACCCCGGCGACGTGGGCGGCGGCCAGCTCGCCGATGGAGTGCCCGGCGAGGAAGTCGGCGTTCAGGCTCCAGGACTCCAGCAGCCGGAACAGCGCCACCTCCAGGGCGAACAGCGCCGGCTGGGCGTACGCGGTCTCGTCGATCAGGCTCTCGTCGGCGACGGCTTCGCACAGTGGACGCTCCAGCAGCGGGTCCAGCTCCGCGCAGACCGCGTCGTACGCCTCCCGGTACGCCGGGTGGGCGGCGTACAGTTCCGCGCCCATGCCGGCGCGCTGGCTGCCCTGGCCGGTGAACAGGAACGCGGTACGGCCTTCGGCGACGGCGGTGCCCTGCAGCAGGTGCGGTGCGGACTCGCCGGCGGCGAGCGCGTCCAGGCCGGCCAGGAGCTCGGTGCGGTCGGCGGCGAGGACGGCGGCCCGGTGGTCGAGCGCGGCGCGGCCGGTGGCCAGCGAGTGCGCGAGGTCGGCCGGCGCGGGCGCGGGCTCGGCCTCCAGGTGGGCGCGCAGCCGGGCGGCCTGGGCGCGCAGGGCCTCGGCGGTCCGGCCGGAGACCAGGTAGGGCAGCACGGCGGGCGCGGCCGGTGCGGGGTCGGGTTCCGGGGCGGTCTCGGGCGCGGGGGCCTGTTCGATGATGGCGTGCGCGTTGGTGCCGCTGACGCCGAACGAGGAGACGCCGGCCCGGCGCGGCTCGCCGGTCTCTGGCCAGGCCCGGGCCCGGTCGAGCAGGCGGACACCGCCCGAGGCCCAGTCGACGTGCGGGGAGGGCTGGTCGACGTGCAGGCTCTGCGGGAGCAGGCCGTGCTGCATGGCGAGCACCATCTTGATGATGCCGGCGACGCCGGCGGCGGCCTGGGTGTGGCCGAGGTTGGACTTCACCGAGCCGAGCCAGAGCGGGTGGTCGGCCGGCCGTTCCAGGCCGTAGGTGGCGAGCAGGGCCTGCGCCTCGATGGGGTCGCCGAGGACGGTGCCGGTGCCGTGTGCCTCGACGGCGTCGACCTGGGCGGGGGTCAGGCCCGCGTCGGCGAGCGCCTGGCGGATGACGCGCTGCTGGGACGGCCCGTTGGGCGCGGTGAGGCCGTTGGAGGCGCCGTCCTGGTTGACGGCCGAGCCGCGGAGCACGGCCAGCACCGGGTGGCCGTTGCGGCGGGCGTCGGAGAGCCGCTCCAGCAGGAGCATGCCGACGCCCTCGCCCCAGCCCGTGCCGTCGGCGGCGGCGGCGAAGGACTTGCAGCGGCCGTCGGGCGCGAGTCCGCGCTGACGGCTGAACTGGATGAACGCCCGGGGGCTGGACATCACCGTGACGCCGCCGGCCAGGGCGAGCGAGCACTCGCGCTGGCGCAGCGCCTGGGCGGCGAGGTGCAGCGCGACCAGTGAGGAGGAGCAGGCGGTGTCGACGGTGACCGCCGGGCCCTCCAGACCGAAGGTGTAGGACAGCCTTCCGGAGAGAACGCTGGCCGCGTTTCCGGTCAGGGTGTAGCCCTCGACGCCCTCGGGGACCTGGTGGAGCAGGTCGCCGTAGTCCTGGCCGTTGGTGCCCGCGAAGACGCCGGTCCGGCTGCCCTTGAGCGAGGTCGGGTCGATGCCGGCCCGTTCCAGCACCTCCCAGGAGGCCTCCAGCAGCAGGCGCTGCTGCGGGTCCATGCCGAGGGTCTCGCGGGGGCTGATGCCGAAGAACCCGGCGTCGAACTCGGTGGCGTCGTAGAGGAATCCGCCCTGGCTGGTGTAGCTGGTGCCCTGCTGGTCCGGGTCGTCGTCGAACAGCGACCCGGTGTCCCAGCCGCGGTCGGCGGGGAAGTCACCGACGGCGTCCCGGCCTTCGGCCACCAGCTGCCAGAGCTCCTCGGGGGAGTCGACTCCGCCTGCGAACCGGCAGCTCATCGACACCAGCGCGATCGGCTCGGAGTCGCCCGCCTCCGCCTCGCGCAGCCGCTGACGGGTCTGGTGGAGGTCGGCCGTGACGCGCTTCAGATAGTCGAGGAGCTTTTCCTGGGACACTGTGGAACCTCACCCATGTCGATGGCTGCAGTCACTCGTCGGTGGCTGCGTGTGGTGGCGGGCCGGATGAGGCCCTGCCCGGGCAGGCCGGGCGAATACTTCGCGGGGCCGGCGGCGCGCCTGGGTGCGCCGCCGCCGGGCGGTGGTGCGGTCAGGCCATGCCCAGCTCCTGGTCGATGAAGGCGAACAGCTCGTCGGCGGAGGCCGCCTGGAGCTGCTCGGCGACCTGGAGGTCGGCCTCCCGTTCGCGCGGCGCGGCGCTCCAGCGGGTCAGCAGGGCCTGGAGGCGGGCGGCGACGTCCGCCCGGGTGTCCTCGTCGTCGGCGACCGTGGCGAGTGCGGCCTCCAGCCGGTCGAGGTCGCCGAGCGTGCCTCCCCCGCCGCCCGCGGCGCCGGCCGGGACCAGCTCGGTCCGCAGCCGCTCGGCGAGCGCGGCCGGCGTCGGGAAGTCGAACACCAGCGTGGCGGGCAGCCGCAGGCCGGTGGCTGCGCCGAGCCGGTTGCGCAGTTCCAGCGCGGTCAGCGAGTCCAGGCCGAGTTCCTTGAAGGCCCGGCCCGCCCCGACCTCGTCCACGGAGGCGTGCCCGAGCGCCGCGGCCGCATGGGCCCGGACCAGGTCGAGGACGGTCTGCGCGCGCTCCAGCTCCGCCATGCCGGCCAGGCGCCGCCGCAGCTCGGCGGCGTCGGAGGCGGGGGTGTCCGCCGGGCCGGCCGGGGATCCGGCGGCGGGGCGGCGGGCGCCCGGCAGTTCGTCGAGCAGGGTGGAGGCCCGGACGGAGGTGAATCCGGGGGCGAACCGCTCCCAGTCGACGGCGGCGACGGTCACCGTCGTCTCGTCCAGGTCCAGCGCCTGCTGGAGGGCGGTGATCGCCGACTCGGGGGGCATCGCGGGCAGTCCGGCATGGTCGAGCCGGTCGCCGATCACGCCGTTCGCGGCCATGCCGGTCTCCCCCCAGCGGCCCCAGGCCACCGAGGTGGCGGGCCGGCCCTGGGCGCGCCGGTGCTCGGCGAACGCGTCCAGATAGGCGTTGGCGGCGGCGTAGTTGGCCTGCCCGGCGTCGCCCAGGGTGCCGGCGATGCCGGAGAACAGGACGAACGCGGAGAGGTCCAGGCTCCGGGTCAGCTCGTCCAGGGCGAGCACCGCGTCGACCTTCGGGCGCAGCACCCGGGCGAACCGCTCGGGCGTCAGCGCGTCCAGGACGCCGTCGTCCAGTACCCCGGCGGTGTGCATCACGGCGGTGAGCGGGTGCTCGGCGGGGATCGTGGCGAGCAGGTCGGCGAGGGCGGCCCGGTCGGCCACGTCGCAGGACACGATGGTGGGGCGGGCCCCGAGGGCGGTGAGTTCGGCCGCGAGCTCGGCCGCGCCGTCGGCGTCGGGGCCGCGGCGGCTGGTCAGCAGCAGGTGCTCGGCACCGTTGCGGGCCAGCCAGCGGGCCACGTGCGCACCGAGCGCACCCGTGCCACCGGTCACCAGCACCGTGCCGGACGGCCGCCAGCCCTCCCCCGACACCGGAGCGGCCGGCGCGTGCACCAGACGGCGCACCAGCACACCCGAGGCCCGGACCGCGACCTGGTCCTCACCCCCGGTACCGGCCAGGACGGCGGCGAGACCGTCGAAGGCCCGCTCGTCCGGCTTCTCCGGCAGGTCGACCAGACCACCCCAGCGCTGCGGGTGCTCCAGCGCGGCGACCCGGCCGAAGCCCCAGACCAGCGCCTGGGCGGGATCGGACACGCGCTCGGCGCGGCCGACCGCGACGGCGCCGCGGGTGGCGCACCACAGCGGCGCGTCGATCCCGGCGTCGCCGAGGGCCTGCACCAGGGCGGCCGTGCCGGCCAGGCCGAGCGGCACGCCCTGATGGTCGGCGTGCGGCGCCGCATCCGCGGCCGGCAGGGCGAGCAGACCGGTCAGTCCGGCCACGTCGCCGAGTTCCTTGCGCAGCCGCTCGGCCAGTGCGTCCCGGTCGAGGTCCGCCGCGCGGACGAGGAGGATGCGGGTATGCGCGCCGCGGCGGTCGAGTGCCCCGGCGAGCTCGGCCGCGCGGGCCTCGTCGTGCTCGGCCGCGACCAGGGCCCAGGTGCCCGGGAGCAGCGGTGCGGGCAGGTCGGTGAGGGGCCGCCAGAGGACGCGGTAGCGCCAGCCGTCGACGGTCGCCTGCTCGCGGTGCTGCCGTCGCCAGGACGACAGGGCGGGCAGGACGGCGCTCAGCGGGGCGTCGGCGCCCAGGTCCAGGGAGCCGGCCAGCGCGTCCAGGTCCTCGCGTTCGACGACCTCCCAGAACGCGGTGTCCACCGGGTCGCCGCCGGACCCCCCGGCCTCGGGACGGGCGGGCTCGGGCCAGAAGCGGCGGTGCTGGAAGGCGTAGGTGGGCAGGTCGATGGGCGCGACGCTGTCGGCGCCGGCGAAGGCGGCGGCCCGCCAGTCGACGGCCACCCCGCGCACCCACGCCTGCGCGAACGAGGCCAGCATCCGGCGGGGCCCGCCCTCGTCGCGGCGCAGCGTGCCGAAGGCCACGGCCTCCCGGTCGGCCGCCTCGATGCTCTCCTGAAGGGCCATCACCAGCACCGGGTGCGGGCTGACCTCGACGAAGGTGCCGAAGCCGTCCGCGAGCAGCCTCTCGGCGGCGTCCTGCAGGCGGACGGTGGTGCGGAGGTTGGTGTACCAGTACTCGGCGTCCATGCCGGAGCCGTCGGTGAGTTCACCGGTGACCGTCGAGAACACGGGCACCGAGCCCGCCCGCGGGCGTACGTCAGCGAGCAGTTCGAGCAGCTCGGTACGGATCGACTCCACCTGCGCGGAGTGCGAGGCGTAGTCCACCGGAATACGGCGGGCACGGACACCGTCCGCCTCACAGGACGCCAACAGCTCCTCCAGCGCGGCAGGTTCACCGGAGACGACCACCGACGACGGGCCGTTCACGGCCGCCACCGAGATCCGCTCCTCACCCCAGACCGAGAGACGCTCACGCACCCCCTCCACCGGCAACGCGACCGACACCATGCCGCCCTGCCCGGCCAGCCCACCGGCGATGGCGCGGCTGCGCAGTGCCACCACGCGAGCGCCGTCCTCGACGGAGAGCGCGCCCGCCACCACCGCAGCCGCGATCTCGCCCTGCGAGTGACCGACCACCGCGCCCGGCTCGACACCGGCCGCCCGCCACACCTCCGCCAGCGACACCATCACCGCCCACAGCACCGGCTGCACCACGTCGACCCGGTCCATCCAGGCGTCACCACCATCACCACGGACCACGTCCAGCAGCGACCACCCGTCCGCGAACGGCGCCAACGCCGCCCCACACTCAGCCATCCGAGCAGCGAACACCGGCGACGACTCCAACAGCTCCACCGCCATCGCCGCCCACTGCGAACCCTGACCCGGAAAGACGAACGCCACCTTCCCCGCCGAGCCGGCGACGCCCCGGACCACCCTCGCACTCGGCCCATCGGCGGCCAACTCGGCCAGCTCGGAGCCGAGTTCGGTGATGTCGGCGCCGAGTACGACGGCCCGGTGCTCCAGCGCGGCCCGCCCGGCCGCCAGCGCCAGCCCGGCGCCACGCGCCTCCGGCCCGCGCGCCGCGAACGCCCGCAACCGCACGGCCTGCCCGCGCAACGCCTCCTCGCCCCGCGCCGACACCAACCACGGCACCACCGACACCCCGACCACCGGCACCGCAGCCTCGACCGGCTCCGCCACGGACTCCTCGACCGGCGCCTGCTCGATGATCACATGCGCGTTCGTCCCGCTGAACCCGAACGACGACACACCCGCCCGACGCGGCTCCCCCGTCTCCGGCCACTCCCGCGCCCCCGTCAGCAACTCCACCGCACCCGCCGACCAGTCCACATGGGACGAAGGCTCGTCCAGGTGGATGCTCGCCGGCAGGACGCCGTGGCGCAGTGCCTCGACCATCTTGATCACACCGGCGAGGCCGGCCGCCGCCTGGGCGTGGCCCAGGTTGGACTTCACCGATCCGAGCAGGAGCGGACGGTCCGCCGGACGGCCCTGCCCGTAGGTGGCGATCAGGGCCTGCGCCTCGATCGGATCGCCGAGCCTGGTGCCGGTCCCGTGCGCCTCCACCGCGTCGACCAGGTCGGGAGTGAGGCCTGCATTGGCCAGGGCCTGGCGGATCACCCGCTGCTGGGAGGGGCCGTTGGGCGCCGTCAGCCCGTTCGAGGCACCGTCCTGGTTGATCGCCGAACCCCGCACCACCGCCAGCACCGGGTGCCCGTTGCGCCGCGCGTCCGACAACCGCTCGACCAGCAGCATCCCGACGCCCTCGGAGGGGGTGAAGCCGTCGGCCGCAGCTGAGAAGGGCTTGCAGCGGCCGTCCGAGGCCAGGCCCTGCTGGCGGCTGAACTCCACGAAGGTGCCGGGCGTGGACATCACCGTCACACCGCCGGCCAGGGCCAGTTCGCACTCACCGCCCCGCAGTGACTGGACGGCCAGGTGGAGGGCGACCAGGGAGGCCGAGCAGGCGGTGTCGACGGTCATCGCCGGGCCTTCGAGGCCGAACAGGTAGGAGACCCGACCGGACACCACGCTGGCGGCGGTGCCGGTGGCGACATGGCCCTCCGCCGAGTGGGCGGCTCCGGCGAGCAGGCCGAGGTAGTCCCCGCCGTTGGTGCCGGCGAAGACGCCCGTCCGGCTGCCGGGCAGGGCGTGCGGGTCGATGCCGGCCCGCTCGAACGCCTCCCAGGAGGTCTCCAGCAGCAGCCGCTGCTGCGGGTCCATGGCGAGCGCCTCGCGCGGCGAGATCCCGAAGAAGGCCGCGTCGAAACGGCTCGCGCCGTGCAGGAAGCCGCCCTCGCGGATGTAGGAGGTGCTCTGCGTGCCGGGGTCGGCGCCGAGGCCGGTGTCCAGGTCCCAGCCGCGGTCGGTGGGGAACTCCGACAGGGCGTCACCGCCGGACATCAGCAGCTGCCACAGGTCCTCCGGCGAGTCCACGCCGCCGGGGAAGCGGCAGCTCATGCCGACGATGGCGATCGGCTCGTCGTGGGCCGCGCCGCTCGCCACGGCCGGGGCGGCGGCGAGGACTCCCGTACCGGACAGCTCCGCGCCGAGGTGGCGGACCAGTGCGAGGGTGTTGGGGTGGTCGTAGATGAGGGTGGCCGGCAGCTTGACCCCGGCGGCGGCACCGAGCCGGTTGCGCAGCTCCACGGCGGTCAGCGAGTCGAAGCCGAGTTCCTTGAAGGCCCGGCCGGTGTCGACGGCCTCCGGCCCGGCGAAGCCGAGCGCGGCGGCGACGTGCGAGGTGACCAGGTCGAGCAGGATGCGGTCGCGCTCGCCCGGGGCCACGCCCGCGAGCCGGGCGGCGAGGCCCCCGCCGCCGGACGGCTGCTCCGCACCGGCGGCGCGGGCCCCGGCCAGCACCCGGGCGGCCTCGGGCACCTCGTCGAGCAGTGGACGGGCCCGGCCGGAGGTGAAGGCCAGGGCGAAGCGCTGCCAGTCGACGTCGGTGACGGTCAGCACCGGGTCACCCTGGTCCAGCGCGTGCTGGAGGGCGGTGACGGCCAGGTGCGGGTCCATCTCCAGGATGCCGTGGCGGCGCATGCGGTCGCCGACCCCGCCCTCCGCCATTCCGCCCTCGCCCCAGGGGCCCCAGGCGACCGAGGTGGCGGGCAGGCCGTCGGCGCGGCGCTGAGTGGCCAGGGCGTCCAGGAAGGCGTTCCCGGGGGCGTAGTTGCCCTGGCCGGGGGCGCCGAAGGTGGCGGCGAAGGAGGAGAACAGGACGAAGGCGGAGAGGTCCAGGTCCCGGGTGAGCTCGTGCAGGTGGAGGGCGGAGTCGACCTTGACCCGCAGCACCCGCTCCAGCTGGTCGGCGGTGAGGGCCAGGATCACCGCGTCGTCCAGGACGGCCGCGGTGTGCATCACGGCGGTGAGCGGGTGCTCGGCGGGGATCGTGGCGAGCAGGTCGGCGAGGGCGGCCCGGTCGGCCACGTCGCAGGACACGATGGTGGGGCGGGCCCCGAGGGCGGTGAGTTCGGCCGCGAGCTCGGCCGCGCCGTCGGCGTCGGGGCCGCGGCGGCTGGTCAGCAGCAGGTGCTCGGCACCGTTGCGGGCCAGCCAGCGGGCCACGTGCGCACCGAGCGCACCCGTGCCACCGGTCACCAGCACCGTGCCGGACGGCCGCCAGCCCTCCCCCGACACCGGAGCGGCCGGCGCGTGCACCAGGCGGCGCACCAGCACACCCGAGGCCCGGACCGCGACCTGGTCCTCACCCCCGGTACCGGCCAGGACGCCCGTGAGGCGGTCCACGGCGCGCTCGTCCAGCTGCTCGGGCAGGTCGACCAGACCACCCCAGCGGGCGGAGTCCTCCAGCGCGGCGACCCGCCCGAGGCCCCACACCAGCGACTGGGCCGGGCCGGTCAGCCGCTCGGTGCCGTCGACGGCGACGGCGCCGCGGGTGGCGGTCCACAGCGGCGCCTCGATCCCGGCGTCGGCGAGCGCCTGGATCAGCACCAGGGAACCCGCCAGGCCGAACGGCACGGACGGGTGCGCGGCGCAGCGCTGCTCGGCGCCGCCCAGCAGGGAGAGCAGACCGGCGGGTTTCGTGCCCTCGGGGAGTTCCGTGATCAGCCGGGCGGCCAGGGCCGTCCGGTCGAGGTCGCCCTCGCCGACGGTGAGCACGGTGACGTCGGCGCCGCGCTGCCCGAGCGCCTCGGCGAGGCCGTCCGCCCGATCCCTGTCGTCGTCGGCCGCGATCAGCACCCAGTGTCCGGAGAGCACGGGCGCGGGCAGGTCGGTGAGGGGCCGCCAGACGATCCGGTAGCGCCAGCCGTCGACCGTGGACTGCTCGCGGCGCTGCCGCCGCCAGGACGACAGGGCGGGCAGGACGGCGCTCAGCGGGGCGTCGGCGCCCAGGTCCAGCGAGTCGGCCAGCACGTCCAGGTCCTCGCGTTCCACGGCGGCCCAGAACTCGGCCTCCACGGGGTCGAGTTCGGCGCGGTGCTCGTCGTCGGCGGTCGTTCTGGGCGCGTCCAGCCAGTAGTGCGCACGCTGGAAGGCGTAGGTGGGCAGGTCGAGGGGCGCGACGCTGTCGGCGTCGGCGAAGACGCCGGCCCGCCAGTCGACGGCCACCCCGCGCACCCACGCCTCCGCGAACGAGGCGAGCACCCGGCGGGGCCCGCCCTCGTCCCGGCGCAGCGTGCCGACGGTCACCGCGTCGTACCCGGCCGCCTCGGCGGCGTCCTGCACCGCCATCGCCAGCACCGGATGGGCACTGACCTCCACGAACGTGCCGAAGCCGTCCGCGAGGAGGGTGTCCACCGCCTCGGCGAAACGGACGGTCGTGCGGAGATTGGTGTACCAGTACTCGGCATCCATGCCCGAGCCGTCGGTGAGTTCACCGGTGACCGTCGAGAGGACGGGCACCGAGCCCGCCCGCGGGCGTACGTCAGCGAGCAGTTCGAGCAGCTCGGTACGGATCGACTCCACCTGCGCGGAGTGCGAGGCGTAGTCCACCGGAATGCGGCGGGCACGGACACCGTCCGCCTCACAGGACGCCAACAGCTCGTCCAGCGCTTCCGGTTCACCGGACACGACCACCGACGACGGGCCGTTCACGGCCGCCACCGAGATCCGCTCCTCACCCCAGAGGGAGAGACGCTCACGCACCCCCTCCACCGGCAACGCGACCGACACCATGCCGCCCTGCCCGGCCAGCCCACCGGCGATGGCGCGGCTGCGCAGTGCCACCACGCGAGCGCCGTCCTCGACGGAGAGCGCGCCCGCCACCACCGCAGCCGCGATCTCGCCCTGCGAGTGACCGACCACCGCGCCCGGCTCGACACCGGCCGCCCGCCACACCTCCGCCAGGGACACCATCACCGCCCACAGCACCGGCTGCACCACATCGACCCGGTCCATCCAGCCGTCACCACCATCACCACGGACCACGTCCAGCAGCGACCAGCCGTCCGCGAACGGCGCCAACGCCGCACCGCACTCCGCCATCCGAGCAGCGAACACCGGCGACGACTCCAACAGCTCCACCGCCATCGCCGCCCACTGCGAACCCTGACCCGGAAAGACGAACGCCACCTTGCCGGGAGTACCCGTGACGCCCTGCACCACGGCGGCCGTCGCATCGCCTTCGGTCAGGGCCGCCAGTCCGGAGCCGAGTTCGGTGATGTCGGCGCCGAGCACGACGGCCCGGTGCTCCAGCGCGGCCCGCCCGGCCGCCAGCGCCAGCCCGGCGCCACGCGCCTCCGGCCCGCGCGCCGCGAACGCCCGCAACCGCACGGCCTGCCCGCGCAACGCCTCCTCGCCCCGCGCCGACACCAACCACGGCACCACCGACACCCCGACCACCGGCACCGCAGCCTCAACCGGCTCCGCCACGGACTCCTCGACCGGCGCCTGCTCGATGATCACATGCGCGTTCGTCCCACTGAACCCGAACGACGACACACCCGCCCGACGCGGCTCCCCCGTCTCCGGCCACTCCCGCGCCCCCGTCAGCAACTCCACCGCACCCGCCGACCAGTCCACATGGGACGAAGGCTCGTTGACGTGCAGGGTCTGCGGAAGGACGCCGTGGCGGATCGCCATGACCATCTTGATGATGCCGCCGACCCCGGCCGCCGCCTGGGTGTGGCCGATGTTGGACTTGAGCGAGCCGAGCCAGAGCGGGCGGACTGCGGGGCGGTCCTGGCCGTAGGTGTTGAGCAGGGCCTGGGCCTCGATCGGGTCGCCGAGCGTGGTGCCGGTCCCGTGCGCCTCCACCGCGTCGACCAGGTCGGGTGTGAGGCCGGCATTGGCCAGGGCCTGGCGGATCACCCGCTGCTGGGAGGGGCCGTTGGGCGCCGTCAGCCCGTTCGAGGCGCCGTCCTGGTTGATCGCCGAACCCCGCACCACCGCCAGCACCGGGTGCCCGTTGCGCCGCGCGTCCGACAACCGCTCGACCAGCAGGATGCCGACGCCCTCGCCCCAGCCGGTGCCGTCCGCGTCGTCCGAGAACGCCTTGCAGCGGCCGTCGGTGGCCAGACCGCGCTGGCGGCTGAACTCCACGAAGGTGCCGGGCGTGGACATCACCGTGACGCCACCGGCCAGGGCGAGTGAGCACTCGCCGGTCCGCAGCGCCTGGACGGCCAGGTGGAGGGCGACCAGGGAGGAGGAGCAGGCGGTGTCGACCGTGACGGCGGGGCCTTCCAGACCGAAGGTGTAGGAGACCCGGCCGGATGCGACGCTGCCGAAACTCCCGGTGCCCAGGTGTCCCTCGACGCCTTCCGGCACCGCGCCGAGCCGGCTGGCGTACTCGTGGTACATCAGCCCGGCGAAGATGCCGGTCCGGCTGCCCTTGAGCGTGCGCGGATCGATGCCGGCCCGCTCGAACGCCTCCCAGGAGGTCTCCAGCAGCAGCCGCTGCTGCGGGTCCATCGCCAGCGCCTCGCGCGGCGAGATCCCGAAGAACGCCGGGTCGAACTCGCTTGCGTTGTAGAGGAATCCGCCCTGGTTGACGTAGCTGGTGCCGTGGGCGTCGGGGTCGTCGTCGATCAGCGCCTCGGCGTCCCAGCCGCGGTCGGACGGGAATCCGCCGATGGCGTCCCGTCCGGCGGCGACCAGCTGCCAGAGGTCCTCCGGCGAGTCCACCCCGCCCGGGTAGCGGCAGGCCATGCCCACGATCGCGATCGGCTCCCGGTCGCGGTCCTCCACCTCCCGCAGGCGCCGTCGGGCGTTGCGCAGGTCGGCGGTGGCGCGCTTGAGGTAGTCGCGCAGCTTGTCCTCGTTCAGCATGTCCGTCCGCTCCTTGCGGCAAAAGGGGTGGCGCCTGGGTCAGGAAGTCTCGAGCTCGTCGTCGAGCAGGTCGAAGAGCTCGTCGTCGGTGGCCGTGTCCAGGTCGCGGTGGTCGTCGGCAGCGGCGGCGGCCCGGTCGGCCGGGTCGGCGAGGACGTCCCGCCACTGGGTCAGCAGGGCCTGGAGGCGCAGGGTGACCCGCGCGCCGGTCTCCTCGTCGGTCGGTGCGGCGGCCAGGGCCTCGGCCAGCCGGTCGAGTTCGGCGAACAGGCCCGGTCCGCCGGCCTCCTCCTGCGGGACGGCCGTCCGGAGATGGGTGACCAGCTCCAGCGGGCTCGGGTGGTCGAAGATCAGCGTGGCGGGCAGCCGCAGACCGGTCACCGCGTTCAGGCGGTTGCGCAGTTCGACGGCGGTCAGCGAGTCGAACCCGAGCTCGCGGAACGCGTGCCCCGGCTGGACGGCCGCAGCACCGGCGTAGCCGAGCACGGCCGCGACCTGCCCGCACACCGTCTCCAGCAGGATCCGTTCCTGGTCCTCCGGCGACTGGCCGGCGAGCCGCTGCCGGAGCGCCGCGGCCGGGTCGGCCGCCGCTCCCGCCGCGGCCCGCCGGGCCGGCTGCCGGACCAGCGCCCGTAGCAGGGGCGCCACCTCGCCGCTCTCCGCGGCCCGGGCCCGCAGCCCCGCCAGGTCCAGCCTGGCCGGTACCAGGACCGGGTGGTGCGGCAGCGCGCCCGCCGTGTCGAACAGGGCGAGGCCCTCCGAGACCGACAGCGCGGCCACCCCACCGCGGGCCATCCGCTCGACATCCGCGCTGTCCAGGGTGTCCGCCATACCGCCGTCGTCGGCCCACAGGCCCCAGGCGAGCGAGCTCGCGGGCAGCCCGGTGGACTGTCGGTGCTGCGCGAGGGCGTCCAGGAAGCTGTTCGCGGCCGCGTAGTTGGCCTGGCCGGCCGCGCCGAACACCCCGGCCGCGGACGAGAACAGCACGAACGCGGTGAGGTCGTGGCCGGCGGTGAGCTCGTGCAGGTTCCACGCCGCGTCCACCTTCGGGCGGAGCACGGTGTCCAGCCGCTCGGGGGTGAGTGCGGACACGATGCCGTCGTCCAGCGCGCCCGCCACATGGACGACGGCGGTCAGCCGCACCTCCTCCAGCACCCGCGCCAGCGCCGCACGGTCGGCCACGTCGCACGCGGCGAACCCGACCCGGGCGCCGGCCGCCGTCAGCTCGGCCGCCAACTCCACTGCCCCGTCGGCGGCTTCACCCCGACGCGAGACCAGCAGCAGGCGCCGGGCGCCGCGCCGCGCCACCAGGTGGCGAGCCACCGCGCGGCCCAACGAGCCGGTCGCGCCCGTCAGCAGCACGGTGCCGTCGGCGGCGAAGTCCGTGGCCTGCGCTGCCGCGGGGGCGTCGGTGACGCGCACCAGACGTGCGGCGGCGGCGCGTCCGGCACGCAGCGCCAGCTGCGGCTCGTCGGTGCCGAGCGCGTCCGGCAGGGCCCGCAGGGAGGCCGGGTCGTCGTCCAGGTCGACCAGGACGATCCGGCCGGGGTTCTCCGACTGCGCCGAGCGCAGCAGACCGTGCACGGCGGCGGCCGCCAGGTCGGCTCCGGTGCTCGCCCCCCGGGTCACCACGACGAGACGCGCGTCCGCGAACGCGTCCTGCGCCAGCCACTGCTGGACCAGGACGAGGGCGCGGCGCACGGCGGCACGGGTGGCGGCGGCCGCATCGGCGGCGGGGGCCGGAAGGAACGGCGCGACCACGATGCCGGGCACCGCGCCGCCGTCGGCGAGGTCCGCCAGGTCGGTGCAGGAGAGCGCCCCCGGAAGCCCGAGGTCGTCGTCGCCCAGCACGCCGATCACCCCCGTCGGCCCCGAGGACGGCAGCGCCACCGGCACCCACTCCGGACGGAACAGCGACTCGTGGCCGCCGGACGCCGCCAAGTGCTCGGGGGCGAACTCCCTCAGCACCAGCGACTCGACCGAGGCAACCGGCGCGCCCGTGGCGTCGGCCACGGCGAGCGAGACGGCGTCGGCGCCGACCGCGGCGATCCGCACCCGCAGCTCGGTGGCCCCCGCGGCGTACAGCGACACCCCGGACCAGGCGAACGGCAGCCGTCCCCGGCCGGTGTCCGCCACCAGCCCACCCAGGCCGACGGCGTGCAACGCGGCGTCCAGCAGCGCCGGATGCAGACCGAACAGTCCGGCTTCCGCCCGGGCCTCCTCCGGCAGCGCCACCTCGGCGAACACCTCGCCGTCCCGCCGCCACGCGGCCCGCAGTCCCCGGAACACCGGGCCGTACGCGAACCCGGCGGCCTCGAACGCCCCGTACACCGCGTCCACCGCGACCGGCTCGGCGGCGGACGGCGGCCAATCGGCCAGCGACTCGCCCCCACCGGCTGCGCCGGCCTCCGCCAGCAGGCCCACCGCGTGCCGCGTCCAGGCTGCCCCGCCGGCCTCCTCTGCCGCCGCTGCGGGGCGGGAGTGCAGGGCGACAGCGCTGCGGCCGTCGACGTCCACCGCGCCGACCCGCAACTGCAGCTGGACGGCGCCCTTCTCGGGGACGATCAGCGGCGCCTCCAGCGTCAGCTCCTCCAGCACGGTGCAGCCCACCTGCTCACCGGCCCGAACGGCCAGCTCCACCAGGGCCGTTCCCGGCAGCAGCACGCTGCCGGCGACGGCGTGGTCCGTCAGCCACGGGTGGGTGGACAGCGAGAGCCGTCCGGTGAACAGGAGACCGTCCCCGTCGGCCAGCGGCACGGCGGCGCCCAGCAGCGGATGGCCGGCCGCACCCAGGCCGGCCGCGGTGACATCCCCGACCGGTGCACCGCCGCCCTGGGGCCAGTAGTGCTCCCGCTGGAACGCGTAGGTCGGCAGGTCGACGACCCGCGCGCCGCGTCCGGCGTGGACGGCCGTCCAGTCCACCGGCGCCCCTGCCACGTACAGCCGGCCCAGGCAGGCCGCGACCGCCGCCGCCTCCGGGCGGTCCCGGCGCAGGGTCGGGGTGAGGGCGGCGTCGGTGTCCTCGACGAGGCACTGCTGCGCCATCGCGGTCAGCGTGCCGTCCGGGCCCAGCTCGACGAAGGTCCTGACGCCTTCGGCCTCCAGCGTGCGAACGGCGTCGGCGAAGCGAACCGCATCCCGGACGTGCCGCACCCAGTACTCGGGATCGGTCAGCTCGTCGGAGGCCAGGGCGCCGGTCAGGGTCGAGACGATCGGGATCCGCGGCGCCTCGAACGTCAACTCCGCAGCCACCGAACGGAACTCGTCCAGCATCCCGTCCATCAGTGGCGAGTGGAACGCATGGCTCACCGCCAGCCGCTTCGCCTTGCGGCCCTGGGCCTCCCAGTCGGCGGCGAGTTCCAGTACGGAGCGTTCGTCGCCCGAAACCACCAGCGAATCAGGGCCGTTGACGGCGGCGATGCCCAACTCGTCCTTGCGGCCCGCCAGGAGTGGCAGCACCTCGCCCTCGGCGGCCTGCAGCGCGACCATCGCGCCACCACGCGGCAGCGCCTGCATCAACCGGCCGCGCGCCGCGACCAGCCTCGCCGCGTCCGGCAGGGACAGCACACCTGCCACGTGGGCGGCGGCCAGCTCGCCGATGGAGTGGCCGGCCAGGAGGTCCGGCCGCACACCCCAGGATTCGAGCAGGCGGAACAGCGCCACCTCGACGGCGAACAGCGCGGGCTGCGCGCAGCCGGTCTCGTTGATCAGCGTGTCGTCGGCGATCGCCTCGCGCAGCGGACGCTCCAGGTGCCGGTCAAGTTCGTCGCAGACCGCGTCGAAAGCGGTCGCGAACACCGGGCAGGCCGCGGAGAGTTCCGCTCCCATGGCCACCCGCTGGCTGCCCTGGCCGGCGAACAGGAACACCGTTCGCCCGGCCACCGGCGAGCCCACCAGGGCGGCACCGGTGGCGGGTCCGCCCCCGGCCAGTGACTCCAGCGCCGCCAGCAGCTCCACCCGGCCGTCCGCCACGACGGCCGCCCGGTGCTCGAACGACGCCCGGGCCGTCGCCGACGTGAACGCGGCATCGCCCGGCCCGACCCCGGCCTCGGCCGCCAGCCACGCGGCCAACCGGCCGGCCTGCCCCTGCAGGGCCTCGGCCGTCCGGCCCGACAGCACCACCGGCAGCGGGACCTCGGGCGCCACGGCGACGGGCCCGTCCACGACGGGGTCGGCCGCGCTCTCCGGGACCTGCTCGATGATGGTGTGGGCGTTGGTGCCGCTGATGCCGAAGGACGAGATGCCCGCCCGTCGTGGGCGACCGTGTTCGGGCCACGGCCGTGGCCCGGTGAGGAGTTCCACCGCACCGGCCGACCAGTCGACGTGCGTCGAGGGCTCACCGACGTGCAGGGTCTGCGGCAGGACGCCGCGGCGCATCGCCATGACCATCTTGATGATGCCCGCCGCGCCGGCGGCTGCCTGGGTGTGGCCGAGGTTGGACTTCACCGAGCCGAGCCAGAGCGGCTGTTCGTCGGAGTGGGCGCGGCCGTAGGTGGCCAGCAGGGCCTGCGCCTCGATCGGGTCGCCGAGCCGCGTCCCGGTGCCGTGCGCCTCGACGGCGTCGACCTCGCCGGCCGACAGCCGGGCGTCGGCCAGCGCCTGCTGGATGACGCGCTGCTGGGACGGCCCGTTGGGGGCGGTGAGCCCGTTGCTGGCACCGTCCTGGTTGACGGCGCTGCCGCGCACGATCGCGAGCACCGGGTGCCCGTTGCGCCGCGCGTCCGAGAGCCGCTCGACCAGCAGCAGGCCGACTCCCTCGCCCCAGCCCGTGCCGTCCGCGTCCTCGGAGAACGCCTTGCAGCGCCCGTCCGCCGCCAGCCCGCGCTGGCGGCTGAAGTCGACGAAGGTCGCGGGCGTCGCCATGACGGTCACACCGCCCGCCAGGGCGAGCGAGCACTCGCCGTTGCGCAGCGCCTGGATCGCCCAGTGCAGGGCCACCAGCGAGGACGAGCACGCGGTGTCGACCGTGACGGCGGGGCCCTCCAGACCGAAGGTGTACGACACCCGGCCCGACGCGATGCTGCCCACGCCGCCGCTGCCCATCGACCCCTCGGCGCCGGCGGTCGCGGCCTCCTGCAGACGGGTCGCGTAGTCGTGGTACATCACGCCGACGAAGACGCCGGTCCGGCTGCCGCGCAGGGTGGCCGGGTCGATCCCGGCCCGCTCGAACGCCTCCCAGGAGGTCTCCAGCAGCAGCCGCTGCTGCGGATCGGTGGACAGCGCCTCGCGCGGCGAGATTCCGAAGAACGCCGGGTCGAACGCCGCGGCGTCGTGCAGGAAGCCGCCCTCGCGGGTGTACGAGGTGCCGGGGTGGTCGGGGTCCGGGTCGTAGAGGTTCTCCAGGTCCCAGCCGCGGTCGGCCGGGAAGCCGGAGACCGCATCGCGGCCGGCGGACACCAGCCGCCACAGGTCCTCGGGGCTCTGGACCCCGCCCGGGAAACGGCAGCTCATCGCGACGATCGCGATCGGGTCGTCCTCGTCTCCGCTCCTGGCGCCCGGCGCACCCGGTGTGGCCGTCTGGTCGGCGAGCGGGCGCGACGACCGGTCGGCGTCCTCACCGCCGAGGAGTTCCGTGCGCAGGTGCCGGGCCAGGACCTCCGGGCTCGGGTGGTCGAAGACCAGGGTCGCGGGCAGGCGCAGACCCGTGACGGCGTTGAGCCGGTTGCGGAGTTCGAGTGCGCTCAGCGAGTCGAAGCCGAGTTCACGGAAGGCACGGGTCGGGTCGACCGCCTGCGGACCGACGTGGCCGAGGACGGTGGCCGCCTCGGCCCGGACGGCCTCCAGGAGTTCAGCGTGCTGCTGGGCGGGCGGCAGCGCCGCGAGCCGCCCGACGAGCGCCGGGCCACCGGCGCCGGACGCCGAGCCGGAGGCAGCCGCCCGACGGGTCGACGGACGTACCAGACCACGCAGCAGATGCGGCACCTCGGACTGACCGGCTGCGCGGGCACGCAGGCCCGCCAGGTCCAGCCGGATCGGCACCAGCACCGCGTCGGCGGCGGGGATCGCCAGGTCGAACAGCCGGAGTCCCTCGGGCGCGGTCAGCGCCTGCACACCGCCCCGCGCCATCCGCTGCACGTCGGCCTCGTCCAGCTCGGCCCCCATCCCGCCGCCGTCCTCGGCCCACAGGCCCCAGGCGAGCGAGGTCGCCGGCAGACCGGCCGCCCGACGGTGCTCGGCGAGAGCGTCCAGGAAGGCGTTGGCAGCCGCGTAGTTCGCCTGCCCCGCCGCGCCGAACACACCGGCCGCGGACGAGAACAGCACGAACGCGGCCAGGTCGTGGCCGGCGGTCAGCTCGTGCAGGTTCCACGCCGCGTCCACCTTCGGCCGCAGCACCGCCTCCAGCCGCTCCGGGGTCAGCGACGCCACGACGCCGTCGTCCAGCACACCCGCCGTATGCACCACCGCGGTGAGCTCCACACCCTCCAACACCCGCGCCAACGCCACACGATCGGCCACGTCGCACGCGGCGAACGTCACCTCCGCGCCCAACCTGACCAGCTCCGCGGCCAGTTCGTCCGCGCCCTCGGCCTGCGCACCACGACGCGAGACCAGCAGCAGACGACGAGCGCCGTACTCCGTCACCAGATGACGGCTGAACAGCGCCCCCAACGTGCCCGTCGCACCCGTGACCAGCACCGTACCCTCGGGGTCCAGCACCGGAACGGCACCGCCGTCCGAGGCCACCCGCGCCAGCCTCGGCGCGACCGCCACACCGGCACGCAACGCCACCTGCGGCTCACCGCACTCCACCACCCGCGCCAGCGCCCGCAACGACTCCGCATCGTCGTCCAGATCCACCAACACGATCCGACCCGGATTCTCCGACTGCGCCGAACGCAGCAGACCCCAGACCGCGGCACCGGCCAGGTCCTCGGCCGTGCTCGCACCACGCGTCACCACCACAAGACGCGAGTCCGCGAACGCGTCCCGCTCCAGCCACTCCTGCACCAGCCCCAGCGCCTCCCGGGCGGCCGTGTGAGCAGCGCCGGCGGCGTCCGCGTCGTGCCCGGCGGACAGCGGCAGCAGCAGCGTCCCCGGCACGGACCCGGCCGCCGACACGGCAGCCAGATCGGCGAAGCACACCGCGTCCGGCAGGCCCAGGTCGTCCGCGCCCAGCACACCGATCGACCCCGTCAGCCCCTCCGCCGGCAGCACGACCGGCACCCACTCCTGGCGGAGGAGCGACCCGTCGCCGCCCGAGGCGGCCAACTGCTCGGCCGCGAAGGGACGTAGCACCAGCGAACCGATCACGGCCACCGGCTCTCCGGTGGCGTCCGCGACCGCCAGCGACACCGCGTCGGCGCCCGCCGCGGTGATCCGCACCCGCAACTCGCCCGCACCGGCCGCGTGCAGGGCCACTCCTGACCACACGAACGGCAGCCGACCTCGGCCGCTGTCCTCGACCAGCCCACCGAGTCCGACCGCGTGCAGTGCGGCATCGAGCAGCGCCGGGTGCAGACCGAACGGCCCGGCCTCCGCCCGTACCTCCTCCGGCAGTGCCACCTCGGCGAACATCTCGCCGTCCCGGCGCCACGCGGCGCGCAGTCCCCGGAACACCGGCCCGTACTCCAACCCTGCGGCGGCCAGCCCCTCGTACAGGCCGTCCACCGCGATCGGCTCAGCACCGGGCGGCGGCCACTGCGCCAGGTCGAAGGAGGCGGGAGCGACCGCGGGCGACAGGAAGCCCGTAGCGTGGCGGGCCCACGGCAGGTCGGGCCAGGTGTCGTCACCATCGTCATCCTGCGGCCGGGAGTGCAGGCTCAGCGGCCGGCGCCCCAGCTCGTCGGGGGCACCCACGGTCAGGCACAGCTGGACGGACCCCGTCGCGGGGACGACCAGGGGTGCCTCGACGGTCAGTTCCTCCAGCAGGCCGCAGCCCAGCCGGTCACCGGCCGCCACCGCAAGCTCCACGAACGCGGTGCCGGGCAGCAGCACACTGCCCGCCACGGAATGATCGGCCAGCCAAGGGTGCGTGCGCAGCGACAGCCGCCCGATGAACAGCCGGCCGTCCAGCTCGGGCACTGACACGGCAGCACCGAACAGCGGATGCGCCATCCGGCCGAGCCCTGCCGCCACGACATCTGCCAACCGGTCGGCACCACTGTCCAGCCAGTACCGCTCACGCTGGAAGGCGTAGGTGGGGAGGTCGACGCGGCGGGCGTCGAGATCCGCGAAGACGGCCTGCCAGTCGAGCCTGGCACCGCGCACGTGCAGCCGGGCGAGGGCGGTGGTGAAGCTCAGGGCTTCGGGGCGGTCCCGGCGCAGGGCAGGGGTGAGCGCGGCGTCGGTGTCCTCGGCGAGACACCGCTGCGCCATCGCGGTCAGCGTCCCGTCCGGCCCCAACTCCAGGAACGTCCGGACCCCTTCGCCCTCCAGCACCTGAACGGCATCGGCGAAACGGACCGCCTCACGGACATGCCGCACCCAGTACTCGGGATCCGTCAGCTCGTCGGAAACCAGGGCACCGGTGAGAGTGGAGACGATCGGGATCCGAGGCGCCTCGAACGTCAACTCCGAAGCCACCGAACGGAACTCGTCCAGCATCCCGTCCATCAACGGCGAATGGAACGCATGGCTCACCACCAGCCGCTTCGTCCTGCGCCCCTCGGCCTCAAGCCGCCCGGCAACGGCCAGAACAGCGTCCTCGGCACCCGAAATCACCACCGACGTGGGCCCGTTGACGGCCGCGATGCCGACACCCCCGGTCAGCAACGGCAGCACCTCGCCCTCCGCCGCCTCCACCGCCACCATCGCACCACCACGCGGCAACGCCTGCATCAGACGCCCACGCGCCGCCACCAGCTTCGAGGCGTCCGCCAGCGACAGCACACCCGCCACATGCGCGGCGGCCAGCTCACCGATCGAGTGCCCCGCCAGGAAATCCGGCCGCACACCCCACGACTCCACCAACCGGAACAGCGCCACCTCCAGCGCAAAGAGCGCCGGCTGCGTGTAACCCGTCTCGTCGATCAGCTCCGCATCGCCAACCACCGCACGCAACGGGCGATCCAGCAGCGGATCCAACTCCGCACACACCGCGTCGAACGCCGCCGCGAACACCGGGAAAGAGCCGTACAGCTCCTCCCCCATCCCCGCCCGCTGACTCCCCTGCCCCGCGAACAGGAACGCCGTACGACCGGCCGTCCCCGCGACACCCTCCGCCGCCGCCGACCCGCCGGCCGCCAGCGTCTCCAGCCCCGCCAGCACCTGCGCCCGGTCGCCGCCGACCAGCGCCGCCCGGTGCTTGAGCGCGGCACGGCCGGTGGCCAGGGAGAGGGCGACGTCCGCCAGGTCCGGGTCCAGGTCCGGGTGGGTGGCGTCGGCGAGGTGCGCCCGCAGGCGCTCGGCCTGGGCGCGCAGGGCTGCGTCGTCGTGGCCGGAGAGTACGAGCGGGACGGGCCTCGGCAGGCCGTCCGGCCGCTGGGCGGCGCGCGATGTCCGGGCCGGTTCGGGGGCCTGTTCGATGATGGTGTGGGCGTTGGTGCCGCTGACGCCGAACGAGGACACACCGGCCCGGCGGGGGCGCCCGGTCTCGGGCCAGGGCCGGGCCCGGGTCAGCAGCTCGACGGCGCCGGCCGTCCAGTCGACGTGCGGCGTGGGCTCGTCCACGTGCAGGGTCTGCGGCAGGACGCCGTGCCGCATCGCCATGACCATCTTGATGATGCCGCCGACCCCGGCCGCCGCCTGGGTGTGGCCGATGTTGGACTTGAGCGAGCCGAGCCAGAGGGGGCGGTCTGCGGGGCGGTCCTGGCCATAGGTGGCGAGCAGCGCCTGTGCCTCGATCGGGTCGCCGAGGCGGGTGCCGGTGCCGTGCGCCTCGACGGCGTCGATCTGGTGGGCGGTCAGCCGTGCCGCGTTCAGCGCCTGGCGGATGACGCGCTGCTGCGCCGGGCCGTTGGGGGCGGTGAGACCGCTGCTGGCGCCGTCCTGGTTGACGGCTGTTCCGCGCACGACGGCCAGCACCGGGTGGCCGTTGGCGAGGGCGTCGGAGAGCCGCTCGACGAGCAGCATGCCGACGCCCTCGCCCCAGCCGGTGCCGTCCGCCGCGCCCGCGAAGGACTTGCAGCGGCCGTCGGCGGCCAGGCCGCGCTGACGGCTGAAGTCGATGAAGGCGTCGGGGCCGGCCATCACGGCGACGCCGCCGGCCAGGGCGAGCGTGCACTCGCCGGCCCGCAGCGCCTGTACGGCCCAGTGCAGGGCCACGAGGGAGGAGGAGCAGGCGGTGTCGACGGTCACGGCCGGGCCTTCGAGGCCGAGCACGTACGCGATGCGGCCGGAGGCGACGCTGCCGGAGTTGCCGTTGCCCAGGTAGCCCGCCACCTCCTCTGGTACGGAGACCAGGCGGGAGGCGTAGTCGTGGTACATCACCCCGGCGAACACGCCGGTCGCGCTGCCGCGGACGGTCTCCGGGTCGATGCCGGCCCGCTCGAACGCCTCCCAGGAGGTCTCCAGCAGCAGCCGCTGCTGCGGGTCCATCGCCAGGGCCTCGCGCGGCGAGATGCCGAAGAACCCGGGGTCGAACTCGGCGGCGTCGTGGAGGAAGCCGCCTTCCCGGGTGTAGGAGGTGCCGGGGCTGTCGGGGTCCTCGTCGTGGAGGGCGGAGACGTCCCAGCCGCGGTCGCCGGGGAACTCCGAGATGCCGTCCGCGCCGTCGGCGACGAGCCGCCACAGGTCCTCGGGCGAGGTCACCCCGCCCGGGTAGCGGCAGGCCATGCCGACGATGGCGATCGGCTCCGGCTCCTGCTCCTCCAGCTCTCGCAGCCGTCGGCGCGTCTCGCGCAGATCGGCGGTCGCCCGCTTGAGGTAGTCGAGGAGCTTCTCTTCGTTCTCCACGTGCTGTGTCACACCCTTGAACCCGGTCGTGGGGGCCGTGCCGGCCGCTCCGGAACGTCCGAGCACGTCCGGAGGGCCCTGGGCACGGCCACCAATGAATTCGCGATGAAAACGTGCGCCCGGAACTCCCCGCCACTGCGGCAGACATTCCGTCCCCGGCGATTCCGGAATCGGCGCCCCGCGCCCGCCCGGCGGATTTCTTACCGCCCCGGCGGGCGAATTTCCTGCGGTTGTTCGCGGAATTCGCCCGCGCGCCGTCACGCTAGCAGCGGCACCGAACGGAGGGCATCCCCTAATCTCCCCCTAGGCCCGGTCCGGGCAGGGTGACGACCCTATTCCGGTGTCAGCCCATCGGGAATTTGACCTGGCCGGAGACGATCGGGTTGAGGTAGTTCGGCCCGGCGATCTTGAGTCGGTTCATGGCCAGGCCGGTCAGGCCCTCGAAGATGGCGCGGCGGGCGTTCATGGTGGTGGAGTACCCGGGGTCCAGGTGCGGGGCGACCTCGACGACGTCCATGCCGATGACCTTGGTCTCGTGGCAGATCCGACGGAAGGCCGGGAACAGCTCGCGGTTGGTCAGGCCGCCGGGCTCCGGGGTTCCGGTGCCCGGGGCGAACACCGGGTCGAGGACGTCGATGTCGAGCGAGAGGTAGACGTACTCGGCCTTCTCCTGGACCTCGGCGATCGCCTTGTCCAGTACCGCGTGGAAGCCGATCCGTTCGATCTCGGCCATGAAGTGCGTCTTCATGCCCTGCCGACGCATCCAGTTGAAGAGCTGGTTGTCGGGGCCGGTGACGGTGCGCACGCCGACCTGGACGACGTTGCCGGCCGGGATCTTCTCGTCTTCGATGATCCGGCGGATCGGGGTGCTGTGGGTGGCACGGTGGCCGAGCTGGCTTTCGTGGCAGTCGGGGTGGGCGTCGAAGTGGATGACGCCGATCTTCTCCGGGCCGTAGACGTCGGCGAGTGCGCCGACGCTCGGCCACAGCAGCGAGTGGTCGCCGCCGAGCAGGACGGGTACGGCGCCGACCTCGGCGATCTCGCGGACCAGCGCCCGGATCGGGCCCATCGAGTTGGCGGTGCTGAAGGCGTCGACGGCCGCGTCGCCGTAGTCGACCACCTTGAGCACGTCGAAGGGGTTGATCCGGGTGCTGGCGTTGATCGCGGCTTCCGGGGTGTTGAAGACGTAGCGCTCGTCGGCGCGGATCATGCGCGGTCCGTACGCTGCCCCTCGGTGGCCCACCGAGGAGTCCAGCGGGATGCCCAGCACCGCGACGTCGACGTCGCCCGCGCGCAGGTCCTCCTGGTTGAGGCAGAACGGGACGCCCATGAAGGTGGGCACGCCGGAGTAGGCGGGGTGCGCGTAGTAGCGGCGCAGGTCGATCGGGCCGGGCTCCCGGGCGGGCGCCTTCGACCGGTCGATCTCCACGAGGTGTTCCGGGGTCTGAGGCCTGTCGTTCACACACATCTCCTCGGTGGCGTGGCATGGCGGGGGTCGCGGGCAGGGCGGGGCCTCGGGGGCCCGGTCTGTCGCGCCACCACGGCGGGGTCGCGGGCCTGCGCACAGTTCGCCGCGGATCGAGCGTAGATCCGCCGAAATGCCGTCAATACCCGTGCGGGCCACCTACCCGACCCCTAGTTCGCAAGGACCGACCCCTACCCCCGGCCTGCGGGGATGCGGGCGGGGGCGGGGATACCGGCTCCGCCGGGAGCGGGACTCCCGGCGGAGCCGGTGTCAGTTCAGGCCGAGCTCCTCGTCGAGGAGGCTGAACAGCTCGTCGGCCGTCGCCTCCTCCAACGCGGTGTCCTCGGCCCTGGGGGGCTCGGTGCCCGAAGGGTTCCGGGTCTCGGTCCACATCGCCAGCAGGGTGCGCAGGCGGGTGGCGACACTCCGGCGTTCCTCGTCGCCCGGGGAGAGGGCGGCGAGGATCGACTCCAGCCGGTCGAGTTCGGCACCGATCGGCAGGGCCGCGGCCCCTGCCGGCTCCTTCTCGCGGGTCTCCTCGCGCAGGTAGCCGGCGAGGGCGTCCGGCGTCGGGTAGTCGAAGATCAGCGTGACCGGCAGGCGCAGGCCCGCGGCTGCCCCGAGACGGTTGCGCAGGTCCACGGCGGTCAGCGAGTCGAAGCCCAACTCGACGAAGCCGCGGGCCGGTTCGATCGCCTCGGCGCCGCCGTAGCCGAGCACCGCGGCGACCTGCGCCCGCACCACGTCCAGCAGGATGCGGTCGCGGTCGCCGTCCGGCAGGCCGCGTACCCGGTCGGCCAGGGTGCGTGCGGCGTCCGGCCCGGTGCGGTCGGCGCCGGCCGGGCGGGGCCCGGCGGCCGCGCGGCGGGCCGGGATCCGGACCAGCCCGCGCAGCAGGTGCGGCACGGCCTCGGCGTCGCCGTGCGCCCGCAGGACGGCGGGGTCGAGCCGCATGGGCAGCAGGACGGCGTCCGGCAGGGTGACGGCCCGGTCGAACAGGTCCAGGCCCTCGGCGGTGGGCAGCGGGGCGAACCCGGCCCTGGTCATCCGGGCGACGTCGGCCTCGTCCAGCCTGCCCGACATACCGCCGGACGGGCCGACGGACGGGCCGTCGGCGGAGTCCTCGTCGTGGGCCCACAGGCCCCAGGCGAGCGAGGCGGCGGGCAGTCCGTGTGCCCTGCGGTGCTGGGCGAGGGCGTCCAGGAAACTGTTGCCCGCGGCGTAGTTGGCCTGTCCCGGGCCGCCGAGCACACCGGCGGAGGAGGAGAACAGCACGAACGCCGAGAGCTTCAGATCCTGCGTCAGCTCGTGCAGGTGCCAGGCCGCGTCGATCTTGGGGCGCAGGACCGCTTCCAGCCGCTCGGGCGTCAGCGCGGTCACCACCCCGTCGTCGAGAACGCCGGCGGTGTGGACGACGCCGGTCAGCGGACGCTCCTCGGGCACGGTGGCGAGCAGGGCGGCCAGCGCCGGGCGGTCACCGGTGTCACAGGCCACCACCTCGGCCCGGGCGCCCAGTTCGGCGAGCCCGCTGACGAGTTCGGCGGCGCCGGGCGCGCCGGCGCCGCGCCGGCTGGTCAGCAGGAGGTGCCGGACGCCGTGCCGGACGACCAGGTGGCGGGCGAGCAGGGCGCCGAGCGCGCCGGTGCCGCCGGTGACCAGCACGGTGCCGTCCGGGTCGAAGACGGCCTCGCCGGCGGCCTCGTGGTCCTCCCCGTCGAGCGGCGCCGGGGCGGGCGTGAGCGGTACCCGGGCCAGCCGCAGGGCGTACGGCCGTCCGGCGCGCACCGCGAGCTGCGGTTCGCCGGAGGCGAGGGCGGCCGGCAGGGCACGGACGGAGTCCGGGTCCTCGTCGAGGTCGACCAGCACGATCCGGCCCGGGTGCTCACTCTGCGCCGAGCGCAGCAGTCCCCAGACAGGGGCGTGCACCAGGTCGGTGAGGGCCCGGTCGTCGGCGGTCGCCACCGCGCCGCGGGTGACCACCACCAGCCGCGCGTCGGCCGGGCTCGTGGCGGCGGCCCAGTCCTGGGCGAGTCCGAGGGCCCGCAGGACGGCCGCCCTGGCGGCCTCGGCGGTGTCGGGCCCGGCCCCAGCGGCGTCGGGCTCGGCTTCGGCGGTGTCGGGCTCGGCGGGCGGGAAGGCCGGGACGAGGACGGTGTCGGGCGCCCCCGCGCCGTCGGCGACGGCCGCTGCCAGGGCGGCCAGGTCCGGGTGGGCGGCGAGGTGCGGCCCGGCGGGCCCGAACGGGTCGGTGTCCGCGCCGAGCACCGCCCAGTGCTGGTCGGCCACGTCGCCGTCGGCGGGGCCGACGGGCAGCGCGGTCCACTCCGGGCGGAACAGCGACTCGTGGAACGCGCCGTGGCCGGAGTGCAGTTGCTCGGCCGAGGCCGCGCGCAGCACCAGGGACTCGACGGTGCCGACCGGACGGCCGTGCTCGTCGGCGAGGTCGAGCGCCACACCGTCCGGACCGGCCGGGGTGAGCCGCACCCGCAGGGCGGCGGCGCCGGTCGCGTACAGCCGCACGCCCGACCAGGAGAACGGCAGCCGGGGGCGGTCCGGATCCCGGTCGGCGTCGTGCAGCAGGCCGCCGAGGCCGATGCCGTGCAGGGCCGCGTCCAGCAGCGCCGGGTGCAGCCCGTACGACGCGGTGTCGAGCGGGCGGCCGGTCGGCTCGGGGCGGATCTCGGCGAGGAGTTCGCCGTCCCGGCGCCAGGCGCGGCGCAGCCCGCGGAAGGCCGGGCCGTAGTCGAGGCCGATGGCGGCGGAGCGCTCGTACAGGCCGTCGAGGTCGACCGGTTCGGCGCCGGCCGGAGGCCACTCGGTGAGCTCCGGGCCGTCCTCCGGGGTGGCCGTGGCGAGCAGGCCGGTGGCGTGGCGGATCCAGGGCTCGTCGGCGGGCACGTCCTCCGTCCGGGAGTACAGGCTCAGCGCCCGCCGCCCGTCCGGCTCGGGTGCGGCGATCGTCAGGCGCAGCTGGAGGCCGCCGCGCTCGGGCAGCAGGACGGGCGCGGCGAGGGTGAGTTCGTCCAGCAGGTCGGCGCCGACCAGGTGGCCGGCGCGCAGGGCGAGTTCCACCAGGGCCGTGCCGGGCAGGACCACCGCGCCGTGCACGGTGTGGTCGGCCAGCCAGGTCTGGACGGACCGGGCCAGGCGGCCGGTGAGCACCAGGGCGCCGGAGTCGGGGAGTTCGACGGCCGCGCCGAGCAGCGGGTGGCCGGCCAGGTCGAGGCCGGCGGAGGCCATGTCCCCGGCGGACAGGCCGGTGTCCAGCCAGTACCGCTCCTTCTGGAAGGCGTAGGTGGGCAGGTCGACCCGGCGCCCGCCGGTGCCGGCGAGGACGGCCTGCCAGTCCACGGCCGCACCGCGGACGTGGAGCCCGGCGAGGGCGGTGGCCAGGGCGACGGCTTCGGGCCGTTCGCGGTGCAGGGCGGGCAGGAAGGCGGCGGTCGTACCGGTGACGCAGTCCTGGCCGAGGGCGCTGAGGACGCCGCCGGGGCCCAGTTCCAGGTAGCCGGTGACGCCTTCGGCCTCCAGCGTCCGGACGGCGTCGGCGAAGCGGACGGCGTCGCGGACGTGCCGCACCCAGTACTCGGGGTCGGTGAGCTCCTCGGCGGTGGCGAGCGCGCCGGTGAGGGTGGAGACGACCGGGATGCGCGGCGCCTCGAACGTCAACTGCATAGCGACGGCGCGGAACTCGTCCAGCATGCCGTCCATCAGCGGCGAGTGGAAGGCGTGGCTGACCGTCAGCCGCTTCGTCCTGCGGCCCTGCGCCGCCAGCCCCTCGGCCACCCGCAGCACGGCGTCCTCGGCTCCTGAAATCACCACGGAGGAAGGTCCGTTGACGGCGGCGATGCCGACGCCCTCGGTCAGCAGCGGCTCCACCTCGCCCTCGGTCGCCTGCACAGCGACCATCGCACCACCGCGCGGCAGCGCCTGCATCAACCGGCCACGCGCCGCCACCAGCTTCGCCGCGTCCGCCAGCGACAACACACCCGCCACATGCGCGGCAGCCAACTCACCGATCGAGTGCCCGGCCAGGAAATCCGCCCGCACACCCCACGACTCGACGAGACGGAACAGCGCCACCTCCAACGCGAACAGCGCCGGCTGGGTGAACCCCGTCTCGCTCACCAGCTCCGCATCCGCGACCGCCTCGCGCAGCGAACACCCGAGCAGCGGATCCAACTCCGCGCACACCGCGTCGAACGCGGCCGCGAACACCGGGTGCGCGCCGTACAGTTCCGCCCCCATTCCGGCCCGCTGACTGCCCTGACCGGTGAACAGGAACGCCGTCCGGCCGGGCAGCGCCGCGCCCTGGACCAGCCCGGGCGCGGGCTCGCCCGCCGCCAGCGCGGTCAGGGCGGACCGCAGGCCGTCGGGCCCGTCGGCCACCAGGACGGCCCGCTGCTCCAGGGTGGTGCGGGTCGTGGCGAGCGAGTGGCCGACGTCCTGCGGCCGCAGCTCGGGCCGCTCCGCCGCCAGCGCCAGCAGGCGGGCCGCCTGGGCACGCAGGGCGGGTTCACCCTTGGCGGAGAGCGGCCAGGCCAGGACGGGCGGCGAGGTGTCGTCGGGCCGGTCCTCGGCCGGGGCGGCGGGCGCCGCCGGGGCCTCCTCCAGGATGGTGTGGGCATTGGTGCCGCTGATCCCGAAGGAGGAGACGGCGGCGCGGCGGGGCCGGCCGGTCTCGGGCCACGGGACGGTCTCGGTGAGCAGCGAGACGGCCCCCGAGGCCCAGTCGACGTGCGGGGTGGGCTCGTCTACGTGCAGGGTCCTCGGCAGGACGCCGTGGCGCATCGCCAGCACCATCTTGATCACACCGGCGACGCCGGAGGCGGCCTGGGTGTGGCCGAGGTTGGACTTCACCGAGCCGAGCCGGAGCGGCCGGTCGGCGGTGTGCTCCCGCCCGTAGGTGGCGAGCAGGGCCTGTGCCTCGATCGGGTCGCCGAGGGTGGTGCCGGTGCCGTGTGCCTCCACGGCGTCGACCTCGTCCGCGCCGAGCCGGGCGTCCGCCAGGGCCTGGCGGATGACGCGCTGCTGGGAGGGGCCGTTGGGGGCGGTGAGGCCGTTGGAGGCGCCGTCCTGGTTGATCGCCGAGCCACGCACGATCGCGAGCACCGGGTGGCCGTTGCGGCGGGCGTCGGAGAGCCGCTCGACGAGGAGCATGCCGACGCCCTCGCCCCAGCCGGTGCCGTCGGCGGCGGCGGCGAAGGACTTGCAGCGGCCGTCCTCGGCCAGGCCGCGCTGGCGGCTGAACTCCATGAAGGTGCCGGGGGTGAACATCACCGTCACGCCACCGGCCAGGGCCATCGTGCACTCGCCGTTGCGCAGGGCCTGGGCGGCGAGGTGCAGGGCGACCAGGGAGGAGGAGCAGGCGGTGTCGACGGTGATGGCCGGGCCCTCCAGCCCGAAGGTGTAGGCGACGCGGCCGGAGACCACGCTGCTGGAGCTGCCGGTGCCCAGGTAGCCCTCGACCTCGTCCGGGGCGGTCCGCAGCCGGGTGCCGTAGTCGTGGTACATCACGCCGGCGAAGACGCCGGTCCGGCTGCCGCGCAGGGTGGCCGGGTCGATGCCCGCCCGCTCGAAGGTCTCCCAGGTGGTCTCGAGCAGCAGGCGCTGCTGCGGGTCCATCGCGAGGGCCTCGCGCGGGGAGATGCCGAAGAACGCGGGGTCGAAGTAGTTGGCGTCGTGCAGGAAGCCGCCCTCGCGGGTGTACGAGGTGCCGGGGTGGTCGGGGTCCGGGTGGTACAGCGCGTCGAGGTCCCAGCCGCGGTCGGTGGGGAAGGCGGTGATGCCGTCGCGTTCGCCGGCGATCAGCTGCCAGAGGTCCTCGGGTGAGGTGATGTCGCCGGGGTAGCGGCAGGCCATGCCGACGATGGCGATCGGGTCCTCGTCGCCGGGGCCCGCGGCGACGGCGGCCGGGCCGGTGATGTCCGGTCGGGCGCCGAGGAGTTCGGCGCGCAGGTGGCCGGCGAGGGCGACGGGGCTGGGGTAGTCGAAGACCAGGGTGGCGGGCAGGCGCAGACCCGTGACGGCGTTGAGCCGGTTGCGCAGCTCGACGGCGGTGAGCGAGTCGAAGCCGAGCTCCTTGAAGGCGCGTTCGCCGTCGACGGCGGCGGCGTTGGGGTAGCCGAGGACGTCGGCGATCCGGCCCCGGACGAGGTCGAGCAGCTCGCGCTCCTGCTCGGAGCTGCCGAGCGCGGCCAGGCGCCGAACCAGCGCCGAGTCCGCGCCGTCCGGGCGCGGGTCGGAGGCCGGGCGGACGGCCCGCCGCGGCGGGATGCGGACCAGGGCGCGCAGCAGCGGCGGAACGTCCCCCTCGGCGGCCCGGGTGCGCAGGACGGCGGTGCTGACGCGCATCGGGACGAGGACGGCGTCGTCGCCCCCGCCGTGCCCGACGGCGAGGGCTGCGTCGAACAGGGCCAGGCCCTCGTCGGTGGAGAGCGGGCCCAGGCCGGAGCGCTCCATCCGGGCGAGGTCGTTCCCGGTCAGGTGCCCGCTGACGCCGCTGCTCTGCGCCCACAGGCCCCAGGCCAGCGAGGTGGCGGGCAGGCCCCGGGCCCGGCGGTGCCGGGCCAGGGCGTCCAGGTAGGCGTTGGCGGCGGCGTAGTTGCCCTGCCCGGGGCCGCCGAACAGTCCGGCGGCGGAGGAGAACAGGACGAACGCCGCCAGGTCGCGGTCCGCGGTCAGTTCGTGCAGGTGGTGGGCTCCGTCGGCCTTGGGGCGCAGCACCGCGTCCAGGCGTTCGGGGGTCAGCGAGCCGACCACGCCGTCGTCGGTGATGCCGGCGGTGTGGACGACGGCGGTCAGCGGGTGGGCGTCGGGGACGGTGGCGAGCAGGGCGGCGAGCGCGGTGCGGTCACCGGTGTCGCAGGCGGCGACGGTGGTCTCGGCGCCCAGTCCGGCGAGTTCGGCGACGAGTTCGCGGGCGCCCGGGGCGTCGGCGCCGCGCCGGCTGGTGAGCAGCAGGTGCCGTACGCCGTGCCGGGTGACCAGGTGGCGGGCGAGCGCGGCGCCGAGCGCACCGGTGCCGCCGGTGATCAGTACGGTGCCCTCGGCGGCGAAGGCCGTGGGCCGGGGCTCGGCACCGTCCGGGTCGGAGTCGGGTGCGCGGTCGGGGGCGGGGGCGGGGTCGGGTGCGACGGGCACCCGGGTCAGGCGCAGGGCGTACGGAAGGCCCTGGCGGACGGCCAGCTGCGGTTCCCCCGCGTCGAGGGCGGCGGGCAGGGCCCGGCCCGAGTCGGGGTGGTCGTCGAGGTCGACCAGGGTGATCCGGCCGGGGTTCTCCGTCTGCGCGGAGCGCAGCAGGCCCCAGGCGGCGGCGTGCGCCGGGTCGGTGACGTCCTGGTCGTCGGCGGCGGCGACGGCGCCCCGGGTGAGCACCACCAGGTGGGCGTCCGCGGTCCGGTCGTCGGCGAGCCACGCCTGGACGAGGCCGAGCGCGTTCCGGACGGCGGCGCTCACGGCCTCGGTGCCGTGCGGTGCGGGCCGGCCGGTGCCGGTCGAGGGCCCCGGGAGGCAGGGGGCGAGGACCACCTCGGGCAGGGGCCCGGCCGCGGCGAGCGCGTCGAGGTCGACGTGGCGGTCGGCCGGGAGGCCGAGGCCCGTGGGCGGTTCGCCGCCGAGGACGGCCCAGCGTTCGTCGGCGCGGGGCGCGGGGGGCGCGCCGGCCGGCAGCGCGACCCACTGCGGGCGGAACAGCGACTCGTGGAACACCGCCTGGGCGGCGTTCACCTGTTCGGCCGTCACCGGGCGCAGCACGAGCGAGTCGACGGTGGCGACGGCCCGGCCCTGCTCGTCGTCCAGGCGCAGTGCGACGCCGCCCGTGCCGTGCGGGGTGAGCCGGACCCGCAGGGCGGTGGCGCCGCCCGCGTACAGGCGCACGCCCGTCCAGGAGAACGGCAGGCCGGTCTGCCAGTCGCCGCCCTCGGCGACGGTGAGGCCGAGCGCGTGCAGCGCCGAGTCGAGCAGGGCGGGGTGCAGGCCGAAGCGGGCGGCGTCGGTCTCGGCCCGCTGCGGCAGGCGCAGTTCGGCGTACACCTCGCCGTCGTGCCGCCAGGCCCGGTGCAGGCCCCGGAAGGACGGCCCGTAGTCGAAGCCGACCGCGGCCATGCTCGGGTAGTGGCCCTCCAGTTCCGCCTCGACGGCGCCGGCGGGCGGCCAGGGACCGGCCGCCGGTGCGGGCGGTTCGGCACCGAGGGAGTGGTGGGTGCCGGCCAGCAGGCCGGTGGCGTGGCGGGTCCACGGTTCCTCGGCGGGGGGGTCCTCGCGGCGGGAGTGCAGGCTGAGTTCACGGCGGCCGCCCGGGTCGGCCGCTCCGAGGGTCAGCCGCAGCTGGACGCCGCCGTGCTCGGGCAGCACCAGCGGCGCGGCCAGGGTCAGTTCCTCCAGCAGGTCGCAGCCGACCTGGTCGGCGGCCCGGATCGCGAGCTCGACGAAGGCGGTGCCGGGGAGCAGGACGGTGCCCATCACCGTGTGATCGGCCAGCCACGGGTGGGTGGCCAGGGCGAGCCGGCCGGTGAACACCAGGCCGCCGGAGTCGGGCAGTTCGGCGGCGGCACCGAGCAGCGGATGGTCGGCGGCGCCGAGGCCCGCCAGGGTGACGTCGCCCACGCCGGCCGGCGGGACGTCGGGCCAGTAGCGCTCGCGCTGGAAGGCGTAGGTGGGCAGGTCGACCCGGCGGGCACCGTGCCCGGCGAAGACCGCGTGCCAGGCGACGGCCGCACCGCGCACGTACGCGTCGGCGAGGGCGGCGGTGAGGGTCTGCGTCTCGGGGCGGCCGTGGCGCAGGGTGGGCACGAAGGCGGCCGGCCCGGTGACGCAGTGCTGGCCGAGGGCGCAGAGCACTCCGTCGGGGCCGAGTTCCAGGTAGCCGGTGACGCCTTCGGCCTCCAGCGTCCGGACGGCGTCGGCGAAGCGGACGGCCTCGCGGACGTGCCGTACCCAGTACTCGGGGTCGGTGAGCTCCTCGGCGGTGGCGAGCGCGCCGGTGAGAGTGGAGACGACCGGGATGCGCGGCGCCTCGAACGTCAACTGCGTTGCGACGGCGCGGAACTCGTCCAGCATGCCGTCCATCAGCGGCGAGTGGAAGGCGTGGCTGACCGTCAGCCGCTTCGTCCTGCGGCCGTCCGCCGCCAGCTTCTCCGCGACAGCCAGGACGGCCTGCTCGGAGCCCGAAATCACCACGGAGGAAGGCCCGTTGACTGCGGCTATGCCGACGCCCTCGGCGAGCAGCGGCTCCACCTCGCCTTCGGTCGCCTGCACGGCGACCATGGCGCCGCCGCGCGGCAGCGCCTGCATCAGCCGGCCACGCGCCGCCACCAGCTTCGCCGCGTCCGCCAGCGACAACACACCCGCCACATGCGCGGCGGCCAGCTCACCGATCGAGTGCCCGGCCAGGAAGTCCGCCCGCACACCCCACGACTCGACCAGCCGGAACAGCGCCACCTCCAACGCGAACAACGCCGGCTGCGTGTACGCCGTCTCGTTCACCAGCTCCGCATCCGCGACCGCCTCGCGCAGCGAACACCCGAGCAGCGGATCCAGCTCCGCACACACCGCATCGAACGCCTCCGCGAACACCGGGTGCGCGCCGTACAGTTCCGCCCCCATCCCGGCCCGCTGACTGCCCTGACCGGTGAACAGGAACGCCGTCCGGCCGAGGGTGGCGGTGCCGCGCAGCAGGCCGGGGGCGTCGGTGTGGTCGGCGAGGGCGCGCAGGGCCTCCAGGCGGGCCTGCGGGTCGTCGCCGGTGATGACGGCCCGGTGCTCGTGCGCGGTTCGGGTGGTGGCCAGTGCGTGGCCGAGGTCGAGCGGGTCGAGTCCGGGCTGCTCGGCGAGCAGGGCGGTGAGCCGCTCGGCCTGGCCGCGCAGGGCGTCGGCGCCGCGTGCGGAGAGCGGCCACAGCACGGCGGGGAGTGCGGCCGGATCCGCTGCGGAGGCCGGGGCGGGTTCCTCCAGCGGCGCCTGCTCGATGATGGTGTGGGCGTTGGTGCCGCTGACGCCGAAGGAGGAGACGGCAGCTCGGCGCGGGCGGCCGGTCGCCGGCCAGGGCCGGGCCTCGGTGAGCAGCTCGACGGCGCCCGCCGACCAGTCCACGTTCGCCGAGGGCTCGTCGACGTGCAGGGTCTTCGGCAGCACGCCGTGGCGCATCGCCAGCACCATCTTGATGACGCCGGCGACACCGGCGGCAGCCTGGGTGTGGCCGAGGTTGGACTTCACCGAGCCGAGCCACAGCGGTTCGGCCCCGGCGCGGCCCCGGCCGTAGGTGGCGAGCAGCGCCTGTGCCTCGATCGGGTCGCCGAGGGCGGTACCGGTGCCGTGCGCCTCCACCGCGTCGACCTCCCCGGCGGACAGGCCAGCCGAGGCGAGCGCCTGGCGGATGACCCGCTGCTGGGACGGGCCGTTGGGCGCGGTGAGACCGTTGGACGCGCCGTCCTGGTTGACCGCCGAACCACGGACGATCGCCAGCACCGGATGCCCGTTGCGGCGCGCGTCCGACAGCCGCTCGACGAGCAGCAGGCCGACGCCCTCGCCCCAGCCGGTGCCGTCGGCCCCGGCGGCGAACGCCTTGCAGCGGCCGTCGGCGGCCAGGCCCCGCTGGCGGCTGAAGTCGATGAAGTTGCCGGGGGTGGACATCACGGTGACGCCACCGGCCAGCGCGAGTTCGCACTCGCCCGAGCGCAGCGCCTGGATCGCCCAGTGCAGGGCGACCAGCGAGGAGGAGCAGGCGGTGTCGACGGTCACGGCGGGGCCTTCGAGCCCCAGGGTGTAGGCGATCCGGCCGGAGAGCACGCTGGCCGCGTTTCCGGTGCCGAGGAAGCCCTCGGAGCCGTCCGGTGCGCTGAGGATGAGCGGCAGGTAGTCCTGCCCGTTGGTGCCCGCGAAGACGCCGGTGCGGCTGCCGCGCAGGGTCGCCGGGTCGATGCCGGCGCGCTCGAACGCCTCCCAGGCGGTCTCCAGCAGCAGCCGCTGCTGCGGGTCCATGGCCAGCGCCTCGCGCGGGCTGATGCCGAAGAAGCCGGGGTCGAAGGCGCCCGCGTCGTCCAGGAAGCCGCCCTCGCGGACGTAGCTGGTGTCGGGGTGGTCCGGGTCGGGGTGGTAGACCGCGTCGAGGTCCCAGCCGCGGTCGGCCGGGAACGGGATCAGGGCGTCGGTGCCGTCGGCGAGCAGGCGCCACAGTTCCTCGGGGGTGTCCACCCCGCCGGGGAACCGGCAGCTCATGCCGACGATCGCGATCGGCTCGTCGTCCGCGGCGGTGGTCACCGCGGCGGCCGGCGCGGCCTCGGGGGCGGCGCCGAGCAGTTCCGCGCCGAGGAGTTCGGCGAGCGCGGTGGCGTTGGGGTGGTCGAAGATCAGGGTGGCGGGCAGGCGCAGGCCGGTGAGCGCGGCGAGGACGTTGCGCAGCTCGACCGCGGTCAGCGAGTCGAAGCCCAACTCGCGGAACGCCCGGGCGGGTTCGACGTCCTGCGGCCCGCTGTGGCCGAGCACCGCGGCGACCTGGGTGCGGACGAAGTCCAGCGCCAGGCGGGGGCGCTCGCTCTCGGCGGCGGCGGCCAGCCGCTGCTGGAAGGACGAGCCGTCGGACTGGCCGTGCTCCGCGTCGGCGGCCGCCATGGCCTGCCGGGCCTCGGGGAGTTCGTCGAAGAGGGTGCTCGGGCGCAGGGCGGTGAACTGGGGTGCGAAGCGGTCCCAGAGCACGTCGACGACGAGGGAGAAGGTCTCGTCCAGGTCGAGGGCGTGCTGCATGGCGGCGACGGCGGTGGCCGGGTCGAGGGCCGGGACGCCACCGCGGCGCAGCCGCTCCTTGACCACGTCGTCCACCGCCATGCCGCCCTCGGCCCACGCGCCCCACGCCATCGCCGTCGCGGGCAGGCCCGCGGCGCGGCGCTGCTCGGCGAGCGCGTCCAGGAAGGCGTTGGCGGCTGCGTAGTTGGCCTGGCCGGGGCCGCCGAAGGTGCCGGCGAACGAGGAGAACATCACGAACGCCGTCAGGTCGAGGCCCTGGGTGAGTTCGTGCAGGTTGACGGCGGCGTCGGCCTTGGGGCGCAGCACACCGGCGAGGCGCTGCGGGGTGAGGGCGTCCAGCACGCCGTCGTCCAGGACACCGGCGGCGTGGACCACGGTGCCGAGTGGCTGCTCGGCGGGGATCGTGGCGAGCAGCTCGGCGAGCGCGGCGCGGTCGGAGACGTCGCAGGCGGCGACGGTCACCCGGGCGCCCAGGGCGGTGAGTTCGGTCTCCAGCTCGGCGACGCCGGCGGCGTCCCGGCCGCGGCGGCTGGTCAGCAGCAGGTGTTCGGCGCCGTTGCCGGCCAGCCAGCGGGCGACATGGGCGCCGAGGGCGCCGGTACCACCGGTCACCAGGGCGGTGCCGCGCGGCGACCAGCCCTCGGTGGGGGGCTCGGCGCGCGGGCCGCGGACCAGCCGCCGGGCCAGGATGCCGGACGGGCGGATCGCCAGCTGGTCCTCCTCGCCGAGGCCGCCGAGCACGGCGGCGAGGCGGGCCTGCGCCCGCTCGTCCGCGGTGGGCGGCAGGTCGACCAGGCCGCCCCAGCGGTCCGGGTGCTCCTGGACGACGACTCGGCCGAGACCCCAGACCTGCGCCTGGACGGCGTTCTCCAGCCGGTCCGGGCCGCCGGTGGTGACGGCGCCGCGGGTGGCGCACCACAGCGGGGCGTCGATTCCCGCGTCGCCCAGCGCCTGCACCAGGGCGAGGGTGCCGGTGAGCGCGAGTGGCGCGGACGGGTGCTCGGGGTGGGTGCCCGCGGCCAGCGGGAGCAGCGACAGCACGCCGGTGAACCGGCCGCCGTCCAGCGGGTGTTCGGTGCACAGCAGGTCGGCGAGCGCGGCCCGGTCGGTGGTCGCCGGGTCGACGGCGAGGCGGTGCGGCCGCGCGCCGCGCCGGGTGAGCGCGGTGGCGGCGCCCGTCACCCAGGCGTCCTCGTCGAGGCCGGCCGGGGTGACCAGCAGCCAGTCCCCGGACGGCTGCGCGGTGGGCGTCTCGGGGACGGGCCGCCAGGTGGTCCGGTAGCGCCAGTCGTCGATGGTGGAGCGCAGTCGGCTGTGGCGGCGCCAGGCGGTCAGGGCGGGCAGGACGGCACTGAGCGGCTGGTCGCCCGCGACGGCCAGGGTGGTGGTGAGCGCCTCCAGGTCGCCACGCTCGACGGCGGCCCAGAACTGTGCGTCGGCCGGGGAACCGGCCGCCGTTTCGGTGGCCGGGCCGGTGCTGTCGTCCCAGCCGCCGGCGGTCGGCCAGAAGCGGCGCTGCTGGAAGGCGTAGGTGGGCAGGTCGACGTGGTGGGCGCCGGTGCCGGCGAAGACCGCCGGCCAGTCGGGGCGCAGGCCGCGCACCTGGAGCCGGGCGAGCGCGTGGGTGAGTGCCGGGACCTCGGGGCGGTCGCCGCGCAGGGCGGCGGCGAAGGCACTGTCGCCGTCCTCGGCGCACTCCGCCCCGAGAGCGGTGAGCACGCCGGCCGGGCCGAGCTCCAGGAACGTCCGGACGCCTTCGGCCTCCAGAGCTCGGACGGCGTCGGCGAAGCGGACGGCCTCGCGGACGTGCCGCACCCAGTACTCGGGGTCGGTGAGCTCCTCGGCGGTGGCGAGCGCGCCGGTGAGGGTGGAGACGACCGGGATGCGCGGCGCCTCGAACGTCAACTGCGCGGCCACGGCGCGGAACTCGTCCAGCATTCCGTCCACCAGCGGCGAGTGGAAGGCGTGGCTGACCGTCAGCCGCCTGGTCTTGCGGCCCTGCGCCGCCAGCCCCTCGGCCACCCGCAGCACGGCCTCCTCCACGCCCGAAATCACCACGGAGGACGGTCCGTTGACGGCGGCGATGCCGACGCCCTCGGTCAGCAGCGGCTCCACCTCGCCTTCGGTCGCCTGCACGGCGACCATGGCGCCGCCGCGCGGCAGCGCCTGCATCAGCCGGCCACGCGCCGCCACCAGCTTCGCCGCGTCCGCCAGCGACAGCACACCCGCCACGTGCGCGGCGGCCAGCTCACCGATCGAGTGCCCGGCCAGGAAGTCCGCCCGCACACCCCACGACTCGACGAGACGGAACAGCGCCACCTCCAACGCGAACAGCGCCGGCTGCGTGAACGCCGTCTCGCTCACCAGCTCCGCGTCGGCGACCGCCTCGCGCAGCGAACACCCGAGCAGCGGATCCAACTCCGCGCACACCGCGTCGAACGCGGCCGCGAACACCGGGTGCGCGGCGTACAGTTCCGCCCCCATCCCGGCCCGCTGACTGCCCTGACCGGTGAACAGGAACGCCGTCCGGCCGTCGACCGGCGAGCCGTGCACCAGGTCGGCGCAGCGCTCGCCCGCCGCCAGGGCGTCCAGCGCCCGCAGGAACTCCGCACGGTCACCCGCCACCACCACCGCCCGGTGCTCCAGCGCCGCCCGGCCGGTCGCCAGTGTGTACGCGACGTCCAGCGGCCGCAGCTCCGGCTCCGCCGTCAGCCGCTCGCGCAGCCGGGCGGCCTGAGCCCTCAGGGCACTCTCGCCCTTGCCGGAGAGCAGCCACGGCAGGACGGCGGGCACCGCGGTACCGTCCGGGCCCGGGGTCGCCGCGGGGTCGTGCGCCTCCTGCGGGGCCTGCTCGATGATGGTGTGGGCGTTGGTGCCGCTGAAGCCGAAGGAGGAGATGCCCACGCGGCGCGGTCGGCCGGTCTCCGGGAAGGGCCGGGCCTCGGTCAGCAGTTCCACCGAGCCCGCCGACCAGTCGACGTTGGCGGTGGGCCGGTCCACGTGCAGGGTCTTCGGGAGCACTCCGTGGCGGATCGCCATCACCGACTTGATGACGCCGCCGATGCCCGAGGCGGCCTGGCTGTGGCCGATGTTGGACTTGAGCGAGCCGAGCCACAGCGGATGGCCCTCGGGCCGGTCCTGACCGTAGGCGGCGATGATCGCCTGTGCCTCGATCGGGTCGCCCAGCATCGTGCCGGTACCGTGCGCCTCGACGGCGTCCACCTGGTCCGGCGTCAGCCGCGCGCCGGCCAGCGCCTGGAGGATGACCCGCTGCTGGGACGGGCCGTTGGGGGCCGTGAGGCCGTTGGACGCGCCGTCCTGGTTGACCGCCGAGCCACGGACGATCGCCAGCACCGGGTGCCCGTTGCGCCGCGCGTCCGACAGCCGCTCCACCAGCACCATGCCGGCGCCCTCGGCCCACCCGGTGCCGTCGGCCGCGTCGGCGAACGACTTGCAGCGACCGTCGGCGGCCAGCCCCCGCTGCCGGCTGAAGTCGACGAAGGTGCCCGGGCTGTTCATCACCGTCACACCGCCCGCCAGGGCGAGCGAGCACTCGCCGCCGCGCAGTGCCTGCACCGCCAGGTGCAGCGCGACGAGCGAGGAGGAGCAGGCGGTGTCCACCGTGACGGCCGGGCCCTCCAGGCCCAGGCTGTACGCGATCCGGCCGGAGACGACGCTGGCCGCGATACCCGTCCCGAGGTAGCCCTCGACGTCGTCCGCGGAGTCCAGCAGTGCCATCAGGTAGTCCTGGCCGCTGGTGCCGGCGAAGACTCCGGTCCGGGTGCCGTGCAGCGACAGCGGATCGATGCCGGCCCGCTCGAACGCCTCCCAGGAGGTCTCCAGCAGGAGCCGCTGCTGCGGGTCCATCGCCAGCGCCTCGCGCGGCGAGATGCCGAAGACCGCCGGGTCGAACTGCGCGAGGTCGTGGATGAACCCGCCTTCGCGCGCGTAGCTGGTGCCCGGGTGGTCGGGGTCCGGGTGGTAGAGGTTCTCCAGGTCCCAGCCACGGTCGGCCGGGAACCCGGACATCGCGTCGCCGCCGGACGCGACCAGGTGCCACAGGTCCTCGGGCGAGCGGACCCCGCCGGGGTACCGGCAGCTCATTCCGACAATGGCGATCGGTTCCTGGTCCTTGGCCTCGGCCTCCCGCAGGCGCAGCCGGGTCTGGTGCAGATCCGCCGTCACCCGCTTGAGGTAGCCGCGGAGTGTCTCTTCATTCGCCATTTTTACTGTGACCTCTTTACGGCCTTGCGGCTGCGAGCGGATGTTCGCCCAATGCAGGAGTTATTCCGACCGGGCGGCGGCATTGCGTGGTCGGCGCCGCACCGAACGCGGCCCCGGGCAGCCGGAAAGCCCCGGGCGGACGCCGCTGCGCACAGGAGCGGCAGCCCCGCCGGAGGCTTCACGGTCTCCGAACTCCACGATCGCCGGCAGACCCCACCCGCCTGCCGCCCGCGACACTCCCCAGCTCATCGGAATTCATTTCCGGCGCCACGCTAAAAGCGGCCCCCCGGGCGAACAACCCCTACCTCTCCCCTAGGAGTTCTCGCGACGCTCCACGGTCGTGCCGCCGCGACCGGTCTCCAGGGGTGATCCGGCGGGCACGGGCCCGGTCGGGTGGGCGGGCGCGGGGTGGCGGTCCGTGCGGGGTCGGGGTCCCGTCCCCTGCGGGGCCGGGAGGCGCCTCGTGGAAGGCACCGCCGACGGTGCCGATCCGGAGCTGGTGGAGATCCGGGTGATCGTCGGCCCGCCCGGCGGCCCCCGGTCGGTCGCGATCGGGTCGGTCGGGATCGCCGAGCTGCTGCCGACGCCGTACGACCGGGCGGCCCACCGGGGGCGGCCGGGCCTGCGGGCGGTCAGGTCTTGCGGACCTCGTCCAGGTAGGTGCGCATGAGGGCGGTGGTGCGGGTGAACCAGTCGGCCAGGACCGCGATCTCCTCGGGCGAGTAGTCGGCGAACTGCGCGCCCAGCTGCCGGTAGAACGGCTCGTAGATCTCGAAGACCCGCCTGTTGGCCAGCTCGTCGGGGACGATCCGCACCCGCCGCCGGTCCGCGGGGTCGGCCCGGCGGTGCGCGAACCCGGCCCGTTCGAGGCGGTTGACGACGCCCGTGACGGCTCCGGTGGTCAGTCCGGCACGGGTCGCCAGTTCGCCGGCGGTGATCGGCTCTACGGCGGCGGCGCCGATGACGTGGCCCAGGCAGGTCAGGTCGGTGGTGCTCAGCCCGAGGCGCCGGGCCATGTCCTCCTGCCCGATGTGGCTCAGCGCGATCATCTGGTCCATGGCCGCGTGCGCCTGTTCGGCCGTCGCCGGCGGGCGCGGCTTGCCCTCCATCAGAATTCCCCTTAGCCTCTAAGATACTTAGCTCGTGAGATAAACGGTCTCTCCAGCCTACGTGCCATATCCCCTGCGCCCCCGGAGGAAGCGATGAGCGCCATGCACGGACACCACGACATGGGTCACACCGTCGCCGGGTGGACCGGTTCGGCGATCGCGCTGGCCGGGTTCACGGTCGCCGGAGTGGCGATGTGTGCCGGCTCGGCGCCCGGGATCTGGCTCGGCGCCGCCCTGGTCGCCCTGGGCGCCGTCGCCACCTGGCTGCTGCACCTGGCCGGCTGGGGCAAGCCGAGCGGGCCGCGCCCCGAGGCGCAGTGGGGCTGGCGGGTCCGGGACACCATGGCCGGGCACGCCGACTGCCTCGGCTGCCGGACGGCCGGCCGGGGACGGCGCGCCGAGGCCCCGGCCCGGACCGCGGCAGCCACCGAGGCCGCCTGACCGCCCGACCGCTGCCCGCCGGAGACCGACGGTCGGAACCCTCAGGGAGCCGTCGCCGCGATCACCGACACCGCGTGCTCGATCTGGGCGTCCGTCAGGTCGCCGCGGGCCGTCAGGCGCAGCCGGGACACGCCGTCCGGCACGGACGGGGGCCGGAAGCAGCCGACGGCGAGCCCCGCCGTCCGGCAGTCGGCGGCCCACCGCACCGCCGCCTCCGGGCCGGGTGCCAGGACCGAGACCACGGCCGCGTCCGGCGTGCTGGCCCGCAGGCCGGCCGCGGTGAGGCGGGCGGCGAGGGTACGGGCCACCTCGCGGGCCCGGTCGGCCCGGTGCGGTTCGGCCCGCAGCAGGCGCAGCGCGCCGAGGGCCGCGCCGACCGCGGCGGGGGCGAGGCCGGTGTCGAAGATGAAGGTGCGGGCGGTCTCGGTGAGGTGCCGGATGACCCGTCGGGGGCCGAGGACCGCGCCGCCCTGGGAGCCGAGCGACTTGGACAGGGTGACGGTGGCGACCGTGTCGGGCGCCCCCGCCAGCCCGGCGGCGGCGAGTGCGCCGCGTCCGCCGTCGCCGAGCACCCCGAGGCCGTGCGCGTCGTCGACCAGCAGCGCGGCGCCGTGGGCGCGGGCGGCGGCGGCCAGGGCGGGCAGCGGGGCGGCGTTGCCGTCCACCGAGAAGACCGAGTCGCTGACCACCAGCGCCCGGCGGTGGGTCCGTGCACCGAGCACCTCGCGGACGGCTTCGGGGTCGGCGTGCGGGGCGCGGTGGACGTCGCTGCGCGAGAGCCGGCAACCGTCGATCAGCGAGGCGTGGTTGTAGGCGTCGGACACGATCAGGGTGTCCGGGTCGGTGAGCGCGGTGAGCGCGGCGAGGTTGGCCGCGTACCCGGAGGAGAACACCAGCGCGGCCTCGAAGCCGCAGTACTCGGCGAGTTCGGCCTCCAGCTCGGTGTGCAGCGCGGTAGTGCCGGTGACCAGGCGGGAGCCGGTCGCGCCGGCGCCCCAGCGCAGCGCGGCCTCGGCGGCGGCGCCGGTGACCGCCGGGTGGTGGACGAGGCCGAGGTAGTCGTTGCTCGCCAGGTCCAGGACCGGGTCCTCGGCCGGCCGGCTGCGCAGCGTCCGGGTGAGCCCGGCGCGGGCGCGCAGCTCGGCGGCCTCGTCGAGCCAGTCGAAGACGGCGGCGGGGCCGGGGGCCTGGATGTCGGCGGGCTGCGGCACGGTGGGGTGGACCATGGTCGCACTCTGTCATCCGCGGCCCGGGGCGGGCAATGTGCGCCGGGGCACACCGCGGGCGCGACCCGCGGCATAGACTCCGACGATCACCCCTGGGGGAGGCGCAGTTGGAGAGCGGCCACCTGACCGTGCGGGACGTGCTGGGTCTGGAGCCGATGGCCGCCTGGAAGCCCGAGGTCGCGGCCTGCCCGGGCCGGCTGGACCGGCCGGTGCGCTGGCTGCACGTGGCGGAGGCGACCGATGTCGCGGTGATGCTGTCAGGCGGCGAGATGGTGCTGACCACCGGTGTGCTGCTGGCCGGCGACGAGCGCCGGCAGGTGGAGTACGTGGAGTCGATGCAGCGGGCCGAGGCGGCGGCCGTGGTGCTGGGGCTGGGCCGGGCGTTCCGGACCACGCCGGAGGCGATGCGGCGGGCGGCGGAGCGCTGCCGGGTGCCGCTGATCGTGCTGCACCGCCCGGCGCCGTTCACCCGGCTGACCGAGGAAGTGCACGCCCGGCTGCTGCACGGGCGGTTCGACGCACTGGACCTCTCGGACCGGATGACCACCGCCCTGACCGCGCTCAACCTCTCCGGTGTCCCGCTGCAGCGGCTGCTGGACGAGATCTCGGCGTACAGCGGCGGGCCGGCGGTGGTGGTGAACCTGGCGCACCGGGTGCTGGCCTCGGCGGGCGAGCGGACGGCGCTGGGCGACCTGCTGCGCGACTGGGACCTGGTGTCCCGGCAGGTCGCCGCGCTGCTGGGGAACGGTCCGGTGACGCTCGGCCCGGACGGCTGGGTGGTGGCCCGGCTGGAGGCCCGGGGCCGGCAGTGGGGCCACCTGGTGCTGTTCGGCCGGCCCGGGACGGCCGGGACGGCGCGGGTGATCGGTGCCCGGGCCGCGGAGGCGCTGGCCCTGCACCGCCTGCTCGGCGAGCGGGGCCGGGGCTGGGAGGAGCAGGCCGCGGAGGCGCTGCTGACCGACCTGGCGTCCGGCACCGCCCGGCCCGAGGAGCTGCTGCCGCGGGTCCGCGCGGCCGGGCTGCCGACCGGGCGGCGGACCTTCGTCCCGGTGGTGTTCCGGCCCCGCGGGAAGGTCGCGGACCTGCGGGAACTGGTCGAGCGGGTCCTCGCCGAGGAGGGCACGGCCGCGCTGGCGGCCCGGATCGGGCCGGACGCCGTCGCCGTGCTGCTGAGCCTGCCGCCGGACGGGGACCCGGAGGCGGAGCTGCACCGGCTGGCGGTGCGGGTACACGAACGGCTGGCCGCGCGGGGGGTGGCGGCGGTGGCCGGCGCGGGTTTCGGCTGCGCCGTGCTGGACGAGCTGCACCGCTCGTTCCTGGAGGCGGTGCACGTGGCGGACGCCGCGCTGGCGTCCCCGCCGGCCGGGCCGCTCGCCCGACTGCGGGACGTCCGGCTGCGGGGCCTGGTCAGGCTGCTGCGCGACGACCCGGAGCTGCAGTCCTTCATCGAGCGCGAGCTGGGCCCGCTGCTCGACCGCCCCGAGCTGCTGGAGCTGCTGCGCGGCTATCTGAGCAGCGGCCGCAACAAGTCGCTGACCGCGCAGGAGCAGCACATCAGCCGTCCCGCGCTCTACCGGCGGCTGCAGTGCATCGAGGCGCTGCTCGGCATCGACCTGGACGATCTGGAGCAGCTGACCTCGCTGTACGTGGCGCTGCTGGCGCACGACGCGCAGCGCGGTCCCTGAGGCGGAACCCCGCACGGCGCGGGGGCGCTCAGGTGCGGTCCAGCAGTTCCTGGGCCCGCCGGCGGCCCGCCGTGTCGCCGAGGTCCTCGAGTTCGGCCCTGGCCCGTTCGGCGAGCGGCCGGGCCTCGGCGGTGCGGCCGGCGTCCCACTGGGCGGTGGCGGCGGCCAGCAGGGTGTGCGCGCGCTGGGTCTGCAGGCCGTGTTCGGCGCAGACGGCGAGGGCCCGGGTGAACTCCTCGGTGGCCTCGTCGTGGCGGCCGAGGGCGTTGAGGGCGAGCCCGGCGCTGCGCAGCGCGAAGGCGACGCCGAGCGCGCAGTCGGCGTCCTGCCACAGGTGCAGGGAGTCCCGGCTGTGGGTGAGCGCCCGGGCGTAATCCTTGCGGGCCCACTCGGCGTGGGCCAGGCCGAGCGCGGCCTGCGCCGCCATCCCGGTCTCGCCGACCGCGAGGGCCGCCGACCGGGCCTGCTCGAAGTGGCGCACCCCGTCGTCCAGGGTGGCCGGGTCCATCGCCTCGACCATGCCCATGGTGTACAGCGCCCGCTGGCGGAAGACGCCGTCCGGGGTGCGGGTGAGCTCGACCTCGTACGCGCGCCGGGCCAGCTCGCGGGCCTGGGCCGGTTCGCCCTCGAAGGCGTGGGCGACGGCGAGGACGGTGCGGGCGTGGTAGGTCACCAGCGGGTCGTCGCCCTGCTCGGCGGCGCGGGTCAGGGCGCGGACCGCGGGCAGCAGGGCCTTCCACGGCAGTCTGAGGTCGGTGGAGGGCAGCAGGGCCGCCAGCATCGCCGCGATGGTCCGGACGTCCTGGGGGCTCACCGGCCGGGTGGGGTGCAGCACGATCTGGGTGACCAGCCGGACGAGGCCGGGGAGTTCGCCGATCACCCAGCGCTGGGCCTGGGACTGGCCGTCGAGCCGCGGCCCGCGGGTGAGCCCCGGGGCCAGCACTGCGGGCAGTCGGCTGTAGGGCCGTTCGAGTCGCAGCGCGGTGACCACCCCGCCGAGGTAGTGGAGCGCCAGTCTGCTGAGCGCGGCGGCCCGTTCGTCCGCCGGGTCGGTCTCCAGGGTGCGGTGGCGGGCGAACAGCCGCAGCAGGTCGTGGTAGCGGTACCGGCCGGGGTCGGTGGACTCCAGGAGGCCGATGTCGGCCAGCGATTCCAGGACGTCCTCGGCCTCCCGCTCGGGGCAGTCCAGGACGGCCGCGGCGGCGCCGGGCGACAGGGCGGGGAGCTCGGGGATGGCCAGCATCCGGAAGGCGTGGGCCTGGTCCGGGTCGAGCGCGGTGTAGGAGAGTTCGAAGGCCGCGTCGACGGCGAGGCTGCCGCTCTCCAGTTCGGTGAGCCGGCGGGCCCGGTCGGTGAGCCGGTCGGCCAGCGCGCCGATGCTCCAGCGAGGGCGGGCGGCCAGCCGGGAGGCGGCGATCCGGACGGCGAGCGGCAGCAGGCCGCAGGCGCGCACCAGGCCGGCCGCGGCGTCGGGTTCGCTCAGCAGCCGCTCCGGTCCGGCGATCCGGGACAGCAGGGCGAGCGCCTCCGGCTCGCTGAAGGGCTCCAGTGCGGTGCGCCCGGTGACGGGCAGGCAGGGCAGCGGGTTGCGGCTGGTGATGAGCACGGCGCACTCCGACGCCCCGGGCAGCAGCGGCTCCACCTGCTCGGTGTCGGCGGCGTTGTCCAGCAGGATCAGCAGGCGCCGCCCGGCCAGCCGGGACCGGTAGAGCGCGCTCCGCTCGGCCGGTCCGGCCGGGATGTTCTCGGCCGGTACGCCGAGGGCGCGCAGGATCTGCTCCTGGACGGTGTGCGGGTCGGCCGGGTCGGTGCTGGCGCCGCACAGGTCGGTGTAGAGCTGGCCGTCGGTGTAGTGGTCGCGGGCGTGGTGGGCGGCGTGGACGGCGAGCGTGGTCTTGCCGACCCCGCCCATGCCGTGGACCACGCAGACCGTGGCGGCGGGACGTTCCAGCAGCGCCACCAGCTCGGCGGCGTGGCCCTCGCGTCCGGTGAAGTCGGCGACGTCGAAGGGGAGTTGGGCCGGGACCAGCAGGGCCTGCGCGGACACCAGGTGGGTGACGGGGGCGATGGCGACCGGCTCCGGCGCGGCCAGCGCGCGGTCCGAGCACAGGATCCGGCGATGGAGGTCGACCAGCTCCGGGCCCGGGTCGACACCGAGCTCCTCGGCGAGCAGCCGGCGGGTCCGCTCGTAGCCGGCCAGCGCGGCGGCCTGCCGGCCGCTGCGGTACAGCGCCGTCATCTGCAGGGCCCGCAGCTGCTCGCGCATCGGGTGCTCGTCGGCGAGGGCGGTGAGCTCGGGGACGGCCTGGGCGTGCCGTCCGAGTTCGAGCTCCAGTTCCAGTCGGGTCTCCAGCAGCGCGAGACGCCGTTCGGTGAGCCGGTCGCGCTGCCGCTCGGCGTAGTCGCCGGGTACCCCGGTGAGGGGGATGCCGTCCCACAGGGCGATCGCCTCGGTGAGCTGCCGGGCCGCCCGGTCGAGGTCGCCGGCGGCCCGGGCGCGCTCGGCCTCGGCGGCCAGCAGCTCGCCGCGGGCGACGTCCAGCGCGCCGTCAGCCAGCCGCAGCGCGTAGCCGCCGGCCACCGACACGAGCGCCTGCGGGCTGCGCGGGTCGCTCTCCAGTACCGAACGCAGACGCGAGACGTGGTTACGCAGAGCGACCGCTGCACTGGCCGGCGGGTCCCAGCCCCACAGGCCCTCGACCAGCTCCGGGACGGAGGCCACCTGGCCGCCGCGCAGCGCGAGGGCGGCCAGCACCGCGCGCTGCTGGGCCGTCCCGGTGTCGAGCTCGCGGTCGGCGCGCCAGGCCCGCAGGGGGCCCAGCACCGCGATTCGCAGTCCTTCCACGTCCACTCCGTTCGTGTCGTCCGGCTGTTTCCGGACAGCCGCGGAGCCTGCCGTGCTCCGAATTATCAGGAAATTACCGGCCTGTGACAGGGTCCCGGGACCATCAGGTGTCCGGATTCCTCTGCCCATCGAATGATCTTGTCTGCTGACATCGAACCGAAGTCCCGTTCCCACGCCGTCCCGGCCGACCACCGCCGTCCGCGCCCCACCTGCGGAGACGGTATCGACAAAGCATTCACCGGATGGTACAGGCGTTCGGCCGCCGCACCGTCCCGCCAGGACGCCGCTGTACACCGCCGAGCCCGGGGGGGCATATGCTGATCGGCCGCGAATGCGAGCTGGAGAGACTGGTCGGACTGCTGGGAGGACCGGTGACCGGCACCGCCGTCCTGGTCCACGGCGACTCCGGCAGTGGTAAGAGCGGGTTCCTGCGGGCCGCCGTCGACCGGGCCCGCCAGGACGGGGACACCGTGGTGGTGGCCTCGGGCGACCCGCTGGAGAGCGGCTTCGCCTTCGGCGTCGTCCGGCAGCTGTTCGAACGGCTGGCCGTCGACGCCCTGCAGGACGTCCCGCGCGGCCTGCTCTCCGGACACGCGGGCGCCTGCGCCACCGTCCTCGCCCCGTGGACCGTCCCGGATACGGCCGCCCGGCCGCCGTCCGGGAACGGCCACGAGCCCGACCCGGTGATCCTCAACGGCCTCTACTGGCTGGCCGTCAACCTCACCGCGCTCGGCCGGCTGGTCGTCGTCGTCGACGACCTGCAGTGGGCCGACGCCGCCTCGCTGCACTGGCTGCGCTACCTGCTGCGGCGCGCCGGGAGCCTGCCGGTGGTGGTGATCGCCACCCTCGGCCCCGGCCGCGCCGCCGCGGACAACGAGCCGCTCGGCGCCGTCCTGCCGCTCTTCCGCCACCAGCTGACGCTGAGCGGGCTGAGCCCGGCGGACACCGCCGCCGTCATCCTCGAACTGTTCGGCGAGAGCGCCGACCCGGCCTTCACCGCGGAGTGCCACCGGGTCACCGGCGGCAACCCGTTCCTGCTCTACGCCCTGCTGCGCTCGCTGCGCGCGGCCGGCCTGTCCCCCGGCCCCGGCACCGCCGCCGAGCTGCTGCGGCACGTGCCGCCGGACGTCGGCCGGGCGGTGTACGCGCTGCTCGCCAACACCGGTCGGTACGCGGCGGCCGTCGCCCAGGCCGTGGCCGTGCTCGGCGGCTCGCCGGCCGTCGAGCTGGTGTCCGAGGCCGCCGAGCTGACCGAGGGCCAGGCCGCCGACGCGGCCGACGCCCTGGTCCGCGCCGGGCTGATGGTCCGCTGCGGCGACGGTGTCCGGTTCGTCTGCCCCACCCTGGCCACCGCCGTCGCGGACGGGGTGCTGCCCAGCACCCGGCAGGAACTGCACCTGCGCTCCGCCCGGCTGCTGCTGGCCCGGCAGGCCCCGGTGGGCCAGGTCGCCGGGCACCTGCTGCTGTGCCCCGTCGGCGAGCCCGGGACGCCGGACGTGCTGCGCCGGGCCGCCGCCGAGGCCGTCCAGGAGGGCCGCCCGGAGCGCGCCGCCGAGTACACCCGCCGGGCGCTGCGCGAGCCGCTCGGCGAGGAGGACCGGGCCACCCTGCTGATCACCCGTGGGGAGGCGGAACTCGCGTCGAGCGTGCCCGCCGCCGTCCAGCACCTGCAGCGCGGCCTCGAACTCTCCCGCTGCCCCGAGGAGCGGACCACCGCCGCCCGCGCCCTCGCGGGTGCCCTGTTCGCCCTCGACCGCTACCCCGACGGGCTCGCGGTCCTGAGCAGCACCAGCGACGCCGTCCGCCAGGAGGACGCCGACAGCGCGCTCCAGCTGGAGACCGAGTTCGCGTTCGCCAGCCTGAGCCAGGCCGGCTCGGCCGCCGCCGTGCTGCCGCGTCTGCTGGAGCTGGACCTCGCGGACGCCGAGGGCGGCGCCGCGGAACGGCCGGTGGCCGCGCTGCTGAGCCTGCGCGCCGCGATGACCGGCGAGGACCCGGCCCGGGTGATCGCCTTCGCGCAGAAGGCGCTCAGCCACGGCCTGCACCCGGCCGACGACCAGTCCGGCGTCTACCTCGGCGCCATCCTGGCCCTCGGCGCCGTCGGACAGGCCGGCCTCGCGCTCCCCTACGCCGAGGCCGCCGTGGCGGAGTCCCGCGAGCGCGGCTCGGCCCTGGTCTGCGCCCGGGCCAGCGCCGCCCGGGCCGGGGTCAACAGCCGCCTCGGCCGGATCCTGGACGCCCAGCAGGACGCCCTGGACGCGCTGGCCGCCCTGGAGGAGATCGGCGTCGGCCCGCACAACAGCTACAGCGTCGCCCCGAACGCCATCCTGATCGACTCCCTGGTCAAGCAGGGCGAGATCGAGGAGGCCGCGGCCCAGCTGGAGCGCGCCGGGCTGACCGGCGACCTGGACGGCCACTGGGTCAACGACTACGTGCTGCTGGTCCGCGGCCGGCTGCGGGCCGCCGAGGGTCTGCCGCAGGAGGCGCTGGCGGACTTCCTCGCCTGCGGCGGCCGGATGTGCGGCCGGTCGATGCCGGGCCCCGGTTTCCTGTCCTGGCGCCCCGAGGCGGCCCTCATGCACGCGGCGCTCGGCGAGGGCATGGCGGCCCGGGCGCTGGCCGCGGAGGAACTGGACCTCGCCCGGGACTGGGGCGTGCCCGAGCCCGTCGGGGTGGCGCTGCGCGCGGCCGGCGCCGTCACGGGCGGCCCGGAGGGGCTCGCCATGCTCCGCCAGGCCGTCGACGTCCTCGGCGGGACGACCGCGCGGTTCTCGTTCGCCCAGGCGCTCGCCGACCTCGGGACCCAGGCCCGCCGGGCCGGCCGGTTCGACGAGGCGCGCGAGCACCTCCAGCAGGCCGTGGACGCGGCGCACGGCCTCGGGGCCCGCGCACTGGCCGACCGCGCGCTGGCGGAACTGCGGGCCATCGGGGACCGCCCGCGCACCCGCACCTTCCGCGGTGTGGACGCGCTGACGCCCACCGAGCGGCGGGTCTCCGCCCTGGCGGCGCAGGGCCTGACCAACCGGGAGATCGCCCAGCACCTGTTCGTCGGGCTGCGCACGGTCGAGGTTCATCTCACCAACACCTACGGCAAACTCGGTATCGCCGGCCGCCCCGAACTCGCCGAGGCGCTCGGCGGGACGGCCGGGGACTGCTGATCCGGGAACGGGGTACGGAGGGGGCGGGCCGCACGGGCCCGCCCCCTCCTCGCTCTCCCGGGAGGGGGTCGGGGCCTTAACGGCCGTCAGCACGGCCGGTGCGAACAGCCGGTGCGAACGGCCGGACCGGCCGGCACCACAAGCACGGAGCCGGTCCCCGCAGCTGGGCTGCGGGGACCGGCTCCGGTGCCGAGCTCAGTCCTGCGCCGGCGAGTTGGCCAGCCCGGCCTGGATCAGGCCCATCACGGAGGAGTCGGTGAGCGTGGTGGTGTCGCCCACCTCGCGGTTCTCCGCCACGTCCCGCAGGAGTCGTCGCATGATCTTGCCGGAGCGGGTCTTCGGCAGCTCGTTCACCACCAGGATCTGCTTGGGTTTGGCGATGGGGCCGAGGGTGCGGCCGACGTGGTTGCGCAGGTCGGCGGTGAGGTCGTCGCTGTCGGTGGCGGTGCCGCGGAGGATGACGAAGGCGACGATGGCCTGGCCGGTGGTGGGGTCGGCGGCGCCGACGACGGCGGCTTCGGCGACGGCGGGGTGGCCGACGAGGGCGGATTCGACCTCGGTGGTGGAGATGTTGTGGCCGGAGACGAGCATGACGTCGTCGACGCGGCCGAGCAGCCAGATGTCGCCGTCGTCGTCCTTCTTGGCGCCGTCGCCGGCGAAGTAGCGGCCGGGGAAGCGGGACCAGTAGGTGTCGAGGTAGCGCTGGTCGTCGCCCCAGATGGTGCGGAGCATGGAGGGCCAGGGCTCGGTGAGGACGAGGTAGCCGCCGGAGCCGTCGGGGACCTCGTTGGCCTCGTCGTCGACGACGGTGGCGGCGATGCCGGGCAGGGCGCGTTGGGCGGAGCCGGGCTTGGTGTGGGTGACGCCGGGCAGCGGGCTGATCATCATGGCGCCGGTCTCGGTCTGCCACCAGGTGTCGACGATGGGGGCGGTGCCCGCGCCGATGTGCTCGCGGTACCAGATCCACGCCTCGGGGTTGATCGGTTCGCCCACGGATCCGAGCACGCGCAGGGAGCTGAGGTCGAACTTGGCGGGGATGTCGTCGCCCCACTTCATGAAGGTGCGGATCGCGGTGGGGGCGGTGTAGAGGATGGTGACGCCGTACTTCTGGACGATCTCCCAGAAGCGGCCCTGGTGGGGGGTGTCGGGGGTGCCTTCGTAGATGACCTGGGTGGCGCCGTTGGCGAGCGGGCCGTAGACGATGTAGGAGTGGCCGGTGACCCAGCCGATGTCGGCGGTGCACCAGTAGACGTCCGACTCGGGCTTGAGGTCGAAGACGGCGTGGTGGGTGTAGGCGGCCTGGGTGAGGTAGCCGCCGGAGGTGTGCAGGATGCCCTTGGGCTTTCCGGTGGTGCCGGAGGTGTAGAGGATGAACAGCGGGTGTTCGGCGTCGTGGGCTTCGGGGGTGTGGGTGCTGGACTGGCGGTCGCAGATGTCGTGCCACCACACGTCGCGGCCCTCGGTGAGGGTGGTGTCCTGGCCGGTGCGGCGGACGACCAGGACGTGTTCGACCTGGGGGCACTTGGTGAGGGCCTCGTCGATGGCGGGCTTGAGGGCGGTGGCCTTGCCGCGGCGGAAGCCGCCGTCGGCGGTGATGACCAGCTTCGCGTCGGCGTCCTGGATGCGGGAGGCGACCGCGTCGGCGGAGAAGCCGCCGAAGACGACGGAGTGCGCGGCGCCGACGCGGGCGCAGGCGAGCATCGCGACGACGGCCTCGGGGATCATCGGGAGGTAGACGGCGACGCGGTCGCCCTTGGTGACGCCGAGTTCGAGCAGGGCGTTGGCGGCCCGGGAGACCTCGTCCTTGAGCTGGGCGTAGGTGAGGGTGCGGGAGTCGCCGGGTTCGCCCTCGAAGTGGATGGCGACCCGGTCGCCGTGGCCGGCCTCGACGTGCCGGTCGACGCAGTTGTAGGCGACGTTGAGTTTGCCGTCGGCGAACCACTTGGCGAACGGCGGGTTCGACCAGTCCAGGGTCTCGGTCGGTTCGACCGCCCAGTGCAGGCGGCGGGCCTGCTCGGCCCAGAACCCGAGCCGGTCCTCGGAGGCCTGCGCGTACGCGGCGGCGGTCACGTTCGCGGCCGCGGCGAGCTCCGCCGGCGGCGCGAAACGGCGGTCCTCCTTGAGCAGGTTGGCCAGACTCTCGTTGCGCATGTGAAACTCCAAATACTTGATCATTCGGAGAGGCGTGCCTCCCCCGTGCCTGTCATCGATCTTGGGGCCTGCCGGGCCCGCTCCCGGACGGACCGGACCGAAATGTCGGTCCCCCGGGCCAAATCCTTCGGTGGGCCGGCGCGCGGGACTCAGGGCCCGGGCCCGCTACCCGGCGACCGCGGCGGCGGCCGCGGCGCACGGCTGCGGCCGGGCCGGCGCCGGGTGGCTGCACGACTCCCAGGCCCGCGCCCGGCCCGACCAGTCGTGGGTGCGGTGCATGACCCACACCTGCCGCGGGTTCGGTTCGGTCACCCGGCACAGGGCACGCAGACCGGAGAGGTCGTACCGGCCCGTCAGCTCCTCGTACCGGCCGAGCAGCGCGTGGATCGCCGCCGCATCGGTGTGCAGGAAGGTGACGCCGTACCAGTCGATGATCTCCCAGAACCGGCTGCGCCCGGCCGGCGCGGGGCTGGTCTCGCAGATCACCTGGGTGACCCCGGCCGCGAGCGCGCCGAACACACCGTGCGGTCTGCCGCCCAGCCAGCCGACCTCGGCGGTGCACCAGTAGACGTCCGTACCGGGCCGCAGACCGAGGATGTCCCGGTCGGCGCGGCGGTCGGGTCGGCACGGCTCCGGTTCGGGCGCCGCCTCCCGCCGCTCGACGACCTCGTGCCACCACAGGTCGCGGCCCTCGGTCCACGGCACCTGCTGGCCGGTGCGGCGCACCACCAGGACGTGTTCGACCCGACCGGAGCCGGCGAGGGCCGCGTCGACGGCGGGCTTGAGCGCGACCGGCGTGCCGTGCCGCACCATGCCCTCGGGCCCGCCCGGCGCACCGGGCCGCAGGCTCCCGTCCGCGGTGACGACCACCTTGGCGTCCAGGTCCCGCAGGCCCGGGACCACCGCGCGGTCACCCGCGAAGAGGCCGAAGACGGCCGACGGGACGGCGCCGAGCCGGGCGCAGGCGAGGATGGTGACCACCGCCTCGGGGATCACCGGCAGGTAGACCGCGACCCGGTCGCCCGGGCCGACGCCCAGCTCGCGCAGGGCGCCGGCCGTCCGGGAGACCTCGTCGCCGAGCTCGGCGAAGGTGAGCGAGCGGGTGTCGCCGAGGCCGCCCTCGAAGTGGATGGCCACCCGGTCGCCGTAGCCGGCCTCGGCGAGCCGGTCGGCCGCGGCCAGCGCCTCCGGATCCAGCGAGCGCACTAGTGGGCCCCCGCACCGGTGAGCGAACGGACCTCCAGCTCGGTGTACTTGGCCTCCTGACCGTCCTCCCGGCGGGAGAGCAGGGAGCCCGCCCAGCCCAGCAGGAAGCCGACCGGGATGGACACCAGCCCCGGGTTCTCCAGCGGGAACCAGGCGAAGTCCGCGTCCGGTACCAGGGAAGTGGCCTTGCCCGACACCACCGGCGAGAACGCCACCAGCAGCACCGAGGAGAGCAGACCGCCGTAGATGCTGCACAGCGCGCCCCGGGTGGTGAAGCGCTTCCAGAACAGGCTGTACAGGATGGTCGGCAGGTTGGCCGAGGCCGCGACGGCGAACGCCAGTGCCACCAGGGCGGCGGTGTTCAGCTTGTCGGCGAACATGCTCAGCACCACGGCCACCGCACCGATGCCCACCGCGGCGAGCCGGGCGGCCCGCATCTCCTGCTTCTCGGTGGCCCGGCCCTTGCGGATCACGTGGGCGTACAGGTCATGGGCGAAGGAGGAGGACGAGGCGAGGGTCAGCCCGGCCACCACCGCGAGGATGGTGGCGAAGGCGACCGCCGAGATCACCGAGAGCAGCACGGCGCCACCGGTGCTGCCCACCCCGCCGCCGAGCCGCTCGGCGAGCATCGGCACGGCCGTGGTACCGGCCGCGTTGGACGCCTTGACGGCCTTGGGGCCGACCAGGGCCGTCGCGCCGAAGCCCAGCACCACGGTCATCAGGTAGAAGGCCCCGATGATCACGATCGCCCAGTTCACCGAGTGCCGGGCGACCTTGGCGCTGGGCACGGTGTAGAAGCGGACCAGGATGTGCGGCAGGCCGGCGGTGCCGAGCACCAGCGCGACACCCAGGCTGAGGAAGTCGAGCTTGGTCATGGAGGTGGCGCCGTACTTGAGGCCCGGCTCCAGGAACGCGGAGCCCTTGCCGCTCGCCTCGCCGGCCGCGCCCAGCAGGTCGGAGAGGTTCCAGCCGAACCGGGCCAGCAGCAGGACGGTCAGCAGGAGTGTGCCGCCCATCAGCAGCACGGCCTTGACGATCTGCACCCAGGTGGTGCCCTTCATACCGCCCACGGTGACGTAGAGGATCATCAGCAGGCCGACACCGAGGATGATCAGCTTCTTGGCGGTGCCGCCGTCCACGCCGAGCAGCAGCGCCACCAGCGACCCCGCGCCGACCATCTGGGCGAGCAGGTAGACCACCGACACCACGATGGTCGAGATGCCCGCGGCGGTGCGCACCGGGCGCTGGCGCATCCGGAAGGCGAGCACGTCGGCCATGGTGAACCGGCCGCTGTTGCGCAGCGGTTCGGCCACCAGGATCAGGGCGACCAGCCAGGCCACCATGAAGCCGATGGAGTACAGGAAGCCGTCGTAGCCGAACAGCGCGATCGACCCGGTGACGCCGAGGAAGGACGCGGCCGACATGTAGTCGCCGGAGATGGCGAGGCCGTTCTGGAAGCCGGTGAACGACCGGCCGCCGGCGAAGAAGTCCGAGGTGCCGCCGGTGCGGCGCCCGGCCCAGAAGGTGATGGCCAGGGTGACCAGGACGAAGGCGAGGAAGACCGCGAGGATCAGCCCCCGGTGTCCGCCGGCCTGGGAGGCGAGGCTCACGGCCCGGTTGTCGGTCATCGTGCGCATGTGCAGGTCTCCAGGTCACGGTCCTGGTGCCGGGCGCCAGTCCTCGTCGTCTCGTCGAACTCGGCCCTCAGCCGGTCGGCCAGCGGGTCCAGGCGGGAGTGCGCGTGCCGGGTGTACAGCCACGCGATCAGGAAGGTGGTGACGAACTGCAGCACGCCGAGGGCGAAGGCCGCGTTGATGTTGCCGACCACCCTGACCGCCATCAGAGCGGGCGCGTGGCTCGACAGCAGCACGTACGACAGGTAGACGGTCAGGAAGATCGCCGTCAGGACGCCAGCCGAGCGGCGGTACGAACGGCGCAGCCGGCCGAACGCCTCGCTCTGCGCGAGGTCGTGGTAGACCGCCGGGCAGGGCGCGGCGGCCTCCGGCGGGCGCTCGTGGGGCGGGCTGGTGGTGGTCATGGGTGTCTCCGTCGATGTGCTGTGGGGTCCGCCGCCCGTGTGGGTCGGGTCCGGCGGGTGGGACAGATGGTGCGTGGGACAGCTGTGGGGCAGGGGGGTGGGACACGCCGGGGAGGGCGGGAACGGCGGCGCCGGCTCGTGGGGGCGCCGCCGCTCCCGCGGGCCCGCTGTTCGCGGGCCTGCCCGGGCGGGGCCGCTAAGGGGGTGCGACGGCCTCCGGCCAGGAGTTCGGGAGGGTGGGCGGAGCAGGCCGGGGCCCCGGTGCCGGGGCTCGGACCGGTTCTGCGGCCGGGATCCCATCCCAGCAGTGGCCCCGGGCCGCGGGCAACCGCACGCGGCCGCGGGGCGGAGAGTTTTCGGTCGGCCGGGGCCGGCCTTTCGGTACCTCGGGCGGGCTGGCCGGGCGGCCGGTCAGGAGCCGCTCGGCAGGGCCGGTCTGACGGCGTGTCCGACCGGCTGCCCGGCGGTCCACCACGCCCGGGGGTCCTCGCACTGGCCCACGGTGAGCCGCTCGCCGTACCCGTTGTCGAGCAGGCAGCCGCCGCGGTGGGCGATGACCCTGAACCCCGGCCCGCCCCGACCGGGGTCGGACGGCCCCGAGCCGTCCTCGAAGGTCCACAGCTGACCCGGATCCCCGTCGGGCCCGGCCGGGCGTTCGTGCTGGAGGTAGACCGAGTCGTCCGGGTCGGTGGTGAGGACCAGCGCCCCGGCGTCGTCGCTGCTCGACAGCAGCGACTGCAGGACGAGTTCGCCGCCCGCCGACGGCCGGACCAGCCACTCCTGGCTCTCCTCCCCGGTGGCCGGCATGACCCCGACCGCCGTGCCGTCGGCGGCCCGGGAGGCACCGGCCCCGAACGCGTGCACGCGCAGGCCGGACTGCCGCGCCGTCAGCACGGTGAGGCCCTTGGCCGGGCCGGACCTGGTGACGGTGTCGGCGACGTCCGGCAGCGGGCCGGGGGCCAGGGTGACGTCTCCGCGGCGCCGGCCGGGGTCGTCGGACGGGGCTGCCGCGGGCTCGGACACGGCGTGCCCGGCCTCCCCGGCGAGCAGCAGCGCCGGCAGGACGGCGAGGACGACGGTGGCCTTGGCGGCGGTGAGCGCGGGTCGGTAACGCACGTGAGGGTTCCCCAGCGAGGTGATCGGTACGGCACGGGCTTTCCTAGCCGCAAACGCTGCACCGGCCGCCGCGGACACGGTCCCCCCGTTCCGCCGGGCCCTGACGTCCCTCGTCCGAGGGCCGCCGGCAGCGAACACCCACGCTAGGCAGCCGGCCGCCGAAGTGGACGACGGTCGGTACCGAAGGGTTAGGACCCCGGTACCCCTTTCGGCCGCCGGCCTGCGGTCTCCCGCCCCGTCAGGCCGACTCGCGGACCACCAGTTCGGTCGCCAGCACCACCTGGCGGTGGGCCCGGCCGGGCGCGGAGATCTCCTCCAGCAGCAGCCGGGCCATGGTGCGGCCCATCTCCTCGATCGGCTGCCGGACGCTGGTCATCGGCGGGTCGGTGTGCCGGGCCACGATCGAGTCGTCGAAGCCGATCACCGCGACGTCCTGCGGCACCCGCCGGCCCGCCGCCCGCAGCACCTGCATCGCCCCGGCCGCCATCACGTCGGAGGCGCAGAACACCGCGTCCAGCTCCGGGCTGCGGGCCAGCAGCTCCCGCATGGCCACCCGGCCGCCCTCCTCGGTGAAGTCCCCGAGGCCGACCAGCTCGTCCCGGTACGGCCGCCCGGCCCCCTCCAGCGCCTTCCGGTAGCCGCTCAGCCGGGCTCTGGCGCCCTCCATGTCCAGCGGGCCGGTGATCGTCGCGATGGCGGCGCAGCCGCGTCGCAGCAGGTGCCGCACGGCCATCCGGGCGCCGCCCGCGTTGTCCGCGAGCACGTAGCTGAGCGGCTCGCCGTCCTCGCGCCGTCCGGCCAGCACCGACGGGATCTCCAGGCTCTCCAGCAGGGCCGGCAGCGGGTCGTCCTGATGGACCGACACCAGCAGCACGCCGTCCACCCGCTGGGCGGTCAGATAGGCCGCGAGGCGGTCGCGCTCGCGCTGGTTGCGGACCAGGATCAGCAGCAACTGCATGTCGGTCTCGGCGAGTTCGGCCGAGACACCGCTGATGATGTCGGAGAAGTACGGCTCCGAGAAGAGCCGGGTCTCCGCCTCGGGCACGACCAGCGCGATCGAGTCGGTCCGCGAGGTGACCAGGGTCCGGGCCGCCCGGTTGGGTACGTAGCCGAGCTCCGCGATGGCCGCCAGCACGGCCTCCCGGGCCTTCTCGCTGACCCTGGGAGAGCCGTTGACCACCCGGGACACCGTGCCGCGCCCGACCCCGGCCAGCGCCGCCACCTCCTCCAGGGTCGGGCGCGCCGTCCCCCGGGGGGTGCCACCGGCCGCAGCGCCGTCCGAACCGCCCACCGCCTGTGCCATCGCCTCGCCTCTCCCGCCTCACCCGGTCGGGAGCGGCGGCCGCCCGGCCGCTCCCTGTCCGTCCCGCGCCGGGGCTCCGGCCGGCAGGCCGCGGCCCCGGACCAGGCAACTTTCCCACACCCCCGCTGGGAGCGTTCCCAGAGCCGCGGCCGCCACCGCCGGTCACCGAGGTGACCCACCGTGACCCGCCGTCCCGGGGCCCCCAGCCGCCACCCCCGGTCACCGATGTGACCCACCGTGAGCGGGGCGGCCGCCGGGGCCGGCGCCGATTGCCACCGTCACCCGATCGGCGCAAGCTGGGAGCACAGCCGTCGCCAGTCACCCGAGGTGGTAGAGATGGCGCATGCACCCGACGTGGTGCCGTGGAAGGCGCTTGCGGGCGAGAACGGCGCCGGTACGGCCGCGTACATCGTCCCGTTCGACCGGAACGGGGTCTGCACGGGCCCGCAGACCGCCGACGCGGTGGTCGCCGAGGCCGCCCGGGCCACCGACGTGTTCCTGTTCTCGCACGGCTGGAACAACGACTGGACCGCCGCCACCCGCCGCTACGACGCCTTCATCACCCACTACCTCGACGTCAGGCGGCAGTGGTGGAGCCACCCGGACCGGGACTACCGCCCACTGCTCGCCGGGATGTTCTGGCCGAGCGCCGTGCTGGTGGCCCCCGGGGAGGAGGCCCCCGCGATCGCCGGGGACGCCCCCGCACCGGATCCGGAGAGCGGGTCCGACGGGCCGGCGCCGCTCACCGAGCACCTCGCTCCGGCGCAGGCCGAGCGGCTGCGCCGGCTCGCCGGCCGCGACCGGCTCGACGAGCGGCAGGCGGCGGAGCTCGCCGCCCTGGTGGCACCCGCCCTCGCCGGCGGGGACGAGCTCCGCCCGGACGCCGGCCCGCCCACCGCCGAGCAGCTCATCGAGATCTGGGCCCGGCTGCCCGCCGACCGGGGCCGCTCCCGCGGCCGGACGGGCGGCTTCGTCGACGAGGACGCGACCGCGCCGCCCGAGGCGGCCGGCGGCCTCGGCTTCCTCGATCCGCGCAAGCTGATCCGCACGGCCACCGTGCTGCTGATGAAGGACCGGGCCGGCCGGGTCGGCGGCCACGGCGTGGCCCTGCTGCTGCGCGCCGTGCTGGACGCCGCGCCCGACGTCCGGGTGCACCTGGTCGGCCACTCCTACGGCTGCAAGGTGGTGCTCTCGGCGCTGTGCAACGGCCCGGCGCCCGCGCGGCCGGTCGAGTCGGTGCTGCTGCTTCAGCCCGCCGTGTCGGGCCTGTGCTTCGCCGCGGACGTCGACGGCGCCGGAACCCCCGGCGGCTACCGGCCCGCACTGGCCCGTACCGCCCAGCCGGTCGTGACCACGTTCAGCCGGCACGACCTCCCGCTGACCACCTTCTTCCACTGGGCCGTCCGCCGGCCCGACGACCTCGGCGACATCGCGATCGCCGGCGCCCCGCCGTCGCGGTACGCGGCGCTCGGCGGATTCGGCCCGCAGGGCGTCGACGGCCAGGCGGTCACGGTGGACGTCAAGGACCCGCCGGACCGCTACGGCCTCGGCCCGCAGGGTCCGCGCATCGTCGCCGTCCGGGCCGACCGCTCGATCGGCGGCCACGGCGACGTCACCAATCCGGCGACCGCCTGGGCGCTGCTCTGCCAGGTCATGGGGTGAGTGGGCCGTGGCCGTGCACCTCCGCGCCGAGCACGACCTGCCCGCGCTGCGTATCCGGCTCGCGAGCGCCGGACGGGCCGGGCTGACCCGGGTCGAGTTCCAGGCCGTCCGCGGCCTCGGCTCGCCGGCCCCCGCCGCCACCTGCCAGAGCGGCGATCTCGGTCTGCCCGCGCGGCTCTCCCCGACCGACCAGCTCCCGGACGAGGGGTTCCGGCTCCCGGACGAGGTGCTGCACGCCCTGGGTCCGGCCCTCGACGCGCTCGGGCCGGCCGCCGGTCAGCCGCAGGACGCGGTCTGGCTGGAGCTGGCGAACCCGCGCGGCTACCTCCACCTGGTGCCCTGGGAGCAGCTGCTGGCCCCGCTCGGGCGGCCCGTGCTCCGGCTGCCCCAGCACGTGCTGCGGGCGCAGCCGCCGTCGGACACCCTGGAGATCGCGATCTGCGCCGGCTCGCCGCCCGCCCGCGCCGGCGCCGCCACCACCTCGGCCCTGCTGGAGCGGCTGACCGGGCTGTGGATCAAACACTCGGGCCACCACGTCCACATCCACCTGTTCACGGACCTGGCCGGCTACCTGGAGGTGGCCGAGTGGGCGACCTGTATGGCCCCCTACCTGGTGGTGCACGATCCGCACGACGCGGCCCGGTTCATGGGACCGCGGGGCACCTCCCTGACGGCGGACCCGGGCGAGCTGGTCAACCCCTGGCTGCGGTGGATCCGGGACGCGCTGCAGCGCCGGGCCCTGGACGTCGTCCACTTCGTCACCGACGGCTATCTGGCCGACGGCCGCGGGGCGATCGCGATCGCCGGGACCCCGCTGCTCGGCCCGGGCCAGGCGCCGTCGGCGTTCGTCGGCAGCGCCGAACTGTGCACGCTGCTGGCCCAGGTGGGCGCGTGGTGCCTGGTGGTGAACGGCGCGCCGGGCAATCCGTCCGGCGCCGGGCTGCGGGAGCTGGCCGACGCGGTCGCGGCGGCGCGCCCGGGTCTGGTGATGGTCGACGAGCACGACCTGGACGAGGACGGCCGCCACCTGGCCGCGACGGTGACCATGGTGGTCGGCGGCGGTTCCGCGGTCACCGGCGCGATGCCCGGCGTGGTCTGCTGGGCGCATCCCCGGTTCGTCGACTCCCCCGGAACGGCGGCGCTGCTGCTGACCAAGGACCGGCGTTCGTCGCTGATCGGCGGCGCCACCCAGGACTCGCTGGTCGGTGACGGCACGCCCGCCTGGGTCGCCGCCGGCACCCGGTACCTGGAGGCGCAGCAGTCCGCGTGGATGCCCGACTCCCCGGACGCCGCCGAGGTCGACCCGGACGCGGCCGCCGCGCTCCGGTCGGTCTCCTCGCTGCTGGAGAGACACGTCCGTCGGCATCTGGACTCCGATCACGGAGGTGCGACATGAGCCGACTGGTCTTCCAGCTCTCCGGTTCGGTCGGGCTCGACAACCTGACGCACGTGCAGATCTCGCTGTCCGAACCGCCGGTCTTCGGCGTGCCCGCCCACCCGTTCCACTGCACCGGGGACGAGAAGGCGCTCCAGGTGCTCCGGGACACCCGGACGCCGGTCGACGACGCGACCCGGCAGGCGGGGCTGTTCCTCTACGAGGAGGTGATGCGCCATCCGGGCGTCGCCACCCACCTGCCGGCCGCGCTGAGCACCCAGCATCCGCAGCGCTACCCGGTGTTCGTGGAGCTGGCCACCGGCGCCGAGATCGAGGCACTGCCGTGGGAGTCGCTCTGCTCGCCCGACGGCGACTTCCTCGGCCTGGACGAGCGCTGGGCGGTCGGACGGATCGTCACCAGCCCGATCATCAGCGAACCGTACTGGTACTTCGCCCCGCCGCTGCGGATCGCCGCCGTGCTGTCCTGCCTCGGCATCCCGGCCGCCGACGAGTGGCAGGCCCTCCAGGACGCCGTCGCGGCCGTCCCGGACACCGAGGTCGACCTGCTGGTCGTGGTGAGCGAGCCCGGACTGTACGAGCAGTTGAGCGGCGAGGGCGGCCCGGCGCACCTGGCGATGATGCCCGAGGACCTCGCCGACCTCCAGCGGCTGGTCGCCGACTTCCGGCCGCACCTGCTGCACTTCTTCTGCCACGGCTCGGTCCAGGGCGGCCCGCACCTCCAACTGGCCTTCGGCACCGACTGGGTCACCGAGCGGCCCGACCGCAGCCTGAACGTCGAGGCCAGGGAGTTCCGGGACTTCGTCGAGGGCGCCAGCAACCCGCCCTGGATGACCGTGCTGAACTGCTGCCAGAGCGCCGCCTCGGGCGACGGCCCCGACAACCTCCAGTCGATGGCGCTCCAGCTGGTCTACGAGGGCGGCCTGCCCGCCGTGATCGGGATGCGCGAGTCCGTCCCCGCGGACGACGCCGTCCTGTTCACCCACGCCTTCTACGAGCGACTGCTGCGCGAGCTGGAAACCCGCGCGAGTGCCCCGCCCGGCAGCGGTGAACCGATCGACTGGGCGATGCTGCTGGTCGCCGTGCGCACCCGTCTGGCCAAGAAGCACAAGGAGATGACCCTCACCCAGGCCGCCTCCTCCACCAAGGAGTGGACCATTCCCGCGGTCTACATGCGCCCCACCCAGACCTCCGTCCGGCCCGCGCCGCAGACCGCTCCGGCGCCCGAGCCGCAGCCCGGCCCGCCGCCCGTCGAGGAGCCCGCGGAGCGGAAGCCGCCGGACGCACCGTCCTCCCGGCGCGCCGCCCGCAAGGAGATCGAGGTCCTGCGGGGCCTGCTGGCCCAGTTGCCCGCGAGCATGCCGGCCGCCCTGCGGAACGACGCCGAGACGCGCCTGCGCGAACTGACGGACCTCCTGGAGCGCAGATGACCACCTTGGCCGCCACCGGCGAACCGGACCCGGCCACCCTGCTGGTCGGCACCGACGCGTTCACCGGCGGGGAACCGGTCGCGGGGCCGTTCGCGGCGGCCTACGCGCGCTGGACGCTGGCCTCCGCCGAGATCGGCGAGCACCGCCGGCTGGTGCCGGCCGAGGCCGACCCCGGGGACTGGCGGGACGACCGGATCGGCTGGGGCGTGGTGCTGCCCGACGTCCCCGGCCTCGACCCGGCGGCACTGGCCCGGGCCGAGGACGCGCCGGAGCCGATCCGCCGGCTGGTCGAGGCCCGCCACGGACGGGTGCTGCGCTACCGCGCCGACAGCGCGTACGCGGACTGGACCCTGCGCGACTACGCGGGCAGCGGCGACCTGCTGACGGCCGCCTCCCCGCCGGGCTCCGGGCCGCTCCAGCTCCCGATGTACCTGCTCCTCTACGGCACTCCCGCCGAGATCCCCTGGCAGATCCAGTACGCGCTCAACCCGGTCCGCCTGGTCGGCCGGCTCGACCTGACCGGCGAGGCACTGGCCCGCTACGTCGACGCGCTGCTGAGCGACTGGGCCGGCTCCGGCGCCCGGTACGAGGCGCCGGTCATCTGGTCCGTCGACCTCGGCGGCGGGGAGCAGGACATCACCACCCTGATGCGCGAGTCGATCGCCGCGCCGCTGTACGCGCTCTTCGACGACGAGGCCGAGAAGGACATCACCGCACCGGACTTCGTCGACGGCTCGAAGGTGGAGGCCACCGGCGCGGCCCTCGCGGACGCGCTGGCCCGCAGCTCGCCCGCGCTGGTCGTCACCACCAGCCACGGCATGACCGGGCCGCTGGACGACCCGGACCGGCTGCGCGCCGGCCTGGGCCTGCTCGTCGGCCAGGACCGGGCGCCGGTGACCCCGGACGATCTGCTGGCCCGTTGGCAGCCGGACGGCGCGATCTGGTTCGCCCGGGCCTGCTGCTCGGCCGGCTCGGACAGCCCCAGCGCGTACCACGGGCTGTTCGAGGCCGACTCGCCGGTGGGCCGGGTGCTCGACGGCGTCGCCGGCATCGGCGCGGGCGTCGCGCCGCTCCCCCGCGCGCTACTCGGCGCGGCCAGACCGCTGCGCGCCTTCGTCGGCCAGGTCGAACCGACCTTCAACTGGACGATGTCGTTCCCCCCCAACCGCCAGGAACTCACCGGCGCCATCGGCACGGCGCTGCGCGACCGGCTCTGCAACGGGCGGCCGGTCGGGCTGGCGATGGCCCCGTACTTCGACCCGATCGGCAGCCTGCTGCTCCGGTACACCCGCGAGGTCGGCCGCTACGGCACCAGCGTCCGGGAGGCCGCCCGCGCCGCGCTCGACCTGGCGCTGTACAGCAAGGTCACCGCATACGACCGGGCCGCGACGGTGATCCTCGGCGACCCGACCGCCGCGATCCCGCGCCCGACGCGCTGAACCGTGCCGGCACCCGCGCGGACCGCCTGCCCCGGGGCAGGCGGTCCGCGCGGGTGCGGTAGCCCCACTCGGGCACGCGGAAGAAGCACACCTCGCTGCCGAGCGGAACGGCCCGCAGGTCGGCGGCGAGCGCGTCGGCGGGCAGTTCGGCGGCAGCCCCGGCGAGCACCGGGTCGGGCGAGCCGCTCCACCGCCCGGCCGGCACCGGCAGCGGCCACGGCCCGCCGGAGTTGGGCCGTCCGGCGTGGCCGACCCGCGCCCGCCGACCTAGCCTGAAGCCATGAGCAGCTACCACGGGACGGCGACCGTCATCGCCAGTGGTGTGGCGATCTCCGTCGAGGCCGACCTGCACGCCGAACACCCCGCCGACGGCCTCGCCAGCTGGCGGGGCACCATCCGGGCGGACCCCAAGACCAGCGGTCACGCCGACCCGGACACCGACTTCTGGCAGGTCCCCGGGAACCGCTGGGGAAAGCTGCGCCTCCCGGAGGGCAGGGAAGCCGACTTCGTCACGACCGGCCACGCCGCCGGAGCCCTGCAGATGGAGATCAAGGGCAACGGGTCCGAGCCGTTCTGAGCCCGCGGGCTCCGGGCTCGGCCGGCGCGCGTCGCGGCGCCGTCGGGCGGACGATTGAATCATGGATGCGACACAGAGATGGTGGCCCTGCCCGGGATGCCGCAGCAAGGACCCCGAGAAGGTCGTGTGGAGCGACTGGCGGACGATCGAAACCACCACCGCACCCACCGCCGAGCGCCCGGACCCGACGTTCCACCTGCACTTCCAGGAGACGATGGCCTGGCACTGCTCGGCCTGCGGGCAGTCCGGCCGCGAGGTGGTGGTCGTCGGCGCCAAACGGTGAGCGCTCCGCGGCCCGCCGGGGCGGCCTGAGCCGATCCGCCGTGGGCGCTGAGTACGCGTACTCAGGCGTCCGCCGACCAAGATCGGCAAGACTGTCGGCCATGACACCGGTTTCCACTCCCGAGCGGCGGCGTTCGACCTCGGGTTCCGTGCTCGTCGACCTCCTGCTGGCCTGTGCCGTCCTGCTGCCGGAGGCGCTGGTCGTGGCTGCCGTCGGCGTCTCGGCCGTCCTGACGCAGTGGGCGGCGCAGCCCGAGGCGTCGGAGCCCGCGCCCCCGCCGGTCGGCCACGCCCTCGTCCTCGGCCTGGTCGCGGCGGCCGCCGCGCTGGTGGCCTTCAACCTGCTGCGGCGGGCGAGCCGCCCGGTCACCGCGGTCAGCCAGGCGCTGGTCGCGATCCTGGTGGGCTTCCTGGCGCTGGCCGTCGCCTTCCCCAACATCCAGGCCCGGCAGCCGGCCCCCACTCCCGGGGTCTCCTCCGAGCCGGCCGTTCCCGGCGCCGGTGTGTGCCGCAGCGGCGGCGGCAACGAGGAGTGCATGCGCTCGGGCGGCTGACCCGGCTCGCCCTGGGGCCGTGGGGCTCCGGCCTCACCCGCCGGCCCCGTCCCGGGGCGCGTCCTGCTGCTCGACCCGGTAGCCGTCCGCGTAGCCGATCAGCACGCCCGACGGGTGGATGTCGCCGGGCGGCGCCGGCGTGTGGTGCAGGGTGACGGGCCGCTCGGTCAGCACGACGGCGTCGTCCAGGGGCCACCACCAGCCGACCCGGTACAGCGCCGCCTGGACCGCCTCCAGTGCGGGTACCGTCGGCAGCCCGGCGGCACCCAGCAGGCAGCGCCAGTGGATCAGCCGCGCCGGGTCCGCCCAGGGCTCCAGGAAGCCGCCGAAGCGGTCCTGGAACCAGATCGCCTCCCGGCTCGGCGGCGGTGGCGGGGTCACCACGTCCATCACCCGGGCCGGTCGCGCGACGTGGTCGGGGACGAGGCCCGCGACCCTGCCCTGCAGGTGCCGGTACACCAGCAGGCAGAAGGCCACCAGTTCATGGTTGGTCAAGGGGTGGAGGAGCTCCCCCATCGCCTGCTCCAGCTCGAAGGCGCCGGGCTCCGCCTCGGCCCAGTCGAAGTCGAGCGGTTCGTACAGCGGCTCGCCGAGGGCCTGCACCAGCAGCCGCTTCGCCCCTGCGGTGTCCAGGAACGTACCGGCCAGCCGCCGTCGTACCGCACCGTCGGCCGCTCGCCGCCCGGCTCCGCCGGCCGGGAGCTGCTCGCGGATCCGCTCCTCCGCCCGCCGGGCGAACTCCTCCGATACGCGCAGGGGCGGCCCCGCCTCGGTGTCGGTGAGCAGGGTGCCGTCGAGCCGGTGTTCCTGACGGTGCCGCAGCACCCAGGACGCCAGTGCGCCGCCCAGTGGTGAGTCCATCCACACGACGGTCCGCGGCACGGCCAGGCCGTGGGCCCGGTACACGGCGGCGACGGCCGCCTCGGCCGCCGGCCGGTCGCAGCGCCCGGTGGACCGCCCGGCCCGCAGCCAGGCGGCGGATTCGGCGGCGGCGCGGGCCCGGACCGCGTCGGTGACCAGTTCCTCGTGACCCACGTCGGCCTCCCCCGGATGGTGCCCGAGCGTTCATGATGACGGGGGCGGGCCGGTCTCCACCAGTACCGGCCGGGGCCGGGGAGGGTGCCGCGCCCGCCCGGGTGGGCGGGCGCGGCTGTCGTCGCCCGGGGGTCAGGACACCTTGGCGTCGGCGAGCCTGCCGGCCTTGGTCAGGCAGTCGCGGAACTCGTACCAGGGGGCGGTGCCCGGCCAGCGGAGGAAGCCGGCGGCACCGGTCCCCGCGGTCACGCTGCTGAAGCGGCAACCGTCGTAGAGCAGCTTGCCCGCCGTGGTGGCGGTGCTCGCCGACACCTGGTGGGAGCCCATGAGCGCGCAGTCCTGGTAGCGCACCATCGGACCGCGCGAGGGGTTGACGGCGTCGAAGCGGTACGCGTGGGTGACGGCGTTCGCCCCCCAGGCCTGGAAGGAGAGCGCGGTGTCGTCACAGGACACGAAGGTGATCGAGCCCTTGTACCAGCCCGAGTCGATGACCTTGTGGCCCGCGCCGCGCAGCTCGAAGCGGATGCCCTGTGCGTACAGGCGCATGGTCGAGTCGGCGCGGCCGCTCGCGGCGGAGCCGAGCTGGAAGAAGGTCCCGGTGGAGGCCGCGTCGGTGAGGATGTACGAGCCGCCGACGAAGTTCATCGAGCCGCCGCGCTCGTTGCGCACGAACGAGCCGGACTTGAACTCCACCTTGCAGTCACGGAACCAGTAGTTCAGGAACTGGTCCTGCTGCGGCTCCGCCGGCGTCATGCCGATCACCAGGAAGGCGTCCGTGTAGGAGCCGCCGATCTGGCAGTGGTCCCAGCCCATCTCGCTGTTGAGGTCGGAGGTGGAGGCGGGGCCGTCGAGGCCGATGCCGACCTTCCACGCACCGCGCCACTCGACGTCCGTGTACCAGGTGTCCTGCACGCCGCCGGCGTCCGAGGAGTACGCGTAGTTGAAGGTCGAGGTGGCGTCCTGGCTCTCGAAGGTGAGGCCGCTGATGCGGATGTTCTTGTACCGCTGACGGTTGGTCCACAGCGTGGTGTTCCGGGCCGTCGGCGCGTACGTGATGCGGGACAGCCGCTTGCCGTAGCCGGTGATCGAGATACCGTCGACGATACCGCCGTGCCCGACGCCGTCCTCGCCCGGAAGCAGCGAATCCGGCTGCGTCAGCAGGTAGTTGCCCGGCGGGACGAGCAGCACCTTCTTCGGGATGGCGCCCGAGACGGGACCCTGCTGGAAGGAGCCGAGGAGCTCCGCTGCGGCGGCCCGGAACGCGGTGTCGCTCGGCGTCTGGCCCGTCGGGTCGGCGCCCTTGGCGACGACGTCGACGACGTACGCGTCCACGCCCGTGGTCGCCGCCGAGGCGCTGCCGCCACCGAGGACGACGCTGCCCGCGAGGGCGCCCGCCCCGGTGAGCCCCGCGAGCAGTGCGCGGCGGCCGGGCCCGCGCCCGGTGCCGCCGTCCGCTCGGCCGTCGCCCGGCCGCTGTGCGTGTGTGGACATCTGTACCCCCGTGGTGTGCATTCCGGTGAAGCCCGGAGCAGGATGGATCATGGCGGTGAGCCGACACGATCTTCATACATACCCTCACTCCGCCACAAGGCTCGGTCGCCCACCACCCCCGCCGAGGGCAACGCCACCGCACCGAGACGGCGTTAATTCAGGTGCCGGGACCGCCGGTTGCGGGTAACGTCCCGTCGCACGCCTCCCGATGCGCCGGGCCCCGGTTACTTCCTGACAACACACCGGTTCCCACTTCCCGATCTCGGGAGGCGTCACTTCCGCGCGCCCCGACCGGCCTCGACGCCGGCTCCGCGCCCGCTTTCCGGCCATCCACCAGGGGGACCTCTGCATGACCCGGTTCAACCGTCAACGGACCAAAGGCGAGACCAGAGCAGAGATCCAGACGGAAGTACCGGGCCTGACCGCCGGCGGAGCGACTTCGCCGCTCTCCCTCTACGGACGGTGGACACCGCAGCCCCCGCACCGGTTCCGGCGCGTGGTCTCCGCCTCACAGCTGATCACCAACCAGGCGGGCGGGGCCGGATACGTCCGGGAGCCGAAGGCCGAGCTCTTCCTGCTCGCCGTCTCCCACCTGGTCGGACAGCGCAGCTTCTACGAGAGCACCGGATCCCGCGACGAACGCTACGTCCGACTGGTGCGCGAACTGGCGGTCGGCGCACCGCAGTGGACCCTGGGTCTGCTCCGCTGGCTGCGCACCGAGGGCGGGATGCGGACCGCGTCCCTGGTCGGCGCGGCCGAGTTCGCCCGGGCCCGGCTGGACGCCGGAGCGTGCGGGCTGTCCCGGCAGGCCGTCGCGTCGGTGCTGCAACGCCCTGACGAGCCGGGCGAGTTCCTGGCCTACTGGACCGCCCGGTACGGCCGTCGGCTGCCCCAGCCGGTCAAGCGCGGGATCGCCGACGCCGTCCGGCGGCTGTACACCGGCCGCGCACTGCTCAAGTACGACACCCCCTCCAAGGGCTACCGCTTCGGCGACGTCCTGGAGTTGACCCATCCCGCACCGGCGCCCGACCGGCCGTGGCAGGGGGCACTGTTCCGGTACGCCCTCGACCGCCGGCACCGGCCGGACCACGCCGTACCTCCCGCCGGCGAGCCACTGCTCACCGCGCACCAGGCGCTGACGGCCGTCCCGGTCGAGGACCGCTACGCCCTGGTGACCGGACCGGGCGGGGCCGAGCGGCTGGCGGAGGCCGGAATGACCTGGGAGGCCCTGGCGGGGTGGCTGCAGGGACCGCTGGACGCCGCGGTCTGGGAGGCCGTGATCCCTTCCATGGGGCCGATGGCGCTGGTCCGCAACCTGCGCAACTTCGACCTGGCCGGCGTCGGCGACCGGGCGGCCGCCGAGGTCGCCGCCCGGATCAGCGACCCGGCCGAGGTCGCCCGCTCCCGCCAGTTCCCGTTCCGCTACCTCGCCGCCCACCGCAGCGTCGCCTCCCCGCGCTGGGCGCAGGCGCTGGAGACGGCCCTCGGGCACTCCCTCGCCAACGTGCCCGCCCTGCCCGGCCGGACCCTGGTCCTGGTGGACCGCTCCGGTTCGATGTTCGACCTTCCCAGCGAGCACACCCGGCTCAGCCGAGCGGACGCCGCCGCCGTCTTCGGCGCCGCACTCGCGGTCCGGGCCGAGCAGGCCGACCTGGTCGAGTTCGGCAGCGGCAGCCTGCACATCGACGCCGCCCCCGGCGAGTCGGTGCTCCGCACCGTGGACCGGTTCCACAACATGGGCGGTACCGAGACCGCCGCGGCGGTCACCCGGCACTACCGCGAGCACGACCGGTTGGTCGTCATCACCGACGAGCAGGCGTACCCGACCCCCGGCAACGATCCGTTCGGCGCCGTTCCCGACCACATTCCCGTCTACACCTGGAACCTCGCCGGCTACGGCACCGGCCACACCCCCGCCGGCCCCCTCCGCCACACCTTCGGCGGCCTGAGCGACGCCGCCTTCCGACTGATCCCCTTCGTGGAGTCCGGCAGGGCCACCGGCTGGCCCTGGGAATGACCGCCGCACCGGTCGCCACGGAGCCTCCCTCCACGGCTTGTTGACGGTACGTCAACACCACGGGCCGCCTCCCCCGGCATGCTCGGGCCGCCCCCTTCCGGACTGCCCCGCACCGCATTGACCCCCCTCAGGCCGCTGAGTAGCATCAGCGCGCACCAGCAGCCAACGTCCGGGGCACAGGGCATACCTGTGCGCCCGCCGTGACGTCCGCACGACCCCGGCCCGCTCCACCCCCGACGCCCCGCTGACGCCGCTGGCGCCGAGGTGAGCGACCGGCGACACTCCGTCGCAGCACCGAGGCCGTCCGCACCCGCCCCTTCCGGCCCGCCCCGGCGGCGGCCCGCACGCCCCGCACCGACGAGTCCACGCGCCGCCGATCGAGGAGGTCAACGTATGCCGGGACGGTACTGCCCGACGTGCGGCTCGCTCCGGGCCTCCACCGCCTGTCACGAGAACCTGGGCCGCACCGACGTCGCACCGCCAGCCACCCCGCGCCCGACCCCGCCGTCGGCGACGGCCCACTCCCGGTTCACCGCCGCACCGGCACCGGCACCGACCCCGATCCCGGCCCCGACCGCGACCCGGGCACCGGACCTCGGCACGTTCACCCTCCGGCCCCACCGCACCCGCGGCAGCCACCGCCGGGTCCGCCACCCGCGGCTGCAGCGGGCCCGCCGCAGCGCCCTGCTGGCGAGCACGGGTCTCGCCGTCCTGGGCGGCGGCCTGATGTTCGCGCTCTCCGCCACCCCCGAGGGCCAGGTGGACCGCGCACTTCCCGCGCCGCCCGTCGAACGCCTGGATGCGGCGCCGACCGCCTCCCCGGCCCCGCCGACCGCACCGACCCCGCAGAGATCCCCCTCCGGGAAGCCGGCCAGGCCGGCGCCGACCGGTTCGCCGGCCATCGGACCGACCGACAGCTCCCCCACCGAACCGACCCTCGACCCGAGCCCGCCCCCGGCCACCGATCCGGCGCCCGCGAGCCCCACCCAGACCGAACCGCCCCCGCCCTCGACCTCGCCCACCCCGGTCACCAGCCCTCCGCCGACCCTCCTGCAACCGGGCACCCGCGGCCCCGCCGTGCAGCGGATGAAGAAGCTGCTGCAGCGCATCGGCTGCGTCGACGTGACCAGTACCGACAGCTTCGACCCCGCGACCAGGGATCTGATCATCAGGTACCAGACCGCGCGCAAGGTCAACGACGGCGCGCTGGGCGTCTACGGCCCGCACACCAAGGCGACGCTGGAGGCCGAGAGCAGGTTCGACTGCCGCTGAGCCGCCGGACGGCTGCCCGACGGCCCACAGACGCGACGGCGCGGCTTCATCCGGGGACCTGGCAGGCCGGGCAGAGTTCGAGGCGGCCCTCGATCGTGACGACGGTGCCCCAGGCGCGGCACTCCTGGCAGCCGCGAGCGGCAACGACGTTCGCACGGGGGGCCCGGGCAGGAGCGTAGGGGTGGGCTCCGCGGGTCTCGTTCTGATGCATCTCGGTAGAGTTCTGCATGCGTTTAAGTATGCCACACTCTGCATACGTATACAGAACCACCGGCAACCGGGGTGGTCCGGGCTCAGAAGACCGCAAGCGGGTTGACCGGGGAACCGGTGCCCCGAGGGATGTTCAGGGGCGCCGTGACGAAGAGGAACTCCCACCGAGAGGTGCGCGCGCACGTCTCGGCCAGGGCCTCCAGGTCCATGTTGTCGATCAGAGGCAGCCCCATGGCGGTGATGGCCAGCACGTGGATCGGCGAGTGGACGCCATGGACGGGGCTCGGACGCACGTCGCTGTCTCCGTCGCCGCCCAGCGCAGAGGCCTGCGACGTGTTCAGAACGCACATCGCGCTGGGATGAAGTCCCGCGCTGAGGTCGTCCGCGTCCCACGCGCCCAGCCGCCGCCGTCTGGCAAGGTGGCCCGTGCGGACGAGGAGCACGTCCCCGCACCTGAGCCAGCTGCCCTGTTCCTCGGCGCAGCGGAGCAGCTCCGGGCCGCCGACCGCGTCCCCCGGCTCCAGCCAGTCACGGCCGCGCAGGCGTGCCACATCCAGCAGGACACCACGCCCCACCAGCCCGGGCAGCAGGTCGGTCACCGCACCGTAGGAGGCACCTTGCGACGAGAGGACCTTCCGCGCCCGCACTCCCGCGAAGAGCAGTCCGCGGTACGCGACGTGACAGAGCGCGTCCAGGTGCGTCTGCGCCTTGCCGTGGTAGTCGGAGGCGATGAAGTCCTTGTGTACGGTCGGTTCCGGCGCCGTGACGTCCGCCAGTTCGGTCATCTGGTGCAGCGCCGGCTTGGGGTTGTCGGGCCCTGGAACGCTGTCCCACGGCCGCCCCATGGCGACGACCTCACCGGTACGCACCAAGCCCGCAGCTGCCACACGCCGTGTCGTTTCGACCGGAGCGGGGAGACGGTCGCGGCGCAGCCGATCGAAGAGTGCGTCGAACTCGTCGTGGGTCATCGCCGGTCCGCCTGCGGGCGACGTGCGGCCCGCGGCACGCCGCTCGGGTGGGAAGGCAGAACCACTCATCGCGCTCCTCGCCCCCGCTTCCCCCGCACAGTCGATGATGCGGTGGCGATCGGGGTGCTGCCACCGCAGTGGGTGGACGGGAGCCGAGAGGCGTCGGCACCCGAGGCGGTAGGCCTGGACGTCCGCTCCGCGAGGAGCGGTGCCGGCGCCGCTCGGACGCGAGGCCGGACGGCCGCGGCGATCTGTGGGACCGGATGACAGGCGCCCGACTATGGACAAAGTCCTAATATTGCCCCAAAGGGTGCAAATCATCGAGGTGTGTGCCGTGGCCATCCTGGCAGGTTCCGATGGGGAGGGCGTGGGCCCCGCACGGGCTCGTGAGCGGTTCCTCGGGGGCGGATCGGCCGAGGGAGGGGCGAGAGGTCCGATCTTGAGCTCGTGGCAGCGCTGTCGGTCGCTGGGGCTCTCACCGGACCAGGCCGACCTCCCGTATCGGCACGATCTGGATCTGGACGGCCGTCTCGTCCGGGCTGCCGGACCCGTGCTGGACCGGCTGGAATCCAGGTTCGCGGGCAGTCGGATGAACGTGGCCCTCGCCGACGGGTGCGGGACAGTTCTTCAACGTCGTTTCGGCGAGATGTCCATGGTGAAGCGACTCCCCGCGATCCAGAGCGTCCCGGGCTTCGTGTTCGCCGAGCAGTTCGGTGGGACGAACGGTATCGGTCTCGCACTTGCGGACAGGCAGCTCTGTCACGTCTACGGAGCCGAACACTTCGCCGAGCGCTCCCAGTCGAGCGCCTGCGCGGCGATTCCCGTTCGCGACCCGCTCAGCGGGCGCATCGAGGGCGTCCTCTGCTTCGGCTTTCCGCGCACCGACGCGGACCCTGCGCTGGACGCCGTGATATGCAGGGCGGCCGCTGCCATCGAACGCCGGCTGCTGGAGCAGAGCTCGGCGCGCGAGCGCTCCTTGCTGCACGCCTATCTCGATGCCGGACACCACGTGCGGACCGGGGACGCGACCGGGAACGGGCGGCTGATCGCGGTGGGCGAGATGGCCCAGAGCGACCTGGACCGGAGTGATCAGATGATCCTCGCGGAGCAGGCCGTCGAGCTGATCTCCTCGGCTCAGCGGGCCGCCGTCGAGGTGACCCTGTCCCGCGGCCGACGGGTCACCCTCCTGAGCCGTCCGGTGACGAGTACGTCCGGGGTCGAAGGCGTCGCCATCGAGGCGGTCCTCCACGGCGACTCGCCGCAGCAACTCGCCGCCCCCGCTCACGTCGGCGCGCCGCTCGGGCTCGCGGTGCATTCGACCACCTCCGCCGGCACGCCGCCCCGGCACCTTCCTGGCGCCGTTCCCGGTCCATTCGCCACGACGACCGGCCCGTCCGGCGCATCCGGCACCACCGGTGACACCGCGGGCGGCGTGGCCACCGGGCTCCTGCTCGTGGGCGAACCGGGAGTGGGGAAGTACGCCGTCGCGGCACGCCGCCGTCTGGACCTGCTGTCCGAGGCCAGCACCCGCATCGGCACCACCCTGGACGTGACCCGTACCGCCGAGGAACTCGCCGAGATGGCCGTCCCGCGCCTGGCCGACTTCGTCACCATCGACCTGCCCGAGGCCGTACTGCGCGGCGAGGAGTCCGCCGACCCCCGCAACGACCTGTACCGCACGGTGGTCCACGGTATCCGCGACGAATACCCCTTCTACCCGGTCGGCGAGCGGGTCGACCTTCGCCCCACCACGCCCCATCTCCGGTGCCTGGCCAGCGGGCGGGCGGTGCTGGAACCCGACCTGAGGACGGCCGCCGGCTGGCTTTCCCAGGACCCCGAGCACACCGAGCGCCTCCTCGCGCACGACCTCCACTCCCTCATCACGGTCCCCCTGCTCGCGCGCGGCGTCGTGCTGGGCATCGCCAGCTTCTACCGCTCGCAGGACCCCGCCCCCTTCGGGGACGACGACCGCTCGCTGGCCCAGGAGCTCGCCACCCGCGCCGCCATCTGCATCGACAACGCCCGCCGGTACACCCGCGAACACGCCATGGTCCTGGCTCTGCAGCGCAGCCTGCTCCCGCGCGGCCTGCCCGAGCAGAACGCCGTCGAGGTCGCCCACCGCTATCTGCCCGCCGAGTCCGGCGTGGGCGGAGACTGGTTCGACGTCATCCCCCTGTCCGGCGCCCGCGTCGCCCTGGTCGTCGGCGATGTCGTCGGCCACGGACTGCACGCCGCCGCCACCATGGGCCGCCTGCGCACCGCCGTACACAACTTCTCCGAACTGGACCTCTCCCCCGACGAACTCCTCACCCACCTGGACAATCTCGTGGGGCGCCTCGACGCGGAGGAGAGCAGCGAGGGGCCCGTCGCCGGCAGCACCGGCATCATCGGCGCCACCTGCCTGTACGCCGTCTACGACCCGACCTCGCAGCGCTGCACAGTGGCCCGCGCCGGCCACCCCCCGCCCGCTGTGGTCCGCCCCGACGGCACGGCTGCCCTCGCCGACCTGCCCGCCGGGCCCCCGCTCGGCCTGGGCGGCCTCCCCTTCGAAACCGCCGAGCTCCACCTTCCCGAGGGCAGCCAGCTGGTCCTCTACTCCGACGGTCTCATCGAGGACCGCGAGCGCGACATCGACACGGCCCTCGATCAGCTGTGCCGCAGCCTGGCCCACCCGGACCGCTCGCCCGAGGACACCTGCCGCGCGGTCATGGACGCCGTGGTGCCCGACCACCCCGTCGACGACGTCACGCTGCTCGTCGCCCGCACCCACGCCCTGCACCCCCACCGGATCGCCACCTGGGACCTGCCCGCCGACCCGGCCCGCGTCTCCGACGTGCGCGCCGCCGCCTCCCGAAAGCTGAGCGACTGGGGGCTGGACGAGGTCGCGTTCGCCACCGAACTGGTGCTCAGCGAACTGGTCACCAACGCCATCCGCTACGGCACCGAGCCCATCCAGGTACGCCTGATCCACGATCGCACCCTGATCTGCGAGGTCTCCGACGCCAGCAGCACCGCCCCGCACCTGCGCCACGCGGCCACCACCGACGAGGGTGGCCGCGGCCTGTTCCTCGTCGCGCAGCTCGCCCAGGCCTGGGGCACGCGCTACAACGCCCGCGGCAAGGCCATCTGGGCCGAGTGCGCCCTGGAGGCGCCTGACCGTGTCACCGGCATATCCGGGAGTTATCTGGAGGATATTCCTGCCATCTAATACCTCACCTTTCGAGAATCAAAGGGCCGTAGCGTGTCAGAAATGCGGCGGCCCGGCTCGGATGGTACGAACGGTGCACCGCGAGAAGGCGCAATGCGGAGAAATCGCACCGCCGGGCGCCCAGTAGTGCTCCCCCCGCAGGTCGGGAAGGACTCGGTGGCCAATCCCTGGAGAGGTCCATGCATGACGCTCCCGACACGTCAGTGGGCTCACCAGCGCGCCCGCTCGTCCGCATCCGCGGTCTGAGCAAGCGGTTCGGCGGCACTCTCGCGCTGGCCGGTGTCGACCTCGACATCCACAGCGGCAGCATCCTGGCCCTTCTCGGTCCGAACGGCGCCGGAAAGTCCACCCTCATCAAGACACTCGCCGGGATCTACCACGCAGACGAGGGTGAGGTGACGGTGGCCGGGCACCCGCTCGGCACCGACGCCGCCTCCCGGGGCATGTCCTTCATCCATCAGGATCTCGGTCTCGTCGAGTGGATGACGGTCGCTGAGAACATCGCACTGGTCACCGGTTACCCGCGCCGTCGCGGGCTGATCTCCTGGCGGCAGGCCCGGGAGCGCTGCGCCGAGGCTCTCAGGACGGTCGCCGGACATCTTGACGCCGATACGCGAATCGCCGACCTCGCCCCCGCCGAGCGCTCGCTGGTCGCCATCGCCCGCGCCACCGCGACGCGGGCGGAGCTCATCGTCCTGGACGAGCCGACCGCCAGCCTCCCCGCAGCGGACTGCGCCCGGCTCTTCGACGTGCTGCACACCCTGCGCGGCCGAGGGCACGGCATCGTCTACGTCACCCACCGACTCGACGAGGTGTACGAGGTCGCCGACACCTTCGCCGTCCTGCGCGACGGCCGCCTCTCCAGCTCCGGCCCGCTCGCCGGCCACAGCCCCGGGGACCTGGTGCGCGACATCGCGGGCCGCGAACCGACCGGTCGCCCGAACGGACGGCGGCCCGCCAGCCCCGCCGACGGGCCGGCCGTGCTGAGCCTCGACGGCGTTCGGGCCGAGAACGCCGGACCGGTGAGCCTGGAGCTGCAGGCCGGCGAGATCCTCGCCATGGTGGGCCTCACCGGCGCAGGCCACCTCGACCTGGGCCGCGCGCTCGCCGGCTCCCGGCCGATCCTCGCCGGGCGGGCCCTGCTCCACGGCCGGCCGTACACCCCGCACACGGTCGCCTCGGCGGTCGCCTCGGGCGTCGGTCTCGTGACCGGAAATCGTCAGGATGAGGGCTGCGCCCAGGAACTGACGGTACGTGAGAACTTCCTGGCCAACCCCAGGGCAGGCGGTCTGCCGGCGCTGCACTGGATCAGCCCTCGACGCGAGCGCACCGAGGCCACCGCCCTGATCGAGCGGTTCTCGGTGCACCCCCGCGACAGCGAGGCGCCGATCGCCACCCTGTCCGGCGGGAATCAGCAGAAGGTCATGATCGGCCGGTGGCTCGGGGTGGAGCGGCGGCTGTTGATCCTCGAGGAGCCGACCGCCAGCGTGGACGTCGGCGCCAAAGCCGAGATCTACCGGCTGCTCGACGAGGCGCTGGCCGCCGGCCTCGCGGCGCTGCTCGTCTCCACCGACTTCGAGGAGGTCGCCACCGTGTGCCACCGCGCCCTGGTGTTCGTCCGTGGGAGCGTGACAGCCGAGCTGACCGGCGAGGCCCTCACCGTCACCGAACTCACCCGCGCCGCGTCGGCCATGCCTGGCGTCACCGGCGGTGACACCGACCGAAGTGCGACGGACCGATGACCACACCCCCCTCCCGCCGGTCCCGGCCGGGCCGCCTGGGCGGGCACCTCGTCGGCACCTACGGCCTGCTGGCCCTCACTGGCCTGCTGTTCCTGATCTTCTCGCTCGCCCTGCCGAACACCTTTCCCACCCTCGACAACATCTCTTCGATCCTGTCCAACCAGTCGATCCCCGCAATCCTCGCGCTCGGCGCGACGATCCCCATCGTCACCGGCAAGTTCGACCTGTCCATCGGCTTCGGTCTCGGCCTGGCCCACGTCGTGGTGCTGCAGCTCATCGTCGACGGTGGCTGGCCCTGGCCCCTCGCCTGCCTCGTGGTGGTCCTCGGCGGAGCGGCCTTCGGGACCCTCAACGGTGTCATCGTCGAGTTCGGGCGGATCGACTCCTTCATCGCCACGCTCGGCACCGGCAGCATCCTGTACGCCTTCACCGGCTGGATCACCGGCGGCGCTCGGATCGTCCCCGGTGCGGGCGGCCTGCCGGCTGCCTTCACCGACCTCTACGACTCCAAGTTCCTCGGCCTTCCGGTCTCCGCGTACTACGTGCTCGCTCTCACCGTCGTCCTGTGGCTGCTGCTGGAGCGGCTGCCACTCGGCCGGTACATGTACGTCATCGGCTCCAACACCCGCGCCGCCGAACTCGTCGGCATCCCCACCCGCCGATATAGTGTCCACGCCTTCGCCGGATCGGGCCTGGTCGTCGGGTTCGCCGGTGTCCTGCTCGCCGCGCAACAGCAGATCGGCAACCCGAGCGTCGGCATCGACTACCTCCTGCCCGCCTTCGTCGGCGCGCTGCTCGGCTCCACGACGATCAAGCCCGGACGGGCCAACGCCCTGGGTACCGTCGTCGCCGTCGCCGTCCTCGCCGTCGGCCTGGCCGGTATCGGCCAGCTCGGCGCCGCATTCTGGGTCATCCCGCTGTTCAACGGCGCGACCCTGCTCCTCGCCGTCGGCCTGGCCGGCTACTCCGCACGCCGCCGACTACGCGTCGGCGCCACCGAACCCCGCCGTTCACTCGCGAAGCCGTCGGCCGCGCCGCCGACGGACGGCCCTCCTCCCCAGGACACGCCATGAGCCGCACCGCCCTCGGAGTCGCAGCTCTGCTGGCAGCATCCGTCACCGTCGTGGTCGGCTGCGAGCGCGGCTCGTCGACCAGCACCGGGTCCGCCTTCGCGGGGCCGTCGACGGCCGGTTGCCCGGACACCCTCGCCAAGGCCGAGGGGAACGTCCGGCAGGCGGAGAAGGCCGACGCCCCCTGGAACGGCCCCACCAGCGGCCCCACGGCGACTTCCGGCAAGACCATCGTCTATGTCGCCCAGACCATGACCAACCCCGGCGTGGCAGGGGCCGCGCAGGGCGTCATCGAAGCCGCGAAGGTCATCGGCTGGAGCGTCCGGGTGATCGACGGACAAGGCACGCCCACAGGCATCCAGGCGGCACTCGGTCAGGCGATCGACCTCAAGCCCTCGGGCGTCGTCATCGGCGGCTTCGACCCGGCTCTGACAGCGCAGCAGGTCGCGCAGGCCAACGCGGCGCACATCCCGCTCATCGGCTGGCACGCGGTCGCCTCCTCCGGCCCCAGCGAGAACCCCCTGCTCTTCAGCAACATCACCACCAACGTCGGGGACGTCGCGAAGATCAGCGCGGACTGGATCATCGCGGAATCCGACGGCAGTGCCGGAGTCGTCGTTTTCACCGACGATTCGATCCCGTTCGCCAAGAACAAGTCCGACCTGATCAAAAGCGAACTCGCCACCTGCCCCAGCGTGAACCTGCTGGCCTCCGAGAACATCCCGATCCCGGACGCCAGCAGTCGCACTCCTCAGGCGGTCTCCTCCCTTCTCGCCCGCTTCCAGGGCCAGTGGACGCACTCCGTCGCCATCAACGACCTGTACTTCGCCGATGCCGCACCGGCCCTGCGCGCGGCCGGCAAGCAAGGCGACGGCCCCCCGTTCAACATCGGTGCGGGCGACGGCGACCCCTCGGCCTTCCAGCGCATCAACAGCAGGCAGTTCCAGGCCGCCACCGTTCCCGAGCCACTCTCCGAGCAGGGCTGGCAGATCGTCGACGAGTTCAACCGTGCCTTCTCCGGCGACTCCGCCAGCGGATACGTCGCACCGGTCCACATCGCCACAGCCGCCAATAGCCGTGGGGCCACGGCCTGGGACCCGCCGGGCTACCGCGAGGCGTACCGGAGCATCTGGGGCAGATAGGCGTGGGTTCCGGAATTCAGAACTGCCTGGTGCGGGTGTCGAGGCTGAGGAGCGTGTAGAGGAGGAGGGCGGAGGCGAGGCCGACGGCCCAGCCGTAGTCGGCGAGGGGTTTGAGGAAGGGGATGATGCCGTCGGCAGGGAAGGGGCCCTGTGCGGTGCCATTGGCGTCGACGGTGGAGTAGGAGCCGCCGACGGCGAGGACGCCGCCCACCGTCAGGGCCGTGACGGCGCGCCAGTTCCAGCCGCCGGCGTACCAGTAGCGGCCGCCGGGGCGGTAGAGGTCGGCCAGGTCGAGGTGGGTGCGGCGCAGCAGCCAGTAGTCGGCGATGAGGACGCCGGCGACGGTGCCGAGCAGGCCGCCGACCACGCCCAGCCAGGTGAAGATGTAGACGTGCGGGTCGGCGATCAGCTTCCACGGCATGATGGCGACGCCGACGATGCCGGTGATGAACGCTCCGGTACGGAAGTTGACGAAGCGCGGCAGCAGGTGGGCGAGGTCGTACGCCGGGCTGACGACGTTGGCGGCGATGTTCACGGACAGGGTGGCGACCAGCACCACCAGCAGCGCGAACAGCGTGCCGGCGACGCTGTCCATCTTGGCGGCGAGCGCGATCGGGTCCCAGATCGGTTCGCCGTACACGGCCTGCGAGCCGGAGGTGACCAGGACCGAGAGAAGTGCGAACAGCGTCATGGTGGTGGGCAGGCCGAGGGCCTGGCCGCGGATCTGGGCCTTCTGGCTGCCGCCGAAGCGGGTGAAGTCGGGGATGTTGAGGGCGAGTGTCGACCAGAAGCCGATCATGCCCATCAGCGCCGGGAAGAAGACCTTCCAGAACTCGCTGCCCCAGCCGAGCTTGGAGGGCTGGTCCAGCAGCGGCCCGAACCCGCCCGCCTTGACCGTGATCCAGGCCAGCAGGCCGAGCGCACCGACGATCACGAACGGCGCGGCCCAGTTCTCGAACCGTCGCAGGGTCTCCATGCCCCGCGCGATGATGGCCATCTCGATCACCCAGAAGACGCCGAACGCCAGCCACTGCGTCCAGGGTGCGCCACCGACCTCGGCGGCGTCCTGCCACCACGGGCCGAACAGCTTCCCGGCGAGCAGGAAGATCCCCTCGCCGCCGATCCAGGTCTGGATGCCGAACCAGGCGCAGGCCACCGCCGCCCGCAGCATCGCCGGCAGGTTGGCCCCGCGCAGCCCGAACGAGGCCCGGGCGAACACCGGGAACGGGATGCCGTACTTGGTGCCGGCGTGCCCCGTGAGCAGCATCGGTATCAGCACCACGAGGTTGCCCAGCGCGATGGTGAGGACGGCCTGTTTCCAGTCCATGCCGAGCGCGACCAGCCCCGAGGCCAGCGTCCAGGACGGGATGTTGTGGGCCATGCCCACCCAGAGCGCGAGGAAGTTGTAGGTGGTCCAGCGCCGTTGGGCGACCGGGACGGGGTTGAGGTCCGCGCTGGCGAAGCGGGGGTCGGTGAGGTCCGCCCCGGCGGCGAGTTCGACTCTGCCGTCGGGGTGGGTGGTCTGGGCGATGGACATGGGTGGCCGCCTCCGGGTGTGGGGGTGGCGGCCACCCCACCGTGGGGGTGGCCGCCGGGGAGGAAGTCGGGGATCAGGGCAGGGTCGGGATGATCTGCTCGCCGTAGGCGTCGATGGTGCTCTCCACCGCGTCGTGCATGGCGTAGACGGCGAAGTGGTCGACGCCCAGCTCGCGCAGGTGGGCGAGCTTGGCGCGCTGGGCCTCGGCCGGGCCGATCAGGCAGAAGCGGTCCACGATGTCGTCGGGGACGAAGGTGGTGTCGGGGTTTCCGGCGCGGCCGTGGTGGCTGTAGTCGTAGCCGTGGCGCTCCTTGATGTAGGCGGTGAGCTCCTCGGGGACCATGCCGGAGTGCTCGCCGTAGCGGGAGACCAGGTCGGCGACGTGGTTGCCGACCATGCCGCCGAACCAGCGGCACTGTTCGCGGGCGTGGGCGAGGGCCTGCGGCGAGTCGTCGGCGGTGACGTACGCGGGGGCGGCGACGCAGATGGTGACCTTCGCCGGGTCGCGGCCGGCCTCGGCGGCGGCGGCGCGGACGGCCTTGACCATCCACTCCGTCAGGAACGGGTCGGCGAGCTGCAGGATGAAGCCGTCGGCCTGGCGGCCGGTCAGGGCGAGCGCCTTGGGCCCGTACGCGCCCATCCAGATCGGCAGCGAGGCGCCGGGGCGGATCCAGGGGATGTGCATGTCGGTGCCGTCGACCTCGACCGTGCGCCCCTCGGCGAGTTCCTTGATGGCGTGCATCGCCTGGCTGAGCCGGGCCAGGGTGGCGGGGCTGCGGCCGGCCACCCGCATCGCGGAGTCGCCGCGGCCGATGCCGCAGACGGTGCGGTTGCCGTACATGTCGTTGAGGGTGGCGAACAGGGAGGCGGTCACCTCCCAGGTACGGGTGGAAGGGTTGGTCACCATCGGGCCGACGGTGAGCCGTTCGGTCTCGGCGAGGATGCGGCTGTAGATGACGAAGGGCTCCTGCCAGAGCACCGCCGAGTCGAAGGTCCAGCCGTGGGTGAAGCCGGCCGCCTCGGCGCGCTTCATCCGGTCGATCAGCAGCCGTGCGGGCGGGTCCGTCTGAAGGACAAGGCCGATGTCCACTCTTCTCCTCCTGGGGTTGTCAGCTGAGGTATTGGCAGGTGGCGCGGGGCTGGAAGCGGCCGTGGCCGACCCGGCCGAGCCAGGCGTCGCCGTCCAGCACGACGGTGCCCCGGGAGAGCACGGTCCGGACCTTCCCGGTGATCTCGCGGCCCTCGTACGCCGAGTAGTCGACGTTCATGTGGTGGGTGGCCGCGGAGATGGTCTGGCGGGCGGTGGGGTCGTAGACGACCACGTCGGCGTCGGCGCCGGGGGCGATGGTCCCCTTGCGGGGGTAGAGGCCGAACATCCGGGCGGGGGCGGCGCAGGCGATCTCGATCCAGCGGCGGCGGGTGAGGTGTCCGTCGACCACGGCCTGGTGGAGCAGGTCCATCCGGTTCTCGACGCCGGGCAGGCCGTTGGGGATCTTGGAGAAGTCGCCGCGGCCGAGCTCCTTCTGGCCGACGAAGCAGAACGGGCAGTGGTCGGTGGAGACCACCTGGAGGTCGTCGGTGCGCAGGCCGCGCCAGAGTGCCGCCTGGTGCTCGCGCGGGCGCAGCGGGGTCGAGCAGACGTACTTGGCGCCCTCGAAGTCCGGTTCGGCCAGGTTGTCGGTGGACAGGAACAGGTACTGCGGGCAGGTCTCGCCGAAGACCGGGAGGCCCTGGCCGCGGGCGGCGGCGAGTTCGGCGACGGCCGAGGCGGCGGAGACGTGGACGACGTACAGCGGGGAGCCGGCCACCTGGGCGAGCTTGATGGCACGGTGGGTGGCCTCGGCCTCCAGCAGTTCGCGGCGGACCTCGCCGTGGTAGCGGGGGTCGGTCTTACCGGCGGCCAGCGCCTGTTCGACCAGGACGTCGATGGCGATGCCGTTCTCGGCGTGCATCATGATCAGGCCGCCGTTGTCGGCGCCGCGCTGCATGGCGCGCAGGATGCGGCCGTCGTCGCTGTAGAAGACGCCGGGGTAGGCCATGAAGAGCTTGAAGGAGGTGATGCCCTCCTCGACGAGCAGGTCCATCTCCTTCAGGGTGGACTCGTTGACGTCGGACATGATCATGTGGAACGCGTAGTCGATCGAGCAGCGGCCCTCGGCCTTGTCGTGCCAGGTGTCCAGGCCGGCCCGCAGGGGGGCACCGACGGACTGGACGGCGAAGTCGACGATGGTGGTGGTGCCGCCCCAGGCCGCGGCCCGGGTGCCGGTCTCGAAGGTGTCGGAGGCGGCGGTGCCGCCGAACGGCAGCTCCATGTGGGTGTGCGCGTCGACGCCGCCCGGGATGACGTACATCCCGGTGGCGTCGATGGTGCGGTCGGCCGTCCAGCCGTCGGCGACGGAGCTGCCGGTGGCGGCGAGCGCGACCACCTGCTCGCCCTCGATCAGCACGTCGGCGCGCAGTTCCTCGGCGGCGGTGACCACCAGGCCGCCGTGGATCACGGTACGGGTCATGGCGGTTCCTCTCAGGCTCCGGTGAGCGGGCCGTAGGCGTCGGGGCGGCGGTCGCGGTAGAAGGCCCACTGCTGGCGGACCTCCTCGATCCGGTCGAGGTCGAGGTCGCGGACGACCAGTTCCTCGTCCTTGTCGGAGGCCGGCTCGCCGACGAACTGCCCGCGCGGGTCGACGAAGTAGGAGGTGCCGTAGAAGTCGTTGTCCCCGTACTCCTCGACGCCGACCCGGTTGATCGCGGCGATGTAGTACTCGTTGGCGACGGCGGCGGCCGGCTGCTCCAACTGCCACAGGTAGGCGGACAGGCCGCGGCTGGTGGCCGAGGGGTTGTAGACGATCTCGGCGCCGGCCAGGCCGAGGGCGCGCCAGCCCTCGGGGAAGTGCCGGTCGTAGCAGATGTAGACGCCGACCTTGCCGACGGCGGTGTCGAAGACCGGCCAGCCGAGGTTTCCGGGCTTGAAGTAGTACTTTTCCCAGAATCCCTTCACCTGCGGGATGTGGTGCTTGCGGTATTTGCCGAGGTACGACCCGTCGGCGTCGATCACGGCGGCGGTGTTGTAGTAGAAACCGGACTGCTCGATCTCGTACACCGGTACGACGATCACCATGCCCAGTTCCCGGGCCAGGCTCTGCATCCGCCGGACGGTCGGCCCGTCCGGTACCGGCTCCGCCCAGGCGTAGTGCTCCGGCTCCTGCACCTGGCAGAAGTACGGGGCGTTGAAGACCTCCTGGAAGCCGATGATCTGCGCTCCGTCGGCGGCCGCCGCCCGGGCGGCCCGCTCGTGGGCCGCGATCATCGTCTCCTTGTCACCCGTCCACGCGGTCTGGAACAGGGCGGCGCGCACCACTCGACTCATCGGTCTTCTCCTTCGACGAAGGCGCTGTAGACCGTCGAGCGTAGAAGTTCCCGGGCGTCCTGTGCAGTGCCACGCTGTAACGCCACGCGGGCCAATTCGTTGCGCGGCGAAAGGGTGTCCACCGGATCATCGGACTTTCCCTAGCGGATATCCATGGCGACGGGGTTTCCGTGACATTCCGGCAGGGAAAAGGAGCCGTCACCGTCCCGGCCAGATCGGCGACACCGCCGAGCACCAGGCCCACGGGTGTGCGGCGGGCGGACGGCGGCGTCCACCCCAGGGCCCGGCGGCGGAGCGTGGCACAAACCCGGTGAACCGCGCCGGTGACCGCGCTAGGTTGGCGTCGCCCGCCCCGGGACCGGGGCCGCAGCCGACCGACCCGGGGGATCCGCATGCCCGACCAGCCCGACCAGCTCGACCAGCCCGACCGGGAGCTGCTGCCCGGCACCCGCCGCGCCCTGCTGCACCGCCTCGCCACCGCGCAGGCCGAGGGCCGTACGCCGTCGATGCTGGGCGCCGTGGTGCGGGACGGCCGGCCGGTCTGGGCAGGCGCCCGGAGCATGCTGGACGGCCACGCCCCCACCGACGACGTGCAGTACCGGATCGGCTCCCTCACCAAGACCTTCGCCGCCGTGCTGGTGCTCAGGCTGCGCGACGAGGGGCTGCTCGACCTGGCCGACCCGATCGAGCGCCATCTGCCGGGGACCGTGGCCGGCGCGGCGACCGTGGCCCAACTGCTCTCGCACACCTCGGGCCTGGCCGCCGAGACTCCCGGGCCCTGGTGGGAACGGACCGACGGCGCGCTGCGCCCGGAGCTGGCCGACGTGCTGCACGGACAGCCGCTGCGGCACCCCGCCGGGCGGCGCTTCCACTACTCGAATCCCGGCTACGCGCTGCTGGGCGCGCTGGTGGAACGGCTGCGCGGCGAGGAGTGGGGGCAGGTGCTGCGCCGGGAGGTGCTGGAGCCCCTCGGTATGACCCGCACCACGCTGCTGCCCGAGGCCCCGCACGCGGGTGGCTTCGCCGTCCACCCGTGGGCGGACGCCATGCTGCCCGAGCCGCTGACCGACACCGGCCGGATGGCAGCGGCCGGTCAGCTCTGGTCCACGGCGGCCGACCTGGCCCGCTGGGCCGCGTTCCTGGCCGCCGGCGACGGGAAGGTGCTGGCGCCGCAGACGCTCGCCGAGATGCGCCGGCCCGCGGCCGTCCCGGAGGGCGAGGACTGGTCGGCCGGCTACGGCCTCGGCCTCCAGTTGCTGCGCCACGACGGCCGGCTGCTGTACGGGCACACCGGCTCGATGCCGGGCTTCCGGGCCGGCCTGTGGGTCTGCGAGAGCGAGGGGGTCGCGGGGGTCGCGCTCGCCAACTCGACCTCGGGCACGCCGAGCCCCGCGACGGTCGCCGCGGACCTGGTCCGGATCGTGGCCGAGCACGAACCCCGGCTGCCCCGGCCCTGGCGCCCGCTGGCCGACCTGGACCAGGCGCTGCTGGCCCTGACCGGGCCCTGGTACTGGGGAGCCCAGGCCTTCGCGCTGCGGCTGCGGGACGGACGGGCGCTGGAGCTCGCGCCGCTGGGCCCGCCGGGCGGCCGGGTCTCGCGGTTCCGGGCCGAGGCGGACGGCAGCTGGACCGGCCTGGACGGGTACTACGCCGGCGAGAGCCTGCGGGTGGTCCGGGCGCCCGACGGCTCGGTCGGGCACCTGGACCTGGGCTCGTTCGTGCTGACGCGGGAGCCGTACGGGCCCGCCGACGCGGTGCCGGGCGGCGTCGACCCGAAGGGCTGGCAGGCGTTCTGAGCCGGTCCGGGCCCGCCGGGCGCCGCCCCCGGCGGGGGCGGCGCCCGGTGCCCGCCGTACACGCCTTTGCCCGGGGTGATCCCGAGCAGGCAAGATAGGCCGGTGACCCTCCTGGACCTGATGCCGAAGCCCGCCACGCCCGACGCCCTCTACGAGACCTTCGCCGAATGGACGGCCGAGCGCGGTATCACGCTGTACCCGGCCCAGGAGGAGGCCCTGATCGAGCTGGTCTCCGGGAACAACGTCATCCTGGCGACCCCGACCGGCTCGGGCAAGAGCCTGGTGGCGGCCGGCGCGCACTTCGCCGCGCTCGCCGAGGGCAAGCGGACCTTCTACACCGCGCCGATCAAGGCCCTGGTCTCGGAGAAGTTCTTCGACCTGTGCAAGATCTTCGGCACCGAGCAGGTCGGCATGATGACGGGTGACGCCAGCGTCAACCCGACCGCGCCGATCATCTGCTGCACCGCCGAGGTGCTGGCCAACATCGCCCTGCGCGACGGCGACCGGGCCGACGTCGGCCAGGTGGTGATGGACGAGTTCCACTTCTACGCGGAGCCGGACCGCGGCTGGGCGTGGCAGATCCCGATCCTGGAGCTGCCGCACGTGCAGTTCCTGCTGATGTCGGCCACCCTCGGCGACGTCCGCCGCTTCGAGGATGACCTCACCCGCCGCACCGGCCGCCCGACCACGGTGGTCCGCTCGGCCACCCGCCCGGTGCCGCTGTTCTACGAGTACCGCCGCACCACCATGCACGACACCCTGGAGGAGCTGCTGAAGACCGGTCAGGCGCCGGTCTACGTCGTGCACTTCACGCAGAAGGAGGCGGTGGAGCGGGCGCAGTCGCTGATGAGCATCAACATGTGCTCGAAGGCGGAGAAGGACGCCATCGCCGACCTGATCGGCGGGTTCCGCTTCACCACCAAGTTCGGCCGCAACCTCTCCCGGTACGTGCGGCACGGCATCGGCGTGCACCACGCCGGCATGCTGCCGAAGTACCGCCGCCTGGTCGAGCGGCTCGCGCAGGCCGGACTGCTCAAGGTGATCTGCGGGACGGACACCCTGGGCGTCGGCGTCAACGTGCCGATCCGCACGGTGCTGTTCACCGCGCTCTCCAAGTACGACGGCATCCGGGTGCGCACCCTGCGGGCGCGGGAGTTCCACCAGATCGCCGGGCGCGCGGGCCGGGCCGGCTTCGACACCGTGGGCCAGGTGGTCGCGCAGGCGCCGGAGCACGTGATCGAGAACGAGAGGGCCGTCGCCAAGGCCGGGGACGACCCCAAGAAGAAGCGCAAGGTGGTCCGGAAGAAGGCGCCGGAAGGTTTCGTCGGATGGACGGAGGAGGGCTTCGAGAAGCTCATCGCCGCCGACCCGGAGCCGCTGGTCTCCCGCTTCAAGGTCAGCCACGCGATGCTGCTCTCGGTGATCGGCCGCCCGGGCAACGCCTTCGAGGCGATGCGCAAGCTGCTCACCGACAACCACGAGGAGCGCCCGGCCCAGCGCCGCCACATCCGCAACGCGATCGCGATCTACCGCTCGCTGCTGGACGGCGGCGTGGTCGAGCGGCTGCCCGAGCCGGACGCCGAGGGCCGGATCGTCCGCCTCACCATGGACCTGCAGGAGAACTTCGCGCTCAACCAGGCCCTGTCCACCTTCGCCCTGGCCGCCTTCGAACTGCTCGACCCGACCTCGCCCTCGTACGCGATGGACGTGATCTCGGTGGTCGAGGCGACCCTCGACGACCCGCGGCAGATCCTCGCCTCGCAGCAGAACAAGGCCCGCGGCGAGGCGATCGGCGAGATGAAGCGCGACGGCATCGAGTACGAGGAGCGGATGGAACGGCTCCAGGAGATCACCTACCCGAAGCCGCAGGAGGAGCTGCTCACCCACGCGTACGACGTCTACCGGCGCGCGCACCCGTGGATCGGCGACCACCCGCTGCAGCCGAAGTCCGTGGTCCGCGACCTGTACGAGCGGGCGATGACCTTCAGCGACTACGTCGGCCACTACGACCTGGCGCGCACCGAGGGCATCGTGCTGCGCTACCTGGCCGGCGCGTTCAAGGCGCTGGAGCAGACCGTCCCCGAGGACATCAAGACGGACGACCTGAAGGACGTCATCGCCTGGCTCGGCGAGCTGGTCCGCCAGGTCGACTCCAGCCTGCTGGACGAGTGGGAGCAGCTGGCCAACCCGACCGACCCGCAGGCCCCCGAGGTGCGTCTCGACGACAAGCCGGCGCCGGTCACCGCGAACGCGCGGGCCTTCCGGGTGCTGGTGCGCAACGAGATGTTCCGCCGGGTCGAGCTCGCCGCACTGGAGAACTACCGGGAGCTCGGCGAGCTGGACGGCGAGTACGGCTGGGACGCGGACCGCTGGGCGGACGCCATGGACGCGTACTGGGAGGAGTTCGACGACCTGGGCACCGGGCCGGACGCGCGCGGGCCGAAGATGCTGCTCATCGAGGAGGACGAGGAGGAGGGCTCCTGGCGGGTCCGGCAGATCTTCCACGACCCCGAGGGGCACCAGGACTGGGGCATCAGCGCGGAGGTCGACCTCTACGGCTCGGACGAGGAGGGCCGCGCGGTCCTGCGGGTCACCGCGGTCAACCGGCTCGACGGCTGAGGCCGGCCTGCCCGTCCCACCGGTCCGGTGGGCCGGGCAGGTCGGGCAGGCCGGGTCACATCCAGATGAACGGCAGGCCGGCCACGTTGGCGAGGACCCGGGTGGCGTCGTCGAGGCCGTGCTCGGTGTCGGGCGCCGTGCTGCGCAGGTCGGCGAAGCGCGAGACGGTGACGGTCAGGTAGTGGCCGACCGCGGCGACCCGGTGGGTGGTCAGCGGCGGCTTGCCGGCCGGCGGCGCGGTCGGGGCGGCGACGCCCTCGGGCTGGACGAAGAGCAGCGCGGGCGTGGCCTCGCGCAGCGCCTCCTCGGCCTTGAGGGCGCTCGCGTCGTCGGCGAAGCGGAGCACCGTCACGCTGCTCTGGACCTGCTGGTCGAGCCGGGTGAAGGAGACTCCGAGGTAGCCCTGGCAGCCGGCGTCGTGCAGCGGGTCGTGGGCGCGGTCCTGGAGGATCTCGGCGCAGTCCGAGCCCTGGCGGGCGCCGGTGCGCCGTCCCTTGTAGCCGTCCTGGTCGATGCCGCGCTGGGCGGGGAAGTACCGCTCGGCGAGGAAGGCCTGGGCCTCCGTCATGGGCTGCGCCGGGGCGACGCCGGGCGCGGGGGTACCCACGGCGGGCTTGTCGCTGGTCGGGCCGAGGCCGGGGAGCAGGTCGCCGGGGTTGGGGCGGGTGACCACCCAGCCGACGGCGACGGCGGTGCCGGCCAGCACCGCCCACAGGGCGACCCGGCCACCGGTCACCCGGCGTCCCCGGCTTCGGGCGGGTGCCGCGTGGTGCTGGTGGTCGGCCGGTGACGAGGTGCGCTCCCCCTGCGTGGTCATGGCGGAGATTCTAAGCAGCCCGTCGTATCGGTCCGATCATGGGCCCGGATTGGCCGCGCAGACGCCCTCCGCGCGCCCTCCGCCTGCGCCGTGCGCCGGGGGGGGGCGTGACCCGCGCCACTACCCGCGGCGTCCGCACTGTGACAACTCGCACACCTCGGAGCGGATCTTCTGGCGGGTTCCCTCTGGCGAAACGCGAGCTCCCCCAGGCAGGATCAGGCGCATGGATCTGCTCGACACCCTCACCGCCAAGGGCCTGCGCCGGGAACTCCCCACCCGCGAGGAAGCCCTGGCCGTTCTCGCCACCACCGACGACGAGCTGATGGACGTGGTCGCGGCCGCCGGGCGGGTCCGCCGGCAGTGGTTCGGCCGCCGGGTCAAGCTCAACTACCTGGTGAACCTCAAGAGCGGTCTCTGCCCCGAGGACTGTTCCTACTGCTCGCAGCGGCTCGGCTCCAAGGCCGAGATCCTCAAGTACACCTGGCTGAAGCCCGACCAGGCCGCCGAGGCCGCGGCCGCGGGCCTGGCCGGCGGCGCCAAGCGGGTCTGCCTGGTCGCCAGCGGCCGCGGCCCGACCGACCGGGACGTCGAGCGGGTCGCCGACACCATCTCGGCCATCAAGGACGCCCACGAGAACGTCGAGATCTGCGCCTGCCTCGGCCTGCTCTCCGACAACCAGGCCGAGCGGCTGCGCGCGGCCGGCGCCGACGCGTACAACCACAACCTCAACACCTCCGAGGGCACCTACGGCGACATCACCACCACCCACACCTACGCGGACCGGGTGGACACCGTGAACAAGGCGCACGGCGCGGGCCTGTCCGCCTGCTCCGGCCTGATCGCGGGCATGGGCGAGAGCGACGAGGACCTGGTCGACGTGGTCTTCGCGCTGCGCGAGCTGGACCCGGACTCGGTGCCGGTCAACTTCCTGATCCCGTTCGAGGGCACCCCGCTGGCCAAGGAGTGGCACCTCACCCCGCAGCGCTGCCTGCGGATCCTGGCGATGGTCCGGTTCGTCTGCCCCGACATCGAGGTGCGGATCGCCGGCGGCCGCGAGGTGCACCTGCGCACGATGCAGCCGCTCGGCCTGCACATCGCCAACTCGATCTTCCTCGGCGACTACCTGACCAGCGAGGGCCAGGCCGGTCAGGCCGACCTGGAGATGATCAAGGATGCCGGTTTCACCGTCGAGGGCGCCGAGGAGGTGACCCTGCCGCAGCACCGCGCGCACGTCACCGCCGGCTGCGGCTCGGCCCCGGCGGCCGCCGACGCCTGCGGCTCGGGCGGCGGCTGCGGCCCCTGCGGCGGACACGGCGAGCAGGCTCCGGAGCCGGTCGCGGACACGGCCCGGGAGCCGGCCGACAACGACGAGCTGCGCAGCGACCTGGTGAAGGTCCGCCGCCGCGGCGCGGGCACCGAGCTGGCCCCGAACGCCTGAGGTCCGCACCCGTGACACACGCACAGCACCTGCTCGGCCTCGACCGCGCGCACGTCTGGCACCCGTACGGGCCGATGCCGGGCACCAGCACCCCGTACCTGGTGGAGTCCGCCTCGGGCGTCCGGCTGCGGCTGGCCGAGGAGGTCTGCGGGCAGCGGGAGCTGATCGACGGGATGTCCTCCTGGTGGGCGGCCATCCACGGCTACCGGCACCCGGTGCTGGACGAGGCCGTGCGTGACCAGCTCGGCCGGATGAGCCACGTGATGTTCGGCGGGCTCACCCACGAGCCCGCCGTCCGGCTCGCCGCCCGGCTGGTGGAGATCACCCCGGAGCCGCTGCAGCACGTCTTCCTCGCCGACTCCGGTTCGGTGGCCGTCGAGGTGGCCATGAAGATGTGCCTGCAGTACTGGCAGTCGCTCGGCCGGCCGGCCAAGCGCCGGCTGCTCACCTGGCGCGGCGGCTACCACGGCGACACCTTCCACCCGATGTCGGTCTGCGACCCCGAGGGCGGGATGCACCACCTGTGGGGCGGCGTGCTGCCCGGCCAGCTCTTCGCGGGCGAGCCGCCGGCCGGCTTCGACGCACCGCTGGACCAGGCGTACGCCGACGGGCTCGCCGAGCTCGTCGAGCGTCACGCCGGGGAGCTGGCCGCCGTCATCGTCGAGCCGGTGGTGCAGGGCGCCGGCGGGATGCGCTTCCACTCCCCCGCCTACCTGCGGCTGCTGCGCGAGCTGTGCGACCGCCACGACGTCCTGCTGGTCTTCGACGAGATCGCCACCGGCTTCGGCCGCACCGGCGAACTGTTCGCCGCCGACCACGCCCAGGTCTCGCCGGACGTGCTGTGCCTGGGCAAGGCGCTCACCGGCGGCTACCTGACGATGGCCGCCGCCCTGTGCACCGGCCGGGTCGCCGACGGCATCAGCCGCGGCGAGATGCCGGTGCTGGCGCACGGCCCGACCTTCATGGGCAACCCGCTGGCCGCCGCCGTGGCCAACGCCTCCGTCGACCTGCTGCTCGGCCAGGACTGGCGGGTCGAGGTCAAGCGGATCGAGGCGGGGCTGACCGCCGGACTGGCCGGCGCCGCCGGCGCCCCGGGCGTCCGGGACGTCCGGGTGCTCGGCGCGATCGGCGTCGTCCAGCTCGACCACCCGGTCGACATGCGGGCCGCCACCGAGGCGGCCGCCCGCGAGGGCGTGTGGCTGCGGCCGTTCCGCGACCTGATCTACACCATGCCGCCGTTCGTCACGGACGACGCCGACCTGGCCCGGATCACGGCCGCCGTCACGGCCGCGGCGGTGGCCGGATGAGCGTCCTGTTCGTCACCGGCACCGGCACCGAGGTCGGCAAGACCGTCGCCACCGCCGCCGTCGCGGCCCTCGCCGGCCGCCGGGTCGCCGTCCTGAAGCCCGGTCAGACCGGGGTCGCGCCCGGCGAGCCCGGCGACGCCGCCGAGGTGCTCCGGCTGGCCGGCCCCGCGGTCACCACCCGTGAACTGGCCCGCTACCCCGAGCCGCTGGCACCCGACACCGCCGCCCGCCGCTCGGGCCGGCCGACCCTGACCCCCGGCCAGGTCGCCGAGGCCGTCGCCGCGCTGGCCGCGGACCACCACCCCGTCCTGGTCGAGGGCGCGGGCGGCCTGCTGGTCCGCTACGACGAGGACGGGCACACCCTCGCCGACATGGCGCTGGCCACCGCCGCACTCGGGCTGGACGTGGAGATCCTGGTGGTCGTCACCGCCGGCCTCGGGACCCTCAACACCACCGCGCTCACCGCGGAGGCCCTGCGCGCCCGCGGCCTCGCCCTGCGCGGGGTGGTGGTCGGCGCCTGGCCCGCCGAACCGGACCTCGCGGCCCGCTGCAACCTGGCCGACCTGCCGGCCGTGGCCGGCGCCCCGCTGCTCGGCGTCCTGCCGCAGGGCGCGGCGGCCGAGGGCGGCGACGCCTTCCACGCCCTGGCCCGGGCCTCGCTGGCCCCGGCGCTCGGCGGCGACTGGGACGCGGCCGCCTTCACCGCCCGGTTCAGCCCGCCGCTGCCGTAGCTCCAGCCCGGCGCCACGGTGCGGCCGGGCGGGTCACCGCTCGGCCGTCCCGGTGACCCGTCGGGCCCGCCGGGTGTGTACGGCGGACTCCGGGGCCCGTCCTGGCCGACGCTGGCCGTCTGCCGCCCGTTCCGGTCGGGCGGCCGGACGAGACGAGGCCTGATGAACGAGGAACTGCTCCCCACCCGGCGGCGCGTGCTGTTCGGCGCCGGCAGCGCGGCCGCCACCCTGCTGCTGGCCGCCTGCTCCAGCAGCACGAGCGGGTCGGTGACCACCACCACGGCGACGCCCTCGGCGAGCCCCTCCCCGTCCGGGAGCGCGAGCTCCGGCGGAGCTGAGTCCCCGTCGGCCTCGGCCTCGGAGTCCGCCTCGGCGTCCGGTGCGGCGGTGTCCATCACCATCAAGGACTTCGCCTTCAACCCCACCCCGCTCACCGTCGCCCCCGGCACCAAGATCACGGTGACCAATCAGGACAGCACCTCGCACACCCTGACCTCCTCCACCCCGGGCGCCTTCAACACCGGGACCCTCAGCCCCGGCCAGTCCGCCACCATCACCGCCCCGAACCAGCCGGCCAGCTACGAGTACATCTGCACCATCCACCCGAACATGCAGGGCATCCTCATCGTGCAGTGACACCTCCACCGCCCGTCACCGCCTCAGCGCAGCGGCTTGACCCAGCGGCTCCACCGCTCCTCGGGGCCGTAGCCCGCGCTGCGCCAGGCGTGCCGGCCGAGCTCGTTGTCGTCCAGCACCATCGCGTCGGCCCGCCGCCCGCCCAGGGACTCGAAGCGGGCCTCGGCCGCCGCGAGCAGCGCCGCCGCGATGCCCCGGCGGCGCCGCCGCGGCTCCACGGCCAGGCGGTAGAGGTGGCAGCGCCAGCCGTCGAACCCGGCGATCACCGTGCCCACCACCGCGCCCTCGCTCTCCGCGATCAGCAGCGCCCCGGGATCCCGGGCGATCAGCCCGGCGACCCCGGCCGGGTCGTCGGTGATACTGGTGCCCTCGGCCGCCCGGCCCCAGAAGGCCAGCAGCGCGGGAACATCACCGGAAACGGCGGTACGGATCTTCATATCGGTCATACCGGCCTGTCTACCAGCAGCGACGATCCGCGTCCGCGGGATTTCGGCAGCCGGGACGGACGGTGGCTGACGGATCGTCAGGTCGCATAGAGTCTGCCGGACCGGCTCGCCCGTGCCGTACGTCCCGAGGAGGAGCACCGTGTCGGCCACCACCGCATCGGTCGCGGAGTTCATCGCATCGCAGACCCGCCTCGCCACCGTCCCCTTCGTCCCCGAGGTGCGGCTGCACCTCGCGGACGAGGCCATCGCCCTGTGGGAGCGCACCGAGTCCGAGAAGGGCGAGATCGGGCTGCCACCGCCGTTCTGGGCCTTCGCCTGGGCCGGCGGCCAGGCCGTCGCCCGCTACGTGCTCGACCAGCCGGGCACGGTGGCCGGCCGCCGGGTCCTCGACCTGGCCGCCGGCTCCGGCCTGGTCTCGATCGCCGCCGCCCTGAGCGGCGCCGCCTCGGTCACCGCCGCCGAGATCGACGAGTACGCGGTCACCGCGATCGCCCTCAACGCGGCGGCCAACGATGTCACCGTCGACGCGCGCTGCGCCGACCTGCTGGACGGCGACGGAGCCCCCGCCGAGGTGGTGCTCGCCGGGGACGTCTTCTACGAACGGGGCATGGCGCAGCGCGTCCTGCCGTTCCTTCAGCGGGCCCGGGAGCGCGGAGCCCTGGTACTGGTGGGTGACCCCGGCCGGGCCTACCTGCCGCGCGAGCGGTTCACCGAGATCGCCTCGTACCGGGTGCCGGTGATCGCGGACCTGGAGGACAGCGCGGTGAAGACCTCGGTGGTCTGGCAGCTGAGCTGACCTCGGGCCACCGGCCCCGCCCTCGCCGCACGCCGCTCGCCGCTCGCCGTTCACGCTGAGTCCCGCGGACCTCACGGTGCGATCACGGGATACCTACCGTTTCGATACCGAAGCCGTTATGAGCTGCGGAAATGCTCGCGGGGTGCGGGGACGGCCGAGTAGGCTCCGGCTGAGCCTCCGGGTGTGTCGCGCCGCCGTGCCGTGGCATTCGGGGGCGGACTCCGGCGGCAGCCCCGGCAGCGACACCACCGCTGTGGGGCGGGCCGCGCACTCGGCACCGCGCGCCAGGGCTGTCGCGCGAAGCGGAAGGGCAGCGACTTGGCGGATCGGCTCACCGGAGGGGACTCCTCGCTGCTGCGTCGGATCAACGCGGCGGTCACCCTGCGGGCGTTGCGTGACGGGCAGTCGGTCACCCTCACCCAGCTCGTCGGCGACACCGGCCTGTCCCGGCCGACGGTCGAGGGCGTGATCGAGGGGCTGCTGGAGTCCGGTCTGGTGGCCGAGGTGGACCACAGTCAGGAGAGCGGCCGTCAGCGCGGACGCCCGGCCCGCTGGTTCCGGTTCCGCGCCGAGGCCGGACACGTGCTCGGCGTCGAGATCGGCGTCCACGACATCCGGATCGTCCTCGCCGACCTCGCCGGCGAACTGGTCGGCACCCACTCCCGGCCGGTCGGCGAGACGCTGGAGGCCGAGGAGCGCCTCGGCCTGGTCCGGTCGATGGTGGCCGAGGTGCTGCGCAAGGCCGGCATCTCGCGCGACAGCCTGTGGGCGGTGGCCGTCGGCACCCCCGGCATCGTGGACCGCGAGGGCACCGTGCAGCTCGGCACGGCGATGCCCGGCTGGACGGGTCTGGACATCGGCGCGCGGCTGCGCCGCTCGTTCCGCTGCCCCGTGGTGATCGAGAACGACGCCAACCTGGCCGCCATCGCCGAGCACTGGAAGGGCGCGGCCGTCGGCAAGGGCGACGTGGTCTTCGTGATGGCCGGGCTGAGCCCCGGCGCCGGTTCGCTGATCGGCGGCCGGCTGCACCGCGGCTTCGGCGGCGCGGCCGGAGAGATCGGCGCGCTGCACCTGCTCGGCCAACAGGCGACGCCGGAACGGCTGCTGTCGACCACCGGCAAGCCGCTGGACCCGCTGGACGAGGCAGCGGTCGCCCGGGTGCTGCGGCTGGCCCGGGAGGGCGACGAGGTGGCGCGGGTGGCCACCGACCGCTTCCTGCAGCGGCTGGTGCACGACGTCGCCGCGCTGGTGCTGGCACTCGACCCGCAGCTGGTGGTGGTCGGCGGCTGGGCCGCCGGGCTGGACGGCGTGCTGGAGCCGCTGCGCGAGCAGCTGGCCCTGTTCACGCTGCGGGCCCCGGAGGTGGCGCCGGCCGCGCTGGGCTCGGAGGTGGTCGCGATGGGCGCGCTGCGGGTGGCGCTCGACCACGTCGAGGAGCAGTTGTTCGCGCTCGACCCGCCGGCGGCGCCGGGCCGCTGACGGCGCCCGGGTGGGGTCGGGTGGTCGGGCGGGGTCGGCGGTCGCGAGAGACGACTCGGGCGGCGGCCTCCCGAGGGGGGCCGCCGCCCGGTCGGCAGCGTGTTTCTCGGTGGTGCGGTACGGCTCGGCTCAGGAGGCCTGGCTAGAAGCCGGGAGGCCTCAGGAGGCGGAGCGGGCCGGTGCCCCGGCCTGGACGGGAGTGACCTCGACCAGGCCCGTCTCGCCGAAGGTGAGCTTGCAGGTGTCGGCGCGGTAGGTGGAGATGGCCAGCGCGACCAGGCGGCCGGCGGCGGCGTACTGGGCGGTGACGACCAGCACGGGGGTGCCCGGCGGGCGCTGCAGCAGGGAGGCCTGCTCGGCCTCGGCGACACCCAGCTCGACCGAGCGGGACTCGCCGTCGACCCCGAGCCGCTCCAGCTGCCGGAGCACCGAGCGGGCGCGGTCGGCCTGGCCGTCGGCGCCGACCAGGTGCGGCATGGCGGGCAGCCGCGGTACGGCGGAGTCCGGGACGTGCAGCGACTCGGTGGCGACGGCGACGCCCTGGACCATCCGCACCCGGCGCACGGTGTGCACGGTGGCGCCCTCGGCGATGCCGAGCGCCCCCGCCAGCTGCGCACCGGCCGGGGAGCTGACGCAGTCGATCACCCGCCAGGCCTGGCTGCGGGCGGTGCCCGGCCAGCCCTCCTCGCGGCTGTTGACCGGGACGCCGACGCGCGGAGCGGCGATCAGCGTGCCGATCCCCCGGCGGCGGACCAGCCGGCCCTCCAGCTCCAGCTGGTCGAGCGCCTGACGCAGGGTCGCCCGGGCCACGCCGAAGCGGGCGGCGAGCTCGCGCTCGTTGGGCAGGATCTGGCCGGTGGAGAACTCCGCGTCGATGGTGCGGACCAGCACCGTCCGCAGGTGCCAGTACTTCGGCTCCGGCACCGCCGCGAGCTGTCCTTGAGCCACCGCTTGAGCCACCGTGTCCTCCACCCTGAAGGAGCGCCGCCACGGCCTCCCCGGTGTTTCGGCAGGTGGGGAGGGCGGGCTTTATCCGTCCTTCTTTATTAAAGGTCTTTGCAGTAAGCGACCCTAGGGCTTGCTCCGCGAGATGGTCAAGACCAATGACGGCGCCAGGCGGGCGGCGGTCCACACCCCGGAAGCGGCCCGGGTCGTTCGCCCCGGTCCGGTACCCTCGCGGGGTGATCGTGGTATCGACAGTGAACGTGAACGGCATCCGGGCCGCCGCCAAGAAGGGCCTGGTCGAGTGGCTGGCCGCCACCAAGGCAGACGTGGTCTGCCTGCAGGAGGTACGGGCCGAGGCCGGGCAGATCCCCGCGGAGCTGCTGGAGCTGGAGGGCTGGCACGCGGTCTGGGCGCCGGCCGCGGCCAAGGGCCGGGCCGGGGTGGCGGTGCTCTCCCGGCGGCCGCCCGAGCGCAGCGTGATCGGGTTCGGCTCGGAGGAATTCGACAATTCGGGCAGATACGTCGAGATCGACCTGCCGGGCCTGACCGTCGCCAGCCTCTACCTCCCGTCCGGCGAGGTCGGCACCGACCGCCAGGACGAGAAGGAACGCTTCATGGCGGAGTTCATCGCCCACCTCGACCGGCTCCGCACCAGCGCCGCCGCCGAGGGCCGCGAGGTCCTGGTCTGCGGCGACTGGAACATCGCCCACCGCGAGGACGACCTCAAGAACTGGAAGACCAACCAGAAGAACGCCGGCTTCCTCCCCGAGGAGCGCGCCTGGCTCACCCGCGTCCTCGACGAGACAGGCTACGTCGACGTGGTCCGCGCCCTGCACCCCGACCAGCCCGGCCCGTACTCGTGGTGGTCCTACCGCGGCCGCGCCTTCGACAACGACGCCGGCTGGCGGATCGACTACCAGATGTCGAGTCCGGGCCTCGCGGCCAGGTGCGTCGAGGCGTACGTCGAGCGCGCCGCCTCCCACGCCGAGCGCTGGTCCGACCACGCGCCCGTCACGGCGGTCTTCGATCGCGGATAACTCGACTGCCAAAGCGGACAGTTGATCAGCATCAAGAGGACGGCGGTGACGACTGCGACCTCAGTGCCCTGTCTCATCTGAGCCATTTCGTGCGCCGGAGACGACTCGGCCAGCAGGTTCCCGATCGCGGCAAGACGGGCGGTGGGCTCAGCCCTCAGAAGTGAACCGCATGGTGGGGACAGCGCCATTCCTGCCAGCGCCCGGAGTTCCGTGATCCGTGATCCGCAGGAGCATCCGAGCCGCCCAGGTCCGGATAGCAAATGGCGCGACCTGGTCACCGTGTACTCCTGCGACGCGGCCGCCCGTCCGGACAACGTCTTCCAGGAGGCCTGCAGCCTCGCCGAGTACGCAGAGTCACTGGTCGACGTACACAGCTGGTTCCTCTGGTGGGGCTGATCGCGCCGGCGGTCCGGGCCGCGACGCGGGCGGTCCGGAGGTCGGCCTGTCGGTAGGCCTCGCTACTGTTCCTCACCTGATCAACCGTTCGAGGAGAGGGGCGGAGCTGTGCGGCGCTGGGAGTTCACCGAGGGCGGCTCGGACAAGTTCTGGGAGGCCGCGGTCGACGGTGCCGTGGTGACCGTGCGCTACGGCCGGTCCGGCACCGACGGGCGGGAGCAGAGCAAGGAGTTCCCGACCTCGGAGGCGGCGCAGGCACACTTCGCCAGGACGGTCGCCGAGAAGGAGCGCAAGGGCTACCGCGAGACCGGCACCGGCTCTGCACCCACCCCGCGGCCCGTCGCGGCGACCTCGCCGGCCGCCGCCCCCGAGCCCGTGGACGCCCCGGTCGACGAGGACACCTTCGTCCTGCCGGAGGCCTGGCGGCGGGTCCTGATCCCCCGCCGGGGCGGCGTCCCCCGCCCGCCGGCCGCGCCGGTGAGGAACGCGGTGGACGGGTACCACGCCACGCTGAGGCAGGTGGACGCCTGGCTGGAGCAGGCGCTCACCTCGGACCGCAGCGAGACGGACCTGGTCGCGGCTGCCCGTGCTCACCACTCCGGCAGTCAGAACCCGCTCGGTGCGGCGGTGCTGACCGCGGCGTTCGCGGTCTCCACCGACAGCAGGATCCGGATGGCCGTGGACGCCTGGGTCGCGGAGTTCGGCCTGCCGTTCGCGGCCAGGGCCACCGTCGAGCTGTTCACCGTGGCCGTCGAGACCGACTGGAACGGCTCACGCGCTGTCCACCCGCGCGTCCGGTACGCCGCGACCGGCCGGACGCCCGCGGCGTACCGCCCCGCCGCGGATCGCGTCCGGTCGCTGCTGGCGGCGTGCGACGAGGAGACCCACCGCGCGGTGGTCGAGGCCCTGGCCGGATGCCGGACCGACCTGTCCCGCCTGGTGGTGACGGCGTACTTGGTGCCGTCCGAGTCCGACTGGGCCGAGGAGTGCGCGAAGTCGGCCGCGCGGCTGGGCTCGGCCGAGTGGTCGATGCTGCTGTGCTCGCTCTCCTCGGCCGAGCCGCTGGAGAAGCTCCCCCAACCGCCGGACCTGGGCTGGGACGGCTGGTCCGCCGAGATCATCGCGACCGTGGCGGAGGGACTCCAAGGCGGCGCCGCGCCGCTGTGGCTGCATGCCTTGGCCAACAACTACCTCTACAGCGACAAGCAGAAGCAGCTGCTCAACGCGATAGCCGAGCTTCCCTCCGACGAGGGCTTTCGGGGGCTGCTGACCCATCAGGAGAACGGCAAGGCGGCCCGCGGCGCCCTGGTGGCAGCCATGCGCCGCTTCCCCCGGCGTGCTCTGCGCCTCCTCGCGGAGGCTGCGGCGGCGTCCGCCGATGCGGCCGCGCAGCGGCTCGCCCGCCAGCTCCTCACCGCCCATGTCGCCGCCCACCGCGCGACCGCGCTCGAGCTGCTGCCGGAGCTGACGCCGGAACAGGCGGCCGTGGTCGAGCCGCTCACCGATCCGGGCGACCGGGTGTCGGATGTCCGTCCCGACTCGCTGCCGGAGCTGTTCACCAGCCCGCCGTGGACCCGGCCGCGCTCCACCGCCAAGCCCCGCGTGCTGACCGGCCTCACCGCGCCGGAAGGGCCGCAGCTGCGTTGGCTGCCGGGTGAGCGGGAGGCGTGGGCGGTCTCCGAGTCCTGGTACGCGCGCTGGTCGGACGCCGACTGGCAGCGGATCGCCGGCACGATCCGGGCCACGAACGGGCGGTCCGGCGACGCGCGGCGCCACTCCAACCGGCACGAGGAGCTGGCGCTGTTCGCGTACGGCGACGAGGAGCTGGGCCGGCCGCTGATCTCGCAGTGGCGGGGCGGCGAGTACATCTGGGACGCCATGGGCGCGCTGCGCCGGGTCGCCGCCCGCTTCGGGCCGGACGCGCTCGAGCCGATGCGGGCCGCCGCGCTGCAGAACCCGGCCGCGCACGCGGCGCTGCTGCTGCCGTACCTGGACGTCCGGGTGGCCGAGATGATGGCGGACTGGCTGATCCGGCTCAAGTCGGCCGGGGACACCGCGCGCTCATGGTTCGCCCGGCACGGGCTGGACGCGGCCCGGCTGCTGGTTCCTGCCGCGGTCGGGAAGGCGGGCGTGGCCCGGCGAAGCGCCGAGCACGCCCTCCGGTTGATCTGTGCGGCGCAGGGCGTCGCGGCGGTGCGTGCGGTGGCCGGCGAGTACGGACCGGAGGCGGATGAGGTGGTGGGCGCGCTGCTCTCGGCCGACCCGCTGGTGAATGTGCTGCCGGCGAAGTTGCCCCAGCTCGGTGACTGGGCGGAGCCGATGATGCTGCCGCAGCTGCTGGTTCGCGGCGGCGAGGGCGCGCTGCCCGCCGAGATGGTGCGGCACGTGCTCACGATGCTCGCGCTGTCCAAGCCCGGGGCGTTCTACCCGGGCCTCGACCAGGTGGCCGAGGTGTGCGAGCCGCAGTCGCTGACTGACCTCGGCTGGGCGGTGTTCGAGCAGTGGCGGATGGCCGGCATGCCGTCCCAGGACGGGTGGGCGCTGCACGCGCTCGGCCGGCTCGGGGACGACGAGACGGTCCGCCGACTGACGCCGGTGCTCCGGGCGTGGCCGGGCGAGGGGGCGCACCACCGCGCGGTGGACGGCCTGGAGGTGCTGGCCGCGATCGGCAGCGACGTCGCGCTGCTGCACCTGCACGGTATCGCGCAGCGGGTGAAGTTCAAGGCGCTCAAGGCGCGGGCGCAGGAGAAGATCGCCGAGGTGGCGGCCGGGCTCGGCCTGTCCGGGGAGCAGCTCTCGGACCGTCTGGTGCCGGACTTCGGGCTGGACGCCGACGGGACCACCGTCGTCGACTACGGCACCCGGACCTTCACGGTGGGCTTCGACGAGCAGCTCAAGCCGTACGTGCTGGACTCGGACGGCGCCCGCCGCAAGGACCTGCCGGCCCCGGGGGCGCGGGACGACGCCGAGCTGGCGCCGGCCGAGCGCAAGCGCTTCGCCGCGCTGAAGAAGGACGTCCGCACGGTGGCGGGGGACCAGATCCGCCGTCTGGAGGACGCGATGGTCGCCCGGCGGTCGTGGACGGCGGAGGAGTTCGACCAGCTCTTCGTGGGGCATCCGCTGCTGTGGCACCTGGTGCGCCGGCTGGTGTGGCTGGCCGAGGCGGACGGCACGGCGACCGCGTTCCGGGTCGCCGAGGATCGGACCCTGGCGGACGTCCATGACGAGGTGTTCGCGCTGCCCGCCGGGGCGACTGTCCGACTGGCCCACCCGCTGCTCCTCTGCGACGACCTCGCCGCCTGGTCGGAGCTGTTCGCCGACTACGAGATCCTGCAGCCGTTCCGTCAGCTCGGCCGCCCGGTGTACGCGCTGACCGACGAGGAGCGGGCCGGCCACCGCCTGACCCGCTTCGAGAACGGTCCGGCGCTGCCCACCGCCCGGCTGGTCGGCATGGAGCGGCGCGGCTGGCAGCGCGGCGCGCCGCAGGACGCGGGCGTGGAGCGCTGGCTGTCCCGCCGGGTCGGACCCGACCGCTATGTGGTGCTCGCCCCGGAGCACGGCATCGCGGTCGGTATGCACGACGTGTATCCCGAGCAGCGGGTGGAGACGGTGTGGCTCGACATCCGCCCGGGCGACTACTGGACTCACAACCGGACCTTCCCGACCTTCGCCGAGCTCGACCCGGTGACCGCCTCCGAGGTGATCGCCGACCTCACCGAGCTGACCACGCCGTGACGACGAGCCACCCCACCGACAGCCGCACGGACCACCCCGGGAGGGCCGCCATGACCACCACCGCCGAGGAGCACCTCCAACGGCCGCCCGCCGAGGTCCGGTACGCCGAGGAGCTGGCGGCGCTGCACGCCGAGGACCGCGACCACCGCCCGCCGGGCTGGGAGCTGAGCCTGCGCGCGGCCCGCCGGTTCATCGTCGGCGACGAGGCGGCCGGCATCGCCCGCAAGTTCGTGGGCGATCCGGCGCTGGTCGAGCGTGCCCTGGTGACCCTGGCCACCAACCGCGGCCTGCTGCTGGTCGGCGAGCCGGGCACCGCGAAGTCGCTGCTGTCGGAGCTGATCGCGGCGGCGGTCAGCGGCACCTCCCGGCTGACCGTGCAGGGCGGCGCGGCGACCACCGAGGACCAGATCAAGTACTCGTGGAACTACGCCCTGCTGGTGTCGGAGGGCCCCTCCACCCGCTCGCTGGTGCCCGCGCCGATGCTGCGCGGCATGGCCGAGGGCCGGGTGGTCCGGTTCGAGGAGATCACCCGCTGCCCGCTGGAGGTGCAGGACTCACTGCTGTCCCTGCTCTCGGAGCGGGTGGTGGCGATCCCCGAGCTTGACGGGCCGGAGGGCATGGTCTTCGCCAAGCAGGGCTTCAACGTGATCGCCACCGCCAACACCCGCGACCGCGGGGTGAACGAGATGAGCTCGGCGCTCAAGCGCCGGTTCAACTTCGAGACCGTCTTCCCGATCCCCGACCTGGACACCGAACTCGCCCTGGTCGAGGCCGAGTCCGGGAACCTGCTACGCCGGTCGGGGGTGACCGCGGCGCCCGACCGGGACCTGCTGGAGGTGCTGGTCACCGCCTTCCGCGAGCTGCGGGCCGGCGAGGGCGGCGACCGCCCGTCCGCGGTGATGAGCACCGCCGAGGCGGTCTCGGTCGCCCACGCGGTCGGGCTGCGCGGCTGGTACCTACGCAGCGAGGCCGGCAACGCGGCCGACCTGGTCGCCAGCCTGGCCGGCACCGCGGCCAAGGACAGCCCGGAGGACCTGGCCCGGCTGCGCCGCTACCTGGAGCAGCGGGTCCCGCGGCGGCGCGGCCCGCACTGGCAGGCCGTGCACGACGCCCGCCACCTGCTGGCCGGCTGATGCCCGCGGTCTTCCTCGGGGTCCGTCACCACTCCCCCGCCTGCGCCCGCCTGGTGGCGGACACCGTCCGGCGGCTGCGGCCCGCGTATGTGCTCGTCGAGGGCCCGGCCGACCTCAACGGCCGGCTGGACGAGTTGGCCCTCGGCCACGAGCTGCCGATCGCCGTGTTCAGCCACTACCGCGACGCCGAGCGCACCGCGACCACCTGGGCGCCGCTGTGCGACTACTCGCCCGAGTGGGTGGCGCTGCAGGAGGGGCGGGCGGCCGGCGCGGAGGTGCTCTTCGTCGACCTGCCGTCCTGGCACCCGGCGTTCGAGCTGCGCGCCAACCGGTACGCCGACGCGGAGGCCCGGTACGCCGAGGCCACCGCCCGTCTCTGCGAGCGGTTCGGCGCCGGCTCGGTGGACGCCCTGTGGGACGGCCTCTTCGAGGTGGCGCCGGCGGACGGGCTCGCCGAACGCCTGGACGCCTACTTCGACCTGGTCCGCGGCGACGCCGAGGCGGACGAGGACGACCAGGCCCGCGAGGCGTACATGGCGGACTGGGTCCGCGCCGTCCTCGCCGAGGCGGGGACCGCGACCGTGCTGGTGGTGGGCGGCGGCTTCCACACCCCCACCCTGCGCGCCCTCGCCGCGCAGCCGGCCCAGGCGCCCGGCCGGCCCGGGCTGCCCGCGCCGCCGCCCGGCGCCGTCTCCGGGAGCTACCTGGTGCCGTACTCGTTCCGGCAGCTCGACGCCTTCGCCGGCTACCAGTCCGGCATGCCCTCGCCCGCCTACTACCAGCGGCTGTGGGAGGACGGCCCCGAGGCCGCCGCCGACCACCTGCGGCAGTCCGTGGTCTCACGCCTGCGCGTCCGCCGCCACCCGGTCTCCACCGCCGACCTGGTCGCCGCCGCCACACTCACCGGCGGCCTCGCCGCCCTGCGCGGCCATGCGGTGCCGGCCCGTACCGACGTGCTGGACGGTTTGGCCGGCGCCCTGATCAAGGACGACCTGAGCCAGCCGCTGCCCTGGTCCGAGCGCGCCCCGCTGGCGCCGGGCAGCCATCCGGTGGTGGTCGAGATGGTCGCTGCGTGCAGCGGCACCCGCACCGGGCGGCTGCACCCGGACACGCCGGCCCCGCCGCTGGTCCACGACAGCGCCGCCCGGCTCGCCGCGATCGGCGCCACCGGCACCCGCCCGCTGACCTGCGATCTCACCACCGAGGAGGGCCTGACGGCGAGCCGGACCCTGCACCGGCTGCGCGTCCTCGGCGTGCCAGGCCGCCACCGCACCGCCGGACCTGCCCACGGCGCCGACCCGGTCACCACCGAACGCTGGGACGCCGGACCGGACACCGGCCGCGACGCCGCCCTGATCGAGGCGGGCGCGTACGGCGCCACCCTCGACGAGGCCGCCGCCACCGTCCTCGCCGAACGCGCCCGCACGACCGGGCCCACCGACGCTCAACTCGCCACCCTGCTCTTCGACACCGTCCTGTGCGGCGCGACCGCCCTCACCGACCGCCTCCTCACCACGCTCACCGCCACCCTCACCCGCCACCCCGACCCCGGCGCCCTCGGCGCCGTCCTCTCCACCGCTCTCGGCCTCTGGCGGCACGACCGCGTGTACGGCACCGCCCGCAGCCCACTGCTGGCCGCCGTCATCGACGGCGCGGTCAGCCGCGTCCTGTGGCTGGTCGAGGGCGTCCACGGCCGCTCCGGCACCGACCCCGCCCGCCTCACCGCCCTCGCCGCCGTCCGCGACGCCCTCCGCCACGCCCCCGACCACCTCACCGTCACCCCCGGGGACACCGCCGCCCTCGCCCTCCGCATCACCCGCGACCCCCACGCCCCCGCCGACCTCCGCGGCGCCGCCCACGGCCTCCACCTCACCCTCGCCCCGACCGAGGCCACCACCCCCGACCTCGCCGACGCCCTCCACGCCACGGACGACCCCCGGACGCTCGGCGACTGGCTGGGCGGCCTGTTCGCCCTCGCCCGGGAGGAGGTCACCGCCGACTCGGGCGACGGCTCCCTGCTGGCCGCCGTGGACTCCGTCCTCGCCGACCTCACCGACGCCGAGTTCCTCATCGCCCTCCCGGCCCTGCGCCAGGCCTTCGCCTGGTTCCCGCCGCGCGAGCGCGAGCGGATCGCCCGCCGTCTGATCGAGCGCCGCGGTCTGCGCGGCTCCGCCCGCGCCCTGCTCCGCACCACCGCCGACCCCTTGCACCTGGCCGCCGCCCGCGCCCTGGAGGAGAACGTGACCGCCCTGCTCGACCGCCACGGCCTGCGGAGCGCCCGGTGACCTCGCCCGAGCCGGCCCCCAGAACGGCACCCGACCCCGCCCTGGAGCGCTGGCGCCTGGTCCTCGGTTCCCCCGCCGAGCCGTGGACCGGCCGCCCGAGCGCCGACGGCGCCGCCCGGGACGCCGCCCTGGAGTGGCTGTACGGCCGCGACGAGGACCTCGGCCGCCGCGGCGTCCGCAGCGCCGGCCTGGAGCCGTCCCGGGTCACCGCAGTCGACTGGCTGGACGACATCCACCGTCTCTTCCCCCGCGAGACGATCGAGCGTCTGGAGCGTGACGCCGTCGAGCACTACGGGATCGAGGAGATCGTCACCGACCCGACCGTGCTGGAGCGGGTCGAGCCGAGCGCCGCCCTGCTGCGCGCGGTGCTCCGCACCAAGCACCTGATGAACGAGCAGTTGCTCGGCCAGGCCCGCCGGATCGTGGCCGCGGTGGTCCGGCAGCTGATGGAACGCCTCACCCCGGAGCTGCGCCAGGCGTTCACGGGTGCCCGGTCGGCGCGCCCGAGCCGGCGCCCGCTGGCCCGCGACTTCGACTTCCGCCGCACCGTCCGGGCCAATCTCGGCCGCTACAGTCCCGCCGAGCGGCGGATCCTGATCGAGCGTCCGCACTTCCGCTCCCGCACCCGCCGGCATCTGGAGCAGTGGCAGTTGATCCTGCTCGTCGACCAGTCCGGTTCGATGGTGGGCTCGGTGATCCACTCCGCGGTGACCGCGGCCTGCCTGTGGAGCCTTCCCGGGCTGAAGACCCATCTGGTCGCCTTCGACACCCAGGTGGTGGACCTCACGTCCGACGTCACCGACCCGGTGGAGCTGCTGATGCGGGTCCAGCTCGGCGGCGGCACCGACATCGCCCGCGCGGTCGACTACGCAGCCGGGCTGGTGGAGAATCCGCGGCGCACGATCCTCGCAGTGATCAGCGACTTCTATGAGGGCGGCGACCGGTACCGGCTGCTACGGACCGTCCGCTCGCTGACCGGGCAGGGCGCCACCGTGCTCGGTCTCGCCGCGCTGGACGAGGAAGCCGCCCCGGCGTACGACCGCGAGCTGGCCGGGCAGCTCGCGGACGCCGGCGCGCACGTGGGTGCGATGACGCCGGGGATGCTCGCCGACTTCGTCGCCGAGAGGCTCGGCCGATGACCGCCGCGACGCGGGCCGATCTGCTCGCCCTGGACACCGACACGCTCGCCGCACTCGCCAACCGCGGCCTGGTGAAGCGCGCCGCCCGCGAGGTCGCCGCGGGCGACGGGCCGGTGCCCGGCCTCGACCCGGACGGCACGCTGCGCGGCACCTGTCCCGACGGCAACACCGTCGTGCTGCCGCCGGGCACCGGGCTGGACGGCGGCAGCTGCACCTGCGGCGCCCCGGGCGTGTGCCGCCACCGGATCGCGCTGGTCCTCGCCCACCAGCGTGCCGCCGCCGATGCCCCCGCCCCACCGGGTCCTCACCCCGGCCCCGCCACTTCCGATACCCCCCGCACGCCCGACACCCCCGCGCCCGCCCCCGCCTGGTCCCCCGGCACGCTGGACGACGAGGCGCTGACCGCCGCCGTCGGTGCCCGCGCCGTGGCCGCCGCCCGCCGGACGCTGGAGCGCGGCTATACCGCGCGGCTGCACCACGCGCGCCCGGACGATCCACAGCCGGTCGCCGAACTCGCCGCCTGCACGGTCCGGTTCCCCGTCCCCGGCGAGCTGGGCTTCGCGGTCACCGACGCCGCGCAGGACCGCCGCGGCGAGATGATCGCCCTCGCGGTCTGGGCCTTCCGGGCTGCCGACGGCCGCCCGACCGTCACGCTCGGCGACCGTTCCGAGCCCGAGTCGGGCATCCCGCCGGTCCTGGACGCCGCCCTCGATCTCGCCCGCGAGCTCGTGCTCGACGGCGCCGTGCACGCCGGACCGGTCCTCACCGCCGATTTCCACCGGGTGCGCGGCGAGCTCGCCGACCGTTCCCTGCACTGGCCGGCCGACCTGGTCGCCGACCTGATCGGCCAGCTCGACGCGTACGCGACCCGGGCCGCCGACCACCGGCCCGAGGAGCTGGCACTGCTCCTGGCCGAACTGCACGCCCGTCACCGCGCCGCCGCCCACCCGGGCGCGTCGCGGTCCGAGGTGCTAGGTGTCCGGGAGGCCGCCGAGACCCTGCTGCGCCGGGTCCGCCTGACCGCGCTGGGCTGCCGGATCCGCGGCACCGCAACGACCCGGTCCGCCGAGGTCTACCTCGCCCACCCCGCCGCCGGGACCGTCCTGGTGCTCCGCCGCAGCTGGGACGTCCCAGCCGACGGCCGTCCGCCTACCGGGCACGCGCTGGGCGCCCGCCGGATCGCCGGGCACCGCCTCGACGCCCTCGCCGGCGGCAACGTGGTCAGCGAAAGCGCGGTCCGCAGCGCCGCCCGTGAGCTCCGCCTCGGCCGCGGCCGGACCACCGCCACCACCGTCACCCCGGTCGGCAGCTCCTGGACCGACCTGCCCGCCCCGCTGCTGCTCACCGACCTCGACGCCCACCTGCGCACCCTGGAGGGCCGGCCACCGCGGCTGATCCGGCCCCGCATCGCCGCCGAGTCCCTGCACGTGGTGCGCCTCTCCGCCGTCGAGGGGATCCGGTACGACGCGGCCGAGCAGCGCCTGGAGGCTGCCGTCCGCGACGCGGTCGGCAACCGTGCCACCCTCGCCGCCACCCACGACCCGGCCTGCCCCGGCGCCCTCGACGCCCTCGCCGCGGCGCTCGGGACGGGCACCGTCACCCACGTCAGCGCCACCGTCCGGAGCGCCGCGGGCCGCACCGTCCTGGAACCCGCCGCGCTCCTCGCGGGCGACACCGTCGTGGTCCCCGACCTCGCCCCGGGCCCCGGGTCCACCGCCCTCACCCCCGCCGCGCCGCCGTCGGCCGGCCTCGTTGCCGCCGACCTCGCCGAGGCGCTCGCGGCTCTCGCCGACACCGCCCACCGGGGCCTGCGCCACCCGGACGGCCCCACTCTCACCCGCCTGGACCGCGCCGCCGCCCGGCTGAACCGAGGCGGCCTGGCCACCACCGCCGAGCTCCTGCGAGCCCTCGCCCACGCCATGCGCGCAGGCCACCCGGACGCCGCCGCCCGTGCGTGGTCGGACTCAGTCGTCCGGGTCGCCGTCACCATCGAGGCGCACCGGGGGACCTCCGACTACCCCTGAGCGACAACCCCGTGCACCGTGCGGCACGCAGAGCGGGGAAGGCCGCGAGTCGGACCTGCCGGCGCTCGACATCGCCCGGAGCCGGCAGCGGGGCGCGGACCGCCGCGGCGTCGCTGCTACCGACCGCTGGGTCGCTCGTGGCGGGGCTCGTACATGCCCACCTCGCTGCCACCCGGCAGGCGGAACCTGGTCAGCCGTCCCCAGCGGGCGTCGGTGACCGGCTGGGTGAACTCCACGCCCTTGGCCGCCAGGTCGCTCACGGTGGCGTCGATGTCATCGCACATCAGGTAGAGCTCCTGCGTCTCCGGGCCGTCCGCGGGATGCACGGCGAGCTCGGCCGGCGGCAGCTCGAAGATCAGCCAGCCGCCGCCCGCATCGACGTTCGGACACTCCAGCGTGTCCCGGAAGAACGCCCGGTCCACTTCGGCGTCGCGGCTGTAGATGATGACGTGCGCACCGTTGATCATGCCGCCAGGGTAGGGCCGGACCCGGACCGGTCCGCGAGGTGCCGCGCTGCGGTTGGGCCGACCGGGTGGCCCAACGACTGCCGGACGGTCACCGGCACGAGGCCGAGGCCGGAGAGCGCGTCAACAGTCTCGGCGGTTGGTCCGCTCCTGTCAGTCCGTATGGTTCCGGGTTCTGCGCCGCGCGGTGGGTGACTACCGTCCCAACCGCTCGACACCCGGCGGTCCGGACGGGCCGCCGCCACGCGCCCTCAGGAGGTCACGTTGACCGCGCACCACCCCACCCGTAGGAGCATCCTCGAGTCCGACGGCGGGCTCGGCGTCGCGCTGGCGCTGGGCGCCGCGGGCTCGAAGGCGTGAGGGGCGCTCCGGTGTTCCCCTCCTTCTCCCGCCGCGCCTCGCGCCTGGCCCTGGCCGCGGTCGCCCTGCTGCTGCCGGTCACCGTCCCGGCCGCCCCCGCCGCGGCCACCGGGTTCACGGCGTCCTGCCCGGCCGCCGGTTACATCTCCCAGGGCTACACCCCGGAGCACAACGGCATCGACATCGCCAACGACTACGGCACCCCGATCTACGCGGTCGGCGACGGCCAGGTGCTGGTCTCCGGCCCGGCGCAGGGCTACGGCCAGTGGATCCGCATCCTGCACCCGGACGGGACCATCACCGAGTACGGGCACATGCGCGAACGGGACGTGGCCACCGGCGACCAGGTGACGGCCGGTCAACTGATCGCGCAGATGGGAAGCGAGGGCACCTCCAGCGGCCCGCACCTGCACCTGCGGGTATGGGCCGACTCGGACGCGACCGTGCGCACCGACCCGATCCCCTACCTCGCGGAGCGCGGCATCGCCATGCCCTGTACTCCGGGAACCGGCCCCCGTCCCGCCCCGCTGGTGTATCCGGCGCAGTCCGGCCGGGTGGTGTCCGCGCGTTCGGCGGACGGCCGGCTGGAGGTGTTCGCGGCCGGTGCGAACGGCGTCTCGCACGCCTGGCAGACGGCCGTGAGCGGCGCCTGGTCGGACTGGGAGTCCCTGGGCGGACCGGGCGGCGCGGAGTTGGCGATCGGTCCGAACGCGGACGGCCGCCTGGAGATGTTCGCCATCAACGGCAGCACCTTCCAGCACCGCTACCAGCTCCAGCCCTCCGGCGGCTGGTCGAACTGGGAGAACTTCGGCGGCGGCGGCCACGACATCGCCGTCGGCTCCAACCAGGACGGCCGCCTCGAAGTCCTCGCCTCCGGTCCGGCCGGCGTCTTCCACAAGTACCAGACCAGCCCAGCCAGTTGGTCCGACTGGGAGCCGACCGGCGGCGGCCCCGCCAACAGCGAGATCGGACTCGGCAAGGCCCCCGACGGCCGACTCGAAGTCTTCGCCCTCAACGGCAGCACCTTCCAGCACCAGTGGCAGACCGCCGTCAACGGCAGCTGGTCGGCATGGGAGACCTTCGGCGGCGGCGGCCACGACCTCACCGTCGACCACAACCAGGACGGCCGCCTCGAAGTCTTCGCCTCCGGCCCGGCCGGCGTCTTCCACAAGTACCAGACCAACCCCACCACCTGGTCCGACTGGGAAGCCGCCGGCGGCCCCGCCGACTCCCGGCTCACCAGCCAGCCGACCGCGGACGGCCGCGTCGAGGTGTTCGCCATCAACGGCAGCACCGCACAGCACACCTGGCAGACAAATCTGAACGCCCCCTACAACCAGTGGGACACCTTCGGCGGCGCCGGCACCGAGATCGTCGCGACGGCCAACGCCGACGGCCGGATCGAGGTGTTCGGCACCAGCAGCGCCGGCGTCTACCACAGGTGGCAGACCGGATTCTCCACCTGGTCCGACTGGGCCTGGCTCAACACCACCGCCGGACCCGCCGTCAGTTGAGGAGCCATCACGTGACCAGCACGCAACGCGCCCGCCGGGCGCCGTACCGCGTCCTGCTGTCCGCACTCGTCTCGCTGGGCGTGGCGGCAGGCCTGACGGTCGGCGCCACGCCCGCGCCGGCCGCCACCGGCAGCGATCTGTGCGCCGAGGTCGGCTACAACGCCGGTTTCCGGGGCGACGCCCTGGTGACCGCGATCGCCGTCGGCCTCGCCGAGTCCAGCTGCAACCCGCTGGCGTCCAACGTCCAGAACAACACGCCGCCGTCCACCGACCGCGGCCTGTGGGAGATCAACAACTACTGGCACCCCGAGGTCGACGACGCCTGCGCCTACGACGCCCAGTGCAACGCCAACGCGGCCTACCGCATCTCCAACGAAGGCACCGACTGGCAGCCCTGGTCGACCTACAACCAGGGCGCGCACCTGCGGTACCTGGGCGAGGCGCGGGCCGCCGCGGACCGGCTCGGCCACCACGACCCCGGACCGGCCCCGCTGGTGTATCCGGCGCAGTCCGGCCGGGTGGTGTCCGCGCGTTCGGCGGACGGCCGACTGGAGGTGTTCGCGGCCGGTGCGAACGGCGTCTCGCACGCCTGGCAGACGGCCGTGAGCGGCGCCTGGTCGGACTGGGAGTCCCTGGGTGGCCCGGGCGGCGCGGAGCTGGCGATCGGCCCCAACGCGGACGGCCGCCTGGAGATGTTCGCCATCAACGGCAGCACCTTCCAGCACCGTTACCAACTCCAGCCCTCCGGCGGCTGGTCGAACTGGGAGAACTTCGGCGGCGGCGGCCACGACATCGCCGTCGGCTCCAACCAGGACGGCCGCCTCGAAGTCCTCGCCTCCGGTCCGGCCGGCGTCTTCCACAAGTACCAGACCAGACCAGCCAGTTGGTCCGACTGGGAGCCGACCGGCGGCGGCCCCGCCAACAGCGAGATCGGACTCGGCAAGGCCCCCGACGGCCGACTCGAAGTCTTCGCCCTCAACGGCAGCACCTTCCAGCACCAGTGGCAGACCGCCGTCAACGGCGGCTGGTCGCCATGGGAGAACTTCGGCGGCGGCGGCCACGACCTCACCGTCGACCACAACCAGGACGGCCGCCTCGAAGTCTTCGCCTCCGGCCCGGCCGGCGTCTTCCACAAGTACCAGACCAACCCCACCACCTGGTCCGACTGGGAAGCCGCCGGCGGCCCCGCCGACTCCCGGCTGACCAGTGAGCGTTCGCCGGACGGCCGCGTCGAGGTGTTCGCCATCAACGGCGGTACCGCACAGCACACCTGGCAGACCGGCGTCAACGCGCCCTACAACCAGTGGGACACCTTCGGCGGCGCCGGTACCGAGATCGTCGCGACGGCCAACGCCGACGGCCGGATCGAGGTGTTCGGCACCAGCAGCGCCGGCGTCTACCACAGGTGGCAGACCGGATTCTCCACCTGGTCCGACTGGGCCTGGCTCAACACCACCGCCGGACCCGCCCTCCCCTGACCACACCGGTAGCCCTCCTGGAGCACAGCCATGTCCCCTGTCAGCAGGCGCGGCCTGCTACGGGCGGCCGGAGCGGGAGCACTCGTGCTCCCGCTCGCGGGCCGTACCGCCACCGCGTCGCCCGCCACCACGGCCGGCGCAGCCACGCCCCACCTGTGGGTCGGCGCCGGCCCGTTCGGCCAGGTCCACGACCCGTCGACCACACGCCGCCGCTACCTCAACGACCACACGCTGATCCAGGCCGGCGGGCGCTGGCACCTGTTCAGCATCGTCGGCAACAGTGCGCCGCCCGGGCAGGCCCCCGACAGTTCGGCGGAGGTCTCGCTCGCGCACGCCTCGGCGCCGGACCCGTCCGGGCCGTGGACCGGCCACCCGGACGCGCTGACCGTCGACACCTCCTACTTCGGGGAGGAGCACCTGTGGGCCCCGCACGTCATCGAGTCGGGCGGCGTCCACTGGATGTTCTACGCGGCGGGCGGGCGCGCCGGGGCGGCGATCAACGCCGCCACCTCCACCGACCTGTCCACCTGGACCAGGCTGCCGTCCGGGCCGCTGTTCCGCGGGAACGCCGCCCGCGACCCGATGGTGCTGCGGATCGGCGTCGAGTGGGTGATGTACTACACCGAGCTGTCCGCCGTCGACGGCCGGCACCAGGTCTGCTACCGGCGCTCCACCGACCTGCTGACCTGGGGCGCTCCCGGCGCCGCCTTCACCGACTCGGCCACTTCCGCGGACGGCGTCTCGGTCACCGAGTCGCCCTTCGTGGTGGCCCGGGACGGCTGGTACTACCTGTTCATCGGGCCGCGGAACGGTTACGAGGGCACCGACGTCCTCGCCTCCCAGGACCCGTTCCACTTCACCCTCGACGGCTACGCCGGCCATGTGCCGGGCCACGCGGTGGAGGTGGTCACCGACGGGCAGCAGTGGTGGGCGAGCGCCGCCGGCTGGTTCCGGCACGGCCTGTACCTGGCCCCGCTGAGCTGGCAGTCCGCCCCGCCGCCCTGGCAGAGCCCGGACAACCCGGTCGCCTCCCTGGACGTACAGGGCCGGCTGAACGTGTTCGCCCTCGACGCGGCCGACCGGTCGATGCTGCGCCGGGTCCAGCTCGACCCGGACGCCGACAGCTGGTCGGACTGGGAGGCGTTCGGCGGCCCGGCCGGCGCGGTGCCCGCGCTGGGCCGCAACACCGACGGCCGGCTGGAGGTGTTCTCGCTCGCCCCCGGCGGCGCCTACCTGCACCACCGGGTCCAGCGGACGGACGGCACCTGGTCGGACTGGGAGGTGTTCGGCGGCCCGGCCGGCGCCGCCCCCGCCGTCGCCCGCGACGCCGACGGCCGCCTGGAGGTCTTCGCGCTCGGCCCGGGCGGCGCCCTGATCGCCCGCCGCCGCCAGTGGTCGCCCGGCTCGCTCACCTGGGACGCCTGGGACGCGGGCTTCGGCGGCCCGGTGGGCGCACCGCCGGGCGTCGCCGCCAACGCCGACGGCCGGCTGGAGGTGTTCGTGCTCGCGCCCGGCGGCACGGCGCTGCTGCACCGCTGGCAGACCTCGCCCGGCGGCGGCTGGTCCGCCTGGGAGCGCTTCGGCACGCCTGCCGGCGCCGCGCCGCGGGTCGCCCGCGACGGCACCGGGCGGCTGAACGTCACCGCGATCGCCCCGTCCGGCACGGCGGCCTTCCAGCGCCGCCAGTCGGTGCCCAGCGGGGGCTGGGACGACTGGCACCCGCTGCTGGGCTGGTCCACCGCCTCGCCGCTGCCGATCCCCGGCGCGGACGGCCGGCTGGAGGCGCTCACCCTCGCCCCCGGCGGCGACCGGCTCGCCCACCGCTGGCAGTCGGCGCCCGCCGGAGCCTGGGCACCGGACGGCGTGCTCGGCGAGGACTTCGGCGAACCGGGCCTGGTACTCGCCGCGCCGCCCTCGGCCGCGGCCGACCCCACCGGACGGCTGCACGTCTTCGCGGTGGCCGAGGACGGCCGGCTGCGCACCCGTGTCCAGGACCGACCCGGCGGCGGCTGGCGGCCGTGGGCCGCCTTCGGCGACCGCCCGGTGGCGCCGCTGCGCTCGGGGGCGCCGATGCTCTGACCCCCCGGTCCTGCCCGCTTCCCGATCTCCCCGTCAAGTGGCCTGCGCCACCATACGGTTTATCGTCATGCGCAAAGAGGTAACGTTCGTCTGGCAACGGTCGGTACGCCGGACGGGGGAGCGGTGCGCGGGACGGAGGAACGGTGAGCGGGATTCTCGTCCACCTGCCGGAGGGGAACGGCGACGACGCGGTGACCTTGCGGCTCGGTCCGGGAGAGCGGGCGCGCTTCGGCCGCGGCTCCGCCGGCACGCCGGTGGAGCTCCGACTCGGCGACGAGACGGTCTCCCGGCTCGCCGGCGAGATCCACGCGACCGACGACCACTGGCAGTTGAGCAACCTCAGTAACACCCACGCCTACCTGGTGGAGAACCCGGAGGGCGCCGGCGAGTACCTGCGGGTGCCGCCGCGGCGGATCGGCGCGCCGATCCCGTTCGAGTTCGCCCGGGTGGTGCTGCCCTCGCGGCGTGAAACCCCGCTGTCCTTCCAGGTGTTCGCGCCCGACCACGTCTACCTGGACTCGCACGCCCACGGCGGCTCCTGGGAGAGCCGCACCATGACGGCGTACTCGCTGGACGAGACCGCCACCTACTTCCTGGTCCTGGTCGCGCTCTGCGAACCGTGGCTGCGCGACCGCTCCCCCGCCGCCGTGCCCACCACCCCCCAGGTGGTCGCGCGGCTGCGCGGCCACCCCGCCTGCGCCCGGCTCACCGCCCGGGCGGTCAGCTCGCACCTCGACTACCTCGCCGACGAGAAACTCCGCATCGACATGCCCGACGGCGCGGGCCGCGCGGACCGCCGCAACGGCAAACGCGAGGCCGTCGTGGGACTCGCCCTGAAGTTCGGCATCGTTCGCGAGGAGCACCTCGCGCTCCTGCCGCGCCCCGAAGCCGCCGAGCCCGGACGGTAGGGAGGGGCGCCGATGGCGCGCGACGTGGCCTTCTGCGGGGACCGCGAGGAGCTGCTGCCACCCGGCCACCGGGTGGGCGAGTGGACCGTCACCGGGCCCATCGGCGAAGGCGGCTGGGCGACCGTCTATGCCGCCCGCCGGGCCGAGGACCCTGCTGGTCCGGACGGCTCGGACAGCGCGGGCGGGGTGGACGCCACGGTCGCCCTCAAGGTGCTGCCGACCGCCGGACTCGCCCCCCGCCAGGCCCGCCACCTCGCCGAATCCGCCCGCCGCGAAGCGGAGTTGGCCCGCACCGCGCCGCACCCGCGGCTGGTCCGCCTGCTCGACACCCTCGCCCTGGCCGCCCCCGACCACCCCGCGCTCGACGGCGCGATCGTCCTGGTCATGGAACGCGCCCAGGGCACCCTGCGCGACCTGATCGCCACCGGCGTCGACGAGGCCCGGGCCGGCCGGATCGTCGCTGGCATCTGCGAGGGCCTGGCCCACCTGCACCGCTCCGGCTGGGTCCACACCGACCTCAAACCCGAGAACGTCCTCATCGGCCGGGACGGCGAGGTCCGCCTCTCCGACTTCGGCCTCGCCATCGAACTCACCGGCACCCACGGCCACTCCGCCCCCATGGGCACCCCCGACTACCTGCCGCCGGAACGCTGGAAGGAACCACTCGGCGAACACGGCGTCAAAACCCGTACCACCGCCGACATCTGGGCGCTCGGCATCGTGATCCACGAGGTGTTCGCCGCCGGCCTCCCGCCCTTCCCCGGCGCCACCCCCACCGCCCGCAGCGCCGCCGCCCAGCAGTACGCCGAAGGCCGCGCCGCCCTGCGTCTGGCCCCCGCGGTCCCCCCGTTCTGGCGCGCCCTCGTCGCCGACTGCCTCGCCCCCACCCACGCCGCCCGCGCCCCGCACACCGCCGAAAGCCTGCTCACCCGCATCCGCGCCCACCGGTCCGGCCGCCGCCCTCGCCGCCCACGGCCGCGCACCGCCCTGCTCGCCCTAGCCACCTGCGCCACGGCAGCCGTCGCCGCCACCGCTCTCTGGCCGCACCCCGGCCCGGCCGCACACCCCGCCCGCGTCCGGGTCTTCAACGCCGAACGCGGCTGCCAGGACCGCACCGACCGCGACCCCCAGTGCAGCCTCGGTCTCGCCGTCAACCCCCTGCGCCCCTACACCGCCGAGAACGTCATCCCCACGCGCGTCTGGCACAACGACACCCTCGACGCCGACTGCCAACTCCCCACCGGCCTCCCCGTCATCGACGAGGAAGACCTCACCTCCACGCTCTGGTACCGCATCCGCCTCCCCGGCCCCACCACCGCCTGGCTCCCCGCCGTCCGCACCAGGGACCGCCCCACCCTCCTCGACTGCCCCTGACCACCACCGGGGACCGTCACGCGTGTTACTCCGGATCGTTCCGGATTCTCTGCCCGGCACTCGCCCCACTAGCTTGGCGACGGCGTCCGCCAGACCGGCCGGCCAGAGTCCAGGGAGCAGCGATGCCGACGACCGCCACCACCAGCCGGCCGATCGCCGCCGTGCTCGGGCATCAGGAGCGCAAGGTGCTCCACGCGGTCGGCTGCGGCCTGAGGGACGACGAGATCGCCGCCGCCCTTGCCGTCTCCGAGGACGCCGTGACCGGACACCTCGCGCGGATCCTCGTGAAACTCGGGCTGCGCGACCGGGCCGCCGCCATCGTCCACGCCTTCGACTGCGGACTGGTCGCCCCTGGCCGCGGCCCCCGCACGCAGGTGGCCAGCCCGGTGCCGCGGAGCGCCGCCGGCCGGGCGGCCGGACGGAAGGTGCAGATCTCCGTGCTCGGACCGCTGCGGGCCTGGCAGGACGGGCGGTCCCTGGATCTGGGGCATCTGCGCCAGCAAGCCGTACTGGCGGCGCTGGCGCTGCACGGGGGGCGGACGGTCAGTCAGCAGGAACTGCTCGACGGGGTATGGGGGTCGGAGCCGCCGGTCACGAACGTGGTGCCGGTCCACATCTACCGGCTCCGCAAGACCCTGCGCATCGGGGACAGCCCGGACTCGGTGATCGAGCACGACCGGTGTGGCTACCGTCTGGTCTCCGGCGCGGTCGAAGTGGACCTGGCACGCATGGAGAACCTGGTCACCGACGCCGGGACGGCCCACCGGGCGGGCGACCCGACCGAGGCGGTCCGCCTCTGTTCCCGGGCGCTGGACCTGTTTCGCGGGGAGCTGCTGGCCGGTCTGCCCGGCCCGCTCGCCGAGCTGGAGCGGCTGCGGCTCGCCGAGCGCAGGATCGCCGTCGCACAGCGGAAGCTGGAGTGGCAGCTGCGGCTGGGCCAGTACTCCGAGGCGATCGCCGAGCTGTTCGCCTTGTCCGCGGAGCACCCCCTGAACGAGTGGGTGGCCGCGATGCTGATGCGTGCGCTGTACCGCAGCGGCCGACAGGCCGACGCGTTGGCCGTGTTCGACCGCACCCGTCGCCGCCTGGCCGACGACCTGGGGGTTCCTCCGAGCCGGATGCTGCGGCGGACGTGCCAGATGATTCTGCGCGGGGACGAGGCCGGCCTCGGCCTCACCGGAGCCACGCGGTGACCGGCCCGACACCGGGTAGGCGCGGCGCGGCCGCGAGCTGCTCGAAGGTGAACCGCCCGGTCAACGGCTGACCGGCCAGGGCTCGGTGCCCTGGCCGGCGTCGTCGCCCGGGCCTTCGACCGGGCCGGATCCGCGACCCTGATCAGGAGGCGAAGGCCCTCTCCAGCCGGGGGATCAGGTCCCGGAGATCCTGTTCCCAGCAGCCGCCGTTGTGGCCGCCGTTGCACTGGGTGCCCCAGGCGGAACCATCGCCGTAGTCGACGTAGTAGTAGGACATGCCCAGGGCGTCCATGCGGTCCTTGACGTGTTTGGACGCGCCTTCGAGCCAGAACTCGGCGTCGGTGGCGGAGCCGCGTCCGTTGCCCACGTAGATGGAGACCCCGACTCCGGCGAGCCTGTCCATGTGCTGTGACGGGTCGGCCGCGTTCCACCGCCAGTCCAAGTCGAACACCGGGTAGGGCGTACCGAACAGGGCGTCACTGTCCACGCCGGGCTTGTAGGGGTCGTTCGTGGGGTCGCAGGCACCGGATGACGAGCCGCAGATCACGCCCTGTGCGTCGATGAGGGAGGCGACGACGGCCAGCCGCAGGTCCATGGAGTCGGCCGACAGATCGATGTCTCCCGACAGGGACGCGGTCTGGCTGAACAGTTCGGGATGGTCCTGGGCGTAGTGGAAGGCCCCGAACCCGCCCATGGAGACACCGGCGATGGCCCTGGCCTTCTTGGTGGCGATGGTCCGCAGGTTCGCGTCGATGAACGGGATCACCTGCTTGAGGTGGAAGTTCTCCCAGTTCTGGGCTCCGAGCTGGGTTTTCTGGTTGAGCCAGTTGGCATACCAGCCCCGAACGCCGCCGTCCGGGATGACGGTGATCATCGAGTTCGAGGTGGTCAGCGCCGGATAGGTCTGCTGGACGGGGTCGTCGGGTGAACCGTGCAGGAAGTACAGCACCGGGTAGCGCCTGGCCGGGTCGTCGTCGTAGCCGCTCGGCAGGATGATCTTGATGTGGTGCTTGCCCGTGACCTCGGGTGTGGTCACGGTGATGGAGAAGTTGGTGGGACCGCCCACGGCCGTGTCGACCTGGGTCAGGCCGAACCCGTCCGCCATCCGCGGCGGCGACCCGGTGCCGCCGGCAGCCTGTGCCGTACCCGTTGTCGTGGCCAGTCCCACGATGGCGGCCACCAGGGCCACCACCACTCGCCACCGACTCGATGTCCTCGTCACGGTGTTCCCCCTCGTGAGTCCTGTCGTTGCGCGGCGCGGAACCTGTCGGGAGGCCGCGGGATCCCGGTGGAGGGGCACGCCGGAGACCCGTTGTCGGAGTTCCGGCGTGCCCGTACGTCGGCCTCAGTCCAGGACCTTGACCTCCAAGGCCGGTGAGGCCGCGATCTGGTCCTCGGTGAAGCGTTCGGTCACCCACCGGCCCGCCGAGAACAGCTTGGTCTGGTCGGCGTAGTGCGGCGAGTTCGGGTTGGCCGACTGGGAGTAGGCCAGCACCGAGGAGGCCTGTGGCGGGCCGTCGGCGGTGAACCGCACCTGCTGGATGAAACTGGACCCGAAGACGATGTCCAGCCTGCCGTCGACCATGCCGGGAGTGACCACGTTCAGCACGCCCAGTTCGTGGATCGACCCGTGGATCGGCATCTGCTCACCGTTGCGGGTGATCTTCTGGATGTCCGACAGCGGCGCGTTCAACGCGATGCCCGCGTTGCGCAGCGCGAGGACCGCCCGGCCGAACGCGTCGCGGACGGCGGAGCTTCCGGAGTCCAGCGAGTTGGGCGTGTGCACCGGGTCCTTGGGGTCGAAGGGCACCCGCCACGGCAGCTTCTCGATCGGCTGTCCATTGGTCAGGAAGGCCCAGTAGTTCTCGAACAGCCATGACCCCCGGCTGTCCGCGGTGTACTTGTGGTCCTTCCAGGCGGCCAGGATCGGGCAGGCCTCGCTCACGTTGACCAGGTTGCCGTCCACCAGAATCAGCCCGAAGGGGAGGCTCTGGCACATGCTCACCGTGGCGTTGAGGGCCAGGTCGGCCGCCCTGCTGTTGTCGGCGAACAGCAACTTCTGCATGGTCTCCGGTGTGAAACCCCTGCCCGGCAGGCCATCGGTGCCGTTGATCCGGTTCTGCGCGGTCAGGATCAACTCCTGGGTGCGCAGCGACCGGGGCGCCGCCGTGTCGCCCATCACCCTGGGGTAGGACAGCGGCTGCTCGGGGTTGGCCAGCCAGGCGCTGTCGTTGGCGTTGCCGACGAAGTCGGACCGGATCAGGCGTGGCTGCTTGTGCGGGTCCAGCAGTCCCGGCGCGACCGCGTTCGGGTCGTCGGGCCAGTCGCACTCGCTGCGTTTGCCGTCGAAGACGGAGATCGGCGGCACGTTGGACAGCCGCAGCCCCTGGTTGAACAGCAGCTGGCCGGTCAGGGTGAGGCACGACTGCGCGTGCGCGTCGGTGATGTTCGGGGTGGCCTGGATGTCCGCGTACAGCGCGTTGCCCTTGCGGTCGGAGGCGACGGTGTTGAAGAAGGGCACGCCCTGGGTGGTCTCCAGGGCGTTCACCACGTCGTTGACGTCCTTGGCCCGGTCGAGGTGGAACCAGGTGTTCAACGCCCGAAGGTTGTCCATGTTCACGTCGCGCACCGCGTGCGCGCTCACCACCCAGGGCAGCGGGACGCCCTGCATCGATGTGGTGATCGGGCCGTAGCGGGTGGACCACAACGTCCTGGTGACCCTGCCGGTGGAGCCGTCCTGGTTCAGCACGTCGACACCGACCTGCTGCGAGGTCATCTGCTGCCAGGCGCCGTCCACCAGGTAGTTGGTCGGGTGCAGCGGGTCCACCTGCACGTCGAACAGCCCGAACGGGGACACCGTGGCGACCGTGTGGCTCCAGGCGACGTCGTTGGTGTGCCCGATGTTCACCGCGGGGAGTCCGAGCAGGCTGGCCCCGGAGACATCGATCTTTCCCGGGATCGTCAGCTGGCTCTGCCACATCCGGTTCTTGCCCTGCCACGGGAAGTGCGGGTTGGCCAGCAACATGCCGGTGCCCCCGGACACGCCCTGCGAACCGACCGCCAGGGCGTTGCTGCCCATGCCGCCCAGTTGACGGGTGACGGCCATCGCGTCGCGGATCTTCGTCGCGGTCTCCTCGGCCGAGAGCGCCGGCGGCGGGGCGGCCGACGGGGCGGCGACCGACGCCCCCGGCGGTGCGGCGTTCACCTCGCCGTCCAGCAGCGGATCGGCGCTGCCCATGATGATCTCGGCGTGCGCGTGCCGGTAGACGTCCAGCTCCGTGATCGGCCGCACCCAGGCCGCGCCGCGGCAGGACGGGTCGGAGATGTTGTTCACGCCGGTCTCGGCCAGGTACCTGTTGTACCCCTGGACGTAGCCGCGGATGGCCTCTTTGACCTCCGGCTCCGGCCCGTTGGGGACGGGCTGGTCGATCAGCCGCTCCACCACCCGGTTGTCGTTGATCCGCTGGAAGTACAGGTCGCTGTTGAGATTGGTGGTGGTGTTCTGGTGCTCGCCAGGGCTCGCCTTGCCGTCGGCCCCCAGATAACGGGATCTCCGCGCATTGACCATCAGGTAGGTGTCGGCCAGGGTGCAGATGTTGTCCTTGGCCGCGGCGTATCCGTAACCCGCTCCCAGCCCCTCCCAGTTCGAGGCGATGATGTGCGGGATCCCGTACTCGGTGTAGCGGATCGTCGGTCTGTCCGGCCCCTGTCCGGCGGCCGGTGACCCGGTGGCCGCCACCGTGCTCATCAACGCCACCGCGGCCATGACCGCCATCGGCAGCCTCGCCTTGAGTCTCCTCCGTGCCATCGAACCGTCCTCCCCTGTTGGTCCGGGCGTCCGTCTGAACGCGGCCACGTTAGGGAGGACCGATGACATCCCGATGAAGAGGCCGCGCCCCGGGGCGCCGGAGCCGCCCGGTGATCTGCCGGACGGGTACGGTCCGTCCGGGACGCACTCCCACGTCGTCCCCGAGCCGGCACAGACAGATCACCACCTGCCGGTGGCCGGAGATGTTCCCGGCCACTGACAGGTGGTGATGGATTTCGGCTGCGGACTCAGCCGACGAGCGTTCCGTGACTACGCGGGATACCAGGCGCCGTTGTACCACTGCTCGTTGGCGCTGTCGTTGTGGTGATCCATGTTGAAGTCTTCGGGGTAGTTCCTGACGTGGTTGTTCGGGTAGGTCCAGATACCGGCGGACTCGTCGCAGACGTAGTCCCAGTGGCAGATCGTCTTGACCGGCACGTTGCCGAAGAACCTGTCGGCACCGGCGAGCGGAGCGCCGATGATGCCGCCGAACGGCACGGCTCCGCCATTGGCGCCGGGAGGACCCTGGCGCTTGGGGTCCGCGACGAGGATGGCGTTGACGTTGTCGAACGTCTGCCAGTTCTCGGTGACCCAGACGTGCACCACCCCGGCTCCCAAGGAGTACCCGGCCATCTTGACGTGCTGGCCCGGGCACGCGGCGCGTTGGTCGCGGACCAGCCGGTTGAGCTCGTTGACGCCGGCCCGCGTGCTCGCACCGTTGGGAATCTGGGTGGGATACCCGACGTGCTGCTGGATGTTGCCGTAGAAACCGTCGTTGTTCCACGAGCTGCCGGTGCCCCCGACAACGATCGTGTAGGTGCCCTCGCACGGAGCGGCCACACGTGCGGTGGCCCCCTGTGCCGTGGCCCCCTGTGCCGCTGTAAGCCCGACAGTCAGCAGGAGTCCGGCTGACGCGGCCGCGATCCTTCGTGCTCGCATTCGATCCTCCCCACGCAGTTGGCCCACGCGTCCGCTCTGCGATGCGAAACGCGGTCGGCCAAGGTCACCGGACGACAGTGGCAGCGGTCGATGACATCCCGATGAAGTCCGCCGTCCAGGTCGGCCACCCGGGAGCCAAGCCCGCGGCCCGAAACCTCCTACGGCACCCTGTCGGCCGAACGAGTGAATCCAGCGACGGCCGCGCGCGGCGCGACTCCCTCACACCCGGGTGCCCGCCGCCACCTCGAACCTGGCCGGCCCGCACCGCTCGACCTGGCTCTCGATGCTTGCGGCCGGGGTTCCGCCGCCCTGCCGACCGCCGTTCACGGCCTGCCGGAGGACGCGCCGGCCCGCACCTCGGCGGTCTTCGGAGGTGGCACCGACGGCCGTGGCCGTAACCCCGCCGGACCCGATCGGATGCGTGAACCGGGCACCGCGCGCAGCATGAGGGCATGAGTGAGCGCACACCCGTGCCGCCCTCGGCGACGACGCCCGATGCGGCGGCCGCCACGATCGGCTCGTTGAGCTTCACCGACGGGATCCCGGACCCCGGAACGGCGGACGGACTGCTCGACGCCCTCGTCCAGGAGCAGCCGGCAGATTCCGCGGGGAACACGTTCGAGCCCGACGTCTGCGACACCCCCACCGTCCGCTCCACCGCCGACCACACCCTCAAGCCCACCCACGACTCGGGCCGGCCCAGGCCGTTCCGGGACGGGAGATCAGAGCCATGAACCTCGCGGCCGACTACCCGCTGCTGAACGTCTTCTGGACCATGTGCTGGTTCTTCCTGTGGATCCTCTGGTTCATGCTGCTGTTCCGGATCCTCATCGACGTCTTCCACGACGACTCACTGAGCGGCTGGGCCAAGGCCGGCTGGGCCGTGTTCCTCATCCTGCTGCCCTTCCTGGGCGTCTTCATCTACCTCATCGCCCGCGGACGCGGCATGGGCGAGCGCGAGATGAGCAAGGCGCAGAAGAACGAGGAGCAGTTCCGCGCGTACGTGCGCGAGACCGCCACCTCGGGCCAGACCTCCACCGCCGATCAACTGGCCAAACTCACCGAGCTGCGCACCACCGGCCAGATCACGGACGAGGAGTTCGCCAAGGCCAAGGCCAAGATCCTCACCTGACCCCTCGACCTCACGGCCCCCTGCCGCCGACCCGCCCCCGGCCCGACCAGCGGGGGCGGCCGTGCACCCGCCGAGGTGCCGTGGCGGTGACCGAGGGCGCACGACTCCCAGGAGAACCACCAGGATGGCAACCGCGGCTCCGCAGAAGATCACCACGTTCCTGATGTTCGAGGGCCGGGCAGAGGAAGCGATCACGTACTACCTCTCGCTGTTCGACGACGCCGAGGTCATCGACATCACCCGCTACGGCCCCGACGGACCGGGGAAGGAGGGAACCGTTCGGCTCGCCACGTTCTCGCTCGCCGGGCAGCGGCTCATGTGCATCGACAGCTACGTGACGCACGACTTCGGCTTCACCCCGGCGATGTCGCTGTACGTGCAGTGCGAGAACGAGGCCGAGCTGGACCGCCTGTACGGGGCCCTCGCCGAACAGGGCTCGGAGCTCATGCCGTTGGGGTCCTACGGCTTCAGCGCCAGGTTCGGCTGGGTGAACGATCGTTTCGGCGTCTCCTGGCAGCTCAACCTGCCCGCGTAGGCGTGGCGTACGAGGTGGCATGACAGGCCCGGCCGGCCGGGCCGTCCGGTTCACTCGTCCGGGTGGCAATCCGTGTCCGACCGGTCACAACGGGCCGACCCCTCCTAGTGTTCGTCAGCGAACCTTCCTGTTGAGTTCGGATCGACGTCACCGGAGGAATCGAGTCAGATGCTCGACGAAATCGTCCGCGCCGCAATCCATCCCGCCATCGGGATCGCCCGGGTCGGGAACGCGCCGGCGGAGTACTTCATCGCGCCCGAAGTACCCGACCCCGAGCCGCAGGAGCCCGGTTTCTACAAGGACCCCGCCGGCGCGGTCAAACGCGAGGTGGCGCGTTTCCGGGTCTACGGGTACAACGCGACCGGTGAGGTCGTGGCCGAACTGACGGCCGACAACGCCGATATCCGGTGGACCGCCCACCTGGTGAACAAGAAGTCGGCGTGGTACCAGTTCCAGCTGGCGCTGGACATCCCGGACGCGTCCCTCGCCAGGGCGTCCGAGCTGCGCAACAAGGAGATCACCGGAGACCTCCGCAAGGACCTGGTGATCGACCCGGGCCCGCTCGGGATCAGCGGGAAGAACACCTCCGGCGCCGACTTCCACTTCCGTGACGGCAAGTTCATGGGGAAGGAGGTGTACCTCGGCGAGCTGCGGACCGACGAGGACGGCCGACTGCTGGTGTTCGGCGGTTTCGGCGCCTCCGCCCCCCACAACGGCAAGCCGGTGACCACCTACGCCAACAACGACGGCTGGCACGACGACATCGGCGACGGCCCGGTCACGGCCACGGTCTCCGTCGGAGGCCGTGAGCTGCCGGTGGACCCGGCCTGGGTGGTGGTCGGCCCGCCGAACTACGCCCCTGCCCAGAAGGGCATCCGCACCCTCTACGACCTGCTGTACGACGTCTTCGTCTGCAACGGTTCGCTTCCGTTCCCGGCGCGGGTCTCCTTCACCCGCGACATCGCACCGGTCCTGCAGCGCTTCTGCGACCACCAGTGGGTCAACCAGGGCTTCGCCGGCTCCTACGGGCACAACGGCACCGGCCCCTCCTTCACCCCCGAGCTGCTGGGCCGGCTCAGCGACCGGGCCACGACCCGCCGGGCACTGCGCCGCCAGGTGTTCAACGCGCTGCGCAACTTCGGCCGCGACGGCGCCTCACCCGTCCCCTGGCCGTGGCTGTACGGCGACGGAATGGCCATCCCGCCCCGCACCCAGCTGCAGCACATGGCGCTCTCCCCGACCCAGTACCGGATGTTCCAGTCCTGGGCCGACGGCGACTTCGACGACGACTGGACGACCCTCGGCGCCACACCGCCACCCCGCCGCCTCGCCGACTTCCCCCTCGCCGACCGGCCCGCCGCCCTCGACCGCGCCGCGTTGGACTTCTGCCTCGCCGACGCCTTCCACCCCGGCTGCGAGGTCACCTGGCCCATCCGCCACCCGTCGATGTACATGGCGCCGTTCCGCATCCGGCACCGCGCCCCCGACCAGCCCGAACCCTCGTACGGGACGGTCCTCACCCCCGAGGTCGCACTGTCCCCGAACGGGCCGCTGTACGCGCAGGGGCCGGGCGACCTGTCCCGCTGGATGGCCGTGCCGTGGCAGGCCGACACGGCCAGCTGCCGGTCCGGGTACGAGCTGTCGCTCGGCCCCGTCCACGACCCGTACCTGCCGACGTTCTGGCCCGCCCGGGTCCCCAACCACGTGCTCACCGAGGACGACTACCGGATCGTCGCCGACGAGAGCCTCCCGCTGACCGAGCGCACCGAGGCCTTCGAACGGCGGGCCGTGTGGCTGCGAGGGCTCCGCGGGCAGAACACCGAGCAGCTCAACCAGATGATCGACGACTGGTACCGGCTCGGCGTCATCGAAGTCCGCGCCGGTGCCAAGGACTTCCCCGACCGGATCCAGGTGGAGTCCCGGCCGTCGATCGACCTGGAGGGCGTGCCGCGCACCCAGAACCTCGTCACGCTGCACGTGCCCCAGGCCGCGGACCCGGCCATCGCGTCGGTCGCGATCAGCCAGGCGATCGCGGTCAGCGGCTACACCGCGGAGGAGGTCACGGCCGGCTTCATCGACAAGGTCGCGCCGTTCCGCGACGGCGTTTGACGGCCGAGCGGCACTCCGGCCGCGTCGGTCACTACGACGTGGTGGTCGCGGGCGGCGGCCCGGCCGGAGCGGCCGCCGCCCTGACCCTCGCCCGGGCGGGCCGCACCGTCCTGCTGGCCGACTCCGGAGGCGGAGCCCCCAAGATCGGGGAGGCCCTGCCGTCGTCGGCCCGCACCCTGCTGGACGAGCTGGGAGCGGGCCGACTGCCGCTCTCGGCCGGCCATCTGCCCTGCTACGCCAATCTCTCCTCCTGGGGAGCCTCCGTCCTCGGCCGCACCGACTTCATCAACGACCCCAACGGCCCCGGCTGGCACCTCGATCGCGCACGCTTCGACCGGGGTCTGCGGGAGGCCGCCCGTACGGCCGGTGCCGAGGTGGCGGAGCGCACCACGGTCCGCCCCGGAGCCAGGCAGCCCGACGGCGGTTGGTCGGTCGTGCTCCGAGGGCAGGGCGCCCCGCGGGAGGTACGGTGCGCCTGGCTGGTGGACGCCAGCGGCCGCAGCCACGCGATCGCCTCCTCGGCACGCGCCTCCCGTCGGCGGACGGACCGCCTGGTCGCCACCTGCCTGGAACTGGCACCGGACCCGACCGAGCGGACGGGCGAGACCTCCTCGCTGGTCGAATCCGATCAGGACGGCTGGTGGTACACCGCGCTGCTGCCCACGGGCCGCCGCCTGGTGGCCTACTTCACCGACGCCGACCTTGCCGCGCCGGCCCTGCGCAGCCGCGAAGGCTTCGGCCGGCTGCTGAGCCGGACCCGGCACGTCGCGGCCCGGGCCGAGGCGCACCCGGTGCTCGGAGACGCGCTGCCCAGGCGGGCCCCCGCCCACTCGGCCCACCTCGACCTGCCTTCCGGGAGCGGCTGGATCGCGGTCGGAGACGCGGCCGCCGCCTTCGACCCGGTCTCCTCCCAGGGGATCCTCACCGCCCTGTTCACCGGTATGACGGGAGCCCGCGCGCTCGTCGCCCGCCTCGACGGTGACACCGCCGCCCTCGCGTCGTACCACACGACCGTGGCCGGGATCCTCACCGCTTACCGACGTAACCACCGCGCGGTGTACGCGCTGGAGGACCGCTGGCAGAGCCGGCCCTTCTGGCAGCGCCGCCGCACTCCGCACCCGCACGACACCCTTCGGAAGGAATCCGTATGACCACCCGGCACGACCACGATCACGAGGACCCCTCCGTCCACTCCTTCATCCTGTCCGGTCGGGACGCGATCTTCGGCTACCACCTGGCCATGTTCGGTATGGCCGAGCACCGCTACCAGGTCGTGCTCAAGTACGACCTGCCCACGGACATCGCCGACATCTACCTCAAGGACCGGGCGGACCACCCCGCGAGCTGGCATGCCGTCCGCAACACGCAGGACATGCTGCTGCCGCCGATCGGCGACGGTTCCGTCACCGAGTACCCGGCCCGGCTCGACCGGGTCACCCAGACCGGCAACGGCGAGGACCGCGTCTGGGAACCCATCTCGGGCGGGTTCACCGCACGGATCGAGCGGGTGCTGACCTTCCGCCGGTTCAGCGACGAGCCGTTCCCCGCGCACCTCACCTACCTGCTCTACGGCCACGGCGAGGAGGCCCACATCGCCCACCGCCTCGTCCAGCGACCGCACTTCGAGCAGATCTTCACCCTCCGCCGGGTGCCCGACGGCGTCACCCAGGACGATCTGGCCAACGCCTTCGAGGTGACGATCCCCGCGGTCCCGGACAACGGCCACGACGGCGCGCCGTGGACCACCAGGCCGCTTCCCGAGTCCGGCTACGAAGCCCTGCTCCACCGCGGCAGGGCGGCCGCCGTCCCGATCACCCTGTCCCTCGGCGACGAGCGCTGGTGGAACATCACCACCCTCAACGCCTGAGCAACCACCCGACGGCACGGTCAACCCCCGGTGCTGGTCGAGGGGGTTGACCGTTTCGGGGGTCAGTTGGTCCGGGTGAAGGACCAGGTCCGGCCGGCGGTGGGGGGCTGCTGGGTGAGGGGGGAGTTGTCGGTGGTGCCGGAGGGAGTGACGGCGAGGCCGCTGTTCTTGGCGACGAGCGTGTATCCGGCGGCGCCGGCAGGGGTGAGGGTGAACTTCTGGTTGGACTTGGCGGAGTCGCAGGTCCACTGGATCACGGCCGTACCGGCGGTCGTGTCGCCGTTGTAGATGTCGAGGCACAGGCCGGAGGCCTTGTTCTTCAGGGCGTAGGTCCCGTCGGCGTCGGCGGTGAGGATCCAGCGCTGGTTGGTGCCGCGCTTGCGGCCATAGGTGATCATCTGGGTCCCGCGGATGAGGGACGCGCCGGGGTCGTCCATCACCTGCCCGGGGCCGGTCGCGGCGATCTCGTAGGCGCCGTTGGCCGGCGCGGGCTGGACGGGGCTGATCGCGCCGTTCGGGGTGATCCGGAACATGGCGGTGGCGTGCGGGGCCAGCGTTGCGGCGAGGGCGCCGGTGGTGGTCGTGGACGCCCCGGTCCACAGGTTCCTGACGGTGTAGGAGGGCGCCCCGGCGATGCCGAGCTCGGACGCTCCCGTGGTCACGGTGGCCGTGCTGCCGCCCGTGTTGGTGAGCGTCACCGACCGGTCGCCACCGGCCAGTTCGCGGACGGTCACCAGCTCGGTGTCGGAGTCGGCGACGATCCGGGCCGCCCGCCCGAGGCTGTCCTGGTCGACGCCGATCACCGCCCGGTTGGTGAGGATGTCCCGGACGGCGGGCGTCATCCCGGCGAGCTTGTTGCCCGCGACGAGCGGGGAAGCCATCTGGGCCCACAGGCTGAAGTGCGAGCGGTACTCGTCCTCGCTCATGCCGGGGACGCCGACCTCCATCATGTCGGGGTCGTTCCAGTGGCCCGGGCCGGCCTGGCGTCCGAGGTAGCCGTTGAAGTGGACGATGTCCATCACGCCCATGCTGTACGTGTTGGTCACCTTGTGCTTGTCCCAGGTGGAGGAGATGTCCTCGGTGGTCCGCCACATGTTGGCGATGGCGGACCAGTCGTAGCTGGCCCCGGTCTTGTCCGCGTGGAAGCTGTTGGGGTTGATGCTGTACACGATCGGACGGCCGGTGTTGTGCAGCGCGTCGCGCATCGCCTTGAAGGCGGCGATCTGCTCGTCGAGGGTGCCCGCCGGGGAGCACCAGTCGTACTTGAGGTAGTCCACGCCCCAGGCGGCGAAGGTGTTCGCGTCCTGCTGCTCGTGTCCCTGGCTGCCGGTGGAACCGGGGTAGGCGTTGTTGCGCTGCGCGCAGGTCCGGTCGGTGGGCACCTGGTAGATGCCGAACTTCAGCCCCCTGGCGTGCAGGTAGTCACCGAGGGCCTTCATCCCGCCGGGGAAGCGGGTGCTGTCGCCGTGGATGTCGCCCTGGGCGTCGCGCCGCGGGTCGAACCAGCAGTCGTCGACCACGACGGTGTCGTAACCGGCCTCCTTCATCCCCGAGGCGACGAGGGCGTCGGCGGAGTCGTGGATGAGCTGCTCGCTGATGTTGCAACCGAACGAGTTCCAGGTGTTCCAGCCCATGGGCGGGGTGAGGGCCACCCCGTTGTCCAGGGCCGACGCGGGCTGGGCACCGACCGTCGCGAGGGGGCCGACGGCCAGGACGAGCGCGGTGGCCAGCGACGCTGCGGTCCGGCTGCGGTGGGAACGGCGGGGAGCGGGCAAGGGGTTCTCCTGGGGCGTGCGGTGGGTGGGCGTGGCCGGCCGAGGCGTCGGCGGTTCGGGCCGGCTCGGGCTCGTGCGTGGTGAGGATGGGGGGCACGCTCGGACGGCGATGCGGGTGTACGGAGGCTCGTGGGGCGGCCAGTGACAGGGAGTCGGACCCAGAAGTCAACAAATTTCAACGCGGTGACGCAAATAGAAACACTGCGCTTCGCGCGAGTCAACAGCCCGGACCGGAGTTTCCGAGCCCGCTGTCGCACCGCCACCCAAGCCTGAGCACCCCTCACCACCGAGCCTGCACAGGCAACTTCTCACGGCTGGCTCCGCACACAGCACGCCGACACCCCCAGGGGCGACAGCTGACCGACCGTCATGTCCATGAGAGCGACGGCGGCGCGGGCGCACCCACCCGGGGACCGGCGTGCCGCTTCGTCCGCGTCGATCCCGGGGTCCACCGCCCCGATCGATACACATCAGCTCAGAGATGATGGCTTGAAGTCATTCTGGTTTGCATGTCGTGTATCTGACAGAGTTTCGACCGCACTGCGGTCTTCTGCCGTCGGGGGCCGTCGAAGGATCACGCCGAAGGGACAGGTGCGACATGAAGAGCCAGATCAGCCGGCTGTGGAGCGGTACGAGGACGAGGGTCGTCCGCAGCCGGATCGCCGCGATGGTCGGGGCGGTGGCGCTGATGGCGTCCGTCATCCTCGCCGGCACCTCCGTCGGCACAGCCGGCGCCGCCACCACCGGAGAACTTCGCTGGCCCGCCGGCCAGTGGTCCTGTTCGGGGGCGCCCGTTCCGGCCGGGTGGGTCATCACCGGCCACAACACCGGCGGCTGCAACGGCGCCGGCTCCTGGTACCAGCAGCCCGTCAAGGACGGGATCTGGACCTGCTCCGGCTCGCCGATCGTGGCCGGGTACGTCATCACCAACTACGACAGCAGGGGCTGCGACGGCCTCGGCGGCTGGTACCACCAGATCGTCCACAACAGCATGTGGACGTGCTCGGGCTCACCGATCGTGCCCGGGTACGTGATGACCCGGCACACCGTCGCCGGATGCAACGGCATCGGGAGCTGGCTGCACGAACAGATCTACCCCGGGATCTGGGCCTGTTCGGGATCGCCCATTCCGCCCGGCTACCGGATCACCGTGTTCAGCTCCTACGCATGCGACTTCGTCGGCGCGTGGCAGATGGCCCGCACCTGACGCCGGCCGCCCGACCCGGCCACCTGACCTCGACCGCGGAGCACCCGACCGCGGACACCGGAGGCACCGCAACCCACCGCGGTGCCTCCGCCGCACGTTCAGGAGGCCGGTCACCGAACCGACCCCGCCCCGCAACGCGGCGAGGGCGCCCGTGCATCCGTGCGCGCGGCAGGCGGCGGGCAGCGCATACGCCGCGCCCAGCAGGGGAGTTCACGGCCGGCATGCTCGGGAGTGCGAGGACGCTGCGGATGGTGGTCGGCGGCGGCAGGAGCGGCACACGGCGCAGCGGCCCGCCGGCGCGCCGGCGCGCCCCACGCTCGTCGCGGATCTCCCGCCTGTGGCGGGGTGAGGGTGGATCACTTCTCCGGCAGCAGTGCGATATCGGGCACCGGGCCGACATGGCCGGGCTTTTCGGGGTTGCACGCGGAGCGGATCGTCCGGATCGCGCCGTCGACCCGGGCCGGCCGGAGGTGGACGCCGGGCTTCCCGGGCCGGCGGAACCCGCCGATGAGCAGCCGGCCGACGTGCCGCAGGCCGGTCCCGACCGGGACGGAGTCCGGCCGCACCGGCCGTGCGACGAGTACCCACCGGGCCTGGACGACGAGGCTTCACGGCCGCGCCCGCGGCGGCGCGCTCGCCCCCGCGAGCAGCAGCGTGCGCGCCGACTGGTAATGACAGCCGGCCGCGTCGAACGCCTCGCCGACGGCCAGCAGCCGCGGCAGGTCACCGTCGAGCAGCGCCTCCGCCCGGTCCACCTGGGCGGTGGCGACCGGGTTGCCGGCGACCACGGCCCTGGCGGCGACAACGCGCTCCCGGGCGTCCGGATGCCCGGCGAGCACCGCCGCCTCCGCCCTGAGCGCCACGTACCAGTGCAGCCAGATCCAGCTGACCCACTTCCACACCTCATCCGGCTCCGGCGCGACCCGCTCCAGCGCGGCGCCCGCGTCCCCGTGGTGGAGCAGGACCATGGCGTCGAAGACCGCGCCGTAGCCGTACCGGTGCTCGGGTGCGGTGCCCGCCCGGTCGACGACCGCGAGCCAGCTCGCCCGGGCCTCGTGGTCACCACGCATGCCGTGGACCATCGCGACCGAGGCAGCGGCCGGGCCGAGCGAGAACGACCGCTGCCGGCCGGCCTGCTCCCACGCGCCGAGGAACCTCACGCTGCGGGTGAGCACCTCCTCGGCGTTGCCCGCGAACGCGTCCGCGACCAGGAGCCAGGACGTGGCGTTGTGGCCCGCCTCCGCCAGCAGTGGCTGGTCGGCGAGCTGCCTGCCCCATCGGAGGGCTTCCGGCAGCTCGCCCACGCCGAGGGCGGTTCCGGCGGCCATGGCGAGGGCGTCGATCAGCTCGTGCGTGGCGGCCGGGGTACGTGGGGCCGAGGCCAGGACATCGATCCGGTGCCGGGCGGCGGCCGCGGCGGCGAACGGCTCGCCGGCCCAACTCCGGGCGCCGGAGAGCGCGTCGAGGGCGGCGGACTCGGCGACCGGGTCGCCCGCGCGCCGGGCGAGCCCGACCGCCTGTTCGGCGTACGCGACCGTCTCCTGCACGGTGTTGTCCGTGGCTCCCTGGACCGCGCCGAACGCGTCCGCGACCACCGCCGCCTCGGCCAGCGCGACGGCCGCCGCGGCAGCCGGGTCGTCACCGCCGGACAGCTCCCGCGCGGCCGCGAGCAGCGCGGTCACCTCGTCCACGGGCGGAAGCAGGGTGAACGCGCTGGAGAAGCGGTACGCGACGGTGGCGGCGGCCGCCAGGTCGCGGGCGGAACCCACGCGGTCACCGGCCCGGCGTGCGGCCTCCCCGGCGGCGCGGTGCAGGCGGAACATGTCGTCGCCGAGCCGGCGGCACCCGGCCACCCCGGCGGCCTGCCGCAGTGCCGCGGCACCGGCCGCATCGTCGGCACCGGCGGCGAGCTCCGCCGCCTGCTCGAACCGCTGCTGGGCCTCGCCGAGCAGGTTCCGGGTGAAGGCCAACTCGGCCGTGCACAGGGCGAGACGGTGGGCGTCCACGCGCTGCTCCGGCCGGCCGGCGGCCCAGGCGAGGGCGGTCCGGAGCTCCTCCGCCAGCGCGTCGAACCGGGCGCGCCAGTCCGCGCCTCCGGTCTCCCGAAGGGCTGTCGCGCCGGCCGAGCACCACCCCAGATGCCGGGCTCGGACCTCGGTCAGCTCGTCGGCTTCGGCGAGCCGCTCCGTCCCGTACTGGCGGATGGTCTCCAGCGCCTGGTAGCGGGTGCCGGCCGCGGACGACGTCACGGTGAGCAGGCTCTGCTCGGCGAGCCTGCCGAGCCCGTCCGCGACCGCGGCCGGATCCAGCGGGCCGAACCCGGCCACCCGGGCGGCCGCCTCGGCGGTGAACGGCACGACGAAGACCGACACCCGCCGCAGCAGCGCCCGGTCCTGCGGCTCCAGCAGGTCATGGCTCCAGTCCAGTACCGCCCGCACCGACCGGTGCCTGCCGTCGGCGCGGGGTCCGCCGGCCAGCATGCGCAGTTGGTCGCAGAGGCCGGAGGTGAGGCCGTCCAGCCCGAGCGTGGCGCACCGGGCCGCCGCCAGCTCGATCGCCAGGGCCATGCCGTCCAGCCGTTCGCAGATGGCCGCAACCCGGTCGCGTACCGCCGGATCCGGCGGTCGGCCGACCGCCGCCGCCCGTTCCACGAACAGCGCCACGGCCTCCGACTCGGCCCCGCCGACCCGCGACAGCGGCGGGACCGGGTGGACCCACTCGAACGGCACCATCAGCCGGGCCCGGCTGGTCGTGAGCACCCGCACCCGGGGGCAGCCCGCCAGCAGCCGTTCCAGGAACGGCGCCACCCCGTCGCCCACGTGCTCGCAGTTGTCGAACACCAGTAGCGCCTGACGGTCCGTCAGCGCGGCGAGCACCGACTCGTCGATGCCACGCCCGGGTTGCTCGCCCACGCCCACGGCCGCCGCGACCACCGCGCCCACCCGCCCCGGATCGGTGACCGGGACCAGGTCCACGAACCACACCCCGTCGGCGAACTCGCCGGCCAGCTCCGCTGCCACCGCCAGCGCGAGCCGCGTCTTCCCCACCCCGCCCGGACCGACTGCGGTCACCTGCCGGTGTGCCTTCACCGCCTCGGCCAACTCCCTGCGCTCCCGCACCCGGCCGACGAACGCCGTCAGCGGCGCCGGAAGAGCGGGCTCCGGCTGCGGCCGCCCGGCGCGAGCCGGTTCGGCCGCGCGCCTGGACAGCGCCCGCCGGTCCGGCAGCTCCAGCTTCCGCAGCAGCGAGGAGACGTGCGACTCGACCGTGCGGACGGAGATGAACAGCCGCGCGGCGATCTCCGCGTTACTGAGGTGCTCCCCGAGCAGCGCGAGCACTTCGGCTTCCCGAGCCGAGATCACTGGAGTGGACACCCACTCATTATCCGTAGTGCGTTCCGTGGTCAGCACGGAGGCGGGGCACACCCGGCCCGCGGGAGGCTGTGACCACGGCGATCGAGCCGGCAAGACACACCGGGTCGAGCGACCCACGATCAAAGGAGTGGCCATGACCGGTTCTTCCACCCGGGGAATCAGGACCGTGCTGCATCCCGTCTCCGATCTGGCGAAGGCCAAGGCGGTGTACGCGGCCCTGCTCGGCGTCCCGCCGCAGACCGACGAGCCCTACTACGTCGGCTTCGAGGCCGCGGGCCAGCACATCGGGCTGGTGCCGGGCGGCGGCCCGCAGGGCCTGACCTCGTCGCTGGCCTACTGGCACGTGCCGGACATCGAGGCGAAGCTCGCCGAGGTGACCGCCGCCGGCGCGACCGTGAAGGAGCCCGCGCACGACGTCGGCGGCGGCCGCCTGGTGGCCGCCGTGCTCGACCCCGACGGCAACCTCCTCGGGCTGCTTCAGGACCGATGAACACCGGACCGATGAGCACCGGACCGACGAACCGCGAACCCCGCACCCACGATCGGCGCCGTCGCGACACCGAGCACCGGCTCACCCACGACATCGACGTCTGGGTGGCCAGTGCCTCGGACGACGGCGCGCCGTACCTGGTGCCGCTGTCGTTCGACTGGGACGGCGAGGCGCTGCTGGTGGCCACCCCGACGGACAGCCCGACCGGCAGGAACCTGGCCGCCACCCGGACCACCCGGCTGGGACTGGGCCACACCCGCGACGTGACCGTGATCGAGGGCGAGGTCGAGGTGCTGGAGATCGACGCACTGCCGCAGGAGCGGGGCGACCGGTTCGCCGCTCGCACCGGCTTCGACCCGCGCGCGCTGGCCACGCCGTACCGCTGGTTCCGGATCACCCCGCGCCGCACCCAGGCCTGGCGCGAGGTGAACGAGCTGCCCGGGCGCACGCTCATGCGCGACGGCCGCTGGCTGGCCTGACACCGAGGCCGGGCACACCGCCCGGTCCACGCCGCCCGGTTGAGGGCGGCCGCATCCATACCGACCCATGGACAGGAAGGACACCCGCCATGACGGGCACGCAGAAGGACACCGAGCGCACCACCGGGACCGACCGGACCTTCGACGGGTTCACCGACGAGGAACGAGCCGCGATGAAGGAGCGCGCCCGAGAGCTGAAGGCCTCCGCACGCCGCAACTCCCGCGCGGACAAGACTGCGGAGGAGGAGGCCGCCGTACTGGCGAAGATCACCGAGATGCGGGAACCGGACCGGCTCATGGCCGAGCGGCTCCACGCCGTCATCCGGGCGAGCGCACCGGAGCTCGCGCCGAAGCTCTGGTACGGGATGCCCGCCTACGCCAAGGACGGCAAGGTGCTCTGCTTCTTCCAGAGCGCGCAGAAGTTCAACACCAGGTACGCGACGCTCGGCTTCAGCGACCGGGCGAACCTCGACGACGGCACCATGTGGCCCGCCGCGTACGCCCTGACCGGGCTGACCGCCGCCGACGAGGCACGGATCGGCGCACTCGTGAAGCAGGCGGTGAGCTGACGAGCCGGGGCGGCGGTCGGGCCTGGGCAGCGGTCAGGCCGGGCCGTCGAGCGGCCGCAGGAAGCGGCGCTCGTACCGCTTGATGCAGCGGGTGCGACGGGCCAGCTCGAACGCCTCCTGGCACTCCGGGTCGGACATGCTGTCCGTGCGGTACTGCTCGTACCTGGCGAGGCTGGGAAAGGAGAAGAGGGCGTAGGCGATGTCACTGTCGCCCTCACTCGGCAGGAAGTAGCCGTGGTGCGTCCCGCCGAAACGGTTGACGAGCCGGACCCAGCGGCGACCGTACTCCTCGAAGTCCGCGAGCTTGTCGGCGTCGATCTCGTACTTCAGATGAATGGTGATCACGCCGACATCATGCCGCACGGGTCCGTGGCCCTCCCGGGCCGCTCGGTGGGCGACCGTCCGTCCGCGACCCGGTCCTGCGGGCGCAGAAATACCCCCTGGGGTATCTTGGCAGCGCGACCGTCTCGCGACGGACGCCCGCACCGCCGGAACCAGCAGGAGGACCACCCTCGTGGACTACGCCATCACCGCCACCCTCGACCTCCCCTTCGCCGCGGCCGTGGAGCAGGTCCGCACGGCACTCGCCGCGCAGGGCTTCGGGATCCTGACCGAGATCGACGTCCGGGCCACCCTGCGGGCCAAGCTCGGCGAGGAGATGGAGGACTACCTGATCCTCGGCGCCTGCAACCCGTCGCTGGCCCACCGCGCACTCGGGGTGGACCGCAGCATCGGCCTCCTGCTGCCGTGCAACGTCGTGGTGCGGACAGCCGACGGGCACACCGTGGTCGAGGCGATCGATCCGCAGGTCATCGTGCAGATCGGCGGACAACCCGAGCTGGCCGCCGTGGCCGACGAAGCGGCCGCGCTCCTGCGGACGGCCCTGGACGGCCTCCGGCGCTGAGCGGGGCGACCACCCGCGTACCCGTACGGCCCGGCACACCCCGGCCGGCGGGGACCTCGCCGACCGGGCCCGCTCGCCCGACCACAGCGCCCGCTCCCCCGACCACCGCAAGGAGCCACCCCGTGTTCCCGTTCCGCCGCGGCCCCGGCCGCATCACCCCCGCCGAGGCCCACCGCCGCGCCACCGCCGGGGAAGCCGTCCTGCTCGACGTCCGCGAGCGCGACGAGTGGAACGCCGGCCACGCGGAGGGCGCGCTGCACCTGGCGCTCTCCCGTCTCACCGCCGGCGCCGCCCTGCCGCGCCAGGCCCAGGGCCGGCCCGTGGTGGCCGTCTGCCGTTCCGGCATGCGCTCGCGGCGCGCGGCGAAGATCCTCGCCGGCCAGGGCGTGGCGGTCGTGGACGTCCGGGGCGGCATGACCGCCTGGGCCTCCCACGGCCTCCCGCTCCGCGGACGGATCAGGTGAACCCGGACCCGCCGCCGGGTCCGCGGGACCGCCTCACACCTCCGGCACGAATACCCCCTCGGGTACGATCGGTGTCCGGACGGGCAGCTCGGGAGGCATCCACATGCAGGTCGACGACGACTCGGTCGGCGCGGTGCTCAACCGGCTCCGCCGCGCCCAGGGCCAGCTCGCCGGAGTCATAGCGATGATCGAGGCCGGGCGCGACTGCAAGGACGTCGTCACCCAGCTCGCCGCCGTCTCCCGCGCCCTCGACCGCGCCGGATTCAAGATCGTCGCCAGTGGCATGCGCCAGTGCATGGCCACCGCCGACGGCGACACCCCGCCGATGTCCGAGGCCGAACTCGAGAAGCTCTTCCTCGCACTCGCCTGAGACCGCCCGGACCGGGACGGTCGCCACGGGTTCGGGTGGGCCGCCGGTCACGAGCTCCTGATCAGGCGGCCGGTCACCCGGACCGGGTTGATCCGCACCCAGAGGTCACGGACTCCGCCCGCCCAGGGCTCTGCTCCGGGCCGGCCTGCCAGCCGCCCCCCGGTGTCGTCGTCGAGCCGTTCGGCCGTGCCGACCACGAGCACGCTCCAGCCCGCGCTGCCTGGTTCGTCCACGTGGTCGACCTCGAAGGCGACCTCACTGCCCTCGGCGGCCGCGGCCGCACCCGTTCGGGCTGTCCGGTACACGATCGAGCGCGTATCGACCAGGTAGTTGACGGGGAGGATGGCGGGACCGGACGCCGAGGACAGGGCCACCCGCCCGATGCCGTGGTCGGACAGGCGGTCCCAGCACTCCTCGGGGGACAGCCTCATCAAGGTGGGCTGCGGTCCCGGGGCGGACTGCCCGGGGGGAAGGTCGGTGCGCCCGTCCAGCAGCTCGTCCTCGGACATCCGCAGGACGGCGGCGAGCCGCCGAACGGCGCCGGGGTCGAAGTCGCTGCCCAGCTCCTCCAGGTGCTGGAGATAGCGGAGTGACATGCCGGCTCCGGTCGCGAGCTCGTCCCGGGTGAGTCCGAGCTGCCCGGCCCGCAGTGCGATGCGCCGGGCGATGTCCCGCGGATCGGGCGAGGCCCCACCGGGTCGGGGGCTTCTCTCGTTCATGGCCATCCACCTCCTGCGATCGAGCATGGCACCGGGCGCCCCGGAACGCCGTCGCGGACGCTCCGGGCTGCGGCCTCCCGCGGTCGACGCCGCCTGGCGTTCCGGCGGGCGGACGGGCGGACGGGCGGACGGGCGGACGGCACCGGATCACCGGCCGGGGCCGGCCTGCCGGGAACCCCGGATCCGTCGCGGGTGCACTGCCTCCGGGCCCGTGGCCTCCACCACGGACCGAACACCGGCGTCCTGCTGTCGGTGGTCGCGCGGCGGCTGCGGCGGGATCCGGCGGACCCCTGGGGTACCCCGGGACGGTGAGGTTTGTCGGAACGCTGCGGCGTGGGACCCCAGGGGCCGTAGATTCACTGTCAGGAACAGTGATTGACGGTTCGACGGGAGCGGTTGTGGCAAGCGCAAACACGTTCGGTACGGACAGCGGTGTGGGATCGACGATAGCCCTGCTGGAGGTGAGGCTGCCCGCCCTGCGGGAACGGCGTCGCCGCCTGGAGGACGAACTCGCGGCCGTCATCGCGCAGGAGAGTGCCATGGTCAGCGTGCTGGAGGGCCTGGCGGCCCTGGCCGGCGCGTTGATCGACGGATCCGACGAGCAGCATGACGAACCGGTGGGTGCGGCCCACGCCGCCGATCCCACGGAACCGCCGGCGGCGGACACGGCGACGGGCCGGGAGCTCGCCCCGGTGGGCGTCCCCGCGGACGGGCCCGAGGCCTCCCGTCCCGAGCCCGCACCGGCGAAGCCCACCCGCAGGCGCTCGACTTCGGCCACCCGGACGACCGCCCGGACCGCCAGGAAGGCGCCCGCCGGGAAGGCCGCCCCGGTGGAGAAGACCGTCCCGGCGGAGAAATCCGTCCCGGCCACGGTTCCCGCCCCTGAGCAGGACGCGGTGGCCGAGGCGCCGGCCGCGCCGGCGAGGAGGACGGTCGCGCGCCGCGCCGCAGGCAGCGGGGCCGGGAAGGCCGCGGCCGGGAAGGCGGCGACGAAGACCGTGCCCTCGCCCCGGAAGGCGCCGGCGGCCACGCCGTCGGGCCGTCGGAGGCTGACGGACACCGAGAGCGTCCTGGCCGTACTGGCGCAGGCCGACGCTCCGCTGCGGGCTCGCGAGGTCACCACCCTGCTGGGGCTGGACGAGGCCGACGGCACCGTGAACGCCGTCCGCACCAGGCTGGAGCGCCTCGCCAAGGCAGGCCGGGCGCAGCGGCCGGGGCGTGGCCTGTACACGGCGGCGGCCGGCTGACACGGCCGGGGGCTGCCGCGGCCGGAGGCGCTGCGGCAGCCGGGGGCCGGTGCCGGGACACGGCCCTCGGCCGGCTCCGGAAGTACCGGGCTTCGCGGTCCCGGCTCGGCGCCTGGAGCCGACGCGAGGAGCACACTGCACCCGCGTTGGCAAGGCCTGCACCAGAACGTCCGATTATCGATCGCCAGGGGAAGCGAACTGATCGTTCGTCAGTTGAACGGGGAGCCGGGTCCCGCCCGGTCCGATGTCGACCAGCCGAAGAACGATCAGGAGACAACCGTGCGCATACTCTTCACCGGCCCGGCCGCGCCCAGCCACCTGTTCCCGATGGTGCCGACCGCGCAGGCGCTGCGGGCCGCCGGGCACGAGGTTCTGTTCGCCAGCCCGAAGCCCATGGACCAGCTTCGGGCGGCCGGATTCCCGATCGTCGAGATCGGCGACGGCCGCCCCCTGCGGGAGTCGTTCGAGGCCATCAGCGGCGAGGAGACCCGCTACGCCAGGCCGGACCTGGACCAGGACCAGATCCTCGACCTGGCCGCCGCCGCCTTCGCCCACGCCTCCCGCTCGACCGTGGACGGCCTGCTGGCCACCGCCGGCGAGTGGGACGCGGACCTGCTGATCCACGACTCCTGCATGGCCTCCGCCCAGCTGGTCGCGGCGAAACTCAAGATCCCGGCGGCGCTGCAGAACTTCGGCCTCACCTCCGGCCTCGACATGGCCGCGCGGCTGGCCGGCCACTTCACCGACGTCTACGAGACGTACGGCGTGGCCGCCCCGGCCGAGACCACCCCGCTGAACATCGTCCCGGCCTCGCTCGGCGGCGACCCGGGCGGCCTGCGGATGCGCTACCTCCCGTACAACGGCGGCGGGGTCGTCCCCGCCGACCTGCTGCGCCGCGGCACCCGGCCGCGGGTCGCCGTCACCCTGGGCACCGTGGTCACCGAGGTGGACGGGGTGCACGCCATCACCCGCCTGATCGAGGCCGCCGCCGCGGTCGACGCCGAGTTCCTGCTGGCCGTCGGCGACGCCGACCTCACCCACCTCGGCACCCTCCCGGCCAATGTCCGCCCGCTCCCCTGGGTCCCGCTGGCGGAGCTGCTGCGGGTCTGCGACGCGGTGATCCACCACGGCGGCTCGGGCAGCACGCTCACCGGTCTGCAGGCCGGCCTGCCCCAGCTCCTCCTCCCCCAGGGCGCCGACAACTTCGCCGTCGCCGACGTCCTCACCGCCACCGGCGCCGCCCTTCGCTCCGCCTCCGGCGACGTCGACACTCCGCTCCTGACCCGCCTCGTCACCGACCCGGCGCTCCGCGACCGCGCCGTCCGGCTCCGGGCCGAGAACGACGCCCTGCCCAGCCCCGCCGCCCTCGTCCCCGCCATCGAGGCCCTCGCGGCCGCCCGTCGCTGACCCGTACGGCCCGGGCGGGCACCACAGGCCGGCCGCCGGCCGCGCGCTCCCGGCGGGGAGAAGTCCTCGGTCAGCGACGGGAGGTGCGGCGCGCGGGCGGCGCGATCCGGACCCGCTCGGTGTCGGGCACCTTCTCGATGTCGTCGAGCTGCGCAGTGATCGTGCTGCGCAGCTCGTCGTAGTCCTCGAAGGAGTGGTCGTTGAACAGCGTGTAGCCCGTCCACATCAGGTTGGCGCAGACCCGGGCCGGCACCCGGCCGGTCCGGGCCCCCATGCCGACCAGCGCCACCGACCCGATGCTGCCCGGCGCTTGGCCGTTCTGCCGGTGGATCGCCTGGAACGCGGCGGCGCAGGCCAGCGCCACGTTGAGGGTCTCGCTCACGTTCTGCGAGGACTCCTCCATCGTCGGCGCCGAGATCAGGAACTTCGGGTTGACCGCCCCGGACGGCACGCACACCGCGCTTCCCACCGGGAGCCTGCCCCCGAAGCCGCTCCGGATCGCCCGCTGCACGCGCAGTTGGATGCCCGCCCCGAGGTGGCGCTTGACGACCGCGTCGACGCCGCCGTCCATCCGGCCCCGGGAGTTGGTGGGGCTGACCCAGGCGTCCACCACCTCGTCGAGGATCGAGCCCTTGCGGATCTCGATCCCGGGGGTGTCGGCGAACGCCGCCCGCCACGCCTCCACCACCGTCGAGTTGGTGTCGGTCAGCACCACCCTGAGCGGCGACTGCACGCGGTTTTCGGTCATGGTCGACTCCGATCGGGAAGCTGTCTCCTTGGTGATCACGAAGCTATCGCGCCCCGCTGACAGCGCGGCTCCGGTCGCGTACCGCAGGATGCGGCCCGCCGGTCCGGGCCTGCGGTTGTCACACGCGGCCGGTAGGACTGTCGGTGCGGCCGGTCGATCGACCACCCGTCAGTCACGCCCTCCCTCAGTACGGTTCGACCCTTCGGAGACCCTCCACCATGAGCGACGCCCAGGCCCCCGCCACGCCCGACCCGAACGACCCGCTGGCCCTCGCGGAACTCTTCGCGGGCGGCGGTGAACCGTGGCTTCCGCTGCTGAAGCCGGTCATCGAGGCGCAGCCCGGCGCGGCCGCGTTCATCGGCCCGGGCCGCGGCCAGGACGTCGTCCCCGTCCGCGAACTGACCTTCCAGGCGCTCAAGCCCAACGCGCCGCACAAGTGGAAGGTCGTCGTCTTCGGCCAGAACCCGTACCCCCGGCCGGAGAGCGCCACCGGCATCGCGATGTTCGACAACACCTTCCACGACTGGAAGGACAGCCAGTTCGGCAGGGTCGTCAGCATCCGCTGCATCATCAAGGCGGCGGCGATGTGGAAGTACGGCATTCCCAAGAAGACCCCGATCGCCGACGTCCGGGCGCTGCTGAAGAAGCAGGACACCGTCCAGCCGCCCGAGTGGTTCCAGGCGATGCTCACCCAGGGCGTGCTGCTCCTGAACGCGGCCCTGACCGCCAGTAGCGACGGGACGACGGGAACCGACCGGCACACCGCGTTCTGGCGGCCGGCCGCCGAGCGGATCGTCGAGGAGATCCTCAGGGCCAAGCAGAACGCCGACGAGGAGGACCGCGGTGTGGTCTTCGCGTGGTGGGGGGCGCACGCGCGCAACCTGAAGAAGGTCGTCGTCGAGCTGCAGAAGAAGTACCCCGGGGTCGAGGTCCGGCACATCGACCACCCCAACCCCGCGGCGCAGGGCGACATCTTCTGCGACGGCGACCACTTCGGGATGGTGAACGAGGCGCTCGCGTCGCTGGGCGCCGACCAGGTCGACTGGCTGCCCAGCAAGGGGTGGAACACGCTCGCCGCGGCGGCGGGTGGGACGGACGGCGACGTCTCCGAGCGCATGGGCGCGTTCATCGCGTCCACCATGGAGCTGCACCAGCTCTACCTCGACCGGCTCGCGAGCGTCAAGGACGAGGGGCTCGTCCTCCCCGCGATCACCGGTGTGTTCGACACACCGCTGATGGGGTTCCGGGACGCCGTGGGCCCGGTCGCCGCACTGCTCCCCGGTCTGGACCGGCACGTCACGCTGTCGCACGAGTTCGGCAAGCGGCGGGCGGACGAGGCCACCGCCGGCCTGTCGGGTCCGTCCGGTCTGTCCGGTCTGTCCGGTCTGTCCGCCGACGCGATCGCCGCCCTCTACCTGTACACCTGCGAGTCCGCGTTCTACCGGGAGATCAACGCCGTCCTGCGCTCCCCGGACCGGAGCCGGCTCGTCCCCTACCTCCCGTACCTGCGGCTGCTGTTCGCGGCGGTCTCGAAGCTTCCCGCCCGCACGGAGCCGCTGTGGCGCGGAGTCTCGCTGGACCTGCGTGCGCAGTATCCGCTCGGACGGACCGTCACCTGGTGGGGCGTGTCCTCGTGCACGTCGAAGCTCGGCGTGGCGCGGGCCTTCCTCGGCAGTCGCGGCAAGCGGACGCTCTTCGAGGTGCGTCCCGTCCGGGCGACGGGCATCCAGAACTTCTCCGCCTTCACCGGCGAGGAGGAGTTCATCCTCCTGCCGGGCACCCAGCTGGAGGTGACGGACGTCCGGACCGAACGCGGCGGCCTGTGCACCGTGACGCTGACGGAACTGGACGAGCAGACCCTCGTGTCCTGAGCCGGCGTCACGCCGTGTCCGGCTCGGCGGGTGACACCCCGCCCTCCCGCCCGGATGGTCGACCCGCTCCCGGACCGACCCTCTGATCGGTAATCGATCGCGCGATACGCTCGATCACGGCTGTCCCGTGGCCCGGCAGACCGTCAGCCACCGAGCCCGAGCCCCGACAGCAGCGCCGCTCCGGCCGCGGGCAGCGGCGGGAGCGGCGCCGCGGCGGGGTGCCACGGTGCCTCGTACTCCCAGGACACCCAGCTGCCGGGCGGGAGCAGCCGGGCGCATCGGACCCCGAGACCTGACCATCTCCAGCCATTCGATCGAACGACCCCAAGTCCGATCGAATGGCTGCCCACGCCCATGCCCCCCGCACGAGCCATTGACATGGACCTGCAACCGGGACTTAACCTGACGTGCGCTACCGATCGGTAGCTTCGGTTTTGAACCGGACCGAGGAACTGGCACGGCCCCTTCGCGCCCCGGCGGAGGGATGAGCCGCCGTGCTCCGGTCCGGGAGTCGCACATGCCCCCAACTGCGTCGTGACTCACCCACGGAGAGCCCATGAGGCCTACCCTTTCACCGGCCGACATCGTCGTCGGGATCACCCCCTTCCACGAACCCGACGCCGGACTGGCGCAGGCCCTCTGCCGCGCCGGCGCGCTCGGCGTGCTGGACCTCGGCACCGGTGACCGCCGATCGCGCGAGGAGCTCGCCCGGCTCCGCGAGAGCGCACCGGGCCGGTTCGGCGTCCGGATGGGACCCGCCTGCCGGCTCTCGCCCGACGACCTCCGCGCGCCCGACGGAACCGGCCCGCACACCCTCGTCCTGCCCCCGGACGTGCCCGGCTGGGACATCGAGGCACTCGGCGCCCGGTACCGCGTGCTGGTCGAGGTGACCGACCTAGCCCAGGCGCTGGCGGCGGCTCGGGCCGGCGCCCACGGGCTGATCGCGCGCGGAGCCGAAAACGGCGGCCGGGTCGGCGAGTTGAGCACCTTCGTGCTGCTCCAGCAGTTGCTCGGGGCCGCGGAGATCGGACTCCCCGTGTGGGCCTGCGGCGGGATCGGACCGCGCACCGCGGCGGCGGCGGTGGCGGGCGGGGCCGCCGGGGTGGTGCTGGAGGGCCAGCTCGCCCTGCTGGCCGAGTCCGCCGCGCCCGAGGAGGCCGCGGCGGCCGTGCGCGGTATGGACGGGTCCGAGACCGTGGTCCTCGGCGGGAGACGGGTCCTGCGGCGCGGCGGGCCTGCGGGCGAGCGCGATCAGGTCGAGCTGACGATCGGTCAGGACGGCGCCCTGGCCGCAGGATTCGCCGACCGGTGGAGAACGGCCGGGCAGGCCGTCCGGGCGATCCGCGAGGCCGTGCTGAACGTGCCGCGGACCTCGGCCGCCGCCCGGGCGCAGCTCGGCCCCCGGGCGCCGCTCAGCAAGGCACTCGGAACCGAACTGCCGGTGGCCCAGGGTCCGATGACCCGGGTCAGCGACCAGCCGGGCTTCGCGTCGGCCGTGGCCGCGGCAGGCGCACTGCCGTTCGTGGCGCTGGCCCTGGCCGGGCCCGGGCAGACCCGTGAGCTGCTCGCCCGGACCGGGGCCGCTCTCGGTGAACGCCCCTGGGGCGTCGGCGTGCTGGGTTTCGCGCCGGAGGAGGTGCGCAGCGCCCAGCTGGCCGAGGTGCTCGCCGCCCGGCCCAGCCATGCCGTGATCGCCGGCGGACGCCCGTCACAGGCGCGGGTGCTGGAGGAGGCGGGGATCAGGACCTTCCTGCATGTGCCCTCCCCCGGGCTGCTGAGGCAGTTCCTGGAGGACGGGGCGCGCAGGTTCGTCTTCGAGGGCTCGGAGTGCGGCGGCCATGTCGGTCCCCGGCACAGCTTCCCGCTCTGGGAGGCGCAGTTGGCGGTGCTGGAGGACTTCCTCGACACGGCGGCCCAGGACGTCGGGCCGGTGGAGGTGCTGTTCGCGGGCGGCGTGCACGACGAGCGTTCGGCGGCGATGGTGGCGGCGATGGCGGCGCCGTTGGCCGACCGGGGCCTGGCGGCCGGTGTGCTGATGGGCACGGCGTACCTGTTCACCGAGGAGGCGGTGACGCACGGCGCGGTGCAGCCGGTGTTCCAGCGCCAGGTGGTGGCGGCCCGCGGCACGGCGCTGCTGCAGACGGCGCCAGGGCACGCCACGCGGTGCGTGCCGAGCCCGTTCACGGCGGAGTTCCTGGAGGTGCAGGAGCGGCTGCGGGCCGAAGGGGTACCGGACCGGGAGGCCTGGGAGCGGCTGGAGCGGCTGAACGTCGGCCGGCTGCGGATCGCCGGAAAGGGTGTCGACCGGGTCGCGGGCGAGCTCACCCCGGTGGACGAGCAGGGCCAGCTGGCGCAGGGGATGTTCATGGCCGGGCAGGTCGCCGTGCTGCGGTCGGCCACCACCACGCTGGCCGAGCTGCACGCCGCGGTCAGTTCGGGAGCGGCCGGCTTCCTGGCGGCCCGGACCGAGGAGCTGACGGAGCGTGCGGGCCTGTCCGCGACCGCCGACGAGCCGGTGCCGGCGCCACTGCGGATCGCGGTGATCGGCATGGCGGGCATGTTCCCGCAGGCGCCGGACGTGCCCGCGTTCTGGGCGAACGTGCTGGCAGGGGTGGACGCGGTGACCGAGGTGCCCGCCGAGCGCTGGGATCCGGCGCTCTACCACTCGACGGACGGCGGGCCCGGCACCACGCCGTCCAAGTGGGGCGGATTCCTGCCGCCGATCCCCTTCGACGCGCTGAGCTACGGCATCCCGCCGTCCGCGCTGGGCAGCATCGAGCCGGTCCAGCTGCTGGCGCTGGAGGCGGCGCGCCGGGCCCTGGTGGACGCCGGGTACGACGGCGGCGGCCAGGAGGGCGGCCGGGCCTTCGACCGTTCCCGCACCAGCGTGGTGTTCGGCGCGGAGGCGGGCAGCGACCTGTCCAACGCGGGCGTGCTGGGGGCGGTGCTGCCGGCCTACCTGGGGAAGGTGCCGGAGGCGATCGCCGAGCAGCTGCCGGGCCTCACCGAGGACTCCTTCCCGGGCATGCTGGCCAACGTCATCGCCGGGCGGATCGCGAACCGCCTCGACCTGGGCGGCGCCAACTACACCGTGGACGCCGCCTGCGCGTCCTCGTTGGCCGCACTGGACGTGGCCTGCAAGGAACTGGTGACGGGCGCCGCCGACCTGGCCCTGTGCGGCGGTGCGGACCTGCACAACGGCATCAACGACTACCTGCTCTTCGCCTCGGTGCACGCGCTGTCGCCGAGCGGCCGGTCGCGCCCGTTCGACGCCTCGGCCGACGGGATCGCGCTGGGCGAGGGGGTGGGCTGCCTGGTCCTGAAGCGGCTGGCGGACGCGGAGCGGGACGGCGACCGGGTGTACGCCGTGGTCCAGGCCGTCGGCAGTGCGAGCGACGGCCGCTCGCTGGGCCTGACCGCCCCGCGGCCCGAGGGGCAGCGGGCGGCACTGGAGCGGGCGTACCGCGGTGCCGGGATCGGACCGGCCGAGGTGGGCCTGGTGGAGGCGCACGGCACCGGAACGGTGGTCGGCGACCGCACCGAACTGGCGACACTGAACGAGGTGTTCACGGCGGCCGGCGCGGCCCCGGGGAGCTGCGCGCTGGGATCGGTGAAGTCGCAGATCGGGCACACCAAGTGCGCGGCGGGGCTGGCCGGCCTGATCAAGGCGTCGCTGGCGCTGCACACCGGGGTGAAGCCGCCGACCCTGCACCTGACGCAACCGAATCCGGCGTGGCAGCCCGGGACGAGCCCGTTCGCGTTCCACACCGAGGCCCGGCCGTGGGCCGCACCCGCGGGCGAACGGGTGGCCGGGGTCAGCGCGTTCGGCTTCGGTGGCACCAACTTCCATGCCGTGCTGACCGGTTACGATGGCGCACCGCCGGTGCACGGGTCACAGGAGTGGCCAGCCGAGCTGTTCACCTTCCGCGGCGGCGACCGGGAGCGGGCGCTGCGCGGGGTGACGGAGCTGCTGCGTCTGGCGGAGGCGGACGGCTCGCCGTGGCGGCTGCGCGACCTCGCGCTGGCGGCCTCCCGGCGGGCGGAGTCGGGGCACGGGCCGGTGCAGGTCGCGGTGGTGGCCGCGGACGTCCCCGCGCTGGCCGGGCTGCTGCGCCGGGCACTGGGCGGGGAGCACGATCCGGCGGCCGGTCTGCGGCTGGCCGACGAGGGCGGGCCGACGGGCGGCGAGGTGGCGTTCCTCTTCCCCGGTCAGGGCAGCCAACGCCCGGGCATGTTCGCGGAGTTGTTCACGGCGTTCCCCTCGGTGCAGCGGCATCTGCGGCTGGGCCGGGCGTACGCGGACGTGCTGTTCCCGCCGACGGCGTTCACCGCCGAGGCGCGGGAGGACCAGCGCGCGGCGGTGACCGACACCAGGGTGGCCCAGCCCGTGCTGGGCATGGCCGGGCTGGCCGCCCACGAGCTGCTGGGGCTGGCCGGGGTGCGTCCACGGCTGGCCGCGGGCCACAGCTACGGCGAACTGGTCGCCCTCTGCGCGGCCGGGGCCCTGGCCGCCGAGGACCTGCCGGCGATCAGTGCCCGGCGGGCGCTCGCGATCCTGGACGCGGTCGGCGAGGGCGCGGACCCCGGGTCGATGGCGGCGGTGGCGGCCGGCGCCGAGCAGGTCGAGCAGGTGCTGGCCGCCGCCGGGCTGGCCGGCCGGGTGGTGGCGGCGAACCGGAACGCGCCGCGGCAGACCGTGATCTCCGGGGCGACGCCCGAGGTGACGGCCGCGGCGGAGCGGCTGCGCGAGGCCGGGTACGGGGTCAAGCGGCTGCGGGTCGCCTGTGCCTTCCACAGCCCGTTGGTCGCGGGCGCCGGCGAGCGGTTCGCCGATGCGCTGGCCGACCGGGTGGTGCGGGCACCGGAGTTCCCGGTCTTCTCGAACCGGACGGCTGCCGCCTACCCGGCCGACCCGGCCGCGGTGCGGGCCGAGCTGGCGGCGCAGATCGGCGCGCCGGTGCGGTTCACGGCGCAGATCGAGGCCATGTACGAGGCCGGCGCCCGGGTGTTCGTCGAGGCCGGGCCGGGATCGGTGCTGACCGGACTGGTGTCGGCGGTGCTCGGTGACCGGCCGCACCGCGCGGTGGCGGTCGAGGGCCGGCGCGGCGGACTGCCCGGTTTCCTGGACGCGCTGGCCGAACTGGCCGTCGCCGGCGTGCCGGTGCGCACCGGACGGCTGCTGCACGGCCGTGACGCGGTGGAGGCGGGCCGGGCGCGGGCAGCGCGCCGGCCCGGCTGGACGGTGGACGGGCAGCTGGTACGCACCGCCGCCGGAGAACTGCTCCCCGGCGCGCTCGCACCGGCCAGACCCGTACCGGAGGCACTGGTGGCACCCCAGGACGCGCACCCGAACACCCACCGGGCCGACGGGGAGGCCCTGGTCGCGGACTTCCTGCGCAGCAGCCGGGAGATGGTCGCGGCGCAGCGCGAGGTACTGCTGAGCTACTTCGGTGCGGCGGGCGCCGCCGTACCGGCCGTGCCGCCGCCCGGTCCGCCGGTGCCGGCCGTCGCGGCGACGGCGGTGCCCGAGGCGCCGGCCGTGGCGCCGCGGCGGCGGGACGCCCCCGGGGCCGACCTGATGGCCACGGTGGTGGAAGTGATCAGCGAACGCACCGGATACCCCGCCGACATGATCGAACCCGACCTCGACCTCGAAGCCGACCTCAGCATCGACTCCATCAAACGCACCGAGATCATCGGCCAACTCGCCCGCCGCCTCACCACCACCGACCTCACCACCCTCGACGACCACCAACTCGATGAACTCTCCCGCGCCCGCACCACCGCGGCCATCACCCACTGGCTCACCAACCACCTGGGCCGACCGGCACCCGCACCCGCCCTCCCCCCTGCCGGACGGACCACGGACGCGGTCACGGGGTACGAGCCCGCGCGGCTGCGGCTCGTTCCCGTGCCACTGGCGGAGCCCGTCGGGGCGCCGCGGGTCCTGGCCGGCCGCCGCTTCGCCCTGCTCGGCACGGACGGCCGCGGCGTCGCACAGGCCCTGTCGGCGCGGCTCACCGCCCACGGTGCGCAGGTGCTGGCCCTGGACGCCGAGCACCTGCTGTCCGGCGGGGACGGCCCGGTGGACGGCGTGCTGCTGCTGGATCCGCTCGCCGAGCACGGCGCGCCGGTGCTGCCGGGCTGCGTGCCGGCGCTGCAGGCCGCGCTCGCCGGCGGGCCCCGGTGGCTGCTGGCCGCCCGCACGGCGTCCGCCGCCGGTCCCGGCCGGGCGGACGGCCTGCGCGGGCTGCTGCGCTCCCTCGCCCGCGAGTACCCGCGGGCTTCGGTCCGCCTCGTGGAGTTCGAGGCCTCGGCGGAGCCGGCCGGCGTGGCCGACGCCCTGGTCGGCGAGCTGCTGGCCGAGGACGGCGAGCCGGTGGTGCTGCACGGGCCGGACGGCCGGCGGGGCCTGACGCTGGTGGAGTCCGGTCTCGGGGTGCTGGGCAGCACCGGGGCGGGGCCCGCCGGTGACGGGGTGGCGGAGGCCGCCGCGCTGGGGCTGGACGGGGACGCGGTGGTGCTGCTGGTCGGCGGGGCGCGCGGGATCACCGCGCGGTTCGCCGCGGCGCTCGCGGCGGCCTCGCGGTGCAGGCTGGAGCTCCTGGGCCGCACCGCGCCGCCGGACGGCCCCGAGGACCCGGTGACGGCCGGCGCCCACGACCGGGCCGCGTTGCGGGCGGCGCTCGCCCGCCAGGGCGTACCGCTGCCGGAGGTCGACCGCGTGGCGTCGCGGCTGCTGGCCGGACGCGAGGTCGCGGCGACCCTCGACGAGCTGTCCGCACTGGGCTCGACGGCGTGCTACCAGGCCGTGGACGCGGCCGACCCGGCGGCCGTCCGGCAGGCGGTCAAGGAGGTGTACGCGGCGTACGGCCGGCTGGACGGTGTGGTCTACGCGGCGGGCGTGATCGAGGACGGGGTGTTCGCGGAGAAGGATCCGGAGTCCTTCCGGCGGGTGTTCGCCACCAAGGCGGACGGCGCCCGGGCGCTGCTCGACGCGCTGGCCGAGCTGCCGGCCGGGCCGCGTTTCACGGTGCTCTTCGGCAGCATCGCCGCGGCGCTGGGCAACCGCGGCCAGGCCGACTACGCGGCGGCCAACGACGCACTGGAGGAGCTGGGCGCCCGCTGGGCCGCCGCGACCGGCCGGCGGGCGCTGACCGTGCACTGGGGGCCGTGGGCACCGTCCGGCGCGCACGCCGGCATGGTCACGCCGGAGTTGGCGCGGGACTACGACCGGCGCGGCGTCCGGCTGATCGACCCGGGCGCGGGAACGCTGGCGCTGCTGCGCGAGCTGGCCTGGGGCGAGGAGTCGGTCCGGTCCGTGGTCTACACGGCGTCGGGCTGGTGACGGCCGTGGAGAGGCGCCCCCGGGCGGTGCCGGTGGCCGTGGTGGGCATGGCGGTCCTGCTGCCCGGCGCCCCGGACCTGACGACGTACTGGCGGAACCTGCTGGCCGGGGTCGACGCGATCACCGACGTCCCCGAGGGGCGCTGGGACGCGGGCTTCTACGACCCGGCGGCGGCCACCGGGCCCGGCGCCCCCGACCGGCTGTACTGCCGGCGCGGCGGCTTCGTGGACGCGCTGGCCGAGGTGCGGCCCACCCGGTTCGGCATCATGCCGAGCTCGGTGCCCGGGACCGAGCCGGACCAGCTGATCGCGCTGCAGGTCGCGGACGCCGCGATCGCGGACGCCGGCGGCCCGGAACGGCTGCCCGACCGCGACCGGGTCGGGGTGGTGCTGGGCCGGGGCGGCTATCTGACGCCGGGCCTGGTCCGGCTCGACCAGCGGGTCCGCACCGCGCACCAGCTGGTGCGCACCCTCGGCGAGCTGCTGCCCGACCTGACGGACGGTCAGCTCGCCAGGGTCCGGGAGGCGTTCACCGACCGGCTCGGCCCGGACCACCCCGAGTCGGCGATCGGGCTGGTGCCCAACCTGGCCGCCTCCCGGGTGGCCAACCGGCTCGACCTGCGCGGCCCGGCGTACACGGTGGACGCCGCCTGCGCGTCCTCGCTGGTCGCCGTCGACCAGGCGGTCGGCGAGCTGACCACCGGGCGCTGCGACGTGGTGCTGGCCGGCGGGGTGCACCACTGCCACGACGTCACCCTGTGGAGCGTGTTCGCGCAGCTGCGGGCGCTCTCCGCGAGCGGGCGGATCCGCCCGTTCCACCGGGGTGCCGACGGCATCCTGATCGGCGAGGGCACCGGCGTGGTGGTGCTCAAGCGGCTCACCGACGCCCAGCGCGACGGCGACCGGGTGTACGCGGTGATCCGCGGTACCGGCGTCGCCGGCGACGGGCGTACGGCCGCACTGGCCAACCCCGACCCGGGGGGCCAGAGCCGCGCGGTACGAGGGGCCTGGCAGGCGGCCGGGCTCGACCCGGCGGCGCCCGGTGCGCTGGGCCTGCTGGAGGCCCACGGCACCGCCACCCCGGCCGGGGACGCGGCCGAACTGACCACGCTGGCGGAGGTGTTCGGCCTAGCGAGGGCCGGCGAGGAGCGGGCCGTACTCGGCTCGGTGAAGTCGCAGATCGGCCATCTGATGCCGGCCGCGGGCGTCGCCGGGCTGGTCAAGGCGGCGCTCGCGGTGCACCACGGGGTCCTGCTCCCCACCCTGCACTGCGACGATCCGCACCCGGCGCTGGCCCGCACCCGTTTCCGGACCATCGGCACCGCCCGGCCCTGGGAGAGCGCCGGTGACGGACCCCGCCGCGCGGCGGTGAACGCCTTCGGCTTCGGCGGTATCAACGCGCACGTGGTGCTGGAGCAGGCCCCGGCCCCGGCCCGCGCTCCCTCCGCCGTCGTGGCACCCGCGGTGGTGTCCGAACCCGAGCGGGTCCTGCGGCTCGCCGCCGACGGCCCCGAGCAGCTGGCGCAGCTGCTGGCCGCCGACGACCGCGCCGTGCTGGCCGCCGGCCTGCCGGAGCGCGGCGGGCCCGCGCCGCGCTGCCGGCTGGCCGTCGTCGACCCGACCGGGAAGCGGCTGGCGGTGGCCCGCCGCGCGGTCTCCCGGGGCCGGGCCTGGCGCGGCCGGGGCGACGTCTGGTTCGCCCCTCGGCCGCTGCTGGAGACGGGCCGGGTGGCGTTCCTCTTCCCCGGCCTGGAGGGCGAGTTCGCGCCCCGGGTGGACGACGTCGCCGACCACTTCGGCCTGCCGCGCCCCGCAGCCTCGGGGTCGGCCGCCCGGGTGGGCGACATCGGGCGGCACGGGGTGGGCGTGGTCGCCGTGGGCCGGCTGCTGGACGCGGCCCTGCGCCGGACGGGCGTGCGGCCCGATGCCGTGGCCGGGCACAGTGTCGGCGAGTGGACCGCGATGATCAGCGGCGGCCTGTACTCCGGCGCCTCCGTGGACTCCTTCCTGGAGTCCTTCGACCCGGACGCGCTGAGCGTGCCCGGTCTGTCCTTCGCCGCGCTCGGCACCTCGGCCGAGCGGGTGGCCGAGGCGCTGGGCGGCGTCGACGGGATGGAGCAGGTCGTGCTCTCGCACGACAACGCGCCGCAGCAGTCGATCGTCTGCGGCCCCGAGGGACCGGTCACGGAACTGGTCCGCCGGTTTCGCGCGCGCGGGGTGCTGGGCCAGGTCCTGCCGTTCCGGTCCGGCTTCCACACGCCGATGCTGGGCCCCTATCTGGACCCGATCCGGCAGGCCGCCGACCGCTTCGAGCTGCACCGGCCGACCGTGCCCGTGTGGTCCGGGACGACGGCCTCGCCCTTCCCGCCCACCGAGGCCGAGGTCCGCGCGCTGTTCATCCGTCACCTGCTGGAGCCGGTGCGGTTCCGGCCGCTGGTCGAGGCCATGTACGCGGCCGGCTTCCGGGCGTTCGTCCAGGTGGGCCCCGGACAGATCGGCTCGCTGGCGGGTGACACGCTGGGCGGCCGGGAGCATCTGGTGGTCGCGGCGAACTCACCGCACCGCGACGGACTCGCCCAGCTGCGGCGGGTCGCCGCCGCGCTCTGGGCGGACGGCGCGGAGCCGGACCTCGCGGCCCTGCGGCCCGCCCGCGCACCGGAGCGGGAGCGGCCGCACCCGGCCGTCCGGCTCGACCTCGGCGGCGCCCTCGTCTCGCTGGATCCCGCCGTCCTCGGCACGCTGCGCGCCGAGCTGGCACCGCACCGGGGTTCCGGCACCGGCGACAGCGCGGACCTGGCCGCGCTGGCCGCCCGCCATCCGGTGGCGGCCGAACTCGACGCGCTGCTGCGCGACACCGGGCGGACCGCGGCCGAACTGATCCGCGCGGGCCGGCCGGCCGTGGGGCGTACCGCGCCGCCACGCCCGCCCGCCCGGCCGGACCGCGCGGCTCCCCCGCGCGGCCGCGTGCTCCAGGTCTCGACCACCGCCATGCCGTACCTGCTCGACCACTGCTTCTTCCGGCAGCGCGCCGGCTGGCCCGACCTGACCGACCGCTGGCCCGTCGTCCCGGCCACCACGATCGTGCAGCACCTGGTGGACGCGGCGGAGCGGGCGATGCCCGGCCGGGTCGCCGTCGGCGTGCACGACCTGCGGTTCGGCCAGTGGGTGCCGGCCGCCACCCCGCTGGAGGTGGCGCTCACGCTCGACGACGCCGGCCCCGGCCGGCTGGCCGCCGACTTCGGCGGCTACGCCCGGGGCACGGTCGAGCTGGCCGGCCGCCACCCCGCGCCACCGGCCGCGTGGACGCCGGATCCGGCCACCGAGTCGGCGCCGGGGCTGACGGCCGCCGGACTCTACGACGAACGGTGGATGTTCCACGGCCCGGCCTTCCGCGGCCTGAGCGAACTGACCGCGCTCGGCCCGTCCCACGTGCGCGGCGTGATCACCGCACCGTCCGCCCCCGGGGCGCTGCTGGACAACGTCGGCCAGCTGCTCGGGTACTGGATCATGGCCACCCGCACCGAGCGGACGGTCGTCTTCCCGGTCGGCATGCGCCGGCTCACCTTCCACGGACCGACGCCCCGGCCCGGCACCCCGCTGCACGCCCACATCCGGATCACCGGCCTCACCGACACCGCCCTCGAGGCCGACGTGCAACTGCTCTCCGGCGGCGCCGTCTGGGCGGAGGTCCACGGCTGGCAGGACCGCCGCTTCGACAGCCACCCCGACACCCGGCCCGTCGAACGCTTCGCCGACCGCCACACCCTCTCCACGCCGCAGCCCGGTGGCTGGGTGGTGCTGCACGAGCGCTGGCCGGACCTCGCCTCCCGCGATCTGATCATGCGCAACCATCTGGGATCCGCCGAGCGGTCACGCTACGAGCAGCAGCCGCCCCGCGGGCGGCGGGCCTGGCTCCTGGGCCGGATCGCGGTGAAGGACGCGGTGCGGCGGTGGCTCTGGGAGCAGGGCGAGGGCCCGGTCTTCCCCGCCGAGATCGCCGTCCGCAACGACCTTCCCGCCACCTCCGGCCCTGGACACCCCCATGGGCGTCCCCAGGTGTCCGGGGTGCACGGCCGCAGACTCCCGGAGCTGGACGTCTCGCTCGCGCACCGGGCCGAGGCGGCGGTGGCGCTGGTCCGGCCACGGCGCCCCGGCGGCGGGCCCGGCGTGGGCATCGACCTGGCGGAGGTGACGGACCGTCCGGCGGACCTCCGCATCGCGCTCGGGCCGGCCGAGCTGGAGCTGGTGGCGGCCGGCCGCGCCGCCCACGGCGGATCCGAGGCACTGTGGCTGACCCGGTTCTGGGCCGCGAAGGAGGCGGCGGCCAAGGCGGAGGGCACCGGACTGCGCGGCCGGCCACGGGACTTCGCCGTGGTCGCCGCCGACCCGTCCGCACTGCGGGTCACCGTAGCCCGACCCGACGGACCCCGCACCCACCGCGTGGGGTGCACCGAACTCGGCAGCCCACCCGGTCTGCCGGACCGCAGCTACGTCGTGGCCTGGACCCTGAGCAGCGACGACACCGAGAACCACGAAGGGACGGCCACCCCGTGACCGGCAGCGCACAGACCGCCGACCTGCACCCGCCCACCGATCAGGAGGTCCTCGCGGAGATCACCGGCATGCTGGCCGCCGTGCTCGACGAGTACGGCCTCGACGAGGCCGAGGTCACCATGGAGGCCCGGTTCACCGAGGACCTCGGGCTGGAGAGCATCGACCTGGTGACCCTGGCCGGGCGGCTCCAGGACCGCTGGGGCGAGCGGATCAACTTCGCCGAGTTCCTGGCGGGCATGGAACTCGACGAGATCATCGGCCTGACGGTCGGCCGCCTGGTCGGCCACGTCGTGGACCGGCTGCAGACCGTCGAGCGGAGCTGACCGTGGCCTTCCTCGATCTCGACGGGCTCCGCCTCCACGTGCAGCGGCTCGGCCCCCAGGACGGCCGGCCGCCCGCCGCGACCGCCGTCCTGCTGCACGGCCTGCTGACCGACAGCCTCGCCAGCCACTACTTCACCCTGGCCCCCGCGCTCGCCGCCGCGGGGGTGGAGGTGCTGATGTACGACCAGCGCGGACACGGCCGCACCGGACGGCCACCGAGCGGCTACCGGCTCGAGGACTTCGTCGACGACCTCGCGGGGCTGCTGGACCGGCTGGCGGGGGACGGCCCCGTCCACCTGCTCGGCAACTCCTTCGGCGGCACGGTGGCGTTCTCCCTCGCCGCCCGCCGTCCGGCCCGGGTCGCCGGGATCCTGGCCGTCGAGTCCGAGCCCGCCTCCCCGGCCTGGGCCGCCAAACTGGACGGCATCCTGCGGCGGGCCGAGACCGAGCTGGCCGACGAGTCCACGCTGGCCTGGGTCGCCGCGCAGCGCGGCGCCCACACCGCCCGGCTGGCCCGCTCGGCCGGGCGGCTGCTGGCCGGCACCTCCCTGGCCCGCGACATCCCGGCCAGCAGGCTGCCCACCGAGGCGCAGCTGCGCGCGATCCGCTGCCCCGTCCTGGCCGTCTACGGCACCGAGTCCGACCTCGCCGACCAGGCGGCGTGGCTGGAGGAGCTGCTGCCCCGCTGCCGGAGCACCTTCGTGCCCGGTCAGGAGCACTCCGTGCTGGTCGAGGCCCCGGGAACCGTTCTCGACCTCACCCTGGCCTGGCTGCGCGAGCACGGCGCCCCGCTGCGCGGCCCGGCCGCACGAGTCGGACAGGACCTCGAAGGGAGCCTGCGGTGACCCGGTTCCTCTTCGTCGTCCCGCCGCTGGTCGGGCATGTGAACCCGGCCGTGGGCGTCGCCGCCGAGCTTCGGGCCCGCGGACACGCGACGGCCTGGGCAGGGCTGCCGGAGGTGGTCGGGCCCCTGACCGGGCCCGGTGCCGAGATCCACCCCTGCGCCGTCGCCGCCGACGGCGCGGCCGTCCCGAGACCGCCCGAGCTGCGGGGCCCGGCCGCGCTGAAGTTCCTCTGGGCGGACTTCCTCGTCCCGCTCGCCGAGGCGATGGCCCCCGGCGTGACGGCGGCGGTCGCCCGGTTCGCCCCCGACGTCCTCGTGGTGGACCAGCAGGCCGTCGCCGGTGCGCTGGTCGCCGAGCGGCTCGGTCTGCCCTGGGCCACCGCCGCGACCACCTCCGCCGAGTTCACCGGCGCCCTGGCCGGCATGCCGCTGGTGGAGGCCTGGATCGCCGGCCTCCTCACCGGCCTGCGGCGGCGCGTCGGAGACCCGGACGGGACGGCCGACCCGCGTTTCTCCCCGCACCTGACCCTCGCCTTCACCACCCCCGAACTGGCCGGCCCCGTCACCGCACCGGCGGGCCCGGTGCGCTTCGTCGGCCCGTCGATCACCGCGCGTCCCGCCGCCGGCCCGTTCCCCTGGGAGTGGCTGGACCCGGGCCGTGAGACGGTGCTGGTCACCCTGGGAACGGCCAACGCCGACGCGGGGAAGGCCTTTCTGGCGAGCTGCCAGGAGGCGCTGCGGGCCCGCGCCGGACGGCTGCAGGCGGTGATCGTCGACCCGGGCGGCGTCCAGGGCGACCCCGAGCCCGACGCCGACGTCCTGGTGCTGCGCTCGGTGCCGCAGTTGCCGCTGCTGGCGCGCACCGCCGCGGTGGTCTGCCACGCCGGCCACAACACCGTCTGCGAGGCCCTCTGGCACGGCGTGCCGCTGGTGGTCGCCCCGATCCGCGACGACCAGCCGGTGGTGGCCGGGCAGGTGACGGCGGCGGGCGCCGGTGTCCGGGTGCGCTTCGGCCGGACCGGTGCGCAGCGGCTCGGCCAGGCCCTGGACGCGGTCCTGGACGACCCGGCCCACCGGTGCGCGGCCCGGCGGATCGGCGCCTCCTTCCGGTCGGCCGGAGGCGCGGCCGCCGCCGCCACCCGGCTCGAACACCTCGCCGCCCCGGCCGACAGGACGCCCCGATGACCACGGAAGCAGACCCCGGAACGGGCAGGGCCGCGGCCCGGGCCCGGCAGATCGCCGCCCTGCGTCCCGCCTACCGGGCCGACCTGGCCGACGGGACCGGCCGCTTCTTCGCACCGCGCCGCGCCGACTGCCCGTGGTGCGGCTCCACCCGGCTGCGGCGACGGCTGCGCACCACCGACCTGCTGCAGCACAAGCCGGGACGGTTCGTCCTGGACGAGTGCCGGGACTGCGCGCACATCTTCCAGAACCCCCGGCTGACCGGCCCCGGCCTGGAGTTCTACTACCGCGACTTCTACGACGGCCTGGGCGAACAGCGGCTCGCCGGGATGTTCGCCACCCGCGCCGGCGTCTACCGCCGCCGCGCCCGCTCGGTGGCCCCGTTCGCCTCCGCACCCGGCACCTGGCTGGACGTCGGGACCGGGCACGGCCACTTCTGCGAGAGCGCCCGCGAGCTCCTCCCGGACACCGTCTTCGACGGTCTGGACCTCAGCGAGGGCGTCGAACTGGCCGAGAAGAACGGCAGGTTGGCCCACGGCTTCCGCGGCACCCTGCCCGAACTGGCACCCGAGCTGGCCGGGCGGTACGACGTGGTGAGCATGTTCCACTACCTCGAACACAGCACCGACCCGGCCCATGAACTGGCCGCGGCCCGGGAGGCGTTGCGTCCCGGCGGCCTGCTGCTGATCGAGGTGCCCGACCCGGAGTGCCGCTACGCCCGGCTGCTGGGACGGTGGTGGCTGCCCTGGCTGCAGCCGCAGCACCTCAACCTCGTGCCCGTCGCCAACCTGCGCGGCCGGCTCGGCGAGCTCGGCTTCACCGTCCTGCTGGAACAGCACGGCGAGCCGCACGACCCGGTGGACCTGCTCGCCGCCTGCTGGCTGCTGCTCGACGCGGTCGCACCGCGCGAGGACGCGCCGTGGCTGCCGGGTACGCCCCCGGGGCGGCTGCGCCGGACGCTGCGCGGCACGCTCTTCCTGGCCGGCGCCCCGGCCCTGCTCCTCGCCGCGCTGCTGGACCGCGTGGTCGCCCGCTTCGCCGGGCGCACCGGGCTCTCCAACGCCTACCGCGTGATCGCGCGCCGCGAGGGCGGCGCCGCGCAGTAGCCCCGGAAGTCTGACCGGGGCAGGCCGTCCATGGACGGCCTGCCCCGGTCAGGACCAGACGGGATCCGTCCGGGTCAGTGCGCGGCCTGCGGTGTGCCGCTCGATCGGCGCGGCAGCTTCCAGCCGGGCCGGACGAAGTGGCAGGTGTAGCCGTCGGGGTAGCGCTCCAGGTAGTCCTGGTGCTCGGGCTCGGCCTCCCAGAAGGGTCCCACCGGGGCCACCTCGGTGACGACCTTGCCGGGCCACAGCCCGGAGGCGTCGACGTCGGCGATGGTGTCCTCCGCGATCCGCTTCTGCTCGTCGTCCTGGTAGAAGATCGCCGACCGGTAGCTGCTCCCGACGTCGTTGCCCTGGCGGTTCACGGTGCTCGGGTCGTGGATCTGGAAGAAGAACTCGAGGATGGTCCGGAAGTCGGTCACGGCCGGGTCGAACGTGATCTCGATCGCCTCGGCGTGGGTGCCGTGATTGCGGTACGTGGCGTCGGGCACGTCGCCGCCGCTGTAGCCGACCCGCGTTCCGACCACCCCGGGCTGCCTGCGGACAAGCGCCTGCACGCCCCAAAAACACCCACCCGCCAGGACAGCCTTCTGAGTCTGCATGGCCACCAGGTCCTCCTTACGATTGCGTCTGGTAGCCCCAACGCCGACTCCCCCGGCGATCATTCCTGCGGGGGCCCCGGCTTCGCGCCGCCGCCGGGCTCAGTGCGGGGTAACCACCATCCTGAAGCGGGCGGCGCCGGACATCATCCGGTCGTACGCCGCCGCGGTCTGCTCCAGCGGCACGGTCTCCACCGTCGGGCGGATTCCCGTCAGCACGCTGAACGCCAGTGTGTCCTGCACGTCCTGCGCCGTGCCCGAGGGGTGACCGCGGATGATCCTGCCGCTCATCAGCAGCTGGTTAGGGCTGACCCCGAGCGGGGTGGCGTCCGCGCCGATGACCACCAGCTCGCCCCGGGGGCGGAGCCCTTCGACGGTCGCCGTGATGGCCTGAGAGTTGGCCGCGGTGGCCAGCACGACCCTGGCGCCGCCGAGGGACTGCAGCGCGTCCGCGACGGCGGTGGCCCCCGTGCTGTCGATGTAGTGGTGCGCGCCCAGCTCGCTGGCGAAGTCGGCCTTGGCGGCCCCGCGGGCGACGGCCACGGTCTCGAAGCCCATCGCGACCGCGTACTGCACCCCCAGATGGCCGAGGCCGCCGAGGCCGAGTACGGCGACCAGGTCGCCCGGCCGGGCGGAGCTCCGCCGGAGCCCGTTGTACGTGGTCACTCCCGCACAGCCCAGGGGCGCCGCCTCGGTCGCGGTCAGCGCGTCGGGGATCCGCGCCAGGGCGTCGGCCGGTGCGATGACCATCTCGGCGTAGCCCCCGTCGTACGCCCAGCCGGGGACCTTCAGGTTCTGGCACACCACGAAGTCGCCCTGCCGGCAGGGCCGGCAGTGGCCGCAGCTGCCGCCGAACCAGCCCACCGCCACCCGGTCGCCGACCTGCCAGCCGCGCTGTGCGGTGCCCTCGCCGAGCTCCTCGACGTGCCCGGCGATCTCATGGCCGGCGACCAGGGGGAACCGGACGCCCGGCACCGCGGCGTTCACGAAGGCCGCGTCGCTGTGGCAGACCCCGCAGGCGTCCACCGCCACCCGGACGTGGCCCGGGCCCGGCCGCCGGACCTCCCGCTCCACGACCTCGAACGGGCTGCCGAGCGCCGCGATCTGCGCGGCTCGATACGTGCTCATCTGCCACTCTCCCGGATGCGGTGCGGCCGTCCCGTGGACCAAGCGCCCCCGACCCAGCACACCAGTTCCCGCGCGATCACGCGCGTCGAACGGGCCCCCGCACGAGGATCGGGGATTTCTGTTATCCGGGGCGCCGCCAGGGGTCTCCCATGATGCAGGGCGGACATCGCCGGCTCCCGCCCTGCGGACCGGCCCTGCCCTGCGGACCGGCCCTGCCCGGTGGTGCACCACCGGCGGCCCGTCGGCCGTCCACGTCAACTCGCCACACTCCGAAGCCTCATGACGCGTCCGGAGTCCTCGCCCCGGCCCGGGCCGAGGACGTCCGGAGCTCCCTGCTGCCCGCATCCGACCGACCAGCCAAGGACTCCCTCACATGGCACTGCGCCCACTCCCGGCACGCCCCACGGCCGCCGCCGCGGCAACCCGCGCCGCGCGACCCACCGGTGCGAAGGTCCCCGTGCTGCTCGCCGCGGCCACCGCCGGCGCGCTGACCGTCGGATCGGCCCTGCTCGCGGCACCCGCCGCGGCCGAGCCCGCGCCGCAGACCGTCGACCACCGGGCCGTGGTGCTCGTCAACTTCCGCAACCTCGCGCTCGCCGACCCCCGGAAGGCCCACGACCAGGCCGTTCAGAACTTCTTCGGCACCGGCGACTCCCTCGCCACGTACTACGCCAGGAACTCCGGGAACCGGATGAGCATCGTCCCCGCCCAGGGTGACGGCGTGTTCGGACCGTTCACGATCGACATGGACGACTCCTCCGCCTGCGACACCGGGAAGATGGTCGACCTCGCGCGCAAGACGATCCCCGACGTGACGTTCGACCACATCTCGGTCGTCTTCCACACCGACCACTGCAGCGACTGGTGGGGTCTCGGCTCCATGCCCGGCCCCAACACCTGGTTCCACGAAGGCGCCGTGGCCGACAAGGCCGCCGTCGTCCACGAGGCCGGCCACAACCTCGGCCTCGCCCACCAGGAACGCCGAGTGTGCACGGCCGGCAGCTTCACCGCGTGCACCGCGGACGGCTACAGCGACCGCACGCCGATGGGCGGCGGCGGCGAGAGGAAGGGCCTGACCGCGCCCGAGCTGCTGTCCCAGAAGTGGCTCACCGCCCAGCAGGTCACCACACCCTCGGCGACGACCACCATGCACCTCACCCCGCTGCACGCGGCCGGCACCTCGGGCGTTCGAGCGGTGGACCTCCCGCTCGGCACCGGCGGGGACCGCGTCGTCGTCGAGTTCCGCGCGCCCGACTCCGCCACCGCGGACCGCGACGTCGCCCAGGGCGTGGACGTCTACCGGGTCCCGGCCGGGCGCTACGACCGCGCGGTCATGATCAGCAACGTCAAGCACGACGACAAGGCCGCCGCCGGCTCGTTCACCACCGCCGGTACGGCGCTCTCCGACTCCTCCGCGCACCTGTCGATCAGCGTCACCCGGGCCACCGCCGCCGGCGCCGACGTCCACATCCAGTTCGGCGACGGCTCCGGCACCCCTCCGACCGGCGGGCCCACCACCCCGGCCCCGACCCCCACCCTCACGGCGAGCACCTCGGCGCAGCCCTCGCACTCCGCGACTGCGCCGGCCTCGCCCTCCCCCGACCAACCCGACGACCACGCCGCCATCGGCTCCACACCCAGCCCCCTCCCCTCCGGCACCACCCCGTCCACCCCCCGCACCGACGGCGGATCGCTCGCCTCCACCGGGGGCGGCGGCCTCGGGACCGGCGTCATCGGCGCCGCCCTCATCGCCGCCGGCGGCGGCGCCGTGTTCCTCCTGCGCCGGCGCCACGCGCACCGCAGGCACTGACACCGCACCACCGGGTCCCGGGCAGCCCACTCCCCCGACGGCTGCCCGGACCGGGCGGTTCCGGACGGACCGGTGCGCGGGCCGACGTGCGAGGCGGCCTGGGCGCGCGCATCCTGGCACTGCCGGAGCGGCCCCACGGCCGGCCGCCGGCGCCGTCCGGTCGACCGCGACCGAGGTCGGCCGACCAGCGAACGTGGACCAGTGACCGTGACCCGAAACCGTTGCGCCCCGCCGATCGGTAGGTAACAGATGTCCTCGCCGTCGAAACCGACGACCGCCCGTGACGACGACTCGAACACCCCGGCCGGCGGCCTGGTGGTGTTCGCCGCCGTCATGCTCCTGATCTCCGGCGTGCTGAACATCCTCCGCGGGATCATGGGCATCGCCAAGGACGGAGTCTTCGTCAGCACGCCGAACTACATCTTCAAGTTCGACCTGACCAGCTGGGGATGGATCCACCTGGTCCTCGGCGTGGTCGCGATCGCCGCGGGCCTGGGGCTGTTCAGGCTGGCCCTGTGGGCCAGGATCCTCGGCATCGTGGCGGCCGCGCTGCTCATCGTCGCCAACTTCCTGTCCATCCCGTACTACCCGCTCTGGTCCATCACCGTCATGGCCGCCGCGGCCTTCGTGATCTGGGGCCTCTGTGTGATCCGCCGCGACCGCGGCACGCACGCCGGCTGACCGGGCGCCAGGGCCACTGCGGCAGGGTCCGTCCGGCCTCCGGCCGGGGCCTGCGTCACGGGCCCCCGGACGCCGGTGAGCGCGGCTGGGTGGTCGGGATCCGCGGGGTGAAGAACAGCGCGAGGACGGCCATCAGCGCGAGGACGGCGAGTGCCGCGCGCAGGCCGTCGATCCTGGCCGCCGCGTTCGCGTCGAGCGCCGCCGTGGCCACCTCCGGGCTGGTCCCGGCCTCCGCCAGGGCGTCGGTGAGCTGGGCGTCCGACAGGAAGGGGACACCACTGGCCAGTTCGACCGTGGCCTGACCGGTGACCTCGGCCGGGATCGCCGGATCCTGTTCGATGGTGGTCAGGAACGAGGTGCTGAGCACCGCGATCATGATCGATCCGGCGAGTGCCGTCCCGATCGAGGCACCGAGGTTGGTGACGGCGTTCTGGACGCCGCCGACCTCCGCACTCTGCTCGTCCGGCACCGCCGAGACGGTGACCGCCCCGAGCTGTGACGCCAGTGCCCCCATGCCCAGCCCGATCAGCAGCAGGGGGACGGTGACGGCCTCCGCGCCCGCGTCCACGTCCAGCGCCGCCATCAGGACCACCGCGCCGGCGAGCAGCGCCAGGATGCCGAGCCGCACGACCCGCCTCGGCGAGACGTCCGGCAGCAGCTTCGGGATCAGGACCGCCGCGGCCAGCAGGGTGAGCGACAGGGGCAGCAGGCGGGCCCCGGTGGCGAGCGCCGACAGGCCGAGCGCGACCGACAGGTAGAGCGGGACGACGAAGAAGACCCCCATCTGGACGAGGTACTGGAAGAAGAACATGATCAGGCCGCCGGTGAGCTGCCGGTTGTGCAGCAGCTCCGGGTCCACCAGGGGCTCGGTCCCGGCCCGGACCAGGCGGGCCTCCCAGTGCAGGAAGAGCCAGACCAGCACCAGGCCGGTCAGCGTCGTCCAGACGACCATCGAGACGCCGAGCCAGGACGGCGCGCCGGGTTTCGGCAGGAACCAGCCCCACTCGTCGGACCGCAGCACGCCGTAGACGAAGATGCCGAGACCGAGGGCGGAGAGCACCGCGCCGACGAGGTCCACCCGCGCACCGGCGGCGACGGGCGCGTCGGCGATGCGTCGCGCCAGCACCAGGATGACGAGGACGAGGACGACCTCCCCGGCGAACACCCAGCGCCAGGAGAAGTACGTCGTGGCGACCCCGCCGACCAGTGGCCCGACCGCGATCGCGACGGCCCCGGCGGCGGCGACCAGCCCGTAGGCCGCCGGCCGGCGCTCGGCGGCGAAGTTTCCCGCGACCAGCGCGACGATCGCGGGCAGGATGAGGGCCGCACCGATCCCTTCGAGGAAGGACCACCCGAACAGCAGCACGCCGAGGTTCGGGGCGATGGCCGTGGTCAGGGACCCGCAGCCGTAGACGCAGCAACCGATCATGAACGCGCGCTTGCGGCCGATGAGCTCGCCGACCTTGCCGCCGGGGATCATGAACATCGCCATCACCAGGGTGTAGGCCGTGATCGCACCCTGGATGCCGGTCACGGTCGTCCCCACGTCGTCGGCGACGGTCGCGATCGAGACGTTCATGACCGAGCTGTCGAGTGCCATCAGGAACTGCCCGGCCGCGAGGGTCAGCAGGACCACCCCCGCGGCCGTCGAGGTCTTCGCACCGGATGCCATAGGCGCATGGTCCCAGCGCGACCCCGCTCCGGGTGCGCCGACTCGCCCCGGCGGTCAGCCGTTCGGTGCCGGGCCGGTGGCCTCGCACCGGCCGCTCCCGGGCCCGGCCGTGGGTCCGCCGGCGCCCGGCGGGTGGCGGTCGCGGAGGGAGGTGGGGCGTTCGGGCCCCATCGGGGCCGTTCGGCCCTGCTCGGCACAGCCCGGCCGGGTGGACGATGGGATGAGTGTCCGGTCCTCGTGAGGCCGCGGAGCCGGACGCAGGGGAGACGGAGCAGACGCGGGGAACCCACGGGGAGGTCGCGGGGAAAGAGGAGCCGGAGATGTCAGCGTCCGAGGACGGTCCGATCCGCACGGTGGCGTGGGTGGTCGAGCACCCGGGCCCGATGGCCTCGGCGCCACTGCGACGTGTGGAGCGGACGATCGCGGCACCCGGTCCGCAGGAACTGCTGATCGAGGTGACGGCCTGCGGCGTGTGCCGCACGGACCTCCACCTCGCCGAGGGCGACCTCCCGCCGCGTACGCCGCTCTGCACGCCGGGCCACCAGATCGTGGGCCGCGTCCTGAACGTCGGCTCCGAAGTGGGCGGGCACTCCCGCGGCGACCGGGTGGGTGCGGCCTGGCTGGCGGGCACCTGCGGCGTGTGCCGCTACTGCCGGGCCGGCCGGGAGAACCTCTGCCCGCACTCGCGGTACACCGGCTGGGACCTCCACGGCGGCTACGCCCGGTACGCCGTGGTCGACGCCCGCTACGCCTACCGGCTGCCGGAGGGGCCGTCCGACGTGGAGGTGGCGCCCCTGCTGTGTGCCGGGATCATCGGCTACCGGGCCCTGGAGCGGGCCGAGCTGCCGCCGGCCGGCAGGCTGGGGATCTACGGCTTCGGGGCGTCCGCCCACCTGACCGCGCAGCTCGCCCTCGCCCGGGGCGCCACCGTGCACGTGCTGACCCGGGCCGAGGAGGCCCGGCGGCTGGCGTTGGAGCTGGGCGCGGCCTCCGCCGGCGACGCGTACGAGGCCCCGCCGGAGCCGCTCGACGCGGCGATCCTCTTCGCGCCGGTCGGCGACCTGGTGCCGGTGGCGCTGTCCGCGCTGGACCGCGGCGGGACGCTGGCGGTGGCGGGCATCCACCTCAGCGACATCCCCGGGCTCAACTACCAGCGGCATCTCTTCCAGGAGCGGACGCTGCGCAGCGTCACCGCCAACACCCGGGAGGACGGCCGCGCCTACCTCGCCGAGGCCGCCCGCCACCGCCCGACCGTCCGTCTGCAGCGGTACACCATGGACCGGGCCGACCGGGCGCTCACGGACCTGGCGGCGGACCGGGTCACCGGTGTCGCCGTCCTGATCGCGGACTGACATCACCCGGGAAGGTTCCACCGGCGTGGTCGCGGCTCCGCTCCCCCACGAGCGGAGCCGCTTCCTCGTCTGCGACGCTATCCGCCCGAGACCGACCTCCGGCGCTCCCTGACGCTTCCCTTGCGTCCCGGGACGGGGTCTTGACGCGGCGTTGGCGCAGCGTCGGTCGAGGTGTCCCGGGGAAGTCCGGCCGAAGTCCTGGAGGGTCCGGCGAGGCGTCAGATCCTGCGGATCGCACCCTCGGCCCGCAGGTCCGCGAGGGTCGGGTAGCCGTCCACGGCCATGATCAGATCTGCCTCGGCGAGCAGCGAGCGCAGCACGTGCACGATGCCGTCCACGCCGCCGACCGCCAGACCGTAGGCGTAGGGCCGGCCGACGCCGACGGCGGTGGCGCCGAGGGCGAGCGCCTTGACCACGTCCGCGCCGGTGCGGACACCGGAGTCGAACAGCACCGGCAGCCCGTCCGCCGCCTCGACCACGCCCGGCAGCGCCTCCAGTGCGGGAAGGCCGCCGTTGGCCTGGCGGCCACCGTGGTTCGAGCAGTACACGGCGTCCACGCCGCCGTCCTTCGCCCGACGGACGTCCTCCGGGGCGCAGAGGCCCTTGAGGATGATCGGCAGGTCGGTGAGGGACCGCAGCCACGGGAGGTCGTCCCAGGTCAGCGGGTTGCCGAAGAGGCCGATCCACTCGAGGACGGTGGCGCTCACGTCCTCCTCGGGGGCCTTGGCGAGGCGGGCCCGGAACACCGGGTCGGACGTGTAGTTCGCCAGCGCGTGCCCGCGCAGCTGCGGGAAGTTGCTCGCGCCGAGGTCACGCGGACGCCAGCCGGTGATCCAGGTGTCCAGGGTGATGACGATCCCCTTGAACCCGGCCGCCTCCGCCCGGTGCACCAGGCTCTGCGCGAGCGCCCGGTCGGTGGGCGTGTACAGCTGGAAGAAGCCCGGGGTGTCGCCGAACTCTGCGGCCACCTGCTCCATCGGGTCCACCGTGAGCGTCGAGGCGACCATCGGCACTCCGCTCCTCGCGGCGGCGCGGGCGGTGGCCAGGTCGCCGTGTCCGTCCTGCGCGCACAGGCCGATGACCCCGACCGGCGCCATGAACAACGGGGACGGGAGCTTCAGTCCGAACAGGTCCACCGACAGGTCGCGCCGGGCGGCGCCGACCATCATCCGCGGCACCAGCCCGTACCGCTCGAAGGCGGTGACGTTCGCCCGCTGGGTGAACTCGTCCCCGGCGCCGCCCGCGACGTACGAGAGGACCGACGGCGGCAGGGCGGCCTGCGCCCGCGCCTCCAGTTCGGCGAAGTTCATCGGCATCGCCGGCAGCACGCCGGAGAGGCCGGCGAGGTAGATCTCGTTCTGGTAGTCCCCGAACCGTGCCCTGGAGTCGGTGTCCATCGCGCTCTCCGTCCTTTCGCCCGCCGCCCGCCCCGGGACCCTCCCGGTCGGCGACACCTCCCACCGTGCCCACCGGGCGGGACCGGAACCGTGTCGCCGGGGCCGTGTCGCCGGGGCCGGAGGTGGGCGACCGGACGGTGGCGCTGTCAGGAGTCAGGAATCCCGCAGGTCGCGGACCAGGCGGCTGACCGCCTGCTCCAGTTCCAGGCCGTCGGGGGCCGAGGAGAAGTCCGGGATGTGGTACTCGCGGATCTTGCGTGCCACGTCGTACCCGGCGTCCGCGTCGAACAGCTCCCAGTCGAGCAGCCTCCCGTGCGGGACGATCCGGATCGGGAACAGTTTCCGCGTGCCCGTCTCCCGCTCCGCGCTCACCGCCCGGCCGATCTCCGTGGCGACCCAGCCGCTGGCCATGCTGGCCTCGGAGAGGATGAGGATCAGCTTCCCGCGCCGCCGGATCTCCTCGGTGATCTGCTCCAGGATCGTGCGGCCGCCGCGGATGTCGTGCGGGGCGAACCAGGTGTCCACGCCGTTGGCCTCCAGCAGCTCGTGCAGCCGGGTGGCGAACTGCTCGTCCCGGGAGCTGTAGCTGATGAAGACGGTCGGCGGGGCGGGCTCACCGCCGCCGCGCGCGCTGTCCCGGTAGGCGCGGACGGTGCCCGGGGCCGCGCCCACCGCGAGGAGGAACCGCTCGAGTTCGGCGAGACCGCGGGTGAAGTCCCGGGCCGCCCCCTCGTCCTGGAACCGGTCGCGCGCCGCATCCAGCGCCCGGCTGTTGAGGATGAAGGAGTTCGCGACGGTCCGCTCGTCGATTCGGCACAGCCCCGCGACCACCACCGGGTCGAGGGTGCAGGCGACGAACGTGGCGGCCGCGAAGACGGTGAACCCGAAGTGGGCGCCCGCGAAGACGGACCCGAGGAACGTCACCCGGTGGAAGCGGGCCTGGACGAAGAACGCGTCGTGCCAGTTGCCGCCGAAGGTGCCCCCGTCGAACTCCGCCCGGAAGAAGTCCGCGGTGCCGAAGGCCGCCTTCTCGAGGTCGCAGTCCAGGAACCGCGCCTCGACGAACCTCGCGCGGAGCGCGTTGATCTTACTGAACCGGCAGTCGCGGAAGACGCAGTTCGAGAAGTCCCCCGTGGCGAAGATGCAGTCGACGAAGTCACAGTCGACGAAGGTGGCGCCACGGACGTCCTCCCCGCCGAGGTACAGGCCGGTGAACCGCCGGGCGCCGAACTCGCGCTTCCCGGCCGCGTACTCGGCGAGGAAGGCGCGGGTCTGCGCGTTCTGCTCGGGGCCGGTCACGGGTCACCGCCTGGATGCGTAGGTCAGCACAGTGGACGAACATAGCAGCGACCGCACACAGGAGTTGACGATCCGTCATTTCCCACCCGGACGGCGCCGGGGGCGGCGGCCGGTGTGCCGCAGCCGCCGTCGGCCCGCCCCGCGGGAGCCGTGCGCCCCTGCGCCGGAACGGCCGACCCGGACCGGGCCCGCGGGACGGGACCGGCGGCCGTGTCGGCGGCGCAGGCTAGGGTGTGGCACGTGACATGCCAGGGAAAGACGGGACCCGGCCGGCCCCACAGACAGGTGTGATACGCGGATGTCGAGCAGCCCCCACGAGAACTCCGGTACGGCGCAGCTCCCCTCACTGCCATGGCCGAGCGGCCGCGAGCGCGAGGGCGACACCCTGACCACGCTGCTCGCCGGCCACACGGCGGTCCTGGTCACCGGCGAACCGGGCAGCGGCAAGTCCGAGGTGCTGCGCACCGTGGTCGACCGCGCCCGGCAGTCGGGCACGACGGTGCTCTTCGCCGCCGCGGACCGGCTGGACGGCGCCTTCGAGTTCGGTGTCGTCCGCCAGCTCTTCGAACAACTGCTGGCGGACGCCCCGCCGGGCGCGCCGCACCCACTGCTGGACGGTCCCGCGGCGGCGGCCGCCGAGGTGTTCCACCCCCGGCCGCCGCAGTCCGCGACACCGGCGCAGGCCGACGGCGCGGTACTGGGCGGCCTGCACTGGCTGACCGTCCACCTCGCGGCCCGGGGGCCGCTGCTGATCGCCGTGGACGACCTGCAGTGGGCCGACCCGGCCTCGCTGCGCTGGCTGAGCTACCTGCTGCGGCGCGCGGGAGGGCTGCCCGTCGGCGTCCTCGCCACCGTCGGCGCCGGGGCGGTCGAGCCGGCGCAGCGGGAGCTGCCCGCCACCGTCCTGCAGCTGTTCCGGCAGCGGGTGGCACTCGGGCCGCTCGGCGGGACGGCCGTGGCCGCGATGGTGGAGCAGGCGCACGGGCAGGCTCCGGACGAGGCGTTCGTGCGCGGCTGCCGGCATGCGACGAACGGCAACGCCTTCCTGCTCCGGGCCCTGCTGCGGGCCACGGCGGCGGCGGAGCTGACCCCCACGGCGGACGCCGTCGAGCGGCTCGACGCGCTCGCTCCGGCCGAGATCGGACAGGCCGTACGGGCCGTGCTGGCGAACGCCGGTCCGGCGGCGGTCGAGGTCGCCGAGACGGCGGCCGTCCTCGGCGGCACGCCGGGGACCGACTTGGTCGCCGGCGTGGTCGGGCAGTCCGAGGCGGTCGTCGAGGACGCCCTGCACGCTCTGGTCGAGTCCGGCGTACTGCGGCGGGTCGGGCCTGCGGTCGGTTTCGCCCACCCGGTCGCGGCCCGCGCGCTGGCCGACCTGGTGCTGCCCAGCCGGCGGCAGCGGATCCACCTCGGGGCGGCGCGGCTGCTGTGGACGCAGAACGCTCCCGAGGACCAGGTGGCGGGCCGGCTGCTGCAGACCACCGGCCCGTTGGACGAGGACTGGGTGAACGAGGCGCTGCGCCGGTCGGCCGCCGAGGCGCTGGCCGCCGGTGACCCGGACGGCGCGGTCGCCGCGCTGCGCCGCGCGCTGCGGGAACCGCTGCCCGAGGGCGAGCGGGCCACCCTGCTGAGCATGCTCGGGCAGGCGGAACTGGCCTCCTGCGTGCCGACGGCGGTGCGCAACCTGCGGCAGAGCCTGGAGCTGTCCCAGGGGGCCGCCGCCCGGACCTCCGCCGCGCGGCGGCTGGCGATGGCACTGTTCGCGACGGACAGCTACGCCGAGGCGCTGGACGTGCTCGGGCGCACCAGCGCCGAGCTGCGCGAGGCCGGCGACGAGCATGCGCTCCGGCTGGAGATCGACTACATCTACGCGGGCCTGAGCGAGCTGGCCACCGCCGCCGCCGTCCGGCCGCGACTGTGGGAGCTGGATCTGGCGGACGCGGGCGGCGGCGCCGTGGAGCGCCCACTGGCCGCCCTGCTCAGCCTGCGCGCGGCGATGCGCGGCGAGGACCCGGCCGAGGCCGTCGAGTTCGCCCGGCGGGCCCTGGCGCTGGGCATGATCCCGGCCGACGACGAGTCGATCGTCTACAACAACGCGGTGTTCGCGCTCGGCGCCGCCGGAGCGGCCCGGACCGCTCTGAACTACGCCGATGCGGCGGTGGCCGAGGCCCGGGCCCGGGGCTCCGTGCTCGGCTACGCGCACGCGATCAGTACCCGGGCCAACGCGAACTGCCGGCTCGGCCGGCTCGCCGAGTGCCGGGCCGACGCCGAGGCGGCGCTGGAGTCGCTGCGCGAGATCGGGGTCGGGCCCCACACCAGCCACTGCGTCTTCCCGGTCACCACGCTGCTGGAGGCCCGGGTGCGGCAGGGGCTGCTGGAGGAGGCAGAGGCGCTGCTCGCCCAGGCCGGGCTGACCGGAGAGCTGAACCTGCACTGGGCCAACGACTACGTCCTGCTCGCCAGGGGCTGGCTGCGCCTGGCCCAGGGCCTGCCGGAACGGGCGCTGGCCGACTTCCTGCTCTGCGGCAAGCGCTCCGGCACCCGGGGCATGGCCGGGCCGGGTTTCTACCCGTGGCGCTCCGAGGCCGCGCTGGTGCTCGTCACGATGGGGCGGCACGAGGAGGCCCGCACGCTGGCCCGGGAGGAGCTGGAGCTGGCCCGCCGCTGGGGTGTGCCCGAGATGATCGGGGTGGCGCTGCGGGCGCTCGGCACGGCCACGGCGGGGCGGCCTGGGCTGGAGTTGCTGCGGGAGGCGGTCGAGGTGCTCGGCGAGTCCGACGCGCGGCTGCGCCGGGCGCAGGCCCTGGTCTCCCACGGTGCCGGGCTGCGCGCCGCCGGGCTGGTCGAGAAGGCCCGCGAGCAGTTGCGGCAGGCCGTCAGCCTGGCCCACCAGTGCGGGGCGAGCGTGATCGCCGAGCAGGCGATGGAGGAGCTCCGCGCGACCGGCGACCGCCCGCGCACCAGGACCTTCCACGGTGTGGACGCCTTGACGCCGAGCGAACGCCGGGTGACGGCGCTGGCCGTGGCCGGAATGACCAACAAGCAGATCGCCCAGCACCTCTTCGTCGGCCTGCGAACGGTCGAGGTCCACCTCACCAACGCGTACGGCAAGCTCGGTATCGCCGGTAGACCCGAGCTCTCCGACGCTCTCGCCGGTCCGACCGCTCCGTGACCGGTGTGGGCGCGCTGACCGGTGTCGGCGCGCGGCTCACGAGGCCGGACCGCCGGGAAGCTGGCAGGCCGGACAGAGCTCGTGGCGGCCCTGTTCGGTGATCACGGTGCCCCAGGATCGGCACTCACGGCAGTTGCGGGCAAGGGTGACGTTCGCGCGGGGGGCCGGGACGGGAGCGAAGGGGTGGGCTCCGTGGGCGGCGCGCTGATGCTGCTCGGTAGAGTCGTGCATACAGGCATTTTGTCATAGTTTGCATAGATATGCACATGCCAGCCAACTCCGGGCGGACGGCCGCGATCCGGTCGGATGGCCGAGTCCACGCGGCGGGCTTACCGTCGACGAGCAGGAGCGGACGGACGCCGGGCGGCGGACGTCTGCGTCTCCTCATCCTTGAAGGGAAACCGACATGTCGACCATGTCCGACACCCCGGTCCTCGACACGCTCGCGGCGATGACGATGGACTCCATCGAGCGGTGCGGAATGAGCGAGGACATGCTCATCCTGACCCGGATCGCCGCACTCGTCGCCTCCGACGCCCCGTCGATCTCCTACCTCGCCCACCTCGGCCCGGCCGTCGAGGCCAACGTGACCGCGAGCCAGTTGCAGGACGTCCTGGTCGCGATCGCCCCGATCGTGGGCACCGCCCGCGTCATGTCCGCGGCCGGACACATCGCCGAGGCCATGGGCGTGGCCATCGCGGTGGCCGACGCCGCGCTCCAGGAGCAGCTGGACAGCGGCACTCGGTAGCCTTCGGGCCTGCGCGTCGTCGGCGGCGCCCTCCCCGGTCCGGGAGGGCGCCGCCGACCCGTGCGGGCACGGGCAGAGCCGGTCACGGGCCGCGGCGGCCCGCGGCAGACGTCAGGCGAAGGTGAACCAGTTGAGGTTGACGAAGTCGGCCGGCTGTCCGCTGTCGAAGGTCAGGTAGACGTCGTGGACGCCGGTCGTCCGGCTGACGTCCGCGGGGACGGTGCGCCAGCTCTGCCAGCCGCCGGTGGAGGCGACGGCGAGGCCTCCGATCGGTGCGGCGGTGGGACTGCCGAGCCGCACCTGCACCAGACCGCTCACCCCGCTGGCCGCACCCGAGGCGACCCGGGCGTTGAGACGGGTGGCCCCGGCTCCGCCGAAGTCGACCGCCGCGTACTTCAGCCAGGTGCCGTTCCGCAGCCACCCCATGTCGCTGCCGCCGCCCGCGTCGGAGCAGGACTCCGCCCGGCCCCCCGACTGGGCGCTGAAGGACTCGGCCTGGATGGTGGTGAAGGCGCCGACCCCGCCGCCGGCCGTGGCGGTGGCCGTCGGGGTGGGGGTGGGGGTGGGGGTGCCGCCGTCGCCCGCCGTGCCGCCGACGGTGATGGTGAACCGGCCGGGGCTGCCCGACTGCACCTTGCCCTCGAAGTCGACGCCGGCCGGGTGCACATCGTCGTACGGGAAGGCGTAGCCCAGCCCGTCGGGGGTGGTGGTGTGCAGGATGCGGGCGTAGTGGTTGGTGCGGGGCCGGGTGTAGAAGGCGGCCGGCCGCTCGGCGGTGGGCTGGTCGGGATTGTCCAGCAGGGTGGTCCGGTTGAGCGCCGCGGCCAGCCGCGCGCTGAGGTTGCCCATGATGTCGTTGCCGGTCGTGAAGGGCGCGTCGCTGCAGGAGAAGATCGCCAGGGTGGAGGGCTTGGCGAAGCTGCCGACTCCGGGGAACGTCAGCGTGTCACCGGTCACCCGGCCGGTGAGGGTACCCCAGGTGAACTGGGTGTCGAGGTGGAGGTCCTTGGCACGGTACGTGCTCCAGACCTGGTCGACGTAGCTGTCGAAGTAGCCGGCGAACAGCGACGAGTTCCCGCGGATCGCCAGGTTGGGGCTGAGGACCCGCAGGTCGGCGCCGTTCCGGTTGACGATCAGCCGGCTCCAGTCGCTGCCGTCGGCGGCCGACTGGGCCCGCAGCGCGGCGGCGACCCGGGACACGCCGTCGGCCGGGAGTCCGCGCACCGTCTGGGTGCCCTGGGCGGTCTCCAGCCGGAAGGCGATCGGCAGGCCGACCATGTCGACGAAGGTGATGTTGGCGTACAGCTGGTCGTTGTTGAAGGTGAACTCGCAGAAGTCGTGCTGGACAGCCGCGTTGGGGTCGGAGGGGTTGCTCACGGAGGGCAGCGCCAGCCCCCCTCCGCGGTTCATGAGGAAGGTGAGTCTCGCGCCGACGGAGAAGTAGATCCGACCGCTGTCGAGGTGCGGCAGGGTGACCCGCCGGGGGCCGGCTCCCGGGCCGTTGAGCGCGATGGCGCAGTCGACGCCCAGCGGCGTCTGGTCGTTCGACGGGGACGGGGGATGGTGCAGGGTGGAGCCGTCGGCCTGGACGAAGGCCCAGTTGCCGCCCGCCGCGGGATCCCGGCCCAGCACGTAGGCGTACACGGTGCCGGAGCCGGTGGTGTTGACCAGGTCCAGCGGGAGGGTGGCCGAGGTGGAGGCGGAGGCGCTCGACTCGATCCACTTCGTCACGGCGGCGACGGAGAGTGCCGCGCCCGCGGTCGCGGCGAGCAGCTTGCGGCGGGATATCGGTCGGTGGTGGCGCGCTGTCATGGCGAGGGGTTCCCTTCTGCGGTGGCGTCCCGCGGCGGCGGGACGCGCTCGGTGGTCTGCGGTCGTGCGGGGAGCGCCCGGGTCAGCCCACGGTCCACTTCTGGTTGGCGCCGCCGCCGCAGGTCCAGAGCTGGAGCCTGGTGCCGTCCGCCGAGGAGTTGCCCTTGGCGTCGAGGCACTTGTTCGCGCCGACGTTGGTGAGGTCGTGGGCGGCGGTGTACGTCCACTTCTGCGCGTTGGTGCCGTTGCACGCGTAGAGCTGGACGACCGCTCCGTCGGCCGCGGAGCCGCCCGCGACGTCGAGGCACTTGCCGAGGGCGCGGACGGTGCCGTCCGCGCCGACCGTCCACCGCTGGGCGGGACCGCCGGTGCAGTCGTGCAGTTGGACCGGCGTCCGGTCGGCGTTCGAGCCGCCGGCCACGTCGACGCACATGCCGCCGATGCCCCGGATCGCACCGGTGGTGCCGCCCGAGGAGTCGTTCCAGGCCGATGCGCGGACGTAGTCCACGGTCATGGCCTGCGGGAACGCGGTGGCGCCGTCCGGGCTGCCGGGCCAGTCGCCGCCGACGGCCAGGTTGAGGATGACGAAGAAGGGATGGTCGAACACCCACTTGTTGGCGCCGACGTCGGCGGGGGTGCGGGTCTGGTAGGCGGTACCGTCCACCGACCAGGTGATCGCGGTGGGGCTCCAGTCGACGGCGAAGACGTGGAAGTCGTCGGCGAAGGCGCGGCCGCCGGGCAGGGTGTAGCCGGCCCCGAGGCCGCCCGCCCCGGAGTAGCCGGGACCGTGGACGGTGCCGTGCACGGTCCCGGGCTCGCGACCGATGTTCTCCATGACGTCGATCTCGCCGCTGTTGGGCCAGCCGACCTGGCCGAGGTCACCGCCGAGCATCCAGAAGGCCGGCCAGACGCCCTGTCCGCGCGGGATCTTGATGCGGGACTCGAAGTGGCCGTACGCCTGGGTGAAGGACTTCGCGGTGTTCAGCCGGGCGGAGGTGTACTGACAGGTCCCGTACCAGCAACCGAGGCCGGAGTCCGTGTTCTTGCGGGCGGTGATCACCAGGTGGCCCTGCCCGTCGAGCGAGGCGTTGGCGGTGCCGGGTGTGTAGTACTGCAGCTCGTGGTTCCCGTTGCCCGAACCGCCGCTCTCCACCGTCCACTTCGCGGCGTCGGGGGCGCTGCCGGAGGCGCCGTCGAACTCGTCCGACCAGACCTGCGCGACGACGGCGGCGCCCGCCCGGGAGGGGGCGGAGCCGGTGGTCGACACGACGGCCGCCGTCACGAGCGCGGCGGCAAGCGTGAGTGCGAGTCCGCCGAGTGACCATCGGGATGCGCGATGTGCAGCCATGGGCAGTACGCCTTTCCTGGGGCAGGGAGTTGCCGTGTTCCCGGGCCGGGAGGTCGGCCGCCGTGGACGGCGGGCCACCCGGGCGGCCGAGAGAGCGCTCTCAACGAGGCGCCGCCTTGCCCGAGGGCCCACATGGTATGCAGGGGCCACCGGCCCGGCAATGTTCACGCCCCGCACACAAGTGCCCTGACCTGCCCCGATGCCCCATCGGGGCCCGACACTTAACGTTCCCTTAGGGCTCACTTGACCACTGGCACAGGATTCACCCACGTCGCACCTGGCCTCGAAGCCCCGCGAAGCAGGAGCTCTGACGCCTCGTCAGGACATGAGACGCGATCCGCCCGGCACGATCACAGCGGGTGGCACCCACGCAAGGATCGCCGAGCCCGTTCGGGCGGCCGGCGGCCACGAGCGGGGCGCCCGCCGGCTCCGGCGCGGCTGCGCCGAGAACACCGGTGAGGGCCGCGGGGATTCAGCGTGCGGCGGCGCCGAACCACCGCGGCAGCCGGTCGGCCGGATCCCGCTGGTCCTCACCGACCCACGCCACGTGGCCGTCCGGCCGCAGCAGCGCGGCGGGCACGTCCAGTTCCTCGCCGACGTCGACGACGTGGTCGACGCGATCCGCCCAGCCCTCCACCGACAGCCGCCCGGTCCGGTCGAGCAGCAGCCCGCGGCCGCCGTGCATCAGCCCGTAGAGGCGGCCCCGCTCCAGCCCGATGTCCCGCATCCGTCGGCCCAGCAGTTCGTGCCCCTCGCCGAAGTCGTCGAAGCGGCGACGGGCCGCCGCAGCCGGGCTCCGGTCGCGGAACCTCGGCCGTCAACCCCGGGCGAATCGAACACAATGGCACATGCCCCGGGCCACCGCAGGGCGGAGGCCCCGCCGGCATCGGCGCTCCACCTCGCGCCACCCAAGCCGGCCAGGCCTTGATGTCACAGGAACATCTCGAAGTCGCGAGGCCGTGACAGCGCCCTTGACGATCCCGACACAGTGGGCGTTTCCTGTGCCCCACACGTTCGATCAAGTCGGTTTCTGAGCGATTATGTCTCCTCCGGTCGGCTCAGACCCGACGCCATTCCAGGAGCCGCCCATGTCCCGCACCAGAGGCAACCGCGCCGCCGCCGGCCTCCTCGCGATCCTCGGCCTGACCACCGCCGCGTGTTCGACCGGCCTTCCGTCCGGGTCCTCAGCCGCCGACCCGGTCGCGAAGGTCGACGGGAAGATCTCCATGACGTACCTCCAGAAGCAGGGCGACCAGGAGTACTTCATCGGCGAGGCCGAGGGCGCCAAGGCGAAGGCGGCGGAGCTGGGGGTCGACCTCAAGGTGGTCGACCTCGGCACCGACGCCAACAAGACGGTGAGCGAAGTCCGCTCGGCGGTCGCCCGGAAGACCAACGGCCTGATCGTCGTGGTGCCGGACCCGGCCGTCGGTCCGCAGGTGGTGCAGACCGCCAGGGACGCCAAGGTCGCCCTGCTCACCTCGGACGACCAGATCTGCGCCACCGGCCCCGACCCGTCCGCCTGCGGCAAGGCCGACCTCGTCCCCCGGATCGGCTTCAGCGGCACCCAGATGGGCGGCGAGGTCGGCAAGCGGGCCGGCGAGGAGTACCACAAGGCGGGCTGGAACCAGGCCGACACCCGGATCATCTCCGCCTGGAAGCAGGACGTCACGGTCTGCACGGACCGGGTGAACGCGGCCAAGGACTCCTTCATCGCCGCCGCGGGCGCCAGCATCCAGAAGATCGACGTGGCGACCGACAACACGCCCACCGGAGCTCAGGACAGGGTCGCGGCCACCGTCACCGCCAACCCCACGGTCAAGCACTGGATCGTTCTGGGCTGCAACGACGAGAACGTCCAGGGCGGCGTGACCGCGCTGGAGAACGCCGGTTTCAAGGCCGAGGACGTGATCGGCGTCGGCCTCGGCGCCTACCTCGCCTGCAAGGCCTGGGGCGGCGGCAGGCCCACCGGCATGAGGGCCGCCCTGTTCATCAACGGCAAGGACGTCGGGGCGCTGGCCGTCCAGACCATGTACGACCGGCTCAGGAACGGCAAGGCCATGCCCGCGGAGGCCGTCGCGCCGACCCGCATGGTCGACGCCGCCACCTGGAGGAGCTCCGGAGTCAGCTGCGGCTGACTCCCCCGGGACCGGCCGGGCGAGCACCCTCGACGAATCATCAGGTCATCCGTCCCGGACTATTGACTCGGATTCCAACAGTGGCGATTCTCGTCACAGAGTGCGCGGGACATGCCAGTCGGCCCGGACGGGGTGGGTCACGGCCCCCGGACGGTCCGGCGCTTCGACCGCGCCGTCCGCTCACCCCCCTCGACCCGAGTGGTGACCATGACTCAACACGCTTACAGCAGAGGCAGGATCCTCACAGTCCTGTCGTTACTCCTCGCCCTGGTGGCCATGGCCCTCGCCGCCCCCGCACCCGGGGCCCCGGCCCCGGCCTCCGGCGAGGCCGGCTGGTGGAACCCGACCGCGCGGCCCGCACCCGACTCGCAGATCAACGTCACGGGCGAGCCGTTCAAGGGAACGGACGCCCAGGGGCAGGTCCGGGGCTTCATCGACGCGCACACCCACCTGATGGCCAACGAGGCCTTCGGCGGCCGGCTCATCTGCGGCAAGGGGTTCTCCGAACAGGGCATCGCGGACGCGCTCAAGGACTGTCCCGAGCACTACCCGGACGGCTCACTCGCCATCTTCGACTACATCACCAACGGCGGCGACGGCAGGCACGACCCCGTCGGCTGGCCGACGTTCAAGGACTGGCCCGCCCATGACTCGCTGACCCACCAGCAGAGTTACTACGCGTGGGTCGAGCGGGCCTGGCGCGGCGGTCAGCGGGTGCTGGTCAACGACCTGGTCACCAACGGCGTGATCTGCTCGGTCTACCTCTTCAAGGACCGCGGCTGCGACGAGATGACCTCCATCCGGCTCCAGGCGCAGAAGACCTACGACCTGCAGGCCTACGTCGACCGGATGTACGGCGGGCCGGGCAAGGGCTGGTTCCGGATCGTCACCGACAGCGCGCAGGCCCGCGACGTGATCCAGCAGGGCAAGCTGGCCGTCGTCCTGGGGGTGGAGACCTCCGAACCGTTCGGCTGCAAACAGATCCTGGACATCGCCCAGTGCAGCAGGGACGACATCGACCGCGGCCTGGACGAGCTGTACCGGCTCGGCGTCCGCAGTATGTTCCTGTGCCACAAGTTCGACAACGCGCTGTGCGGTGTGCGGTTCGACGAGGGCGCGCTCGGGACGGCCATCAACGTCGGCCAGTTCCTGTCGACCGGCACCTTCTGGAAGACCGAGCAGTGCGCCGGCCCGCAGCACGACAACCCCATCGGCCTGGCACCGGCGCTCGCCGCGCAGAAGGACCTCCCCGAGGGCGTCGCGGTCCCGTCGTACGCCGCGGGCGCCCAGTGCAACACCCGGGGCCTCACCGAACTCGGCGAGTACGCCGTGCACGGCATGGTGAAACGCAAGATGATGCTGGAGATCGACCACATGAGCGTCAAGGCGGCGGGCCGCGCCTTCGACATCCTGGAGTCCGAGTCCTACCCGGGCGTGATCTCCTCGCACAGCTGGATGGACCTGGACTGGACCGAACGGGTCTACAAGCTCGGCGGCTTCGTCGCCCAGTACATGCACGGCGCCGAGGGCTTCAGCGCGGAGGCGAAGCGCACGGACGCGCTGCGCGACAAGTACCACGTGGGCTACGGCTACGGCACCGACATGAACGGCGTCGGCGGCTGGCCCGGCCCCCGAGGCACCGACACCCCGAACCCGGTGCGCTACCCCTTCCGCAGCGCGGACGGCGGCTCCGTGATCGACCGTCAGACCACCGGCGAGCGGACCTGGGACATCAACACCGACGGCGCCGCGCACTACGGCCTGGTCCCGGACTGGCTGGAGGACATCCGGCTGGTCGGCGGCCAGGACGTGGTGGACGACCTCTTCCGGGGCGCCGAGACCTACCTCGACACCTGGGGTGCGTCCGAGAAGCACCGGGCCGGGGTGAACCTCGCCGCCGGCTCGTCCGCCTCGGCCAGCTCCGCGGAGTGGAACCCGTTCACCAGCTACGCGCCCGGCCGGGCCGTGGACGGCAGCACGGGCACCCGCTGGGCCAGCGACTGGAGCGACGACCAGTGGCTGCAGATCGACCTGCGGTCCACCTCCCTGGTCGGGCGGGTCACCCTGGACTGGGAACGCGCCTACGGGAAGGCCTACCGGATCGAGGTCTCCACGGACGGGGCCGGCTGGCAGACCGTCTGGTCCACCACCACCGGTGACGGCGGCCTGGACACCGCGCAGTTCGCCGGCGTTCCGGCCCGCCTGGTCCGCGTCCACGGGCTGCAACGCGGCACCAAGTGGGGCTACTCGCTGCACGAGGTCGGTGTCTACAGCACCTGACGGGCGTCGCCTCCGGGCGGCGGCGGGGCGGTCCGACCGGTACTCCCGGTCCGACCGCCCCCTGCCGTCGCGCCCGCAGCCCGCAGCCCCCGAACGAGAGGAAGCCCCATGGCACGGATGCCGTCCGCCGAGCGGCGCAGACAGCTGACCGAGGCCGCGATCCGCGCGATGACCCGCGACGGCGTCGCCAGGACCACCACCCGGTCGATCGCCGCCGAGGCGGGCGTGTCGCTGAGCGTCTTCCACTACTGCTTCGACTCCAAGCAGGCCCTGCTGGAGTCCGTCATCGCGACGATCACCGAGCACTCCGTCACGATGGTGCGGGAGGCGATCCGGCCCCGAGCCACCCTCCGGGAGACCATCCGGTCCGGCTTCCAGGCCTACTGGGACCATGTGGCCGCCAACCCCGGCGAGCACATGCTCACCTACGAGCTCACCCAGTACGCGCTGCGCCAGCCCGGTTTCGAGCAGCTGGCCCGGCGGCAGTACGAGCTGTACTCCGCGGCCTACATCGAGCTGCTCGACCGGCTCGGGCACCTGGGCGGCTTCGAACTCACCGTCCCAGCCGACGTGCTGGCGCGCTACCTGGCGGCGATGACGGACGGGCTGACGCTGAACTTCCTCGTCCTCGGCGACGCGGAGGCGGCGACACAGATCCTCGACATGATCGCCGACCACGTCGCCGGTCTGGTCCGGGAGCCCGGGCAGGCCTCGGCCCGACGGATCGCCGGCGTCGGCGGCGACCGCGGACGGTGACCGCCACCGGGTCACCGCGGCGCTGTGGCCAGGCCCATCTCGTAAGCGGCGATGACGAGTTGGACCCGGTCACGGGCGCCGAGCTTGGTGAACAGCCGCGCCACGTGGGACTTGGCGGTGGCCACCGAGATGAAGAGTTCATCGGCGATCTCGGTGTTCGAGCGGCCTCGGCCGACCAGCGTGAGGACCTCCCGTTCGCGCTCGGTGATGCCCGTGACCGGACGCGGGGAGCGCTCCGTGGCGGGTGCGGGCCGGTTGACGAACTCGGCGATCAGACGACGGGCGACGCCCGGGGCGATGAGGGCGTCGCCGGCGGCGACCACGCGGATCGCCGCGAGGATGTCGTCCACCGCCATGTCCTTGACGACGAATCCGCTCGCACCGGCGCGCAGAGCGCCGTAGACGTGGTCGTCCTCGTCGAAGGTGGTCAGGACCAGGACACGGGTGGTGTCGCAGGTGGCGGTGATCAGGCGGGTGGCCTCGATGCCGTCCATGCCGGGCATCCGGATGTCCATCACCAGCACGTCGGGGCTCAGCTCCCGGGCCAGCCGGACGGCCTCGGCGCCCGACGCGGCCTCACCGACGACGTTCAGGTCGGGGTGGTCGGCCATGATCACGCGCAGGCCGGACCGGACCAGCGGCTGGTCGTCAGCGAGGACGACGCGGATGCTCATCGGAGGTCCGCCGGGGCCCCGACGGGCTCGGGCAGCGGCAGCCTGGCCGCCACCCGGAAACCGCCCTCGGGGCGCGGCCCGGCGCTGAACCGGCCGTGCAGCAGACTGACGCGCTCCCGCATGCCGGTGATGCCGAAGCCGGACCCGGCCGCGCCCGGCATCCCGCGCCCGTCGTCGACGATCTCCACGGTCAGCTCCTCCACTCCGTAGTCGATGGCCACCCGGCAGTGCCCGGTGCCCGCGTGGCGGACCACGTTGGTCACCGCCTCCTGCACGATACGGTAGGCGGACAGGTCGATGTCGGCCGGGAGTTGACGCCGCTCACCGGCCCAGCGCAGCTCGATCCCGACCCCCGCGTCCGCGGTCGCCGCCACCAGTCGCTCGACGTCGGCGAGGCCGGGGGCGGGGGCGAGCGGTGCCGGTGCGACCCCGTCGTCCGGATCCGCCTGACGCAGTGCCACCAGTGTCCGCCGAAGGCCTGCCAGGGTCTCCCGGCTGGTGGCCTCGATGGCCCGCAGCGCCTCACGGGCCTCCAGCGGCTGGGTCTCGATGACCCGGCTGCCGACCCCGGCCTGGATGGCGATGATGCCGATGCTGTGCGCGACCATGTCGTGCAACTCGCGGGCGATCCGCAGTCGTTCTGCGGTCACCGCCTCGGCCACCTCCTGCGAGCGCAACGCCACCGCGTGCTCGCGGCGCTCGCGGACCAGCAGGCCGATCATGCATGAGGTGGCCGTCAGCAGGAAGGTGATCACACTGAGGCCGGTCAGGCCCTCGGGCCCGTGCGTGAAACCGGCGACGGTGACCAGCTGCACCGTGGACGACACCGCGGCGGCCACGACCGCGGTGCGCCGGGACCGGGTCGCCACGATCAGGCCCAGGACCACGTCCACCGCCAGGAACGAGGCGAACCGGCCCGGACTCTGGTCCTGGGAGAGCGGCACCACGAGCACGGAGCCGAGCAGGGCCATCGTCAGGGCCGGCAGCGGCCTGTGGCGCAGCACCCCGATGAGCAGGCCGGAGGCGAGCAGCGCCCCGATGCCGTGCTGGGTGCCGGAGGCGGCGGGCGAACCGGTCACCGGCAGCAGCAGCACGACCGGGTACAGCACACCGACGCCCCAGGTCATCGGCCTCGTCTTCGTCATGCCGCGAGACTATCCGCCCGCCACCCGCGGGGCATGGGCCCGTGGGCGTACGTCCACGGGCTGACGTGCCGCGCGATGTGCCGCCCCCGGCCCGATGTCCCGACCGGGGCCCGACCGGCAGCGTTGGGGCCGTGATCGAAGTCAACGCACTCACCAAGACCTACGGCGGCAGGACCGCCGTCGACCAGCTGTCGTTCACCGTCCGGCCCGGGCAGGTCACCGGGTTCCTCGGGCCGAACGGTGCCGGCAAGACCACCACGCTGCGGATGATCCTCGGCCTGGACACGCCGACCGGCGGCACCGCCACCGTCGGCGGCGTCCCGTTCCGCAGCCACCGGCGCGGCCTGCGGCACGTCGGCGCCCTGCTCGACGCGGGGCAGGTCCACGGCGGACGCAGCGCCGCGGCCCACCTGGCGGCGCTGGCCCGCAGCAACGGCATCCCCCGACGCCGGGTGGAGGAGGTGCTCCAGGAGGTGGGCCTGTCGGAGGCGGCGCGGCGCCGGATCGGCGGGTTCTCGCTCGGCATGAAACAGCGGCTCGGTATCGCCACCGCCCTGCTCGGCGATCCGCCCGTGCTGATGTTCGACGAACCGATCAACGGCATGGACCCGGAGGGCGTGCTCTGGGTGCGCCACCTCTTCCGCCGGCTGGCCGCCGAGGGCCGCACGGTCTTCCTCTCCAGTCACCTGATGACGGAGATGGAGCAGACCGCCGACCAGCTCGTCGTCATCGGGCAGGGCCGGCTGATCGCGGCCGAGTCGGTACGGAGCTTCGCGGCCCGCAGCACCCGGCTCAGCGTCGTGGTCGGCACACCGCAGGCCGCCGAGCTGACCGCTCTGCTGACCGCGGCGGGCGCGTCGGTCGGGCCGGAGGGCTCCGCCGGTGCCGAACGGCTCACCGTGACCGGCCTGCCGGCCGACCGGATCGGTGCGCTCGCCTTCGAGCACCGGATCCTGCTGCACGAACTGACCACCCGCAGTGCCTCCCTGGAGGAGGCCTTCATGGAACTGACCGCCGACAGCGTCGAATACCTGGCAGGACGGCCCCGATGACCACACCCCTCTCCGTTCCCCCCGGCACCACGGCCGCGCCCGCCGCCGACCCGCCCGCCCGCTTCGGCGACCTGCTCGCCGCCGAGTGGATCAAGATGCGGTCGCTGCGCTCGACCCCGTGGACGCTCGCGTTCGTCACGCTGTTCGTCATCGGGTCCTCCGCGGTGGCGACGCTGGCGGAGTACGACAACCTCGGGAGGGTCGGCCCGGACGCACGGACCAACCAGGGGTTCCTGGTGTTCGACGCGTACCCGCCGGCCGGCTATCTGACGCTGATGCTGGTCGCCGGCAGCATCGGCGCGCTCACGGTCGTCAGCGAGTACGGCACCGGGCTGATCCGCACCACCACGGTGGCGGTGCCCGCCCGCGGTTCGGTGGTGCTCGCCAAGGCGGCGGCGCTGGCCGGGCTCTGGACCGTGGTCGGCACGGTCGTCTCGACCGGCTCCTTCCTGGTCTCCCAGGCGATCCTGAGCGGGCGTCACGCCGGTGTTCCGTTCGGGCATCCCGGAGTGCTGCGCGCCGTGGTGGCGTCCGCGCTGCTGGCGCCGGTCTGCGCGCTCACCGGCCTGGGCCTGGGTGTCCTGATCCGGCACGGCGCCGCCACCATGATCACCACCGCCTTCACCCTGCTGATGCTGCAGCCGATGTTCTCGGAGTCCGAGCGCTGGTCCGCCGACGTCAACCACCTGATGGTGGGCGCGGCCTGGAGGCGCCTGCTGGAGCACTGGGACCCGGGGGCCGACAGCCTGGCGTACACGGCCACGGTCCCCGGGTCCTGGACCGTGCTCGCGCTCTGGCCGTCGGTCGCGATCGTCCTCGCGCTGGTCGTCGTGCGCCGACGCGACGTGTGAACGGGATCTCGGCGGCACGCGCACCACCGCCGGCCGCCACGGGAGTTGGCAGGAGGTCCGCGGGGGTCGGAGCGGCCGGCCGCGTTCCCGCCGCACCGGGCGGGGACGGTCCCAGAGTTCCCCGGGGGGTGGGAAGAGTTCCCCTATCGACCGGGAACGGCCGCTCCCTAGCCTCCTTACGTCGCTCGGCCGGCGTTCCGGAACGGTGGCTTCACCATCGGGAACCGCACGGCGGGGGACTGTCCGTGAGCGGCTTCACTGTCATCGAGGGGGAAGCGTGACCGACCACGAGGTTGGCGTTCTGGCGATCGGTGCCGGCCCGGCGAATCTGGCCCTCGCCGCCGCGATCGAGGAGTGCGGAAACACCGAACTGGCCGACAGCACCCTGCTGCTGGAACAGGCACCCGACATCAAATGGCAACGCGACCTGCTCATGCCCTGGGCCCGCAGCCAGGTCTCCTTCCTCAAAGACCTCGTCACCCTGCGCAACCCCCGCAGCAAATTCTCCTTCCTCAACTTCCTCCACGACCAGGGCCGCCTCGACCAGTTCGTCAACCTCGGCACCTTCCACCCCTTCCGCTGGGAATTCTCCGACTACCTCCAATGGGTCGCCACCTCACTCGAACGCGTCCACATCCGCTACAACGCACGCGTCGTCACCATCGACCCCGTCCACGACCACAACCACACCCCCACCGGCTGGCACGTCACCCTCGCCGACGGCGACACCATCCACGCCCGCGACCTCGTCATCGGCGGCGGCCGCGACCCCCACATCCCCCAACCCTTCACCGACCTCCCCCCCGACCGCGTCATCCACAGCGCCCGCTACCGCACCCGCATCGCCGACATCCCCCGCGACCAACCCCTCCACACCGTCGTCATCGGCGGCGCCCAGAGCGCCGCCGAAATGTTCTACGCCCTCCACGAAAACCTCCCCAACAGCCACATCACCATGATCGTCCGCTCCATCGGCCTCCAGAACTACCAGACCAGCAAATTCATCAACGAACTCTTCTTCCCCTCCTTCGTCGACGAATTCCACGACAGCCCACCCGAAATCCGCGCCCAAGTCCTCGACGAAATGCGACTCACCAACTACGCCGGACTCGCACCCCCCTTCCTCGACGAGCTCTACATGATGCTCTACCGACAACGCATGCTCGGCACCCCCCGCTCCACCATCCACACCATGACCGAAGTCACCCACGCCCACCTCGACAACGACAACGACAACGTCATCCTCGACCTCAAAGACCGGAAAACCGGCAAAACCACCCCCCTCCCCTGCGACCTCGTCCTCCTCGGCACCGGCTACGACACCCGCATGCCCGCCCTCGTCCGCGACCTCGCCACCAAAACCGGACTCCCCCACATCAACGTCACCCGCAACTACCGCATCGACCTCGGCCGCACCGCCACCGCCGCCGTCTACCTCCAAGGCGTCAACGAAGCCACCCACGGCATCGCCGACTCCCTCATCAGCGTCCTCGCCCAACGCTCCCACGACATCACCACCGACCTCCTCACCCGCCGCACCACCACCCCGCAGAGGACCAGCTGATGGACCGCACGATGGTGATCGCCCCCGGCCCCACCGCCAACGGCGATCTGCACCTCGGTCACCTGGCCGGCCCGTTCCTGAGCGCCGACGTCTGCGCGAGGTACGCGCGCGCCGCCGGCCGCGACGTGCTGTTCGGGACGGGCGTGCACTTCACGCAGAACTACATCGTGACCACCGCGCGGCGGCTGGGCGTGGACCCCGAGGAGCTGCGCGTCCGGTCCGGCGGCCAGGTGGAGGAGACGCTGGCCGCCGTGGGCATCGAGCCGGACGGGTTCGTCCGCTTCGACGACCGTTACGTGGGGTCCGTGCGGGCGTTCTTCGAGCGGCTGCACGGGCTCGGCCGGCTGCGGCTGCGGGCGGTGCCCTTCCCGTACGCGCCCCGCACCGCCGAGTACCTCACCGACGCGTACGTACGCGGCGGCTGCCCGGTCTGTCTGGCCGACGGGTGTGCGGGGCTGTGCGAGAACTGCGGGCACTGGATCGCGTCCGGCGAGCTGACCGACCCGCAGTCGACGCTGCACCCGGACGATCCGGTGGAGCTGCGCGAGCGGGAGGTGCTGGTGCTGCCGCTGGAGGAGTACCGCGAGGCGCTGGTGGAGTACTTCGCCCGGCAGGCCGCGACGATGCGGCCGCGCCTGGCGCAGCTGGTCGAGGAGTTGCTGTCCCGGCCGCTCCCGGACTACCCCGTGACGCTGCCGATCTCCTGGGGCATCCCGGCGCCGTTCCCCGAGGTCGCCGGGCAGGTGATCTACTCCGACGCCGAGACCATCGCCTGGAGCATGCACTGCACCGCGCTGGCCGCCGAGCACCGCGGCGAGGTGCTCGGCGCCGGGGACGAGCTGTGGTCGGCCGAGGCGGGCGCGGAGGTGGTGTACTTCTTCGGCTCCGACGCCAGTTTCGCCTTCGCGGTGGTCGGGGTGGCGATGCTGATGGCGCTGGGCGGCTACACGCTGCCCGAGCACTTCGTCACCAACGAGTTCTACGAGCTGGACCACGACAAGTTCTCCAGCAGCCGCGGGCATGTCGTGACGGGGCGGGAACTGGCCGGCGAGGTGCCGCGGGACCTCGTCCGCTTCTACCTCGCCGCCACCGGCCCGGACTACCAGCGCACCAACTTCACCCGCGAGGCGATGGCCGCGGTGACCGAGTCGCGGCTGGTGCGGCCGTGGAACCGGGTGGCGGCCAAGGTCGACGTCTGGACCGGCGCCGGGGCGCTGCCGGTGTCGGCCCGCTCCAGGGCCGCGGCGGCGCGGCTGCTCGAACGGTTCGCCGCCGCGTACGACACGCGCCGCTTCAGCCTGACGGCGGCGGCCTTCACCCTGACCGAGCAGCTGGCCCGGCTGGACCGGTGGGAGGTGTCGGCGGGTGACGCGGGCGACTTCTGCCACGAGGTGGAGGTCTTCCTGCGCTGCGCGGCGCCGCTGCTGATCGACCTGGCCGGACAGGGCCTGCCGGACGGCGGGATCCCGGCCGCGTCGCACGCCACGGAGGTCACGCCGGGACGGCTGCCGCGGCTGGCCGGGGCCGGCCGGTGACCGCGGCACGGGCCGCGCGGGTGGTCGTGGTGGGGGCGGGCGTGGTCGGACTGCTGACCGCGCTGGAGTGCGCGCTCGCGGGCCACCGGGTGACGGTCCTGGACCGGGGGGCGATCCCCAACCCGGAGTCGAGCTCGTACGACCAGCACCGGGCGATCCGCACGCTGGTGCCGGGAGATCCGGACGGCACCCGGCGGATGGTCGGCGCCCACCATCGCTGGCGGGAGCTGGAGACCGTGCTCGGCACCGCCTTCTACCGTCGCGTGGGTGTGGTCACGGCCTGGCCGCGGGACCGGGTGGCCGCGGTGGTCTCCTCGGCGGCCGACGCGGGCGTACCGGTGGCGGAGCTCGACCCGGACGACCTGCCGCACCTGGGTTTCCCGGCCGGTTCGGCCGGGGTCCGGGAGGCCCAGGCGGGTGTGCTGCTGGCGCGGCGGGTGCTGCGGGCCGCGGCCCGGTGGCTGGCCGGGCATCCGGCGGTGGCCCTGCGGCCGTACTGCGCCGTGACGGCGGTCGAGCCGGAGTCCGGGCGGGTCGTGCTGGCCGGCGGCGAGGTGCTCGGCGGCGACCTGGTCCTGGTCGCCGCCGGCCCGTGGGGCCGTGGGCTGGTCGACCATCCGGTGGTGCTGCGCCGTCAGACCATGCTCTACCTGCGGCCGCCGGAGCGGCTGGCGCGGTGGTGGCGGACGGCGCCCGCGGTGGGCGGCCTCGGCACCGACGGGCGGGCCTGGGCGGTGCCGCCGGGGGGCGGCACCCTGCTGAAGATCAGCTCGGACGCCGTGTGCCGGGAGGTCGCCGCGGCCGACTGTGCCGACGAGGACCAGTCGCCCTGGGCCCGGCGGTTGGCCGAGGCCGGCGTCCTCCCCGACGTCGAGCGCTACACCGTGGTGGCGGCCAGGGCCTGCCACTACACGACGGACCCGGACACCGGCGGTGCGCGACTCGCCCGCGTCGGCCCGGCCGTCTGGTCACGGGCGGCCTGCGGCGGTACCGGGTTCGCCTCGGCCCCGCTGGTCGCCGGACGGATCGTCAACGCGGTGACGGAGGTGGCGGCATGAAGGACGAAGAGGCCCCGATCGGTGTCCTCGACACCCTGCGGGCGACGCCGGTCACGGTGCGGTATCTGCTCGGGGGCGTGCTGATCAACCAGCTCGGCGCGTTCGTGCAGACGTTCCTCGTGCTGTACCTGACGCACCGGGGCCTGTCGGTCACCACGGCGGGTCTGGGGATCGTCGCGTACAGCGTGGGCACCATCTTCGGCACCATGCTGGGCGGGGAGTTCACGCACCGGTTCGGCCCGCGGGCCACCATCGTGGCGGCCATGGCGGGCTCGGCCCCGCTGGTGGCGGTCATCCCGTGGCTGAGCCGGCCGGGGTCGCTCTGGCTGCTGCTGCTCGTCGTGGGGCTCGCGGGCCTGCTCGCCCAGGCGTACCGGCCGGCGGCGTCGGTCCTGCTCAGCGACGAGATGCCGGAGCGCCACCAGGTGATGGCGTTCTCGATGATGCGGATCGCGCTGAACACCGGGGCCGCGCTGGCGCCGCTGATCGCCGCGGGCCTGATCCTGGCGGACTGGGACGCGCTGTTCTGGCTGGACGGCGTGACCGCGCTGCTGTACGCGGCGCTGGCCTTCGTCCTGCTGCCGAGGCGGCCCGGGCCGGGCGCGCAGGGATCGGCGCCGGACGAGGCCGGGACCGCCGGCGACGCCGACCCCGGCCGCCCGGCCGTCACCGGCCGCGCGGCGTACGCCGCCATGCTGCGGGACCGCAAGTACCTCTGCTACCTGGCGGCCGTGCTGCTCGGCACGATCACCTATGTGCAGTCCTCGATCGCGCTGCCGCTGGAGGTGGTCGGGGACGGCTACCCGACCGGCCTGTACAGCGGGGTGCTCACGGTCTCCTCGGTGGTGCTGATCACCTGCGAGCTCAAGATCACCACGTACATCCTGCGGATTCCCACGCACACCGCGGTGGTCCTCGGCCACCTGGTGAACTCGCTCGGCCTCGCGGTCTACGCCCTGGCCACCCACTCGGGTGCGTTCGTGCTGCTCGGCGCGGTCCTCGCGGTGAGCGGGCTGATGATCGCGGGCCCGAGCATGTTCGCCCACCCGGCGACGTTCCCCTCGGCGCTGAAGGCCCGGTACATCGGCACCATGCAGGCGGTGGCCGGCCTCGGACTGGCGATCGGGCCACTGTTCGGGGTGTTCGTCTGGAGCCGGCTCGGCAGCGGGTTCTGGCTGCTGTGCGCCCTCGTGAACGGCGCCGCCGGTCTGCTCGCCATGGCCGGGCTCCGTCGCGACGCCGAGCCGGCCGCGGAGCCGGCCGCCGGCCCGGAGGGCAACCACGAGGTCGTCGGAGACACGGTATGAACGAGCAGCCCGCAACCGCCCGACCGGTCCTGATCGTCGGATTCGTGGGCGTCACCCTGGCCGCCATCGGGGCGTTCCAGCCCGAGGGTTCGGTGATCTACATCGAGGAACCGGACGTCGCCCGCAAGCGGCGGGTCGGCGACACCCTCAAGGACGTGGCGTTCGTCCGCGACCTGATCGAGTGGGAGTACCACCTGCCGGGCCGGGCCGACGAGTTCTACCTCGCCCATCCCGACCTCGACCCCGCCGCGGTCGTCCCGGCGATCGAGTACGCCACGCCGTTCGCCGCGCGGCTCGCGGAACGCTACGGTCTGCCCGGCGCGGGCCTCGGCGCGGCCCTCATCCTGCGGGACAAGGCCCTGCTGCGCCAGGTCAGCGCCGCGGCCGGGATCGCCAACCCGGCCAGTGCCAGGGTGCGGAGCGCGGCCGAGGTGCTGGCCTTCGTACGGGCGACGGCGGGGCCGGTGGTGCTCAAGCCGGCCAACCGGCAGGCGTCGGTGGGCACCCGGGTGCTGCACGGCCCGGCCGAGGTCGACTCGGCGTGGGCGGACTGTCTGGTGCAGGACGAGGGGGTGTTCGTCCCCGACCGGCCGATGGAACTGTCCATGCTGGCCGAGCGGTTCGTCGACGGGGACGAGTACAGCGTCGAGATGCTCGTCCGGGGCGGCGAGCCGCTGTTCGTCAACGTCACCGGCAAGCGCCTGTTCCCGGGCCCGCACCCGGTGGAGCTGGCCCACGTCGTGCCGGCCGACATCCCGGCCGCGCTCGGCGAGTCGCTGGGCACGCAGACGGCGCGCGTGGTGGACGCGGTGGGCTTCCGGGACGGCGTCGTGCACTGCGAGTGGATCGTCTCCGGCGGTGTGCCGTACCTCGTGGAGTGCGCGGGCCGGCTGCCCGGCGACGCGATCGTCGACATCATCGAAGTGGCGTACCCGGTGGAGCTGTTCCGCTGCTACTTCGCGCTGATGAAGGGCGAGGACCCGCCGAGCGCGCTGCCCGCGCGGGCCGAGGGCGGCGCGGCCGTCCGGTTCCTGGCGGCCGGCCCCGGCACCGTCGCGGAGGTGCGCGGCATCGAGGACGCCCGGCGGGCCGAGGGCGTGCTGATGGCCCAGTGCAGTGTGCCGCCGGGCCACCGGTTCACCGGGCTGCGCAACTCGTGGGACCGGGCGGGCATCGTGATGACGCACGCGAAGAGCCCCGCCGAGGCGCTCCGGCTGGCCGAGTCCGCCGCCGGTCTGGTCCGGATCGACCTGCGACCGGCCGCGGACGAGGCCGCGCGGGACGATCCGGCCCCGGCCGGGCCGGGGGCGGCGTAGGCCGGTCCCGATTCCCCGGGTGCCGGGCCCCGGCTGTGGAACCTCGCCGGCCCGGCCCTGTATGACCCAACTCCTTTTCCCCGGCGCGGCGTTGTGCCGTCGAACGGGTCCACTGTCATCGAGGAGGAAGCGTGACCGACCACGAGGTTGGCGTTCTGGCGATCGGTGCCGGCCCGGCGAATCTGGCCCTCGCCGCCGCGATCGAGGAGTGCGGAAACACCGAACTGGCCGACAGCACCCTGCTGCTGGAACAGGCACCCGACATCAAATGGCAACGCGACCTGCTCATGCCCTGGGCCCGCAGCCAGGTCTCCTTCCTCAAAGACCTCGTCACCCTGCGCAACCCCCGCAGCAAATTCTCCTTCCTCAACTTCCTCCACGACCAGGGCCGCCTCGACCAGTTCGTCAACCTCGGCACCTTCCACCCCTTCCGCTGGGAATTCTCCGACTACCTCCAATGGGTCGCCACCTCACTCGAACGCGTCCACATCCGCTACAACGCACGCGTCGTCACCATCGACCCCGTCCACGACCACAACCACACCCCCACCGGCTGGCACGTCACCCTCGCCGACGGCGACACCATCCACGCCCGCGACCTCGTCATCGGCGGCGGCCGCGACCCCCACATCCCCCAGCCCTTCACCGACCTCCCCCCCGACCGCGTCATCCACAGCGCCCGCTACCGCACCCGCATCGCCGACATCCCCCGCGACCAACCCCTCCACACCGTCGTCATCGGCGGCGCCCAGAGCGCCGCCGAAATGTTCTACGCCCTCCACGAAAACCTCCCCAACAGCCACATCACCATGATCGTCCGCTCCATCGGCCTCCAGAACTACCAGACCAGCAAATTCATCAACGAACTCTTCTTCCCCTCCTTCGTCGACGAATTCCACGACAGCCCACCCGAAATCCGCGCCCAAGTCCTCGACGAAATGCGACTCACCAACTACGCCGGACTCGCACCCCCCTTCCTCGACGAGCTCTACATGATGCTCTACCGACAACGCATGCTCGGCACCCCCCGCTCCACCATCCACACCATGACCGAAGTCACCCACGCCCACCTCGACAACGACAAGGTCATCCTCGACCTCAAAGACCGGAAAACCGGCAAAACCACCCCCCTCCCCTGCGACCTCGTCCTCCTCGGCACCGGCTACGACACCCGCATGCCCGCCCTCGTCCGCGACCTCGCCACCAAAACCGGACTCCCCCACATCAACGTCACCCGCAACTACCGCATCGACCTCGGCCGCACCGCCACCGCCGCCGTCTACCTCCAAGGCGTCAACGAAGCCACCCACGGCATCGCCGACTCCCTCATCAGCGTCCTCGCCCAACGCTCCCACGACATCACCACCGACCTCCTCACCCGCCGCACCACCACCCCGGACAGGGTCGCCCGGTGACCCGCCGGCCCGACCCCGAGGGAGGGGACGCATGACCGCCACCAACGGGACGCTGCTGGTCGTCGGCAGCGGGCTCAAGGTGTACCGCGAGTACCTCGTGGCACCGATCAGCCGCCGTGCCCGCGCGGCCGGACTGGAGCTGGTGCTGCTCAACAACCTCAAACCCACCTGGCAGTGCGAGTACTTCGACGAGGTCGTCGTCGCCAACGTCTTCGACTCCGCGGTGATGGGCGCCGCCGCGCGGGAGGTGGCCGCCCGGCGCCGGATCGTCGGGGTGATGTGCTGGGACGAGCCGCTGGTGCTGGACGCCGGCCTGCTGGCCGCCGAGTTCGGCGTGCCGGGGCTGTCCGAGCGCGGCGTGCGCGGCTGCCGGGACAAGGAGCTCACCCGGGCCGAGCTCACCGCGGCGGGCCTGCACCAGCCCGGCTTCGAGCTGACCACCACCGTGGAGCACGCCAGGGCGGCGGCCGAGCGGATCGGCTACCCGGTGGTGCTCAAGCCGCGGGCGATGGGCGCGAGCATCGGTGTGGTGTTCGCGGCCGACCGGTCCGAGCTGGACGAGGCGTTCCGCATCGCCCTGTCCGCGAGCCGGGTCGACCCGGGTCCGTACCGCGCCAGCGCCATCGTCGAGGCGTTCGCCCCCGGGCCGGAGATCAGCGTCGACGGCGCCGTCCACAAGGGCGAGTACCTGCCGTTGTTCGTGGCCCGCAAGGACAGCAGCGACCACCCGTACTTCGAGGAGGTCGGCCACGTCGTCGACGCGGCCGACCCGCTGCTGGCGGACCAGGAGCTGATGCGGACGCTGGCCCGCGCCCACCAGGCGCTCGGCATCGAGGACGGCATCACCCACACCGAGGTCCGGCTGACCGACCGCGGGCCGCTGATCATCGAGATCAACGGCCGGCTCGGCGGGGACCTCATCCCGTTCCTGGGCCGGATCGCCACCGGCATCGAGCCCGGGGAGGTGCTGTTCGACGTGGCCACCGGCCGGCGGCCGGACACCGCACCGGCCCGGCGGGCGGTGGCCGGCATCCGGTTCGGCTACCCGGAGCGGGACTGCCTGCTGCGGTCGGTCACGGTGCCGACGCAGGCGCCCGGCCTGGTCGCCGCGGCCCCGATGGCCGAGCCGGGCAGCACGCTCCGCCTGCCGCCCGGCGGGTACCTGGCGCGCCACTCCTTCGTGGTGTGCGAGGCCGACTCCGTCCCGACCTGCCGGGACCGGCTCGCCGGGGCGGCCGCCCTGGTCGAGCTGGACGCCGAGCCGGTCGGCCCGCCGGTCGCGGACGCACCGTTCGCCATGCCGGCCGGCCTGCTGGACGTGGACGAATGACCGGCACCAACGACCAGCCGAGGGACGGACACATGACCACGACGCAGACCCCCGGGGCCGAGGCGCCCACCACCGCCGCGGAGATCCTGGCCCGGGCGAAGGCCCTGGCGCCCGTCCTGCGGGCGCGGGCGGACGAGATCGAGCAGGCCCGGCGGCTGCCCGCCGACGTGGTGGAGCTGCTGCGCGGCACCGGCATCTTCCGGATGGGTTTCGGCCGCGAGTGGGGCGGCCCCGAGCTGACCTCGATGGAGCAGACCCAGGTCGTCGAGGCGCTCGCCTACGGGGACGCCTCCGCCGCCTGGTGCGGCGTGATCGGGGCCAACACCGGTCTGCTCGGCAACTTCCTGGACCAGCGGGTGGTCAAGGAGATCTACCCCAGCCTGGACATGATCACCGCCGGGGTGCTCGCCCCGGCCGGGCGGGCCGAGCGCGTCCCCGGAGGCTTCCGGCTGAGCGGCCGCTGGTCCTTCGGCAGCGGGATCGGCCACAGCGACTGGGTGACCTCGGGCGCCTTCGTCTACCAGGACGGCGAGCCCTACGCCAGCCCGGACGGCAGCAACCCGCACGAGTCCCGGCAGTTCATCGTGCCCTGCGACCAGGTCGAGACGGTCGACAACTGGCACACCACCGGCCTGTGCGGGACGGGCAGTTGCGACTACACCATCACCGACGTGTTCGTCCCCGAGGAGCACACCTTCACCTTCTACGAAGTGCGTGGCCGGCGCAGTCCGCTGGCCCAGCCGGAGTCCTTCATGCGCGCGCTGTGCGGGGTGCCGCTCGGGGTGGCGCGCGCGGCACTCGACCACGCCCGGGAGACCGCCCTCACCCGGGTCGACCGGATGACCGGCACCGCCTGGTCCGACAGCTTCCGCGTCCAGGTCACCCTGGCCGAGTGCGAGGCCGACTACAACGCCACCCGCAACGGCGTCTACGGCAGCATGCGCCGCCAATGGGAGGTCCTCGCCGCCGGCGGCACCCTCGACGACCTCACCCCCGACGAACGCGCCGCCTCACCACTCGCCTGGCTGCACGCCTTCCGCACCTCCCGCTCCATCGTCAACCGGCTCTACGACCTGCTCCAGACCTGGTCCATCAGCCGCACCTCACCCATGGACCGCTGGCTGCGCGACACCACGACCATGTGCCAGAACCTCACCGCCCAGGACGCCGTCCTGGAGTCGGTCGGCGCCTACCTGCTGGGCGGGACTCCCAGGTTCCGGATCAGCCTCGGCCTCGTCAAGTAGGCCGTCCCGTACCGGAGACCGAGTGACCGACCGGCGTGACCAATCAGCTGAGGGGCGATGACATGACCTTGACCGGGACTCCGGGCACCGAGGCACCCACCACCGCGGCCGAACTCCTGGCCCGGGCGAAGGCGCTGGCGCCCGTCCTGCGGGCGCGGGCGGACGAGATCGAGCAGGCCCGGCGGCTGCCCGCCGACGTGGTGGAACTGCTGCGCGGCACCGGCATCTTCCGGATGTGCTTCAACCGGGAGTGGGGCGGGCTGGAGCTGACCTCACTCGAACAGACGGAGGTGGTCGAGGCGCTCGCCTACGGGGACGCCTCCGCCGCCTGGTGCGGGGTGATCGGGGCCAACACCGGGATCTACAGCAACTTCCTGGACCAGGCCGTCGCCAAGGAGATGTTCCCCCGGCCGGACATGATCACCGCCGGGCTGCTCCAGCCGTCCGGGCGGGCCGAGCGCGTCCCCGGCGGCTTCCGGCTGAGCGGCCGCTGGTCCTTCGGCAGCGGGATCGGCCACTGCGACTGGGTGACCTCGGGCGCCTTCGTCTACCAGGACGGCGAGCCCTACGCCAGCCCGGACGGCAGCAACCCGCACGAGTCCCGCCAGTTCATGGTGCCCCGGGCGGAGGTCGTCCCGATCGACAACTGGCACACCACCGGCCTGTGCGGCAGCGGCAGTTGCGACTACACCGTCACCGACGTGTTCGTCCCCGAGGAGCACACCTACACCTTCTCCACCGTCCACGGGCGGCCCGGCCCGCTCGCCCAGCCGGACGCCTTCACCCGCAGCATGTGCGGGGTGCCGCTCGGGGTGGCGCGCGCGGCACTCGACCACGCCCGGGAGACCGCCCTCACCCGGGTCGACCGGATGACCGGCACCGCCTGGTCCGACAGCTTCCGCGTCCAGGTCACCCTGGCCGAGTGCGAGGCCGACTACAACGCCACCCGCAACGGCGTCTACGGCAGCATGCGCCGCCAATGGGAGGTCCTCGCCGCCGGCGGCACCCTCGACGACCTCACCCCCGACGAACGCGCCGCCTCACCACTCGCCTGGCTGCACGCCTTCCGCACCTCCCGCTCCATCGTCAACCGGCTCTACGACCTGCTCCAGACCTGGTCCATCAGCCGCACCTCACCCATGGACCGCTGGCTGCGCGACACCACGACCATGTGCCAGCACCTCATCGCCCAGGACCGCATCCTCCAGTCGGCCGGCGCCTACCTGGTGGGCGGCAGGCCCGAGTTCGGGATCAGCCTCGGCATCGTCTAGCACGACAACCACATCAGTGCCGCGAGCGCTGCGTGTTCCCCCTCCGCGCCGGTGGGGGAACACGCAGCGGTCATTCGCCTGCGCGTGCAGGCCACGTGGAGGAAACCGATGAGCAGACGTCCTGTCCTTCTGGTCAACCCCAACAAGGTGCATCCGCCGATCGCGCCCTACGCGCTCGACGTGCTCACCACCTCGTTGGAGGCGGCCGGCTTCGAGGTCGAGGTCCTCGACCTCACGTTCCACCGCGAGGACTGGAAGTCCTGCCTCGCCGAGTACTTCGCGGTGCGCAGCCCGATGCTCATCGGCGTCACCGTTCGCAACACCGACACCGTCTACGCCTTCGAGCAGCGTCCGTTCGTCGGCGAGCACAAGGAGATCATCACCGAGATCAAGCGGCTCACCGACGCGCCGATCGTCGGCGGCGGCATCGGGTTCTCCACCATGCCGTTCGCCCTGGTCGACTACTTCGGCATCAACTACGGCGTCAAGGGCCCCGGTGAGCGGATCATCTGCGACCTGGCCGACGCCCTGGCCACCGGGCGCGACCCGGCGACGGTGGCCGGTCTGATCCGCAACACCCCCCAGGGCGTCTTCCGGGTGCCGCCGGCGGTGCTCTCCGTACGGCACGGCATGCCGGCGGCGCCGCTGCCCGCCGGGCAGTTCGAGCCCCGGGTGTGGCAGGTCGACACCGCGGCGACGTACGTGCGGCGCTCCGGTGCGCCGTACAAGGTCGACAACCTGCTGTACTACCAGCGCGGCGGGCTGGGCGGCATCCTCACCAAGAACGGCTGCACGTACCGCTGCTCGCACTGTGTGGAGCCGGACGCCAAGGGGGTGCGGACCGGCCGGCGGGAGGTCGAGTCCGTGGTGGACGAGATGCAGTCGCTCGCCGCCCAGGGCATCCTCGACCAGCACACCACGGACAGCGAGTTCAACCTCGCCATCTCCCACGCGAAGAGCCTGCTGCGCGAGATCGTCCGCCGCAGGCACGCCGATCCGGCGAACCCGCTGAACGACCTGCGGCTCTGGGTGTACTGCCAACCCAGCCCGTTCGACGAGGAGTTCGCCGACCTGCTCGCCGCCGCGGGCTGCCGCGGCGTCAACGTGGGATCCGACCACGTCCGCAAGGACATGCTGCAGGGCTGGAAGGTGACCGAGAAGGGCACCACCTACTACGACTTCGCCGACACCGAGCGGCTGGTCCGGCTCTGCCACGAGCGCGGCATGCTCACCATGGTCGAGGCGCTGTTCGGGATGCCCGGTGAGACACCCGAGTCCATGCGGGACTGCGTCGAGGCGTTCATGGCGCTGGACGCCACCGTGACCGGGTTCTCGCTGGGGCTGCGGCTGTTCCCGTACACGCCGATGGGCATCGCGATCGCCGAGCAGTGCGACGGGGTGCGGACGGTGCCGGGGCTGCAGTCCAACACGGCCACCGGGCCGATCGTGCTGAAGCCGCAGGCCGAGTGCTCCGGCCCGGTGGAGTACGAGCGGCAGTTCATGTTCGACGAGCAGGGCAACTTCCGGCTGGTCTGCTACTTCTCACCCGATCTGCTGGAGGATCCGGCGTCCGCCGCCGATCCGTCCGAGCGGTGGAGCCGCTCCGTGGATCTGCTCTGGGACCTGATCGACCCCGCCGACTACCACCGGGTGATGCTGCCGACGCTGTCCGGCTCCAGCGAGCACGACAACAACTACGCGGACAACCCTTTCCTCACCAGTCTCAGCGGGCTCGGGTACACCGGCGCCTTCTGGTCGCACTGGCGCAGCCGGGAGGAGATTCTGCGCCGGGCGCGCGACATCGGCATGGTCGAGTCCGCGGGTACCTGAGCCGGCGCCGGGGCGCGGGTGAATACCGTGTCCGCGCCGACCCCTCCACATTCCGGCGGCTTTTTGATTTCGGTTCGGATCCCCCACCGGACGGGCGTGGATTCCCGGTGATTCGTATATTCATGAGGCCGGGCGCCGCGGTCGGTCCACGGCGCCGACCGGGGCGGGTCGATCGCTCCCGACCCAGAACGGCACAAGCTACCCCTATCGGCAGGAACCACTCGTCCGGAATTGGCAACTCCGAAACCCAGACGAACACTTGCTCCAATGTCGCATCAGCCAGCATCATTGCCCAACGACAACATCGATCACGAGTCGCGTGATCCGAGGCGGTAGTACCGGGCGTCGCGGTCGGCCGGCCCTGCCCTGAACGACCCCAGCCGGAGGAACTTTCTTTTCAGAGGGGCAGATGAACCGAAATGGGAGCATCAATGGTTTACATTGGCCAGTGCCATCGCACCTGGATACGCGACCGGACAATTCGAGTCACCGGCCCGACCGCGCACCCGCATCCTTACGCACCGGTCCTGCCCCCCTCACCGTCCTGCTGGCCGACGTCCAACCCGCGATCCGGCACGGCGTCCGGTCGATGCTCGAACACTCCGGCGGGGTGTCGGTGGTCGGCGAGGCCGCCACGACCGGCGAGGTACTCGCCGAGACCTCGCGCTACCGGCCCGACGTCCTGGTGATCGACCCGCTGATGGACGAGCCGACCGGCATGGAGGTGATCGCGCAGGTCCTGCGGCTGACCCCCGGCACGGGTGTCCTCGTCTTCAGTTCGGTGGACGAGGACAAGGCCGTCACGTCCGCGTTCCACGCCGGCGCGCGCGGCTACCTCGTCAAGCGGGCCGACGCCGACCAGATCCTCCGCGGCATCCAGGCCGTCGCGGCCGGACAGGCGATCGTGGACAAGTCGATCGCCGGACGGCTCGCCGCCCTGATCCGCCCGACCACCGGTCGGCGCTACTACCCGTTCCCCCAACTCACCGACAGGGAACGCGACGTGCTCGAACGCATCGCCGCGGGCAAGTCGAACACCGCCATCGCCCGCGAACTCGCGCTCGCGTCCAAGACCATCAGCAACCGCATCTCCGCGATCTTCGGCAAGCTCGGCGTGGCCGACCGCGCCCAGGCCATCGTGCTGGCCCGGGACGCCGGCCTCGGGCAGGGCCGGCCGTAACGGGGGCCGCGCGCACCACCTGCGGCGTGATCGCAGATTCCCGTGCGGGAGGGAAGAGTTCCCCTGTCCCCGGGGCACCACCGGATCCTAGCCTGAGGCCTGTCGCACGGCCGCCCATCAGAGGACATCGATCGGAGTGGAACGTTGACCGACCGGAAGCATGCCGACGTGACCATCCGCACGCGTGAGCCGGAGCACCTGATCCGCGACCACGGGTTGGATCTCAGACTGCTCCAGCCCTGGCCGGGGCTGAACACGCCGTTCCTCGGAGCCTGGTGCGTGCTGCGCCCGGGCGACGTCTCCGAGGTGCACTCCCACCACGAGCGGGAGATCTTCATCTGCATGGCCGGCCGCGCCGAGGTGGTCACCGGCGACCAGCGGTACGAACTCGCCGCCGGGGACCTCGCGTTCATCCGTCCCGGGGTCGATCACAGCATCGTCAACGAGCGCGACGAGGACTTCGCGTACTACGCCGTCTGGTGGGACCGCGCGATGGCGGCCGAGTTCCTCGACCAGGAGGCCGACGGCCCGGCGCAGGCGGGGCCGGCCTCGTGATCGACTACGACGGGCGCAGGTTCCGCGCGGCGGACGGCGACGCCGAGACGGTCGCCGTCTACCACCAGCAGGACGACCTGGTCTGGGGCGAGGTCGCCGGCGGTGCGATCCGGCGCGGCTGGACCGCCGGCACCCGGCAGCCGGACGGCTCCCTCGCCATGGGGTACACCATCGTGTTCGTGACCGGCGAGGTGGTCTGCGGGCACACGGTGAACACCCCCGAACTGACCGAGGACGGCAGGGTGCGGCTGCACGAGGTCTGGGAACGCTACGGCCCGCACGCCGCGACCGGGACGTCCTGCATCGAAGAGGTGTGCTGAGTATGGGCGTGACAGCGTGAACGAGGTGTCCGAGGCCGCCTGGCGGCAGTTGGAGAAGAGCGTGGCCGGCCGCGTGCTGCGCCCGGGCGAGCCCGGGTTCGACACGTCCAGCGCGCCGTTCAACCGGCGGTTCACCCGGACCGCGCCGAGCGGCGTCCTCGCCGTGGCGGACGTCGCCGACGTGCGGCGCGCCGTCGAGTGGGCCCGCGAGGAGGGCGTCCCCGTCGTCCCGCGCGGCGGCGGGCACAGTTACGCGGGCTACTCCGTCAACACCGGCCTGGTCGTGGACACCAGGGCACTGAACACGGTGACCGCCGACGGCTCCACCGGCCTCGTCACGGCGGCGGGCGGCGCGCTGATGGCGGACGTCTACGCCGCGATCGAGCCGCACGGGATCGCGTTCGCGCTCGGCAACGGCGCGTCGGTGGGCATCGCGGGCCTCGCGCTCGGCGGCGGGTCCGCCGCGACCTCGCGCCGGCTCGGGCTGACGGCGGACGCGCTCGTGCGCACCACGCTGGTGACCGCCGACGGCGAGCTGGTGACCTGCGACGCCCACCGGAACCCGGACCTGTTCTGGGCCTGCCGGGGCGGCGGCGGAGGCAACTTCGGCATCAACGTCTCCTTCACCTTCCAGGCCTCCCCGGTGCCGGACGTCTCCACCTGCCTGCTGCTGTGGGACGGCGGCGACGCTCCCGCCGTCTTCGCGGTGCTGCAGGAGGTCATGCGGCAGGCACCGGACGAGCTCTCGGTGCGGCTCGGCGTCAGCGCCGCCGACGGCCCGGACATCGTGGTGTCGGCCGTCGGGTTGCACCTGGGCCCGGCGAGCGAGCTGCGCGAACTCCTCGCCCCGGTCCTGGCCGCGGCCCGTCCGCTCCGCGCGGACATCGCCGACCGCACCTTCTGGCAGGCCAAGGACTACCTGCTGCACGAGACCTCGGGCGGGGCGTTCGCGGTACGCACGGGCTTCGCCACCGAGCCGCTGCCCCCCGAGGCCGTCACCGAGGTCCTCGGCCTGCTCGCCCGCCGTCCGGGCAGCGGCAACCCGGATGGCTGCGGCCTCGCCCTGTTCGGCTGGGGCGGCGCGATCAACCGGGTGGACCAGGCGGACACCGCCTTCGTCCACCGCCACGCGCAGTACCTGGTCAGCATGGACACGTCCTGGGACGAGCGGGACGGCCCGGCCGCCGTGGCGGCGAACCTCCGCTGGCTGGCGGACCTGCGGGAGGCGGTGGCGCCGTACCTGGCCGAAGGGTCCTATCTCAACTTTACCGACCCCGATCTGACGGACTGGCGCACCGCGTACTACGGCGCCAACTACCCGCGCCTCGTGGAGATCAAGAAGCGCGTCGACCCGGACGGCCTGTTCACCTTCGACCAGGCCGTCGGATCGTGACGCCGTGCTCCGGCCCCCTGCCCGTACCACCCCTTCGGAAGGAATACCGCACGTGTCCTCGGACATCACCCGTACCGCCCGCCCACGCCACTACCTGATGTGCCGGCCGACCCACTTCACCGTCGACTACTCCATCAACCCGTGGATGGACCCGGCCAAGCCGACCGACACCGACTTCGCGATAGCCCAGTGGGAGCAGCTGTACGCCCTCTTCGTGGAGCTCGGCCACACCGTCGAGCTGATCGAGCCGCTGCCCGGTCTGCCGGACATGGTGTTCGCCGCCAACGGCGCGACCGTGGTGGACGGCAGGGCCCTGGTGGCGCGTTTCCACCACCCGGAGCGCACCGGCGAGGCGCCGGCCTACGCCGAGTGGTTCCGCGCCCGGGGCTACGGGACGGTGCACCGGGCCGAGTTCAGCAACGAGGGCGAGGGCGACTACCTGGTGGTCGGCGAGCGCATCCTGGCCGGCACCGGGTTTCGCACCGACCGCCGCGCGCACGCCGAGGCGCAGCGGGTGCTCGGCCGTCCGGTGGTCACGCTGGAGCTGGTCGACCCGCGCTACTACCACCTGGACACCGCGCTCGCCGTGCTGAGCGACACCGAGATCATGTACTACCCGGGCGCCTTCTCGGCCGAGAGCCTGCGCACCCTTGCCGAGCTCTACCCGGACGCCGTGCTGGCGACCGCCGAGGACGCCGTGGTGTTCGGCCTGAACGCGGTGTCCGACGGCCGGCGGGTGGTGCTGCCGGAGGCGGCCGTCGGGCTGGCCGAGGCGCTGCGCCGGCGGGGCTTCGAGCCGATCGGCGTCGACATCACCGAACTGCTCAAGGCCGGCGGCAGCGTCAAGTGCTGCACCCTTGAGCTGCGGGGCGCGCGGGCCTGAGCCGGGTGTTAGTTTGGCTCGGCACGGTCAGGCCGGATCAGGGGGATTCTCATGGCGGAACAGTCGGCACGCAAGGCACCTCGGGTCCGTACGGCGGAGGTGGTGCGGACCGAGCGGATCACTCCGCACATGGTGCGGCTGGTCCTCGGGGGCGCGGGCCTGGAGGGCTTCGACGGCTCGGAGTTCACCGACCGGTACGTCAAGCTGCTGTTCCCGGCCGCGGGCGTGAGCTACCCGGAGCCGTTCGATCTGGCGCGGATCCGCGAGGAGTTCCCGCGGGAGCAGTGGCCGGTGTCCCGGACGTACACGGTGCGGGCCTGGGATCCGGAGCCGCGGGAGCTGACCGTCGACTTCGTGGTCCACGGCGACGAGGGCCTGGCGGGGCCCTGGGCTGCGACGGCGCTGCCCGGGGAGGCGGTGCGGATCGCCGGTGCCGGGGGCGGCTACGCGCCGGATCCGGCCGCCGACTGGCACCTGCTGGCGGGCGACGAGAGCGCCCTGCCCGCGATCGCGGCGGCCATGGAGCGGATGCCCGCGGGCGCCGTGGTCCACGCGCTGGTCGAGGTGGACGGCCCGGCGGAGGAGCAGAAGATCATCACGCCGGACGGCGTGGGCGTCACCTGGCTGCACCGCGGCGACCGCCCGGTGGGCGAGGCCCTCGTCGAGGCGGTGGCGGCGCTGGAGTTCCCCGCCGGCGAGGTGTCGGCCTTCGTGCACGGCGAGGCGGGCTTCGTGAAGGAGCTCCGGCGCCTGCTGCGGCTGGACCGGGGCGTCCCGCGCGAGCGGCTGTCGATCTCGGGCTACTGGCGGCTCGGCCAGAGCGACGAGGCCTGGCGGGCGGGCAAGCGCGAGTGGAACGCCCAGGTGGAGGCCGAGCAGGAGCAGGGCGTCTGACGGCAGTCCCGCGGGGCGGTTCCCGGGCGCATCCGGCCAGGACGCCCGGGCACCGGCCCCGCGGGCGCCGTCAGCGCGTCAGGCGGTCGTACCAGCGGCGGAAGAGTTCCTCCGGGTCGTCCGAGTAGGCCCACGGCACCCGGGTCGGGCGGTTGCCGAGCAGGGTGAAGACGTACCGGGCCTGGTCGGTCATGCCGGCCATCACCAGGCCGTGCGCGAGGTAGTTGAGGTCGGCGACGTCCTGGGCGAACTCGAAGGCGCGGTGCCGCAGCCAGTGCTCGCAGGTCTGGTCGAGATCCCGGACGGCGACCTCGCTCTTCCAGTGCTGGGAGAGCATCAGGTCGGTGGCCTCGCCGATCGCGGCGAGGCTGCGGTAGTGCTCGGCGCGGGCGGCCTGGGTGAGCGCGAGGAGGGGGGAGCCGGACGGCGCGAAGGAGGCGGTGTCCCAGGCGAAGTTGTACATCTTGGCGTGCGATCCGTGCCAGCGGGCGGAGACGTGGCGCAGCACCTGGTGGTGGCCCTCGCGGCTGTCGCGGTCCCGGGCCTGCAGTTCGCGCCACCACTGCCCGGTGTGCGGGTGGCCGCCCGCGTAGAGGCGGGCCAGGGTCATCAGCGAGACCCAGGGCACCGGGTCCTCGGGGCTGCCGTCCGCGGCCAGGAGGCAGGTCCGTACGGCGCGGTCGAGGCGGTCGCGGTCGGTGGCGTCCGCGCCGGGCAGCGGTGGGGCACCCGCCGCGACGGCGTTGAACAGGCGCATCACGTCGGTCTCGGCGCGCAGCACCATGGCGTCGCGGCTGCCCGGTTCGGCGGCCTGCCAGGTCTCGACGGTACGGTTGCCGGCGGCCGCGTCCGCCAGCAGGCGCATCCGGTGGGTGCGGCGGTCCCAGTCCCGTCCGGTGGCGCGCAGCAGGTCGCGCGCGCCCTGCCAGCGGCCGACCAGGACGTCCTGGCGTGCCTCGGCGAGCGGTCGGTCACCGAGGGTCGGATCGAAGGCGGACGACGAGGGACGGCTGCGCGCTCTGGCCACGGGCTCGCTCTCCTGTGGTGGACGACGGGGGGGACGCGGCGGTGGGCCGCCCGGCCGGGCGGCCCACCGCGCGGGGGTCACAGATCGGTGGCGAGGCCGCCCCGGTCGGCGGCTGCCACGCTCAACTCGCTCTCTCCGTAGCGGGCTTCGATGTCGTCGGCGTCGGCCGCGTCGAGTCGGGCCGGCTGGTAGTAGGAGCTGCCCCGGGCCCAGTACCACCCCATCGGGACGAGGCCGAGGGCCAGGGTGCCGAGCCCCAGGCCGAGTTGGAGGGCGGTGAAGTCGAAGAGGGCCTGGACGAAGACGAAGGCCATGAACAGCGCGCCGGTCAGCGGCCAGAGTCCGATGAACACGGCGTTGGAGACCGACTTGAACAGCAGCCTGCGGTAGGCGACCACGACCGCGAGTCCGGCCAGCGCGTAGTAGAAGGCGATCTGCAGTCCGATGGCGTTGACCGCGGCGGTCAGGATGGTGTTGACGGAGCCGAGCGCGTTGGAGGCCACGAACAGCAGCAGGGAGACGACGGAGACGGCGGCGAGGGCCACCCACGGGGTCTGCCAGCGCAGGTGGGAGCGGCCGAAGGCGGCGGGGACGGTGCGGTCGCGGCCCATCGCGAAGAGCGAGCGGGAGACCTGGATCAGGGTGGTCTCCAGGGTGGCGACGGTCGACAGCACCACCGCGACGACCAGCACCTTGCCGCCCCAGCCGGGCCAGACGGCCTCGCCCAGGTCGGCGAGCAGGGTGCCGCTGTTGGCCTGGATGTCCTCCTGACTGATGATCAGGTTGACCGAGATGGTCACCATCTCGAAGATCGCGAAGGCGGTCGCCACGCCGAGCAGGCCGCCGAGGCCCGCGTTGCGGCGGCTGTCGGCCGTCTCCTCGCTCAGGTTGGCGGTGACGTCCCAGCCCCAGAAGTAGAAGGCGGCGATCAGGGCCGCGGCGGCGAAGCCGCTCACCCCGCCGAAGTTCCCGAAGCCCCAGATCCAGGACCAGGAGAAGACCGCCGCGGAGCCGCCGTGGACGAGCGCGGCCACGCCGAAGACGACCAGGATCGCGATCTCGATGCCCGTCATGATCCATTGGGCGTGGGCGGTGATCCGGGCGCCCATCAGCACCAGACCGGCCATCAGCAGGAACCAGCCGGCCCCGACCGTGGTCGCCAGTGCGGTGTTCTCGGCCAGCTCGGGCGAGAACAGCGAGAGGGTGTACGACCCGGCGGGCAGTGAGCCGGCCACCATGAAGAGGGTGGCGGAGACCACCAGTGCCCAGCCGCTCATGAAGCCCAGCGCCGGGTGCAGCGCCCGGCCGACCCAGGAGTAGCTGGCGCCGGCGTTGACGTCGATCCGGCCGAGGTAGTTGAAGGCCCAGGCGATGCCGAGCATCGGTATCGCGCACCAGAGCAGCGCCGCGGGCGAGAACAGCCCCGCGGCACCGGCGAGGGTGGCGGTGGTGGCGGCGAGCGAGTAGGCCGGGGCGCTGCCGGCCACCGCCATCACGATCGTGTCGAAGGTTCCGAGGACGTTCGAGCGCAGGCCCGACCCGCCTCCGGAGGAGTGGGGAGTGCTCATCGGTGGCGCCTTTCCTGGCATGACACGGCAGCACTGCGGCCTCGGCGGGCGCCTGACGGTCTCGGGCGGCCGAGCCGTTCCCGGAGCCCTCGCCCCGGTGCGGGGGACGGCCCGCAGGGTGCTGCGAGGGTGATCGGGAGCCGCCGGCGGCTCCGTGCGGCGGCCTGGGTAGGGGTTCCCGGCGCAGGGCGGTGCCGTCCGCTCCGCACCGGCGACCGAGCTCCCCCCGAGAGGCCGGACAGCGTCGACGTCACGGGCTCGGACGTGCTGCGTCTCGACGGGAACTCCCGTCTTCAGGCTGGCCGTGAGTATGTCCACTGGCCAAATCACTGTCAAGACACGCGGATTGACACTTCGCCGGTCCGACCCGGCCGCGGCGGCGGCCCGATCGGGGCCGCTCGGCGGCCGCACTCCCGGGCCGACGGGATCGATCCGGTGCGCACGATCGCGGGCCGGCCGCGCGGGGCGCGGACAGAACGGACCCGACCCGTCTCGCGGAGCGGGACGGTCGGCTTCCCCTCGGCGCATGGCCAGCCGACGCCGGGCCGCCGGCCCGCGCGTCAACACGTCGAAGGGCAGCGGCGCGCCGTGGGCGTGGGCCGGTCAGCCCGTCGGCACCACGGCCACCGGGCACCGCGCGTGGTGCAGCACCGCGTGGCTGACCGAGCCCAGCTGCAGCCCGCCGTGGCCGTGCCGCCGCCCCGCGCCGAGCACCACGAGGTCCGCGTCGGCCGCCGCCTCCAGCAGAACCTTGGCCGCCCGCCCCCGCCGCGCGTCCCGGCGGACGGTCAGCCCGTCGGCGCCGGGCAGCGCGACCGCTGCCAGCAGCCGCCCGGCGAGCTCCTCCGGGGTGGTGCCGGTCATCAGCACCGAGCCGCCCGACAGGAAGGAGTCCGGGCGCCAGGCGTGCACCAGCTCCAGCTCCGCACCGCGCAGCCGGGCCTGCTCGACGGCGAACCCGGCCGCGGCGGCCGTCGCGTCCTCGTTCTCGTCCACCGCGAGGACGACCCGGCCGGACCGGCCCGTCGGATCGGCCGGCTCCCCTCGGACCACCACCACGGGATACGGGGCCCGCGCGGCCACCCGCAGGCCGACCGAGCCCAGCAGCAGCCCCTCGAAACCCCCGTGGCCGCGCTCCCCCAGCACCAGCAGCGGCTCCAGCTCGCCCAGCCCGGTGAGCGCGGGCACCGGGTCCTGCGGCAGCACCTCCGTCGCGGCCGGCACGCCGGGCTGCCGCGCGGCCGCCCGTGCCAGCGCGCCGGCCATCAGCCGGTTCACCTCGGTGCGGATGGACAGCGGCTCGTCCTCGTCCTCGGTCTCCGCCTCGTACCGCTCCCACAGGCAGGCGTGCACCAGCCTCAGCGGAACGCTCCGGCGGGCCGCGTCGTCGGCCGCCCAGTCGACCGCCCGCAGGCTCTCCGGCGAGCCGTCGACCGCCGCCACCACGCACCTGATCGCCATGTCCGTCCTCCTCCGCGCACCGGCCCGCCCGGCCCTGCCATCCTGCGGCCGATCCGGTGAGATCGGTGGCGGGACACCCGGGACGCGCGGAGACCTCGCCGGGGCGGAGGTACCGACCGGGCCGTCCGGCCCGTACCTCGCGGGGGCTTAGCCTGGCTGCGTGTCTGCAACCTCCACCGTCGCCCTGGGAAAGCAGTCGGCGACGACGCGCCGCGAACGCTGGGAACGCCACACCCAGACCCCGCTGATCGCCCTGTCCGTGGTCTTCGCCCTCGCGTACGCGGTGCCGATCCTCTTCCCCGGGGCCGACGGGCGGTTCCTGCGCGGCGCCGCCTGGGTCGAGTGGGGCGTGTGGGCGGCCTTCGCCGCCGACTACGGGACCCGGCTGCTGCTGGCCGACCGGCGCTGGCAGTTCGTCCGCAGCAGCCCGCTCGACCTGGCGTCGGTCGTCCTGCCGCTCGTCCAACCGCTGCGGCTGCTGCGCCTGGTGTCGACCCTGCTGCTGGCCGGACGGCGGGTCAGGATGGCCTCCCAGGTCCGGCTGACCACGTACGTGGCCGGCGCGGTCCTCGGACTGCTGGTCTTCGGCTCGCTCGCCGTCCTGGAGATCGAGCGCTCGTCGCCGACGGCCAGCATCCGCACGCTCGACGACGCGCTCTGGTGGTCCTTCACCACCATGACCACCGTCGGCTACGGCGACCTCACCCCGACCACCGGCCTGGGCCGGCTGCTGGCCGTCGCACTGATGCTGTCCGGCATCGCCCTGCTGGGTGTGGTGACCGCCAACATCGCGGCGTGGTTCGTCGCCCGCTTCGAGGCCGAGGACCGCATCGACCACGTCAACCACCGGGCCATCCTCGACCTCACCGCCGAGGTCCGCGACCTGCGGCAGCAGCTCGCCACACTCGGCGTACCCCCGCGGCCCGGCACGCCGCCGGAGCCCGGGCCGCCGGCCGGCCCCGACCGGGCCGCCCACCGGTCCACCCCGTCGAACTCCGGCTGACCCCACCGGAGCCGGACGCTACGACGCCGGACGCCGCCGGACGAACAGTTCCGGCCGTCCTGCGCCGTGCCGTTCCTGACGGCACGACGGCAGCCGCCTGCCGCCCGGCGGCCACGAGGGTACCCACCGGCCCCCCACCGCCGGCGGGAGTGCCCTGCTCAGCGGGCATGGTCGGGTACGAGGATGGTGGCGGCCGCCCTCGGCCGGTGCCCACGGGACGGCCGCGGCCGGAACCCGTCGCTCCTTGCGCAAGATGATGAAAGAAATTTCAACACCGCCCGCCCCGGTGTGCTTCGATGCGGCCTGCGGCCCGACCCGGACCGCCCCACCACCGCCACTCCAGGGGGATCCCATGCCCTTTCACCGTCCCGGCAGCGGCGGCCGGCTGCGCCCGGCCGCCCTGCTGACGGCACTGCTCGGCGGCCTGATCACCGGCCCGGCCACCCCCGCCTTCGCCTTCGACACCGGGGCGGACCACCCGCCGGGCGTCACCGTGCCGGTCCGACTGACCGCCGCCGCCGGCCCCGGAGACACCCTGCTGATCTCCGGCAGCACGGCCGAACTCGGCGCCTGGGACCCGGCCAGGGCCGTCCCCCTCGCCACCGACACCGGCAGCTACCCGACCTGGTACGGCGACCTCCGGCTGCCGCCCGGCGGCCAGGTGCAGTACACGTACCTCAGGCGCACCGCGACCGGCACGCTGACCCGGGAGGACGTACCCGACCGCTCGGCCTTCGTCTCCCCCGGCGGCGGGACCGCCTTCGACGACCGGTGGAACGTGGCCGGCGGCAACCCCCTCACCGCGGTCTTCCACGTCACCGCGGCCACCCGGTGGGGCCAGACCCTCTACGTCACCGGCAGCCCCGCCGAACTCGGCGCCTGGGACCCGGCCGGAGCCGTCCCGCTCACCACCAGCGCCACCGTCAACCCGCAGTGGACCGGCTTCGCCTCGCTGCCGCCGAACACGACCGTCCAGTACAAGTACCTCCGCAAGGACGCCGACGGCAGTGTCACCTGGGAGGACGGTCCGAACCGCTCCACCACCACCCCGCCCACCGGGACCGTGACCGTCGCCGACACCTGGCGGTAGACCGCCCAGACGCCGCAGGAGCCCTGGCGGTTGCGCGGCCGGTGCGCGGATCCCGAGGACATCGCGCGTCCACGGCACACCGGTCCACCCCATATGACCTGGCCAAACGTCATACATTACGCTTCGTCGCGCACTCGCAGGCCCGGCCGGCAGCCGGTCGGCGCCCTGCGGTGCGCGACCGGGCAGACAGACAACGGGGGAAGGTCAGGCAGACATGAGTGCGCCGGACATCCGAGTGCAGCCGGAAGTGCTGCAACGCTACGCGGCCGTCATCGAGCAGCAGCGCGACCAACTCGCCCGCATCCAGGCCGCCCTGGCGGGCGTGCAGATACCCGGGGGCGCCTTCGGCCACCTCCCGGACTCGGACGAACTGCACGAGGGCTACAACGACCACGCGGTGTCGGAGCAGCAGAACCTCTCCGACCTGATCGACGTGCTGGACCACGCGGCCGAGGGCCTGGAGGTCACGGCGGACAACTACCGCGGTGCCGACGAGGAGATCCACACCATGATGGGCGGGGGTGGCGGCCGATGAGCACCGCTGCCGACGTCGCGGGCGCGTACAAGTGGACCCGGGACTTCATGAAGGAGCCGCTGCTCCCGATCCCGGAGATCCACAACCCGGCCCAGGGCGCGATCGACTCGGGCATCGACGACGCCGTCCGGTGGGCGCTGGAGAAGACGCCGCTGATGGGCTGGCTGGAGAAGGTCACCGGTGACCCCAGCGCCCTCACCGCCGCCGCACAGGAGTGGCAGGCCCAGGCCCAGGCCACCCGGGAGGTCGCCGCCGAGCTGCGGCGCGGCGCCGACGGGCTCGCCGCCGAGTGGCACGGCGAGGCCTCGGCGGCGTTCGGCAACCACATGGGACAGGTCGTCGAGGCGATCGACGCCACCGCCGACGACATGGCGCAGACCGCGCAGCTGCTCAGCCAGGCGGCCGCGGAGTGCAAGCTCGCCCAGGACCTGGTCGTGGAGATCATCCGCGAGGCGATCGAGTGGCTGGCCGTCACCATCGCGGCCGGCATCGTCGCGGACGTGCTGACGCTGGGTCTGGCGACGATCGTGGACGCCGTGGTGGTCGAGGCCGAGATGCTGGTCTTCATCGCCAAGGTGGAGAAGGTCTCGGTCAGTCTCGCCCGGAAGCTGCGGACCCTGCGCCGTCTGATCAAGCAGATGCGGGAGGCCGAGAAGGCAGGGCAGGCGATCAAGCGGGCCAACGCCGCCCGCAAGATGGTCGGCCGGATGCGCAAGGGCGGCAAGTCGGCGTTCAGCCCGAGCAGTTGGGCCAACCCGTACAAGTCCCCGGAGCGGTTCCTCACCTCGACGGCGCTGAAGGGTTTCCAGGGTGCCGTCGCCACCCCGCTCCTCCAGGCCGCCACCGGCCTGACCGGGACGCCCGGCGCACCGGTCGGGGACGCGCTGAGCAGCGACACCTTCGTCGACTCCGTGACCCGCGAGTTCGACGGCGAGAAGCCCGCCCCGGCCTACCACGTGCCGACGACCAGCATCGAGGAGGCGTTCGGCTGATGGCGGCCCAGCGCAGTCCCAAGCTCGAACAGGCCTACCGCGAGCGGCTGGAGCAGTGGTCCCGGCTGCCGCTGGCCTGGCTGGAGCCGGGCGAGTACCTGCACGGGGTGGCCGACGTCGGGCTGGACCGGTTCGTCCGCAGGGAGCTGCCGAAGCGCCTGCGGGTCGAGAAGCCTCCGCTGCCGGCCGGGGCCAAGGCCCCGGCTGTAAGGAAGCGGGGGTGCCTGATGACCGTGCTGCTCTTCCCGCTGGTGCTGCTCGACCTCGAAGGTGTCGTCGAGGACACCGCCGAGGCCACGTTCAAGGGCATCCGCCGGATGTTCCACGGCCGGCCGTTCGTCGGCGGTTGGCGCAGCCTGGCCGGGCGGTTCGTGGTCGCCGTCCGCACCGGCCCGACGGCGCACCGGCGCTACCGGCACACCCGGGCGCTGCTGGCCTTCACGGATCGGGGGCTGCTGCTGGTGGACCACGACCACGGCGAGCTGCTGGGCCGGTTCCACCGAGCCGAGCTGGGCGGAACGGGGATCGTCCGGTCGCGCCAGCCGAAGCGGGTGGACCTGCGCTTCGCCGACGGCTCGCTGGTCGCCGTGGTCGCCGACTCCCCCGAAGCCGCGCAGGTGCTGCGCGCCCTGACGCAGCGGTAGGAGGGCGGCCTCGGCGCGCTCAGTGCGGCGTCGCCAGGAGCAGCAGGGTGGCGATGTCGTCGGCACGCTGACCGGCCTGCTGGGCGGTGGCGACCAGGTCGGTCGCCACCGTCTCCAGGTCGGGGACCGCCCGGTCGAGCCGGGCCGCGAGGGCGACCATGGCCTGGTCGAGGTCCGTGTCGGGGGTCTCCACCAGGCCGTCGGTGTAGAGCAGCATCAGGGCGCCGGCGTCGAACGGCACGTCGGTGATCTGGTAGGCGGAGCCGGTGTCGACGCCCAGCGGCGGACCGGGCGGGATGTCCAGTACCCGGGTGGGCCCGCCGGGCGGGCGCAGCAGCGGCGGCAGGTGTCCGGCGCTGACCACGTAGGCGCGGTGCGCGGCGAGGTCCAGGTGTGCGTACAGGCAGGTCGTGAAGAGGTCCGGGTCGAGGTCGCAGAGCAGCCGGTTGGCGCGGACGAGGACCTGGTCGGGTGCGGCGCCCGCGGTGGCGTGGACGGCGGTGCGGACCTGTCCCATCAGGGCCGCGGCCGGCACGTTGTGGCCCTGGACGTCGCCGATCACGGCGGCCGCGTCGGTCGGGCCGAGCCGGATCAGGTCGTAGAAGTCGCCGCCGATGTCCATGCCGCGGGTGGCGGGCAGGTAGCGGGAGGCGATCCGCAGTCCGGCGACCGCGGGCAGGGCGTGGGGCAGCAGGGCCTGTTGGAGGCCGTGGGCGAGCCGGCTCTTGGTGTCGTAGAGGTGGGCGCGGTCCAGTGCCTGCGCGATCAGGCCGGCCAGCGAGGTCAGGACGGTGCGTTCGTCGGCCGCGAAGCGGTGCGGTTCGTCGTACGAGAGCAGGCAGCAGCCGACCGGGCGGCCGGAGGTGATCAGCGGCAGGACGGCCCAGGCCTTCTTGCCGGTGACCTGAGGGACCTCCGGGTAGGCGTGGGCGAGTTCGCCGGGGGCGCCGAAGAAGCCGGGCGCGCCGGCGGTGATCGCCCGCATCATGGGGGCGACGCGTTCGTCCAGGGGAATGCTGTTGAAGCGGTCCATCTGCTCGGCGGTGTAGCCCCGGTAGCCGGTGACCTGGAGGCGCCCGTCCTCGGCGCTCATCATGGCGAGTCCCTGGGCGTCGAAGGCCGGCATGATCTGCTCGGCCACCAGGGCGATCACGTCGTCCGCCGTGACGGCCTCGGTGAGGGCGGCCGCCAGGTGCATGATCTGGTAGAGCTGGCCGGCCCGGGAGACGGGGGCCGGGCGGGGCCGGGTCGGGGCGGCGGAGGCGTCGGGGCCGCTGTTGGCCGGGGTGATCCGGACGCTGATCCCGTCGTCCCCGGTGTAGAGCCGGAAGTCCAGCCAGTGGTCCGGGGGGCGCAGCGCGGTGAACGCGACCGGTTGGCGGCTGATGATCGCCGCGCGGTAGCGGTCCTCGTAGACGGGGTCGTCCAGCCAGGGCAGGGCCTGCCAGGGGATCGCGCCGAGCAGTTCCTCGCGCTCGACGCCCAGCAGGTCGCACGCGGTCCGGGTGAGGAAGGTGATCCGTCCGTTCAGGTCGAGTCCGCAGCTGCCGCCCGGGAGGCGTTCGGCGAAGGCGGTCGCGGCCGTCGCGGGCAGTTTGGCCTCGTCCAGCTGCAGGGGCAGGACACGCGGCCGGGCGGGCGGGGTGACGGGCAGGCCGAGCGCCTCGGCGCGGGTGAGCAGGCCGGCGAGGCGGTCGCTGCCGGCCGTGATGCGGTCGCGCTCGGCGGGGGTGAGGTGCGGCGGGCGGGCACCGGGCCACAGCAGCAGCAGTGCGCCCCAGCGGCGTTCGCCGGTGCGGATCGGGGCGGCCGCCAGCGCGAAGTGGTACGGCATGGTGACGGCGATGCGCGGGTACAGCCGGGCGAAGTCCTGCTGGCTGCCGGACCAGACCAGCCGGTGCTCGCGCAGGGCGTCACTGGTGGGGGCCGGGGCGGCGAGGGCGGTTCTGGTCCATGGTGCGATGAACTCGGCGGGCAGGCCGCGGACGGCCGCCAGGTGCAGGACGTCCTCGTCGGCGGGGAGCAGGTAGACGCCGCCCGAGGAGGCGCCGCACTCGTCCACGACGGCTGTCAGCGCCTCGTCGAGCCGCTCGTCCCACCAGGCCGCGTCACCGGCGGTCGGCACGGGTTGCTCCCGCGGGCCGCAGCGCCTCCGGCCGTGGGCGCGACGGCGCAGCCCCCGGCTCGGTCCGATCAACGCCCATAGCAGTGACGCTACGCCCGCTGCCGGGGCCGGGCACCCCGGCCCGGGGGGGGTGCGCCGCCCGGTACGGCCGAACGTCACCGCCTCGGCGACAGCGGCACCGACGAGCCGTCTCCGCCCGTCCCGCGGTCGACGACCCAGCGCGTTCGGCCGGGCGACCAGGCCACCGGAGTTGCCTCGGGCGGCTGCTCTGCCATCGTGGTGTACGAGGCATTAGCTGCCGCCAGGAGGTGCGTCCGGTGTCGGGAGCAGGACGGGAGGACCAGGCCGCGGACATTCTCGACGCCCTGTTCAGCCAGGCGCCGATGGGCCTGTTCGTCTTCGACCCCGACCTGCGGATCGTCCGCTACAACACGGCGGGTCGTGGGATCAAGGGCGTGGAGATGAGCAGCGTCGTGGGGCACCGGCTGGGCGAGTTCGCGCCGGGCTTCGACACCGTCGAGCTGGAGGCGCTGGCCGCGGAGGTGCTGAAGACCGGCACGCCGATCCGTGAGCACCTGGTGAGCGGCATGTCCCCGGCCGAACCGGCGCAGCAGATCGTGCTGTCCGTGTCGATGTTCCGGCTGCAGGGCTCGGACGGCTCCGTGCTGGGCGTGGCGTCCGCGCAGGACGTCACCCAGGGGCAGGCCGCGATGCAGCGGCTGGCGGTGCTGGCCCTGGCGCACCGGTCCATCGGTACGTCGCTGGACGCCCGCCGCACCGCCGGGGAACTCGCCGAGACGGCGGTGCCGCTCTTCGCGGACGCGGTGACGGTGGACCTGCTCGACGAGGCGCTGCGCGGCGAGCCGCTGGCGCCCGGCCCGGTCGCGGCGGACGTGCCGCTGCGCCGGACGGCCTTCCGGTCGATCGGCGGCGGCGACGGTCCGATCGAGCCGGACAGCCTGACCACGTTCGCCTTCCCCACCCCGTTCACCCAGAGCCTGACCGACGCCGCGCCCCGGCTGCTGCGCCGCCTCTCGCCGGACGAACCGTGGCTCCCGTCCGACCCCGACCGGGCGAGGCGCATCACCGACATCGGGGTGCACTCGATGATCGTCGCGCCGCTGCACGTGCACGGGTCGGTGCTGGGCGTGGTGGCGCTCTACCGTTACGAGCGGGCCGATCCGTTCGAGGAGGACGATCTCCAGGTGGCGCGCGAGCTGGCCACCCGGACCTCGCTCACCATCGACAACGCGCTCAGCTACACCCGCGAGCGCACCCTGGCGTCGGCACTGCAGCGGCACCTCCTGCCGAAGGACCCGCCGCCGCTGACGGCCGTGGAGACGGCGCACCTGAACCTGCCGGGCACCTCCGGTGGCGGCGGCCACTGGTACGACGTGATCCCGCTGTCGGGCGCCCGGGTCGCGCTGACCGTCGGGGACGTCACCGGGCACGGTATCGAGGCCACCGCCACCATGGGGCAGTTGCGGACGGCGCTGCGCACCCTCGCCATCCGCGACCTGCCGCCGGACGAGTTGCTCAGCAGCCTCGACGAGACCGCCCGGACCCTCAACACCGAGCAGCAGGAGCCCGACGGCGGGCAGGCGCCGGGCCTGCGGGCGCTGGCCTCCTGCCTCTACGCCGTGTACGACCCGGCCACCCGGATCTGCACGCTGGCCGGGGCCGACCACCCGGCGCCGGTGGTCGTGGCTCCGAACGGCGAGGCAGTGGCCTTCGACCTCCCGGACGGGCCCGCACTGGGCACCGGCGAGGGCGGCTACGAGCCGGTGACGGTCGAGCTGCCGGTGGGCAGCCTGCTGGCACTGCACACGGTCGGCCTCGCCGCCGGCGGCAGGAGCGCCGGCACCGGGCCCGCCGAGATCCTCGGACGGGTGATGGCGCACCCCGACCGCAGCCTGCGGCAGTTGTGCGACGACGCCGTCTACGCGCTGCTGGTCGGCCGCACCGCCCACGATGCCAGCCTGCTGCTGGCCCGGACCCGCGAGCTGGGTGCGGACCACGTCGCGATCTGGACCCTCCCCGACGAACCCCGGGTCGTGGGTACCGCGCGCCGGCTCGCGGATCACCAGCTCGGGGTGTGGGGCCTGACGGAGCTGGCGTTCTCGACCGAGCTGATCGTCAGCGAGCTGGTCACCAACGCGCTCCGGTACGGCAGTCCGCCGATCCGGCTGCGCATGATCCTGGACCGGAGCCTGATCTGCGAGGTGTCCGACACCAGCAGCACCGCCCCGCACCTGCGGCGCTCGCGCCCCACCGACGAGGGCGGCCGGGGGCTGTTCCTGGTCGGGCAGCTCGGCGAGCGGTGGGGCACCAGGTTCGAGCACCGGGGGAAGACCATCTGGTCGGAGCAGGCACTGCCGCACGACACCGACGCCTCGGATGGGACGGGTCGGCGCCGGCACCCGCACTGAGCGGCTGCCGGCGGCGGTGGCGGTGGCGCGGCATCCGATGCGATGCTCCCCCTGCTGGACGAGGGCATCTCCCACTTCCCGGCCCGACGGGTCGCCGAGCGGGCTGGGTGTCCCGGCGGCTGGTGTTCCATCACTTCGCCGACAGGGCGCACCGGTGGACGCCGCCGTCACCCGCCCGCCCGGACCACCTGATGGCCGAGGTCCGTCCGCTTCCGGCGGAAGGCCCCGGGCCCTGCGGGTCGCCGCGCTCGCCGAGCAGCGCGCTCTCGCGATCACCCGCCTGGAGAGCCCCTCCGCGCCCCGGTCCGGCCGCCGACCGCCGAGAACCGCGCCCGTCAGGAAGACCCGTCCGTTCTTCAGTAGATTGGCAGCACCGAAGGGGATCACTTCCTGGGAGCCACGTGACCGGGCTTGATGTCGACTATGCGGCGGCCTTTCGCGCCACGCCGAGTCCGATGCTGGTCCTCACCCGGGACCTGATCATGGCCGACGCCAACGACGCCTACCTCAAGGTCTCCGGTCGCACCCTCGCCGAACTGGTCGGCCGCCACGTCTTCGAGGTCTTCCCCGACAACCCGGGCGACCCGAACGCCACCGGCGTCGCCGCGCTGCGCGCCTCCCTCGCCCGGGTGCTGCGGACCGGCCGGCGCGACAGCATGGCCCTGCAGAAGTACGACGTCGAGTCGACCGACCGTCCCGGGACGTTCGAGGAACGCTACTGGAGCGCCGTCAACACGCCCGTCCTGGACCCCGACGGCCGGGTGCAGGTGATCCTGCACCGGGTGGAGGAGGTCACCGCGCTGGTCCGGCAGCTGAGGGGCGACCTCGGCCAGGAGGACCGTCGGCGGTCGCTGACCCTGGAGGAGCAGATGGCCGCCGACGTGCTGGCCCGCGGTCAGGAGCTGCAGGAGGTCAACGAGCAGCTCCGGGACGCGCACGCCCGCGAACGCGAGGTCGCCGTCACCCTGCAGCGCTCCCTGCTGCCCTCCGTCCAGGCCGTGCACCGCGACTTCGCCGCCGTCCGGTACCTGCCCGCGACCAGCTCGATGAACGTGTGCGGGGACTGGTACGACCTGCTCGACCTCGACGAACGCCACGTCGCCGTCGCGGTCGGCGACGTGGTGGGCCACGGTCTCGAGGCCGCCGGAATCATGGGCCGGCTGAACAGCGCCCTCAACGCGGCCATCCGCGCCACCGGCCGGCCCGCCGAGGCGCTCGAGACCCTGGCCCTGTTCGCCCTCACCGTCGAGGGCGCGCTCGCCACCACCGCCGTCCAGACCGTCATCGACCGCACCGAGCGGACGATCGCCTACAGCTGCGCCGGCCACCCGCCGCCGGTCCTGGTCGAGGCCGACGGCACGGTCCGGCTGCTGGACGCCGCGACCGACCCGCCGCTCGGCGCCTGGGACGACGCCTCCGCACGGTCCCAGGCCGTCACGTCCTACCGGCCCGGCGCCACCCTGATCCTCTACACGGACGGGCTCGTCGAACGGCGCGGCGAGGACATCGACGTGGGGCTCGCCCGGCTCACCGCCGGCGCGGTGCGGCACCGCGCCCTGGGCCCCGAGCAGATCGCCGACGCGCTGCTCGCCGACCTGGCCGCCGGTGGCCCCGGAAGCACCGACGACACGGCTCTCGTGGTCGTCCGGCTGTAGCCGGCGAGCGCGCGCCCCGCCCGTGGAGCGGCGGCGTCCCGGTCTGCTCGTCCAACAGCCGCCCGTCGTCCCCATGGAGCACGTCCGGGTCGACGTCGAAATCCGGCTGACGGGCGGAGAGTTGGCCTGCCGCCCGGCGGCGGGCGGGGCCTGCCGGTAAAATGGACCCGCCCGCCCGGTAGCCTGCCGTAAGGGCCGAAATGGCCGACGAAGTGCACATCTGTCTGCTCGGTGGCTTCGACGTCACGGTCGGTGGCCGGCACGTCGCGGCCGGGGCCTGGCGGCTGCGCAAGGCCAGGAGCGTCCTGAAACTGCTGGCCCTGGCACCGGGCCACCGCATGCACCGGGACAGCGTCTACGACCTGCTGTGGCCCGACCTCGATCCGGCCGCCGCGGCCAACAACCTCCACCAGGCGCTGCACGCGGTACGCCGGGCACTGGCCACCGCGGGGGCGCCCGGGGACGTGGTCCTGATCCGCGACGACGTGCTGCTGCTCGGCCCGGACGGCGGTGTCCGGACCGACCTCGACGAGTTGGCGCAGGCGCTGCGACGGGCCGCGGACGGCGGGTCCGCCGAGCGGCGCGCGGCGCTCGCGCTCGCGGAGCGCGAGCTGCTGCCCGAGGACACCTTCGAACCGTGGACACAGGAGGCCCGCGACGCCGTCACCGCCAGGCGCAGCGCGCTGCGCCTGGCCCTCGCCGAGGCGCTGGAGCGGGAGGGCCGCGCCGCCGAGGCGGTCGAGGTGCTGGAGGCCGCGGGCGCCGGGCTGACCGAGCCGGGCCACCGCGCGCTGATGCGGACCCTCGCCGCGACCGGGCGGCGGCCGGAGGCGCTGGCGGTCTACGAGCGGCTGCGCGACGGGCTGCGCGACTCCTCGGGCTCCGACCCGGACCCGCAGACCCGCGAGCTCTACCGCGACCTGCTGGCGGGATCGGTCGAGGACCCTCCCGACGACGGCGCCGTCCACCGCCACAACCTCCCGGCGCAGACGACCAGCTTCATCGGCCGCCGGCGCGAGGTCGGCGAGGTCGGCGAACTGCTGGCGCGCAGCCGCCTGTTGACCCTGACCGGCCCCGGTGGCTGCGGCAAGACCCGACTCGCGCTCACGGTCGCGGACCGCCGCGTCGAGGCCGTCCGCGACGGCGTCTGGTTCGTGGACCTCGCCGCGCTCACCGACCCGGGGTTCGTCCCGGAGGCGGTCGCCACCGCCCTCGGCCTCCAGCTGTCCTCCGGCACCGGGAGCCGGGCGGCGCTGGTCGGTCAGCTCGCCGGACGGGAACTGCTGCTGCTGCTCGACAACTGCGAGCACCTGATCGAGTCCTGCGCGGCGCTGGTCGCCGAGCTCCTGGCCCGCTGTCCGGGGGTGGTCGTGCTGGCGACCAGCCGTGAGCCGCTGCAGGCCTACGGCGAGCGCACCTGGCGGGTACCCTCGCTCGCGCTGCCGGACGTCCGCCGGCTGCCGCCGCCGGCCGAGCTCGGCCGGTTCGCCTCCGTGCGGCTGTTCGCGGAGCGGGCCGCGGAGGTCGTCCCGGGCTTCCGGCTGGACCAGGACAACGCGGCGGACGTCGCCCAGATCTGCTTCCGCCTGGACGGGATCCCGCTGGCCCTGGAACTGGCGGCCGCCCGGGTCCGGATGCTGGCGCCCCGGCAGATCGCCGAGCGGCTGGACGACGCGCTCACCCTGCTCGGGCAGGGCAGCCGGCACGCGGTGACCCGTCATCAGACCCTGCTGGCGACCCTGCAGTGGAGCCATCAGCTGCTCTCCCCCGAGGAGCGGGTGCTCTTCCGGCGGCTGGCGGTGTTCACCGGCAGCTTCGCGCTGGCGGCCGTCGAGCAGGTGTGCACCGACGGCACCGGCCCCGCGGGCGTCCTGGACCTGCTCGGTCGACTGGTCGACAAATCGTTGGTGCTGGTCGAACGCCACGACGACGAGGTGCGCTACCGCCTGCTGGAGACGATCCGGCAGTACGCCCGGGAGCGGCTGCGCGAGAGCGGGGAGACCGCCGCGACGGAGCGTCGGCACCGCGGCTTCTACCTCGCGCTCGCCGAGTCGTACGACCCGGACTCGCCGGACCCGGAGCACGAGGACCCGGACGCGCCGGACCCGGATCACGAGGACCCGGACCGCCGGGGGGTCGCCGCCACCTCGCTGCGGCTCGAGGCCGACCACGACAACCTCCGTGCCGCCCTGCGCTCGGCACTCGACGGCGAGCCCCGGGACGCGCTCCGGCTGGCCGTCGCCCTGCGGCTGTTCTGGGCCGAGCGCGGCTACCTCGCCGAGGGGCGGCGCCGGCTAGACGACGCGCTCGCGGCCGCGCCCGAGCCGACGCCCTTGCGGGCCCGGGCGCTCGTCGGGCAGGGCGTCCTCGCGATCCGGCTCGGCGACTCCTCCGGGCTGCCCGGGATCGGCGCCGAGATCGTCGCGATCCACGAGGCCCGGGCAGACCGGCCCGCGCAGGCGACCGCGCACTACCAGCAGGCGCTGCTGGAGTGGATGCACGGCAGCTGGGACCGGGCCGCGGCCGCCCTCGACCGGGCCTGCGACCTCGCCGACGGCGCGCCGACACTGCTCTCGGCCGCCGCCCACCAGCGGGGCGTCGCCGCGGTCTGCCGCGGTGACGGCCGGGCGGCCCGGGGGTTCTTCGCCGCCGGCCTGCGCCTGCTCACCGAGGTCGACGGCGGCGCCCGGCCGTTCTTCCCGGTGATGACCCCCGGGTACGCGGTCGAGGAGGACACCGAGGCCGGCGTCGCCGTGTCCTTCGAGGAGACCGTGCTGGTCGGACGGCTGGTGGGCGCCGCACAGGCCCGTGGCTACGCGCTGGCCAACCTCGCCCGGGCGGCCCGGCTGGACGGCGCCGCCAAGGAGGCCCGCGCGGCGGCCGAGCAGAGCGTCGACTGCTTCCGCACCCTCGGTGACGCCCGGGGCGAGGCGCTCGCCCTCAACACCCTCGGCAACCTGTGCCGCGTCCGGCGGGCGTACGACGAGGCGCGGGCCCACCTGGACCGGAGCCTCCTGATCAGGCGCCGGCTCGGCGACCGCCGGGAGGTCGGGATCACGCTCGGCAGCCTCGGCCTGCTGGCCATGGCCGTCGGCGACCTCGACGGCGCCCGGTCGGCGATCGGGCGGGCCCGGGCCGGGTTCGAGGAGACCGACGACATTCCGGGTCTCACCAACAGCCTGCTCCACCTCGGTCTGGTGGCCCGCGCCGCCGGCGACCTCCCCGGGGCCAGGGCACTGTTCGTCCGGGCGCTGGAGCTCGACGGCGTGCCCGGGTCGGTGTGCGCCGTCGGCTGGGTCGCGGTCATGCTCTCCGAGCTCGCCCGGCAGGAGGGCGACCGGGCCGCCGCCGACGCGGCCGACGCCCGCGCACTGGCGTTCTTCACCCGGCTGGGTGATGCCCGGGGCCTGGCCCACCTGCGGCGCACGGTGGTGCAAAGCCGCCGCTAACCCGCTGCAAAGCGGCGCCTCCTAACGTTCCCGGTATCGAAGCGAGACCCGGAGCCGCAACCCGGAGCAAGGAGGCCGACGATGTCCATCGACACGGCAGAGGGAGTCCTCGGGGACGCCACCATCGGCGAGCTGGAGGCCGCGCTGCGCGGCACCCTGGTACGCCCCGACGACCCCGCGTACGACGAGGCCAGGGCGGTCTGGAACGCCGCCCACGACCGGCGGCCGGCCCTGGTGGTGCGCTGCGCCGGGACGGCCGACGTGATCCGGGCGGTCGAGTTCGCCCGCAGCCAGGACCTGCTCGTCGCGGTGCGCGGCGGCGGCCACAGCATCGCCGGCTTCTCGACCTGCGACGGCGGGATCGTCATCGACCTGTCCGCGATGAAGGGTGTGCGGGTCGACCCCGACCGCCGCCGGGTGGTCGCCCAGCCCGGGCTGACCTGGGGGGAGCTCGACCACGAGACCCAGGCCTTCGGCCTCGCGGTGACCGGCGGCCTGGTCACCTCGACCGGGATCGCCGGCTTCACCCTCGGCGGCGGGTTCGGCTGGCTGGTCCGCCGGGACGGTCTGGCGAGCGACAACCTGGTGGCCGCCGACGTCGTCACCGCGGACGGCCGGCTGGTGCACGCCAGTGCCGAGGAGAACGCCGACCTGTTCTGGGCACTGCGCGGCGGCGGCGGCAACTTCGGGGTCGTCACCTCGTTCGAGTTCGAGCTGCACCCGGTGGGGCCGCAGGTGCTCGCCGGGCTGGTCGTCTACCCGCTCGACGAGGCCCGAGAGGTGATCACCCGGTGGCGCGAGGCCTGCGGCGGGATGCCCGACGAGCTGACCACGCTGGTCAACCTCACCACGGCGCCCCCGCTGCCGTTCCTGCCCGAGGAGGTGCACGGCACCCGGGTCGTGGTGATCGTGGCGATGTACGCCGGCCCCGCCGAGGCCGGGGAGGCGGCCGTCCGGCCGCTGCGCTCGCTCGGCACCCCGATCGCCGACGTCCTGGGCCCGATGCCGTACCTCGGCATGCAGGCGCTGCTGGATCCGCTGTGGACGCGCGGCGCCCACAACTACTTCACCTCGGCCTTCATCGAGCCGACCGACGCGGCGATCGAGTCGGTGCTGGACGCTCACCTGGCGACGCCGACGCCCTTCAGCGAGGTGCACCTGCACCAGCTGGGCGGCGCCTTCGCCCGGATCCCGGCGGACGCGACCGCCTTCAGCCAGCGGGACGCGGGCGTCATGTGCAACGTGATCGCGCGCTCCCCGGAGGCGGCCGGCTTCGACAGGCACGCCGCGTGGGCCCGGGCGGCCCGGGAGGACATCGCGCGGCACGGCAACGGCTCGACGTACGTCAACTTCACCGGTGACGCGGCCGAGGACAAGGTGCGTGCCGCGTACCCGGAGGCCGTCCACGACCGGCTGGTGCGGGTCAAGGACGAGTACGACCCGACCAACCTGTTCCGGCTCAACCAGAACATCCGGCCGTCCGCGGCGAGCTGACGCCCGCTCCGGGCGCGACGGAGATCCGCCGCCGCGGCAACCTCTCCCACCGCGGCGGGTCAGGAGGCGGCGCTCTCCTCGGCGATCATGTCGACCAGCCCGCGGCGCCCGTGCTTCTCCAGCGCGCGGCGCTGCCGGTCGGCGCCGTTCCCCTCCTGCAGCAGCCGGTGGAGCAGGGAGGTCACCTGCCGCTCGTCCCCCGCGAGCGCCAGCGCCGGGGTCAGGTACTCGACGAGATCGCTGACCACGTCCCCGACCCGCCGCAGCCGCCCGGTCGCCGGGTCGTGCAGCGCCTCGGTCATGCCGTACCGGGCGGCATGCCAGCCGGCCCCGGCCAGACTCTCCGGTGTCCGCTCGGGCGCCGGGTGCCCGTCCCGCTCCTCCAGCATCACGGTGGTGGCCAGCGCCCGGACCAGCCCGGCGAGCATCACGGCCTCGTCGGCGCGCAACTGCACGTCCATCGCCCGGACCTCCAGCGTCGGGTAGCGCTCGGACAGGCGGGCCTGCCAGTAGAGCTGCCCGCGGTCCCGGATCATCCGGGCGTCCTGGAGCTCGGTGATCCGCCGGTCGTAGTCGTCCGCGTCGGCGAACCGCGGCGGCACGCCACTGATCGGCCAGCGGTTGAAGACGACCGTGCGCCAGCTGGAGAAGCCGGTGTCGGTGCCGTACCAGAGCGGGGAGTTCGCGGCCAGCCCGACGAGCAGCGGCAGCCACGGCCGCAGGCGGTTGAGGACGGCGACACCGGTCTGCCGGTCGGGGATCCCGACGTGGACGTGCATGCCGTTGATCAGGTTCTCGTCGGCGAGCCGGGAGAAGTCCTGGCGGATGGAGCGGTAGCGCGGTGCGTCGGTGATCGCCGGAGGGGTGGTGTCCGCGTACGGGGCGGTGCCGCAGGCCGCCAGGTGGCAGCCGGAGGACTCGGCGGCGGACGCGAGGGAGTGCCGCAGGCGCAGCAGGTGGCCGCCCACCTCGGAGAGGTCCCGGCAGACCGGGGTGGCGATCTCCACCTGGGACTGGAGCAGCTCCGGCTGCACCTCGGCGCTCTCCAGCGCGGGATGCAGGTCGGCCGCGGCCCGGACCTCCTCGACCCTGGGCAGCGGCAGGCCGGAGTCCGGATCGAGCAGCAGGTACTCCTCCTCGACGCCGAGGGTGAGGGGCTCGACTCCGGTGGTGTCGGCGGTGCGGCGGTCGCGGCCCGGCTCCTCCCCCGCGGCGGTCTGGCGGGCGTGGTTCTCGCGGGAAGAGGTGCTCATGATCGGCACGTACCCGCCGGGGCCGCGCTCAAGCGTCGGGGCGGCTCCGGTCGCCCGGTCGGGTGTGCGGGGGCAGCTCGTGCAGGCGGACCTCGGCCAGGCGCCCTCCGGTGATCGCCGCCGTCAGGAAGGTGCAGGCGGGTTGGCGCCGGCGGTCGGTGGGTGATCCCGGGTTCAGCAGGCGCAGGCCCGCAGGGCTCACGGTGTCCCAGGGGATGTGGCTGTGCCCGAACACCAGCACGTCCACGTCGGGAAACCGGTCGTCGCAGCGCCGCTCGCGGCCCTGCGCCGGGCCGGTCTCGTGGACGACGGCGAGCCGCAGGCCGTCGAGGTCGGCCCGGGCCACCTCGGGCAGCCGTTCGCGCAGGGCCGGGCCGTCGTTGTTGCCGTACACGGCGACCAGCCGCCGGGCCCGGGACTCCAGCAGGTCGAGGGTGGCCTCGTCGACCCAGTCACCGGCGTGCACGACGACGTCCGCCTCGTCGACGGCCGTCAGCAGGGCGTCCGGCAGCCGGCGGGCGCGGGACGGGACGTGGGTGTCCGAGATCAGCAGGATGCGCACGGGTCCACTCTGCCGGTCGGTGGCCCGGCCCGCCGACCGGCACGCCGGGCCCGGGGCGAGCGCCGGCGGGTGCGATGTCAAGTGCCTCGATTCGAAGGGGAGTTCGCCAGTACCGGCGCAGGTCGGGGCCAGTACGCCCGCCACGGCGAGTCGTTCCGGCGATGGACCCGCAACACCCGCTACAACCAACAGTGGTGGCTCGGCGCCGTCCGACCGGCGCGCTGCCCCCTGCTCCGAGACGTGGTCCGGCCACCGGCCCACGCCTGCCCCCCAGGATCAGCGCAACCGACCGCTCGCGGACCGGCGGCCCTCGATCCGTGACACTCGCCAGAGGGCCTCATGTTCCGTGCAACGGCGCACCGTACGAGAGTCGCCGTCATCGCCGCTCTCACCGTGCTCTGCCTCCCCGCCTGCTCTCCCGGGCAGCAGAAGTCCTCGGACGGGACGGCCCGGGTCAAGGGCCCGATCTCGCTCGTCTACCTGCAGAAGCAGGGGGACCAGCAGTACTTCCTCGACGAGGCGGACGGGGCCAGGGCCAGGGCCGCCGAACTCGGCGTCGAGCTGAAGGTGGTCGATGTCGGCACGGACGCCGACCGGACCGTCCGGGAGGTCCGCTCCGCCGTCGACGGCGGGGCCCACGGTGTGATCGTCGTGGTGCCGGACCCGGCGGTGGGCCCGCAGGTCGCGAAGATCACCCGGGACGCCGGGGTCGCGCTGCTGACCTCCGACGACCAGATCTGCACCAACCTGGCCGACCCCACCGTGTGCGCCCACCAGCGGCTGGTACCCCGGGTGGGCTTCAGCGGCGCGCAGACGGGCTTCGAGGTCGGCCGGCGGGCGGCCCAGGAGTACCGCAAGGCCGGGTGGAAGGCGGCCGACACCCGGGTGGTCTCGGTCTGGCGGCACGACGTGAGCGTCTGCCGGGAGCGGGTCGACGGTGCGGCCGAGGCCTTCCTGCAGGCGGGCCAGGTGGCCACGCTCGACCTCGGCACGGACAACACGGTGGCCGGCGCGCAGCAGAAGGTCGCGGCGACGGTCGCGGCCGAGCGCCCCGGCGTCCGGCACTGGGTGGTCTGGGGCTGCAACGACGAGAACGTCCTGGGCGCCGTCACCGCCCTGCAGGAGGCCGGGGTCAGCCCCGACAACGTGATCGGCGTCGGCCTCGGCGCCTACCTCGCGTGCCGCAGCTGGGTCTCCGGCAGACCGACCGGCATGCGGGCCGCCCTGTTCATCAACGGCAGGGCCGTCGGCGCGCTCGCCGTCCAGACCGTCTTCGAGCGGCTCAGGAACGGCCGGGAGATGCCCGCGGAGTCCTTCGCCCCCAGCACCATGGTCGACGCCGCCAGCTGGAAGACCTCCGGGGCCACCTGCCACTGAGGGCCCGCGCCGGCCCGGGCGGCGGCGCATCGGACCTAGATGTAGCCCTCGCGCAGCGCGTGGGCCACGGCGTGGGCCCGGTTGCGCAGGTTGAGGCGGGTGGTCAGGCCGTGCAGGACGTTCTTCACGGTCCGCTCCGAGTACGAGAGCTCCCCCGCGATCTCCCCGGTGTCCCATCCGTCGGCGACCAGCCGCAGGATGTCGCTCTCGCGGTCCGAGATGCCCGACGGGGTGAACCCGGGCACCCCGCGGGAGCCGCGTCGCGACCGCCCCAGCTGCTTGATCAGCCGGCCGAGCAGGTCGGCCGGCAGGTCGCCGTGGCCGCGCGCGGCCGCCAGCACGGCCTGCCCGAGCCGTTCGGCGGTCGCCTCCCGGCGCCACAGGATGGCCGCCACCCCGCCCTCGACCGCCTCCAGCAGCTCGGCCTCGCGGATCCGGTCGACCACCAGCACCACCGATCGGCCGTCCTCGCGTCCCAGGCGGCGCAGCGCGGTGCTCACCGTCGCGTCGACCGTCTCGGCCACCAGCACCACGACGGCGGCGACCGCGGGCAGCGCGGCGCCCACGGCGGGCCGGGCGGTGCCGTCGGTGGCGGCCTCCGGGTCCGGGTCCTCGGTGACGAACAGCCCGGGGCACCGACGGAGCTGGCTCGCCGCTCCGGCCCGCGAGATCGGGTCGACCGCGTGGACCGTCACGGGGACCCCGGTGTGCGGTCCGACGGTGTCGGCGAGCTGTCGGATGGTCACGGAGGTCCCCCTGGTCGTCACTGTCGTGCGGGGCGGGACGAGGACCCACACCCTCGTCCCGCCCGCTGCCATGTTCACGGCGGCAGACGCGTCCCGGCCATCGTGGTCCACCACGAGATCGGGGCCTGAGAGCAAGGTCACAGAACGTGTTCGACCGAACGGGAGACGAAATCGCCGCGAACTTCGTGGACCAGTTCAGGAACAGTCGGGAGGAACGGAATGATCGGCGACATCAGCACGTCACAGGGGTCCGCCCGCGTTCGGCCGGGCCGGATCCCCGCCGCCGGGCGACCGGACCTGCTCGCCGCGGCGGCCGGCCTCGCGGCCCGCGCCCGACGCGGCGCGGGCAGCCTGCTGGTGCTCGGCGGCCCCACCGGGATCGGGCGCAGCGCCCTGCTCGACGCCGTGGCCGACCAGGCGGCGCGCGCCGGCATGACGGTGCTGCGCGCCCGCTGCTCGGCGGACGAGTCGCGGCGCGACCTCGCAGCCGCCCGCCAGCTGTTCGGCGCCGGGCCGGATCCCGCGCCGGCCGGCGCCGGGCGCCCCGGCTGGGCCGGCACCGAGCTGTGGGAACTGCTGCGGCTGCACGCGGCCCGGCAGCCGCTGCTGCTGGCCGTGGACGACGTGCAGTTCGCCGACGGGCCGTCGGCCGACTGGCTGCTGCAGCTGGGCCGGCGGATCGACCGGCTGCCGGTCCTGCTGGTGGCGACGGAGCTCCACCATCCCGGCCTGGCCGGCCGGCCGCCCGGCTTCGGCCGGACGCTGCCCCCGGCGCTGGTCCACTCCCACCGGATCGACCCACTCGCCCTCGCCGGGGTGGCCGAGCTGGTCCGGGCCCGGCTCGGGGACCGTGCACCGGCCCCGCTGGTGGCGGAGTGCGCCCGGGCCAGCGGCGGCAACCCCCTGCTGCTGCACGGCGTCCTCGGCGATCTCCGGCGCGGGGAGGTCGCGTTGGGCGACCTCCCGGGCGACTCCTTCCAGCAGGCCGTCGACCTGTGGCTGCACGCCGTCGGCGAGCCGGTCGCCGAGGGCGTGCGCACGCTGGCCCAACTGGCCCTCCACCGGGGCGCCCGGGCCGAACCCGTCGACCTGCTCGGGGACGGCGCGGGCCGGGCGGCGGCCTGGCTGCGGGCCCAGGGCATGCTGGTGGACGGGCCCGCGCCGCAGTCGTACGCGTTCACCCATCCCTGGCTGCCGCGGGCGGCTCTGGCGGGCTGGGGCGCGGCGCGGCGGGGCGCGGTGCACCAGGCCGTCGCGGCGTGGCGCCACGACCGTGGGGAGACCGACGAGTCGGTCGCCGAGCACCTGCTGGAAGCCCCCGCGGCCGGGCCGGAGTGGGCGGCCGACGTGCTGCTCGGAGCGGCCGGACGGGCCCGGCGGGCCGGTGAGCGGCACAACGCCGTCCGGCTGCTGCGCCGCGCCCTGCAGGAGCCGCTCGGCCGGTCCCGCCGCGGCCAGGTCCTGTTCGAACTCGGCTGTCTGGAGGTCCGGTCGGGGCCGCAGGACGTGATCCTCGGGATCCGCCACCTGTCCGAGGCGGTGCGCCTGCACCAGCGCGACGAGGCCGTCTTCGAGGCCGCGAACGCGCTGGGCACGGTGCTGACCGCGCGGGGCGAGACCGCCGACGCCCTGGCCGTGATGGAGGACCTGGCCGAGCGTTTCGCCGCCTCCCCCGACCTGGCCCGCGCCGTCCACGCCGCGGCCGCGCTGCTCGCCTCGCACGACGGCGCCAGCTGGCGGCAGGTGGTCGAGGGACTGCGCCGGATCGAGACCCGCACCCCGGGCGGCCTCGCACCGGCCGCCCTCGGCCTGCTGACCGAGTTCGACTCGACCAGCGGCCGGCTGTCGGCCGACGAAGTGGCCGAAAGAGTCCAGGAGTTGACCGCCGCCCCGATCGACACCTTCTCGCGCGGCTACGTCCTGGCCTCCGCCGCCACCCTCGCCCAGTGGGCGGACCGGCTCCCGGAGGCCGACCGGCTCGTGGCCGAGGGTATGGCCGTGCACCGCGGCAGCCCGCTCCACCCGGCGTACCAGTGTCTGCTGAGTGTCCGCGCGGAGAGCCGGGTGATGCGCGGGCAGTACGAGCTGCTCCTCACCGAGCTGGGCGGCCCAGGCGGCGTTCTCGCCCTCGGCAACTCCCACCTGACCTCGCAAGCGCTGCTCGGCCTGCTGGAGACCGACCGCCTCGCCGAGGCGCACCGGCTCGCCCACGACGCCACGGCCGAGAGCCCGGCGGGCGGCGGGGACTCCTGGGAGTGGAGCGAGTTCCTCTATGCCCGGGGTCTGCTGCGGCTCGCCTCGGGCGCCGCCGACGAGGCCCTGGCCGACCTGCTGGAGTGCGGGCGCCGCCAGGGCGACCGGCAGGTGGTGAGCCCGATCGTGACACCGTGGCGCTCGGCCGCGGCCGACTGTCACCTGCTGCTCGGCCGGGTCGGGCCGGCCGCCGAACTGGCCGCCGAGGAGCTGCGGCTGGCCCGGATCTGGGGCACCCCGCGCACCGTCGGCCGCGCCCTGCGCGTCCTCGGGGCGAGTACCGGCGGGCGGCACGGGCTGGCCACCGTCGAGGAGTCGGTCCGGCTGCTGCGGGACGCGGAGCTCGACACCGAGCTGATCCCGGCCCTGGTCACCCTCGGCGGGATGCTCCGCGCCGGCGGTCGGCGCGCCGCCGCCCGGCAGACCCTGCGCGAGGCCGTCGGCCGGGCCGAGCGGACCGGGGCCGTGCGGCAGCGGGGCATCGCGGCGCGGCTGCTCGTGGAGTCGGGCGCCCGCCCGACCGCCCGCCGGCACACCGGCGTCCAGTCGCTCACCGCGGGCGAGCAGCGGGTCTGCCGGCTCGCCGCCGCGGGCAGCTCGAACGCCGAGATCGCCGAGCTGCTGCACCTCGCCCGACGCACCGTGGAGACCCATCTGACCAACAGCTTCCGTAAGTTGGGGATCCGCCGCCGGGCCGATCTGGCGGCCTGCCTGGAGCGCCCGGACGAGGCCCGCGAGCAGGCCGACGCCGGGTGACCGGTGCGGCCCGGCCCGGTCGGGCAGAGGTCTCCGGTCAGCAGAGGTCTCCGGGCACCAGGGTCGCGTGGGCGGCGTCGTTCAGCCGGTGGGTGTGGGAACCGCCAGGCCGCTGCGGAGCGGAGTCGGTGCGGCGGAATCCGATCCAGGCTCCGGCCAGTTGGACACCCATGTTGTGCGCCGCAGCGTGGGCGTCGATGCGCTCCAGCTCCAGCTGTTCGAACCCGAATCGACAGATCAGCCGGAGGGCCGAGATCGCCACCCGGAGGTTGCGCGAGGCGGGCAGCAACCAGACGGCCACGTCGGCGGCCGCCTCCTCGGGGCGCAGGTTCACGAGCTCCGCCCAGCCGACGGCGGGTCCGTCCCCGTCCAGGACGGCGAAGTGCGCGGCCCGGCCGCAGTTCCACTGGTCGGGGTGCGGGTCGGCGCGCTGCGCGAACTCCCGGACCAGCGGGTCGTGGGAGCCTGCGAGCAGCGTCTCGGCGTCCGCACCGGTCGGCCGGCGCAGCGACACCCGGCCCTCGCGGAGGGTCGGCAGCCGGCCCAGCGAGCTCAACTGACGCACTGATCCCCCTCGGTGTCCGACGCGCTGCTCGGACCCGTATCGAAACACCGCCGGCCCGGGCGGTTCAAGCCACTCGGGGGGTCATCCGGGTTTTGCCGGAAACACTGCCCCCGCGGCCGTTCCGCCGGGCCGAAAAGGCACCGCGGATGCCCCGGCGGCGCACCGTCCGGCCCGGATCAGTACACGTCGCGGACGTAGCGCTTGTCGGCGGCCAGCTGCTTGACGTACGCGGCCGCCTCCTCCTCGTCCAGGCCGCCGTGCACGGACACGATCTCGCGCAGGGCCAGGTCGACGTCCCTGGCCATCCGGCCGGCGTCCCCGCAGACGTAGAAGTGGGCGCCGTTCCGGAGCCAGGTCCACAGGCGGGGGCCGTGCTCGCGCATCCGGTCCTGCACGTAGATCTTGGACCGCTGGTCGCGGGAGAACGCCAGGTCGAGGCGGTCCAGGTGACCGGAGGCCCGGAAGGCGGCGAGCTCCTCGCGGTAGTAGAAGTCGGTGGCGGCCCGCTGTTCACCGAAGAACAGCCAGTTGGGGGCGGTATGGCCGCGGGCCTGCCGCTCCTCCAGGAAGCCGACGAAGGGCGCCACCCCGGTACCGGGCCCCACCATGATCATGGGTGTCGCGGGGTCGGCGGGCGGGCGGAAGTGCGGCGAGCGCTGGACGAACACCGGGACCGGACCGTCGTCGGCGGCGTCGGCCAGGTAGGTGGAGCAGACACCCTTGCGGGCCCGGCCGAGGTCGTTGCCGTAGCGGACGACCGACACGGTCAGCCGGACTTCGCCGGGGTGGGCCAGCGGGCTGGAGGATATCGAGTACAGCCGCGGCTGCAGGCGCTTGAGGACCCCGGCCCACTCCTGCGCACCGGCCCGCACCGGGTGGGAGCCGACGATGTCGACCGCCTGCCGGCCCCAACTCCACTTGGCCAGTTCGCCCTTGTTGTCCGGGCGCAGCAGCCGCCTGAGGTCGCGGTCGCCGGTGCGCTCGGCGACGAAGCGCAGCAGGTCGGGGGTGAGTCTGGCGATCTCCAGGCGGGTGCGGAGGGCCTCGGCGAGCGGGACGGGGCCCGCGTCGGCCAGTTCGACGCGCTCGGAGGGGTCGAGTCCGGTGACGGCCAGCCACTCCGCCACCAGGTCCGGGCAGTTGGCCGGCCAGACGCCGAGGGCGTCGCCGGCCTCGTAGACGAGGTCGCCGTGGTCGCCGCCCCGGGTGTCGAAGGCGTACTGCCGGACCTCCTTGGCGGAGCCGGGCAGGCTGAGCAGGCGGTTGCCGATCAGCAGGGTGGCGAACGGGGAGGTCCTGGTGTACCCGGACCCGCGCTCGGCGGGCGAGGTGCGCGAGGGAGCTGCGGGCGCCGTCGCCGCCGGGTCGGCCCGCGCGGTGTCGGGCAGCTGCCCGGTGTGCTCGGCCAGGCCCGCCAGGACCTGGTCGAGCCAGCGGGCGGCGGTCTCGTCGTAGTCGGGCTCGCAGTCGGCCCTGGGTGCCAGCCGGGTGGCCCCGAGCTCGCCGAGGCGTTGGTCGAGGCGGCGGCCGTGGCCGCAGAAGTCCTCGTAGCTGGAGTCGCCGAGGGCCAGGACGGCGTACCGCAGCGCGCCGATCGCGGCCCGGTCCCGGTCGGAGAGCGCGGACAGCGCCGTCCAGAAACCGGAGCCGTTGTCCGGCGCGTCGCCGTCGCCGAAGGTGCTGGTGACGAACAGGACGGGGACCCCGGGCGGCAGCGCGTCGGGGGTGCGGTCGTCCATGCTGAGCAGGGTCGGCCGCCAGCCTGCCCCGGCCAGGCGGACGGCGGCCGCGCCGGCCGCCTCCTCCGCGTTCCCGGTCTGCGAGGCCCACAGCACGACCACCTCGCGCGCCTGCGGCCCGGCCTGCTGCGGGACGGGCCATTCGCCCGCCGCCGGGGCCGGCGGCGCGGCGGTACGGGAGAACATCCCGGCCAGCACACCGTTGACCCACAGCGCGCGGTCCGGGGCGACCGGGGACTGCGCGGGCAGCACGGGGACCGCGGCGACCGGCGGCGGGACGCTCCCGAGGCCGGCCAGGAACCCCGCCAGGAACTGCCGTTCGTCGGCGGCGAAGGCCGGCCGGGTGAGGTCGGTCAGGCCGAACAGGTCACTCAGCAGGGTGATCTGCTGCGCGCGCTCCTCCGGGACCGCCGCGCCGGGCGCCGGCGGGGTGTGGCCGGTGGCCGCCGGCACGAGGGCGCAGCTCTCCCCCTCCGGGGCCGCCACCACTCTGAGCGAGACGGCGCAGACCTTGAACTCGGGCTGGAACGAGAGCGGGTCGACGGCGTCGTTGGTGACGGCGTTGATGCTGAGGTACTCGCCGAACAGGTCGTTCCAGTGGAAGGGCGCGAAGCAGTTGCCGGGGCGGACGCGGTCGGTGACGACGGCCGGCAGCACGGCACGGCCGCGGCGCGAGGCGACCTCCAGGTGGTCGCCCTCGGCGATGCCCAGGGCCTGCGCGTCGTCGGGATGGATCTCCACGAAGGGGCCGGGGTTGAGCCTGTTGAGCTTGGCGACCTTGCCGGTCTTGGTGAGGGTGTGCCACTGGTGCTGGAGGCGGCCGGTGTTGAGGACGAACGGGTAGTCGTCGTCGGGCAGTTCGGCGGCGGGCAGGTGAGGGCGGGGGAAGAAGGCGGCGCGGCCGCTCGCCGTGGGGAACGCCAGCCGGGGGCGGGTGCCGTCGGGCCGTTCCAGGAGCCGCTGGCTGACGCCGTCGTTGAGGTAGCGGATCGGGTTGCGGTCGGGCCCGTCGGCGTCGGCGCTGGGCCACTGGACGGGGGTGTCGCGCAGCCGTTCGTAGCTGACGCCTCTGAGGTCGTGGCCGGTGGCGGGGTTCCAGGTCTGCTTGATCTCCTCGAAGACCTCTTCGGCGCTGGTGTAGCCGAAGGAGTCCTGGAAACCCATCGCGCAGGCGACCCGGGCGATCAGCTGCCAGTCCGGGAGGGCCTGGCCGGGCGGGTCGGCGGCCTGCGGGGTCAGGGTGAGGTTGCGCTCCGAGTTGATCATCACGCCCTCGGCCTCGGACCACATCGCGGCGGGCAGCACCACGTCGGCGTACGCGTTGGTCTCGGTGTCGGCGTACACGTCCTGGGTGATGACCAGGTCGGCCGTCTCCAGGCCGGCGATGACGGTCTTGCGGTTGCCCACGGAGGCCACCGGGTTGGTGCAGATGATCCAGCAGGCCTTGATCCCGCCCTCGGCCATCCGCGAGAACATCTCCACGGTGCCCCGGCCGACCTCGGTGCGCAGGGTGCCCGCGGGCAGCCCCCAGAGCGTCTCGGTGAACGCCCGGTCCTCCGCGACCAGCACCGACCGCTGGCCGGGCAGGCCGGGCCCCATGTAGCCCATCTCCCGGCCGCCCATGGCGTTCGGCTGGCCGGTGAGCGAGAACGGGCCGCTGCCCGGCCGGCAGATGGCGCCGGTGGCGAGATGCAGGTTGACCAGGGCGTTGGTGTTCCAGGTGCCGTGGGTCGACTGGTTGAGGCCCATCGTCCAGCAGCTCATCCACTCGCCGGCCTCGCCGATCCACTGCGCCGCCTGCCGCAGGTCCGCCTCGGGGATCCCGGTGATCTCGGCGACCCGGGCGGGCGGGTAGTCGCGGAGGAAGCCGGGCATCGCCTCCCAGCCCTCGGTGAACTCCTCGATGAAGGCCGGGTCGGTGTGCCCGTTCTCCACCAGCAGGTGCAGCAGGCCGTTCAGCAGCGCCAGGTCCGTCCCGGGCCGGATCTGCAGGAAGAGGTCGGCCTTGTCCGCGGTCGCGGTGCGGCGCGGATCGACGACGATGAGCTTCGCGCCCGCCTTCACCCGGTCCATCAGCCGCAGGAACAGGATCGGGTGGCAGTCGGCCATGTTGGCGCCGGTGACGAGGAAGACGTCCGCGTGCTCGAAGTCCCGGTACGACCCCGGCGGGCCGTCCGCGCCCAGCGACAGCTTGTAGCCGGTGCCCGCGCTGGCCATGCACAGGCGGGAGTTGGACTCGATCTGGTTCGTCCGGACGAAGCCCTTCGCCAGCTTGTTCGCCAGGTACTGCGCCTCCAGGGTCATCTGGCCCGAGACGTAGAACGACAGCGCGTCCGGCCCGTGCTCGTCGAGGATCGCCCGCAGCCGGCCCGCGACGGCGGTGATCGCGGCGTCCACGTCCGTGGCGACCGGGTCGGCGCCCCGCTCGGTCCGGACCAGGGCCGTGCTCAGCCGGCCGGCGCCCGCGAGCATGTCGGCGCTGGTCGCGCCCTTGGTGCAGAGCCGGCCCGAGTTCGCGGGGTGGCTCCGGTCGCCGGACGCCCTGGCCACCGTCCGCCGCCCGGCGCCGTCCACGGCGATGTCGAGCACGATCCCGCAGCCGACGCCGCAGTAGGAACAGGCGGTCCGCACCGCGCTGGTGGCATTCGGGCCCGACGCCGTCACGGGTGCTCCCCTCGGTAGTCCTCGTCGCCGCCCGCCCACTGTGGGGCACGGCGGCCGGCGGTGGGGGTTTCCCACCCTCAGTACGTTAGAAAGCGGCCGTTACCGAGAGATCACACCGACCCCGCGGCGGCGGTTAACGCCGCCGCACAGCGGCGCCCGCCCAGGTGTGAGCGCCTGTGGCCGCCCGGGGCGGGCGGGTGCTCGGCGGCGCGGGGTCTCCTCCCGGGCTACCGGACGGCCGGGCCACGAACCGGTGACGCGCGGGCCCGGCCGTGCCCGCGGCGGCACTACGATCGTTGCTCCAGGCATGACCGTGCCTCCCTCCGCACTGCCGGCTCCCCGTCGGGAGGTCCGCGCAGAAACGATCCTGTGCTTCCCCGAGTCCCCCATCTACTCCTCCCTCGCGGCCGCCTGGCGGGCGGCCGGACGGACCGTACCGGGCCTCCCCGACCCCGCCTGGGACGTCCTGGTCGGCCGCCGCCGGCACCACCCCGCCGGGCCGCCGGACACCTCCCGGCCGCCGGGGCGCTGAGCCGGGCCGCACGGACGGCAGGCGGCGCCGGGCCGGCGGACGGTTGCGGCGACCGCGCCCCGCCGGGCCGCGCCCTGCGCTAGATTGCGGCCGACCGGGCCGGGCGGGGTGGGGAGCAGCGGACATGGCGCGTCGGTACGGCCGTTCGGGAGGATCCGGCCCGGGGTGTGTGCTCCTGGTCCTGATCCTCGTCCTCTACGTGATGCTGGGCTACCTGCTCAGCCTGCCCGTCCTGATCCCGGACGCGCTGGCGAGCCAGGAACCGCCGCTGCACGCCACCCTGCCGCAGCTGGGCATCCTCGTCGCCCTCTCCTACGGCGCGGCCCTGGGGGTGGACTGGTCGGCGGGGCGGGGCGGCCGCCGTCGCGGCCCGCGGTGGGCGGTGCCGCTACGGGCGGCCGTACTCGCCGGCCTCGCCTCACTCGTCGCGGCACTGGTCGGTACGTTCCTGGTCCCGAGGGTCTTCGGGCCGGACCCGGGCTGGGCCCTGGCGGCGGACGTGCAGTGCGCGGTGGTCGGCGCGGTGGCCCGGGCCTGGTACAAGGTCGTCCGCGGCCGGGCCCGGCACACCTCGCGCGGCCGGGCCGCAGCCGTCGGCGCGAAGCCCGCGCCCGGTGAGGTCTGGCTCGCCCTGGTGCCGTACCGGGAGCGGGACGAGCGGAGCCGGCACTACTGCGTGATCCTGAACGCCCGCGCCGACCATGCCGAGGTCCTGCAGATCACCACCAAGGACAAGGACGGCCGGCCCGACCACATCCGGATGGGCACCGACGGCTGGAACCGGACCGGCAAGCCCTGCTGGGTGGAGGTCGGGGTGGCACCGAGGACGGTCCCGTACGAGGACTTCCTCGACGACCGCGCGAAGGGGCCGTGCCCACCCGGCACCTGGCGGCAGATCAGGAGGCGTCAGGCCGACCTCGGCCCCACCCGCCCGCCGGCCGGGTCGTCCCGGGAGGCCGGCGTCCCGGCCCAGCGCGGCCCGGCGCGGCGGCCGGGCCGTTGGCTGGGCCGCCTGACCGGCCGCAGCCGGGTCTGAGCCCTGTACTCCCCCGCTCCGGTCGACGGGGCGCGGCGGATGCCCCCGTCCGTGTCGAGTACCTCCGGTCGCACGGTCAGCCTCCCGGGGCGGGCGGGCCGGGCGGCGTAGAAACGGATGGGCGTTCGCGTCCGGCGGGCCCGCGCGGTGTACGGCGTCCGCCCGCCGCTCCCGCCGTCCCCCGTCCGCTTCCGTCCTTCCGGAGCTGCCCGTGAAAGCCCTCGTCTCCGCCGACTACCAGCCGCTGGACGGCCTCACCGTCGCCGATCTGCCGACGCCGTCCGCCGGGCCCGGCGAGGTGGTGGTGCGGGTCGAGGCGGCCGCCCTCAATCCGCTCGACCTCGCACTGATCACCGGCGCGATGAAGGACTTCTTCCCGGTCGAGCACCCGCTGGTGGTCGGGATGGACGCCGCCGGGACGGTCGCCGAGGTGGGCACCGGCGTCACCGGCTACGCGCCCGGCGACGCCGTGCTGGCGTTCACCGGACAGGCCGGTGCCGTGGCCGAGTACACGGTGGTGACGCCCGGACCCAAGCTGGCCAGGCGGCCGTCGGCGCTGGACGCCGTACGGGCCGCCGCCATCCCCGAATCGGGCATGACCGCCGTCTGCCTGCTGCGGGCGGTCGGGCTGAGCGCGGGCCAGAGCGTCCTGGTGATCGGGGCCACCGGCGGGGTCGGTCTGTACGCCGTGCAGCTCGCCGCCGCGCTCGGCGCCAAGGTGATCGCCACGGCCACCGCCCAGGACGCGGACTACGTCCGGGGGCTCGGCGCCGCCGGGACCGTCGACTACCGGGCGGCCGACGTGGTGGCCGAGGCCCTCGCCCTGGTACCCGGCGGCGTCGACGTGGTCGTCGACCTCGTCAACAACGGCGAGGGCCTGGCCGGCAGCGCTCGGGCGGCCCGCCCGGGCGGGCGGCTGGTGTCACCGCTCTTCGGCCCCGCCGAGCTGGACCGGGACGTGACCCCGGTCTACATCGGCACCTTCGACCCGCTGCCGGGCGACCTGGAGGACCTGGCGAACCGGGCGGCGGACGGACGCCTGCGGATCGAGGTCGGTGCCCGCTACCCGCTCGACGACGCCGTGCGGGCCGTGGCCGACTTCGCCGGGACGCACATCCGCGGGAAGGTCGTCGTCACCGTTCCCTGACGGCTGCGCGGCAGGGTGCCGCGCCCGGGGACGGCGGTGGCCGGTCGTCCTCCGCAAGGAGGAGGCCGACGGCGCGAAATCACCGTCCGGGCCGATCTCCGGCGCTCGGCGGGCACCCTAGGTTGGGTGTCATGACAGACCTCGGTGACCTGGCCCAGCGCACGGCGGACCGGCTGGTGGAGCGTCACGTAGGCGTGGCGGTGGCCGTCGTGGCGGGCGACGACGTGGCGATCCGCGGCGCGGGGAGCGCGGGCGGCGGCAGCTCCGGCGCCCCCGGCGCCGACACGGTCTTCGAGATCGGCTCGGTCACCAAGGTCTTCACCTCGCTCGCCCTCGCGCGGCTGGCGGTGGCGGGGGCCGTGGAGCTGGACGAGCCGCTCGCCCGGCTGCTGCCGGACGGCGCGGCGGTACCGTCACGCGACGGCGAGGAGATCACCCTTCGTCATCTCGCCACCCACACCTCCGGGCTGCCGCGGCTGCCGAAGGGAATGCTGCTGCGGGCGCTGGTCCGGCCCTCGACACCCGACCCGTACGCCGGCTGCACCGCGGACCTCCTGCTCCGGGGCCTGGCCGCCACCCGTCTGGGGGCGGCCCCCGGCCGGCGGTTCCGGTACTCGAACCTCGGCGCCGGGCTGCTCGGGCTGGCCCTGGCCCACCGGGCCGGCACCGACTACCCGCGCCTGGTCGACCGTGAGATCTGCGCGCCGACGGGCCTGAGCGGGACCGGCGTCACCCGTCCCGCCCTGACCGCCCAGGGGCACACCGCACGCCGCCGGCCGACGCCCGCCTGGAACCTCGCCGACCTCGCCGGGGCGGGCGGCCTGCGGTCGACCGCCGCCGACCTCGCCACCTTCCTGCGCGCGCAACTGGGCTCCGGTCCGGACGACCTGGCCGAGGCGATCGTCCTGACCCGGTCGACCGAGCACCGGAGGAACCGCTTCGCCTGGATCCACCTCGGCTGGCTCGGCCAACGCCTCCACCCGCAGCAGGGCGGCCACCTCCAGCTCTGGCACAACGGCGCCACCGGCGGCTTCACCTCCTTCGCCGGTTTCGACCCGGAGCGGAAGGTGGCCGTCGCCGTCCTCAGCAACACCCAGCGCTCGTTGGACGCCGCGGGGTTCGAGCTGCTGCGCACCCTGGAGAGGACGGCCGCCGCGGCCTGACGTGACGGTCCGGAAGTACCGTCAGGGAACCGACCCACCGCGTTTCTGCGTAGGATCATCCGACGAACGTGGCATCGCATGATCGCCGGACGGACTCCCGCAGCGGAGGCCCGCACGGCACGGGGACGGGGTGTGGGGGCAGCATGGCGCAGCAGGTCATCGTCGACGAGAGCATCCTGAGGGCCCAGGGGAAGGCCCTCGGGGACGTCGGGCAGGACTTCCAACAGGCCGCCGACCAGCTGAAGTCCCGGCTGCAGAGCCTGGAGGGCAAGGAGCCCCCGTGGGGCGACGACGACCTGGGCGAGAAGTTCGGCATCGTGTACGAGGGCCTGCGCGACGGCATGCAGGAGTCGATGGACTCACTCGCCCAGCGACTCGGCGAGATGGGCGGCAAGCTCCGGGCGATGGCCGACAACCACGCGCAGAACGAGGACCAGACGACCGGTCGCCTCGACGGCCTCGGAAGCCGCGCGGACTCGCTCGGTTCCGAGATCCGCACCATGCACCGCCCGCGGGCCTGACGGCTTCGCCCGTCCGCCACGTTTCGCGTGCCCGTTGCGCTGTTCGTCCTGCCGTTCACGCTGCAGTTCGTTATGGCTAGTCACCTGCTCCTGGCCGCTGGGCCGGGGGCCGTTCTTGGGGGAACTTACCCGTGTCGCTGATGCTGCCGGGCAGTGTCGAGTGGGTCCTGGAGATGCTCGGCTTCGACTGGCCGAAGGCGGACGAGGACAAGCTCCGCGAGTGCGCCCAGGTCTGGCGGGACTTCGCCGACCAGGTCGACGAGCTCAACTACCGCGCCCTGAGCGCGGCGAACACCGTCCGCTCGGCCAACAGCGGCGACTCGGTCGACGCGTTCGGCAAGGCCTTCGACAAGTTCTCCACCGGCGGCGACGGCTACCTCGCGGACGCCGCCATGGCCGCCCGGCTGATCGCCACCACCTTCGACGCCGCGGCCGTCATCGTCATCACCTGCAAGATCGCGGTGATCGCCCAGCTGGTGATCCTCGCCGCCGAGATCATCGCGGCCCAGGCCGCCGCCCCGTTCACCTTCGGCCTCTCCGAGGTGGGCGCGCTCGGCGCCACCACGGCCACCAAGATGATCGTGCGGCGGCTGCTGAAGGAACTGCGCGAGGCACTGGTCGAGGCCGTCGTGGAGACGCTCAAGGAACCCGTCGTCTCCGCCGTCCAGGGCATGATCAGCGACCTGATCTCGCAGACCGTCAACCAGGGCTTCGGCGCCCAGGACGGCTACGACCTCGGCCGCACCGCCAAGCGCGGCGCCGAGGACTTCAAGGACGCCGCCAAGAACTCCGGCCAGACCTTCACCGAGGCCCTGCGCGACGGCGTCGGGTCCCGCGCCGGCGGCGCCGCCCGACGCCACCTCGACAACGCCGCCGGACACGGCGACAGCAGCGGCGACCACGGCTCCGACGACGGTGGTTCCGACGACCGTGGTTCCGACGACGCCGACTCCGGCCGCAGCAACGGCCGCGGCGAGTCGACGAGCAGCTCCGAACACGGCAGCGACGGCCCGGGAACGTCCGGATCCTCCGCCCCGCCGAGCTCGGGCGGCAGCTCGTCACGCACACCCTCCGGCGACGGGGGCGGCCCGACGAACAGCCCGACGAACAGCCGCGCCGCCGAGGGCGGCAACGGCGACTCGTCCGCCGCCCACGGCGACACCGCACAGAGCGGCCCGAGCACGGACCGGTCCACAGCACAGCCGATCCACGACGGCAGCCGCACCACGGCACCCCTCGACCCGTTCGGCACCCGCCTCACCTCCGACCCCGAGCCCGCTCCCAGCCACACCCCGGCGGGCAGCGACGGCGCCCGGCCCTCGTCGCCCTCGTCCTCGCCGCCTCCGCAGTCGTCGGGCACCGACGCCGGGGCCCCCACCCACACCGGCACGGACGGCCGCTCCGAGCCCGCGGGTGACGGCGGCACGAGGCCCGCGGAAGGCGGGTCCGCCACTCCCCGGGACGGCTCCGACCACCGTCCCGCCCCGGCATCCGACGGCGCCTCACCGAGCCCCCACACCGGCACGGACGGCCGCGGCGCGGACGCCCCCGCCCGCACGGGCACCGACGCCCGCCCCGAGCCGGCCGGTGACAACACCGCCACCCCGGCCGGACGGGACGCCTCCGACAGCCGGAGCACCCCGCCCAGCACGCCGACCACGCCCGACGGCCACCCGGGCGCGGGGGCGACGCACGCGACGCCCGACGCGACGCCCTCACCCGCACCGTCGTCCGCCCCCGCGCACGGTCCCGTGCGCGGCGCGGACGACACCCCGGCCCACAACGGCGCCACCCCCGCCTACGGACCCGTCCGAGGCGGCGACGGCCCGACGCCCGTACCCGCACACCAGGCACCCGAGAACGTCACCACCCGGCCCACCGCCGACGCACCCGGCCACACCGCGCCCGCGCCGCACGGTGGTACCGATCCGCGGACCGCCCCGGCAGGAGTGGCACCGCACGTCCCCGCACCGGACGGCACGCCCCCCGCCACCTCGGACGGTCCGCACCGCGCGGCCGGTGTCCAGACCGCCTCGACGGTCGTGGCCGACCCGCCGACGAGCCGTACGACCCCCACCGTGACCCCGGACCCGGGCGGACCGGCCGGCCAGCAGACCGGCAACCCGACGGCCACCGGACCCGTCGGTCCCGGCGCGGGAGTCCCGACGGCGGCCCCGACAGCGGCCCCGACAGCGGGCGGCACAACGACCCACCGGCCCGGCGCCGGGCCGGTGGCCAGGCCACCCGCCGACGGCCCGGCCGCCGACCGGCCGGCCGTTCCGGGGCAGCAGGGCCGCCGCCCGGAGCAGGCCGATCGCCCGGTCTCGCTCGGGCGGCAGCCCGTCGGCGGCCGCCCGGCCCCGGACCGACCGGCCCGCACCCCCGACGCCACTCCCGACACCACCCCCCGCCCCGACCCGCGCGCGGCCTACGCCCGGCCGTCGGCCGACCAGCCGTCCGACGGGCCGTCAGCCGAGCGGCCGACCACCGACCGGCCGAAGTCCGACGACCACGCCGGGCCCGACGAGCGCCCCCACGCGGACGGCCCGTCGACCCACGCCGACCCGACCGCCGGCCCGGCCGCCGGCCCCGAGGCCGCCCCCGCGCACGACCGGCCGATCTCCGCGAGCAGGCCGCACGACACCCCGGGCGGCCTCGCTCCGGTGGACCCCCGGCACCAGCAGGATCTGGAGAGCCGGATCCCGCGCAACCCGGACGGCACCCCGCAGCGCCATCCCGATCCGCGCGGCGACTGGCCGGGCGCGGTCAACGGCGACGGCCACCGGGCGCCGGGCCGGGACAACAACTGCCTCGACGTCGCGCTCTCCAGTGCCGACACGTACAGCGGCAACCCCACCGCGGCGGCCCCCCGGAGCGACGACGGCAGCAGCGACGGGGAGCGCGGCGGCCGCGACCGGGCGGAGCGCCAACTCGGCGCGCCGTTCCGGGATCTCGGCAACGGGGACCAGGCCTACCACCGCCTGGAGGAGCAGCTCCGCCGCTCCGGCCACGGCTCGCAGGCCGTCATCATCACCCAGGACGCGCACGGCCGCGCCCACGCCTGGAACGTGGTCAACCACAACGGGAAGATCACCTACCTCGACAACCAGACCGGCGCCCGCGGCGACCGACCGCTGCACGACGGCAGACACGGCGTCTGGGCCGTCCCCCTCGACCCGAACCGCCGCCCGCTCCCGCCCACCGACCACGGCGGCGACCGTCCCGGCGACCACGGCACCCGCCCCGACCCGGCGACGGGCGGCACCGACCGCCGCCCAGCCGACCCGGCCGGCAAGCACAAGGCCGAGGAGGAGGGCGACACCGAGGCGGACGGCTCCCCTCCGAAGAAGAAGCCGAAGCCCGACGACGACGGTCAGGCAGCCGCCGATCGACAGGGCTCCGCGCCTTACAACCAGCACCAGTCCGACGACCAGACCCACCGCGGCATGCTTCCGGACAACGAGCAGCAGGTGCTCCGGCGTCGCGAGAACGCGCGGGTCGAGCAGACGGACCTCGATGTCGCGTACGACTTCCTGGCCGCCAGGACGACGGACAAGTCGCTCGGTGACTTCCTCCAGGAGACCGCCGACCGCGCCCGCGCCAACGCCGACCTCAAGGACGACGAGAAGCACCAACTCGGCTTTGACCACGACGAGTTGGTGAAGCGGTTGCCGGACTTCGGCAAGCTCAGCCCCGGCGAGCGGGGCGCTGTTCTGTCGACCCTCGGCCGACTGAGCCTGGCGGTGCACAGGGACTACGCGGTCGGGGCGAGCCCGGAACACGTCCCGGACCCCTACCACTACCGTGAGGACCACGACCGGTCGAAGCTGTCGGAGCTGGAGGCGGAGGCGCAGCAGAACGACAAGCGGCACCTGGACCCCCAGTCACGGGGAGTGGGTTTCCACGAACGGCACGACTTCTGGACAACCGACCGCGGCAATCTCCACCGGCCCCTCAAGCCCGGCGAGAAGCCCCGGCCCCCGGACCCCGCCCACCTGGTGCGCCGCCATCTGACCCAGCAGTACTACGAACAGCACGCACACGAGGAGGGCATGACCGAGGCCGCGGCCGCGCGGGCCGTTCGCAAGCAGACCGTCAGTCAGGTCAGAGGTGACCACCGGCCCGACTTCTCGGGGAAGAACTTCGCCGTCATCGAGACCGTCGACGCGGACAACAAGGTCCGGTACGTCATCGACACCTCGATCCCGCTGAACACTTTCGGGTGGACCTCGGAGCACTCCGAGCCGCACGAGGGCCGCTGGATGGAGCGGCTCAACCAGCGCGCCGAGACCGGCAACTACACCACGGTCAATCTCTGGACCGAACGCGAGCCCTGCGGCCAGGGGCAGGGACACGGGCACTGCTCGGACTACCTGACCAACTACATGCCGGAGGTCAATGTGGAGTACGGCGTCGGTTACCGGAAGGGCCCGATGGCACCGGAGCACGACACGCCGGCCGAACGGGCGGCCGCGGCCACCGGTCTGAGGACGGACATGCAGGACCACCTGAACAGGCTCGGCGAGATCTGGGTCGGCCTGGCCACCTCGGGCGAGCTCGACCCGGACCGCCCCAGGAATCAGCACAAACCCCCGGCGGAGTGAGAATTGTGACTGCTCCCCCGAGCGCGACGACCACCCGCTTCCCCGACGGAGATGCCCGATGACCCCCGGATCCGAGCCGACGCCACCTCCCGGCAGGGACTTCCACGTGGCCGAGCTGCCCGCGCTGATCGAGGATCCGGTGTTCCTCGCCCAGGTCGGCCGGGTCGAGCTGCTGGCCGCCATGGCGGCGTGCTGGCCCGGCGGCGTACCCGTCGGCACGCTCGCCGAGGACATCCACCACCTCGAGCGGCTGGGTGTCCGGCCGACGCCCGAGCAGCACCCGCAGTGGCTGTCCTGGCTGCACCTGCTGCTCGTCAGCCACGGCCGGGCGGCGGACGCCGACGCGCTGCTGGCGGCCGCGCCGCGGCTGCCGTGGCGCACGGTCTGGTCGCGCTGGGTCCCCCCGGGTGCCCGGGCCGCATGCCGCGCGCCTGGTGGCAACGTCGTGGGGCTCCGCGTCGTGGAGCGGGACGGCGCGCCCGTGGCGCTCGTCCACGAGGCCTTCGTGCACGCCCGGTTGGAGCGCATGGAGCCCGACGACGAGGAGGGCTACCACGAGTACGCCGTCGCGCTGGAGACCGGCCGTGTCCTCGCCGGGCCGAAGCTCTACCGACCCTACGCGCACGACGACTTCCCCGACCCCTACGTCCCGCTGCTGCCCCCGGACCTGCCCGAGCTGGGCGGGCTCGTGGTGAACGGGCCGGACGGCTGGCGCGATGCGGGCGCCGGATCGGCCGTGGGCCCGGTGCTGCCGGTCTGCCACGACCAGGTCGCGCACGCCGTCCAGGTCGGGCGGGTCGCGGTGCTCGGCGGCGGCTGGGGGTGCTGGGCGGTCGAACTCGACGCGTCGGCCGCCCCCCGGGCCGTCGCCACCCCGGCCTGGCGACGGCCGGCGGAGCAGGACATCGTGACGGGCCTGGCGGCCGCCGAGGTGCCCGAGGAAGCGTGGGAGCCGAGCCGCGCATGGCTGGCCCGGTGCTTCGGCGACCGGGCCCCGTGGTCGGTCGAGCCGGCCGCGCTCCCGGCAGGTCTGGAACACGGCCCCACCCGGCGGTTCCTGACACAGACGGGGTTCCCGATCGTGACCAGCGCGCTGCTCGAACTCAGTTCCGAGACCCTCGCCTCCGACGGCCTGGTCCAGCTCCGCTCCGAGGACCTGTACGGGCCCGACGACCCGGGATCCGGCGACCGGGGCGAGTACTCCTACGTCATCGCCAAGGACGGCGAGCGGCTCGTCGCCCTGGACGGTCGCACCGGCGAGGTCTCCCTCTTCAATCCCGACCGCTGGGAGGGCGACTACTACTACGGCGTGATGGCCTCCTCCGCCGAGCGCTTCGCGGCCCTGCTCCGTCTCTACTCGACCTACTACTACGGCGCGACCCCCGCCGAGCTCGCCGACGCCGCCCGCACCCTGCGCGACTGGGCGATCGAGCTGGACCCGGCCACGGACTCCTCCACCTTCTGGTACGAGGTCTTCCAGGACCGCGAGGACTTCGCATGACCGCGCCGTCAGGCACCGCGGAGACCGCCTACCGCCCCAACCCCTACGCGCAGGACCGTCCCTCCCCCATCCTGGAGCCCGAGAAGTGACCCACCCGGCCGTCCACCAGCCCCACCCGCACCTCGGCGGGAGGGCGCGCGCCCTCCGCGAGCTCACGCACTGGCACACCGAGGAGCCCTCGGCGCCGAAGGTGCTCCTCGTGACGGGCGGCCCGGGAAGCGGCCGGTCGCGGCTGCTGACCGGGTTCCTGATGCTCTGCGACCCGGAGCACCGGCAGCGCATCGACGTGGCGGCGCTCGATCCGGCCACGGTGCCCGCGGGCGACCGTCCCGTGCCGCTGGTCTTCGGCGCCGGCCGGCTGACCGCGGCCCAGCTCCTCTGGTCGGTGGCGGACAGCCTCGGTATGGAGGTCACCCGGACGGAGGACGTCCTCCGGCTGCTCGCCGAACCGGCCGACGCGGGAACGCCGCTGGTCCCGGTCGTCGTCCCCGACGTCGACCGGGCCGGGGTGCTGCGGGCCCTCGACGAGCCGGCCCGGGTCGCGGCGGACGTGCTGCTCCCGCTGGCGCTCTCGCCCGGTGTCCGGCTGCTCGCCGACGTACCGCGCGAGCAGGCCCGTTGGCTGGCGGAACGGCTGCCCGCCGAGTCGCTGCTGGTGATGGACCTGGACGAGGAGCCGTGGGCCGACCCGGCCGGGCTGTTGCTGCAGGCCGAGCGCACCCTGAACCGGCCCGGGTACGCGCCCGAGCTGGCCCGGCGCGCGCGGAGCCCGCTGGTGGTGCGGCTCGCCGCCTGGTCGCGGCGCGCCGTCCCGGACGGTGACCCGGCACGGTTCCCCGGCACCGTCGGCGAGGCGATCGACCTGCACGCCGAGCGCTGCGGCTCGGACGAGCTGACGCTGCGCCGGCTGCTCGCCCCGCTCGCCCTCGCCGGGGACGGCGCCGCGCTGCCGTTCCGGCTGTGGTCGCCGCTGGCATCGGCCGTCGCGGGCAAGGAACTCGGCCCGGTGTTCGCCGACGCTCAACTGCTGCTGCTCCCCTTCTTCGACCTGGTCGAGGACGGGGAGGAGACCGCCGTCCGTCTGGTCCACCCGGCCGTCGCGGACGAGCTGCGCGAGCGCTTCGGCACCACCGTTCGCGAGGCCCAGCGCCGGATCGCCGCCGCGCTGATCGCCACCGTTCCCGAGGACGGCGGCCCCGGCCGGTGGGCGGCCGCACCGCCGTACGTCCGCGACCAGCTGATCGGGCACGCCCTGGAGGGCGGGGTGCTGCCCGAGCTGCTGGCCGACCCGGGCTTCCTGCTGCACGCCGAGCAGGTGCCGCTGCGGGCCGCCGTCGAGCACCTCGCCGCCGGTGGGGCCGGTCTGCCGGCCGTCGCCCGGGTCTGGCTGGGGCTCGCGCCGCTGTTCACCCGGACCGAGGCGGGCCCGGTGCTGCGGGCCGCGCTGCTGGAGCACGCCTGCCGCCAGGACGGCCTGCCCGCCCCCGACTTCGGCCTCGCGCTGCCCTGGGAGACCCTCTGGGCCCACCCGCTGCCGGGCGTGGGCGCGGTCACGGCGGCCACCGTGGACGACGTCCCCGTGCTGGCCGCCCACGTCCCGGGCGAGGAGCCGGTGACCGCCGTGTTCGACCTGCTGACCGGTGTCCGGGTGGCGGCCGATCCCGCCCGGCTCGTCCTGCCGACCGACGAGCAGCGCGCCGGCTGCCCGGTCCGGCTCAGCGCGGGCGGCGACTACGTCCGGGTCTGGCCGCGGGACGAGGGCGACCCGCTCGCGGTCTTCGTGTCGCCCGGCCGGCTCGGCGGGGTCGACGTCACCCCCGACGGCGTGCTGCTGCTGGCCGACGCGCGGGGCGTCGGCGCACTCCGGCTGGCCGTCCCGGCACTCGGGTAGCGGGATCCGACGACTACGCTGAACCGTCCCATCGGCTCCGAAGGAGAGCGAACCGCGTGACAAGCCGTGAGCAGGCGATCGAGGCGGCCCACCAGTGGATCAACGGCGCCCGCCCCGAGGAGCAGTGGCGCCCGGTCGCGGTGCACGAGTTCGAGCTGGGGTGGGTCCTGTGGGCGGAGCAGCCGGCCGCGACGGCGGACCCGGCGACCGGCGAGCGGCGCGCGCCCGCCGAGATCGGCTCGGCGTGCGCGGTGGTGGACCGCGAGACCGGTGAGCTGACCACCTGGCCCTCCGTCCCGGTCGAGGAGGTCGTCCAGCTCTACCGCGACAAGCTCGGAGCGGGCTCCTACGACCCGGACCGGCCGCCGGCGGTCGGGCCGGGTGCGACGGCCGTGCTGACCTACCGCGACGCCCGGGGCGAGGAGCAGAGCCTGTTCCAGCTGTCCGCCCCCGGCACCGGCCACCCCGAGGTACGGGCCTGGCGAACCCTGCGGCAGCAGGGCGTGCGGCCGCAGGACGTCCTGGCCGTCCACACGGACCTGCGCCCGTGCGAACTGCCCGGCGGCTACTGCGCGGCGACCCTGCTGGCCGAGCTGCCGGTGGCCGCCTTCTCCTACGGGCACGACTACGGCCCGCGCTTCGACCGGCGAGCCGCCGGGGTGCGGGCGCTGGTGGCGCAGACCGAGAAGCTGTTCCTCGGCGCCGGCCGTCCGGCGCCGCCCCGGCCGAACCGGGTGCCGTTCCCGCGTGCCGTCCCGGCGGCCGCCCCCGAGCGGGACGCGGCGCTGGGCCGCAGGCTGGCCGAGCAGTTCGGACCGGAGGGCGTGCACCGCTTCGACGCCGACGACGTGGCCGCCCGGCCCCTCCCGGAGGCCGCCCGCCAGACCCTGGTCTGGGCCGGACTCCCGTCCGCGGTCGAGGACTTCTTCCGGGTGGCACCCGGACTGCCGGACGTGACCACGCACCTGGCCGCGACGGGCGGCGGCGAACGCGTCCCCGAGCAGGCCCGTGCCCTGCTCGCCGAGTACGTCCTGCTGGGCTCCGACGGCCACGCCCTGATCGCCGTGCAGTGCGGCGACGGAGGCACCAGCACGGGTTCCGGCGTAGGACGGGTGTGGGCGGTCGACCCGGACAACGGCTCGGGCCGCTACCTGAACGCCGACCTCTCCTCGTACATCCGCTCGCTGGCCCTCCTCGCCGCCCGCCGGCCGGCCCTGCGCGGCCTCGACCCGTACGCGGCGGGCACCGCCGTCGACGCCCTCCAGCGCGAACTCGCCGCCCTGGACGGCACGGTGTTCGGGGATCCGGAGAACTGGTGGGCCGTGGTCGTCGAGCAGATGTGGGACGCCCTGCTCTGAACGGAGCCCGCCGCCGAACGAAGCCCGAGCCGAACGGCGGTGGACCTACCAGTAGTGCCGCCGGCCGCCGACCTCGCGCCCGGCCGCGCCGAGGAGCAGCAGGACGGCACCGATCACGAGCAGCACGATCCCGAGGGTCCACAGGATGCCGATGTGAGCGGCGAATCCGATGACCAGCAGGATGATTCCAAGGACGATCATGGCGTCCTCCGATGTCGGGAGCGGACCCCCCACCGGTTCAGCTGCTGTCCGAATTGCGGCAGTTCAAACGCCGGTCCCGGAGATCGGGCCCGGTGTCCCGCACCCGGTCGGGCGGGAGTGCCCGGGCCTCGCCCCACGCCGGCCCGGCCGCCGCCGGCCCGGCCGCCGCCGGCCCGGCCGCCGCCGGTCGAAGCGGGCGCCGTCCCCGGGCGGACGCCAAGAGTTCACCTCGCGGTGGGACCGAAGCCCCGGAACGCATCCGGCCGGAGGTTAGCCTCTGGCCGATCACTCCCGGTGACCGGCCGCTGCGCGGTCTCATGCCCCTGATCGAAAGGCTCGCGGAGCCGATGGCACCCCGACTCTCCGTCGTCGTCCCGATCTACAACGTCGAGCGCTATCTCGACGAGTGCCTGGACTCGATCGCCGCCCAGACCTTCGACGACTTCGAGTGCGTCATGGTCGACGACGGCTCGACGGACGGCAGTGCGGCCATCGCCGAGGCCCGCGCCGCGGGGGACCCCCGGTTCCGTCTGGTCGGGCAGCCGAACGGCGGCCTCGGCGCGGCCCGCAACACCGGCCTGCGGCACCTCACCGACGGCACCGTGTACCTGGCCTTCGTGGACAGCGACGACGTCGTGCCGCCCGGCGCGTACGAGCTGATGGTCACCACCCTGGACCGGACCGGCTCGGACTTCGCCGCCGGCAACGCCCTGCGGCTGCGCACGGCCGGCTGCCTCCCGTCCCACGCCCACCGCGTGCCGTTCCGGGAGACCCGGCTCAGGACGCATGTGAGCGAGCTGCCCTCGCTGGTCACCGACCGCACCGCGTGGAACAAGGTGTACCGGCGCTCGTTCTTCGAGGCGTCCGGGCTGCGGTATCCCGAGGGCATCCTGTACGAGGACGCCCCGGTCAGCGTGCCGCTGCACTATCTCGCCGCCACGGTGGACGTGCTGTCCGAGCCGATCTACCACTGGCGGGTGCGCGAGGACGGCGACCTGTCGATCACCCAGATGAGGACCGACCCCCGGGGGCTGGTGGACCGCGTCCGCTCGATCGAGCTGGTCCGCGCCTGGCTGCTGGCCCGGCCCGAGCCGAAGTTCCGCGGGTACCTGCACTCCTACGACGCGAACACGCTCGCCGAGGAGCTCCCGATGTTCTTCTGGTCGGTCCCGGACGGCGACCGGGCCTACCGCGAGGCCTACCAGCAGCACGTGAGCCGCCTGCTGCGGGCCATCGGCACCGACCGGATCGGCTCGCTCAGTGCTCCCCTGCGGATCAAGTACCGGCTGACCCTGGCGGACCGCACGCACACCTTCGTCGCCCTGCAACGCCTCCACCGGGCGTACCGCAACCGCCCCCGCCCGGGGGCCCGCGGCGCGGCCGCACAGGCCGCCGCCGTCCGCTAGCCGAGGGCGGCGCCCGGACGTTCGGTGCCGATCTCGAACCAGACGGCCTTGCCGTGCAGCGAACGGGTGGTGCCCCAGCGGTCGGAGAGCAGGTGCACGACCCGCAGGCCGTAGCCGCCCGGATGGCCCGGCCGCCGGGGCAGGGCGAGCGCGGGGGCCGACGGGTGGGGGTCGCGGACCTCGATGCGCAGGACGTCGTCGGTGGCGAGGATCCTGAGGTCGGTGGGGCCGCCGGCGTGGCGGCAGGCGTTGGCGAGGATCTCCGCGGTCATCAGGAGGACGTCGTCCCTGGTGTGGCGGCCGGCCGGGTCGTTCGGGCCGACGGGGAGCCACCGCAGGTCGGTGAGGGCCTGGCGGGTGGCGTCCCGGCCGGCCCGGACCGGCTCCGGTACGTCGGCCAGCGGGAAGGCCCGGCGGAACCGGTAGGCGGGTGGGCGCGGGTCGCCCGCCGGGTGGGTGCTGCCGGACCGGGCCATCGGACTCACCTGCTCGCACTGGTCGCCGCGGGCGCCGTCGGGCTGCCCCCGCGGTGCCCTCCGTCCTCCCTCGTCTGCCCCTCGCGCCGCGCCCGACACAGGCCGGGGTCCGGCGGCAGCCGCGCCAGGGCCCGACTCGGCGGCCCGTGAACCGCGCTGACGGGGTGTCGGTAGGCTGCTCGAATGTCGATCATCCCTCCCGGCTCCGCCCCGGCCGTCGGCACCGCCGAGCTGCTCCAGGACCTGTACGGCGGCTACGCCGCGCTCCGCGAGAGCGCTCCCGTCCGACGGCTGGTCGGGCCCGACGGGCTGCCGTTCTGGCTGGTCACCCGGTACCGGGACGTCAAGGAGCTGCTCGCCGACCCGAGGCTCGCGCTGGACAAGCGGCATGCGCTGCCCGGCAACTACCGCGGGCTGGCGCTGCCGCCCGCCCTGGACGCCAACCTGCTGAACATGGACCCGCCGGACCACACCCGGATCCGGCGGCTGGTCTCCCAGGCGTTCACCCCGCGCCGGATCGAGCGGCTGCGCGACGCCGTACAGCGGACCGCCGACCACCTGGTCGACGCGATCGAGCCGCTCGGCCGCACCGACCTGATCGCCGCCTTCGCCGGGCCGTTCCCGATCGCGGTCATCTGCGACCTGCTCGGTGTCCCCGCCGGGCACCGCCGTGACTTCCGGGCCTGGACGGACGCCGTCATCACCCCCGACCCGGCCCGGCCCGAGCAGGCCAGGGCCGCCGTGGGGGCCATGCTGGAGTTCTTCACGCAGCTCGTCGAGGAGAAGCGCGCCGAGCCCGGCGACGACCTGCTCTCCGCGCTGATCGCGGCCCGGGACGAGGGCGACGACCGGCTCGGCGAGGACGAGCTCACCTCGCTCGCCTTCCTGATCCTCTTCGCCGGATACGAGAACACCGTCCATCTGATCGGCAACGGCGTGCTCGCACTGCTGGACCACCCCGAGCAGCTCGACGCGCTGCGCCGCGACCCCGCGCTGATCCCGGCCGCGGTCGAGGAGCTCGCCCGCTTCGACGGGCCGGCGCCGCTGGCGATCCGCCGCTTCCCCCGCGAGGACGTCACGATCGCCGGTGTCACCGTCCCCGCCGGGGAGACCGTCCTGCTGGCCCTCGGGTCGGCCAACCGCGACCCCGACCGCTTCGACCGCCCCGACCGGCTCGACCTGCACCGCGCCGACAACGCCCATCTGGCCCTCGGCCAGGGCATCCACTACTGCCTCGGCGCGCCGCTGGCCCGGATGGAGACCGCGATCGCGCTGGAGACCCTGCTGCGTCGGCTCCCCGCCCTCGCCCTGGACGTGCCCCGGGACGAGCTGCGCCGGCGCCCCTCGCTTCGGGCCCGCGGGTTGCTCGCACTGCCCGTGCGCTACTGAGCCGGGAACTCCTGCTCGGTCCAGATCGCCTTGCCCTGGTCGGTGTAGCGGCTGCCCCACCGGCTGGTCAGCTGGGCGACCAGGTAGAGCCCGCGGCCGCCCTCGTCGGTGAGCCGGGCCCGGCGCATCCGGGGCTGCGTGCTGCTCGGGTCGGAGACCTCGCAGATCAGCCGCTCGGCCCGGATCAGCCGGACGCCGACCGGCCCGCCGGCGTACCGGATGGCGTTGGTGACCAGTTCGCTCACCACCAGCTCGGTGGTGAAGACCAGGTCGTCCAGGCCCCAGCTCTCCAGCTGGCGGGTCACCTCGCCGCGCATCCGGGAGACCGCCGCGGGGTCGGGCTCGACGCTCCAGGCCGCGGTGTCGCCGGCGGGCAGGGCCCTGGTGCGGGCCAGCAGCAGGGTCACGTCGTCGGGCAGCCGGTGGGCCGGCAGGCCCGCGGTGATCTCCCGCCCCGCCTCGGCGAGCGGGCGGCTGGTCACCCCGGCCCGGCCGAGCCTGGTCCGCAGCTCCGCCATGCCCTCCTCCAGGTCGCCCTGGCCGCCCGCGATCAGGCCGTCGGTGTAGAGGACCAGCACGCTGCCGGCGGCCGGCTCGATCTCGACGGCCTCGAACGGGAAGCCGCCGACCCCCAGCGGCGGGCCCGGGTTGAGGTCGACGTACCCGATCGCGCCGTCCGGCCGGACCACCACCGGCGGCGGGTGGCCGGCGCTGGCCATCACGCACCGGCGGGAGACCGGGTCGTAGACCACGTACAGGCAGGTCGCACCGGCCGGGGCGGGCTCCGGCCGGGCCCCGTCGCCGTCCTGGTCGGCCTCGACCACCAGCTGGGAGACCAGGTCGTCGAGGTGGACCAGCAGTTCGTCCGGCGCCAGGTCGAGGTCGGCGAGGGTGCGGACGGCGGTGCGCAGCCGTCCCATCGTCGCGGTGGCCTCCAGGCCGTGCCCGACCACGTCGCCGACCACCAGCGCGATCCGGGCCGAGGACAGCTGGATCACGTCGAACCAGTCGCCGCCGACCCCGCCGTCGGTGTAGGTGGGCAGGTAGACGCTGGCGGTGAGGGCGGCGGGGGTGTCGGTCTCGGCGGGCGGCAGCAGGCTGCGCTGGAGGCTGACGGCGGCGCGGTGCTCGCGGGTGAAGCGGCGGGCGTTGTCGAGGGCGAGGGCGGCCCGGGAGGCGATCTCCTGGAGCAGGTCCAGGTCGGCGTCGTCGTACGGCTCCGCGCCCTGCTCGCGGTAGACGCAGATCCGGCCCAGCAGGATCCCCCGGGCCCGGAGCGGGGCCGTCATGGCGGGACGACCGCCGGACCTGGTCGAGGTGGGTGCCGAGGACTCCGCCGGGTCGACCGCCACGGTGGTGCCGGTGGGCAGCGAACCGCCGGCGTCCCCGGCCACGGCGGTGCGGCGCAGCACGAGCTGCCCGGTGCGTTCCGGCTCGGGCTCGTCGCCGTTGAGGACGGCCTCGGCGACCTCGGCCACGGCCGCGTCGGCGAACCCGGGGGCGAGGACCGCCGCGAGCTCGGTGCAGGTACCGGTGACGGACAGCGATCCGCCGACGGCCGCGGTCGCCCGGTGCAGCAGCTCCAGCCGCCGGCGGAAGCGGCCGCGCTCGGTGACGTCCGTGAACAGGGCGGTGACGCCCATCGGCTGTTCCCCGTCGGCCTGGAGCCGGAAGGCCGAGATCCCCATCATCCGGCCGCCCCGCGGATCGAGCACGGTCCGGACCATCGCCTCCGGCAGCACCAGCGGCCGTCCGCTGTCCAGCACGTCCCGCAGCAGTTCCTCGATCGCCTCCGCGTCCTCCGTCCGGAGGAAGTCGGTGAGGCGCCGGCCCTTGAGGTCGGTCGGCAGGCCGGTGTACGGGAGCAGGTGGGTGTTGGTGCGCACCAGCCGCAGGTGCTCGTCGAAGACGGCCAGCCCGACCCGGTCCTGCAGGAAGAGCTCGCGGGTGAAGGCGTGGTCCTCGCGCCAGCGGGCCACCTCGGTGGCCGGTGCGCCGATGACCAGGAAGCGCGCCGGGCCGGCGGCGACCAGCGGCAGCACCCGGTAGGCGACCTCGGTCGCCCGGCCGTGGCCGTCCAGCAGCGCGGCCTGGCCGGAGCGCCCGGCCGCGAGGCCCGTCCACTGCGCCCGGTCGGCCAGCAGCTCGCCCATCGGCCGCCCGCACACCTCGTCGGCCCCCCGGCCGAGCAGTTCCTCCGCCGCGGCGGTCCAGCCCACGACGACGCCCTCGGCGTCGACGACGGCGGCTGCCATGCTCCCGATGAACGGGTGGCGGTAGTTGTCCATGGTGTGCGCACCTCATGCGGTCGGCAGGGGGGCCGGTCCACTCCTCCTCATCCTGCATCGGATGCCGGTACCGTGCGTGCTCCCGGTCACCGGCGGCGGGCGGGGGTCATCGGGGCCTGAAGGCGAGCAGCGCGACGTCGTCGTGGCTGTCGCCCACGCTTCGCAGCCGGTCGCAGAGCTCCTCGACCGGGAGGTCACGGGCTTCGGTGGCGGCGGCGGCCAGCCGGTCGAGGCCCTCGGTCAGGCCGGTCGAGTGGGTCTCGATCAGGCCGTCGGTGTACAGCAGCAGGGTGTCGCCGGGGGCGATCACCCGCCGGTGGACGGCGCGCCCGACGTCCGGGTCCACGCACAGCGGCAGGTCGGCGCGGCGGCCGGCCAGGAAGCGGGCCGGCCCTTCGGCGGGGACGAGCAGCGGCGGCGGGTGCCCGGCGTTGGCCCAGACCGCGTGCCAGCCGTTGGGCCGCGAGGTGAGGTGGACGTGGACGGTGGTGACGAAGGGCGCCACGTCCAGCCCGTCGGCGGCCCGGTCGAGCTGGGCGAGGATGTCGGCGGGGGTCGCGGGCCGGTTGCTGTTGTACGCGAGCGCCCGCAGCATGCTGCGCAGCTGGCCCATGGCGGTGGCGGCGGTCAGGTCGTGGCCGGCGATGTCGCCGATGGCCAGGGCGAGGGTGCCGTCCGGCAGGAAGAACGCGTCGTACCAGTCGCCGCCGATCTCGGCGGTGGTGCTGGCCGGCTGGTAGCGGGCGGCGAGGTCGACGCCTGGCACCTCGGGGGTGGGGGTCAGCTGGGCGCGCTGCAGGCTGAGCGCCGTCCGCCGGGTGTGCTGGTGCTCCAGGGCGTTGCGCAGGGGTTCCCTGGCCTGCTGGAGCACCTCGCGCAGCAGGGCGATGTCGGCCGCGCTCGGCGGCGGGCTGTCGCCGCAGCCGGCCGCCGCGGCGAAGGCCACGACACCGGAGTCCACCACGATCGGCACCAGGACGAGGCTGGTGGCGCGGGCCTCGGCCAGCCAGCGCACCGAGACGTCGGGCAGGATGCCGTCCGGGGGGTGTCCCTCGGCGAAGGTGAGCAGTCGCGGCCGGCCGCTCTCGATCACCTCGCGGGCCACCGGCCCGACCCGGTAGCTCTGGCTGCGCAGGGCCGGCAGCGGCGGCAACCCGGCGCGGGCGGCGGAGGCGACCCGGGTGGCGATGAGGCCCTCGGCGGAGGCCGGGCCGTCGCCCTCGGGCAGCCGGAAGACGGCGCAGGCGTCGGTGAGTTCGGGCACCACGGCCTGTGCCATCGCCGCGAAGGCACCCTGCAGGTGGTGTCCGGGCACCGCGGAGACCCGGGCGAGCAGCCGCTCGCGCAGCCGGGCGCGCCACTGGTCCTCGATGTCGGCGGTGGCGCCGATCCACTCGGCGGCGCGGGCGTTGTCCTCGCCCTCCTCCAGCACGGGCACGGCCCGGGCCTTGACGTGACGGTACTCACCGGAGGCGGTCAGCACCCGGAAGGTGGCCTCGAACATGGTCGGCGGGCCACTGGCGGCGGCCGCCCAGGCCCGGACCAGCCGCCCGGCGTCGCGGGGGTGGATCAGCTCCAGCCAGCCGGCGTCCATGGCCGGGCGCCAGGGGGCGCCGGTGAGGTCCTCCCAGCCCTCGACGAGCTCGGTCATCGAGCCGTCCGGCCGCATCAGCCACACCATCTGGGAGACCGCCGACATCAGGGCCTCGTAGCGTTCCAGTGCCCGCTGCCGCTGGTGCGAGAGCTCCTCGGTGCGTTCGGCCGCCAGGACGTCGGTGGTGGTGTCGACGGCCACGGCCAGCACCCCGCGGCCGTGCCGGGAGCGCACCCGGGTGCAGCTGTAGACGAAGTAGCGCGGTCCGGGTGCGCCGGGCCCGGTGCCTTCGGTGGCCCGGGGTGCGGTCTCCTGGCGGGCCCGGCCGTCCTGGTAGACCTGGTCCATCAAAGTGATGAACGGTGCGGCGTCCTCGTCGGCGAAGGCCTCGGCGGCCGGGACGTCCAGGACGCGGCGGCCGAACAGCCGGCGGAAGGCGTCGTTGTAGTAGACCAGGCGGTGGTCCGGTCCGGAGAACAGCGAGACCGACACGATGGCCTGGTCGAAGACCTCGGGCACGAGCTCGGGCTCGGCGGCGTCCACGGGCGGCGTGCTCCTCTCGGGGGGCAGCGGGGTGCCCACTCCCGTCCGACGCTACGAGAGGTGGCGGCCGGGCGCATGCCGTCGGGCGCCGTCGCGGTGGCCCGGGGACGGGACGGGGCCCGGTCGCCGTGCGGCGGCCGGGCCCCGTGGTCGGGTCGGTCAGCAGGCGACCTGGACGTTCAGCGACACCGGGTTGGGCGACCACGGGAAGGTCGCCACGGCGAAGGTCGCGTGGACGGTCGAACCGCACGGGACGGTGCCGTTCACGCCGTCGACCCGGATGGTCGAGGCGGTGAAGTTCGCGCCCTGGTTGACGGTGCCCAGCGAGGCGCCGCCGACCACGTCGGCCGACAGGGTGGTGATCAGCTGCTTCGGCTGCGGGGCCGGGCCGCCCGGGGACGGCGGGCCGGCCAGACCGACCTGGCCGTAGATCACGACGCTGGTGCCGGTGATCTCGGCGCAGACCTTGGTGGCGAGGCCGGCCTGGAGGCCGGAGTTGCCACAGGTCGTGGTGGTGGTGACGGTGGCCGCAGCGGCCTGCGGGGCGGTGGCGGCGCCGGCCGGGGCGACACCGAGGGCGGTCAGACCGGCGGCGCCGGCCACGAGGAGGGCAAGACGACTCATGGCGATTCTCCAGAGGTCGGGTGGGGCCGCCCGAGTGAGTCCACGGGCGGCATCTGCAATGTGATATTTCACATCGGATCTGACATCAGAGTGACACGGACTCGAACACTCCGTGCGATCTTCCCGGCGGTTCGGGGTCGAATGTGATCTACGTAACTCGGCTGTCCGCCGCGGGTGATGACGGTCGGTCAAGGCGACGGACCGTCAGCCGGCGGCGCCGCTGCCCGCCCGGCCGGTCGCGCTCCGGGCCGCGAGCGCAGCCGAGACCGCACCCCCGGGCCCGGTTCACCCCCGCCAGCTGCCGCCCGCCGACGGAAAGCCGCTGACCTGCACGGATACGCCCGGCTGGCCGCACAGGGCGGACCGGACGACCGGGCCGGTCCGCAGGACACGCCCTACCATGAGAGCCGGGGGCCGGACAGGAGGGCCGCGTATGAGTCAGGGCAAGCGCTACGCGTTGACGTTCCCCGGCGCGCCGGGAACCCATGCGCCACAGGACGTGGTGGTGGTCGAGGCGACCGGGGACACCGGCCCGGGCGGGCATCCCGTCTACGCGGACGCGTCCGGGATCGTCCGGGCCGAGATCAGCGACCGGGACGAGGTCAGAATGCTGGCCACCGGTGGAAACCAGTCCACGCAGACGCCGATCCACGCCGTACTGCTGCCCTGACGGGGCTCCTCGCCACGGCGGACGGCCCTCCCGCACCACCGGGAGGGCCGTCCGCCGTCCGCCCGCCGCTCAGCGGGCGAGCCGCCCCATCAGCCCGGAGGCCGCGCCGATCCCCAGCCCGCCGGCCAGCAGCAGCACCGCCAGGTCCAGCCAGAGACGGGCCGGGGTGCCGAGGAGCAGCCCGCGCAGCGCGTCGACCTCGTAGCTCAGCGGATTGACCGTACTGACCGCCCGGAGCCAGTCCGGCATCACCTCGACCGGATAGAGCGCGCTCGAACCGAAGAACAGCGGCATCGTGATGGCCTGCCCGATCCCCATCAGCCGCTCCCGGGTGAGGACGATCCCGGCGATCGACATCGACAGGCAGGCGAAGAACGCCGAGCCGAGGACGACGACCACGACCACCCCGAGCAGCCGCAGCGGGTTCCAGGTCATCGAGACCCCGAGCAGGGCGGCGATCACCACCACCACGGCGGCCTGGACCACCGACTTGACGCCGGCCGCGAAGGCCTTGCCGGTCACCAGGACGGCCCGGGGTGTCGGGGTGACCAGCAGTTTGGTCAGCACCCCGGAGTCCCGCTCCCAGATGATCATGATTCCGTAGAAGATCGCGATGAACATCGCCGACTGGGCGATGATCCCGGGCGCCAGGTAGTCGAGGTAGGGCACCCCGCCGGTCGGGATGGCCTTGATCCGGGTGAACGTCTCACCGAAGATCAGCAGCCACAGGGCCGGCTGGACGGCCCTGGTGTAGAGCTCGATCCGGTCGTGCCGCAACTTCTGCAGCTCGATGGCGCAGAGCGCGGCGACCCGGGCGGGCACCAGGCGCCAGCCCTGCCTGGCCGGTGGCGGGGTCAGCAGGAGCCTCAGCTCCGGCGCCGGGGCGTCAGCCGACGCGGGAAGCGGTCCTGCGGGTGCGGCGGACATTGCCGAGATCCCCTCCTTCCTCGGTGTCGCGGCCGGTCAGACCGCTGCCGGCGTAGTGGCGGAAGACGTCCTCCAGGGCCGGCTCGGTACCGGTCCGGCCGCCCAGCGCGGCGCGCAGCTCCGCGGGGGTGCCGACCGCGCGGCTGCGCCCGCGGTGCATCAGCGCCACCCGGTCGCAGTACTGGTCGGCCTCGTCCATGTAGTGCGTGGTGACCAGGACGGTCATCCCCGTGGCGGCCCTGACCTGGTTGATCCGGTCCCACACGCCGGTCCGGGCGATCGGGTCCAGGCCGATGGTCGGCTCGTCGAGGATCAGCAACCGGGGCGCGCTGACCAGGGCCTGGGCCAGCTCCAGGCGGCGGACCATGCCACCGGAGTACGTCCCCGCCAGCCGGTCGGCGGCATCGGTGAGGTCGACGGCGGCCAGTGCCTCCGCCACCCGGGCGGCCCGCTCCCGGCGCGGCACGTCGAAGACCCGGGCGAACAGGGCGACGTTCTCCCGGCCGGTCAGGCCCCCGTCAGCGGACAGCTGCTGCGGCACGTAGCCCAGCAGCCGCCGTACGGCCATCCGCTCGCGGGCGGTGTCGTGCCCGAACACCTCGACCATGCCGGGCGGGATCCGCAGCAGGGTGGTGATCGCCCGGATCGCGGTGGTCTTGCCCGCGCCGTTCGGGCCCAGCAGTCCGAAGACCTCACCGGCCCGGACCTCCAGGTCGAGTCCGTCGACCGCGCGGGCGGCGCCGAAGGAGTAGCGCAGGCCGGTACAGCGGACGGCGGCGGCGGTCGGCGGCGCAGTGCCGTCCGGCGGCCCGGTCATCGGATCGGTCGGTGGCTCGGTCGGTGGCGCGGTCACGGCCCTTCCCCTTCCTCGTGGAGGCCCTCGGCCAGGCGCCGCAGGGCCGGAAGTGCGGCGGTCAGTGCCACCCGGTCCGCCTCGGAGAGCCGGGCGACCTGTTCGCGGACCAGCTCGCTGCGGCGGGCGTCCCAGGCGGCCAGCCGGGCGGCCGCCTCGGGGGTGGGGTGCAGCAGGGCCGCCCGGCCGTCCGCCGGGTCGGGGTCGCGGCGCAGCAGGCCGTCCCGGACCAGCTGGTTGACCAGGGTGGAGACCGAGTTGCCGGCCAGGAAGAGCTCCTTGGCCGCGACCGAGACCCTGATCCCCGGCCGGGCGGCGACCAGGCGCAGCAGCTCCACCTGCGCGCCGCGCAGCCGCGGGACGGTCAGTCCGCGGCGGAGCCGACGGCGCAGCAGTCGCTGGATGCCGACCAGCACCTCGGAAAGGTCGTCGGCAAGTCCCCTGGTCGCCATGGCGACAATTTTAGCTCTCAGTGAGAGCTATCGCAGTGGAATGCGGCCGATCGGGCCGCCCGCCGGGAGCGCGGGAGCCGAGAACCTCAGGGCACGACGGTGACCGGCCAGCGCCCGGCCTTCACCAGCCGGACGGCGACCGAGCCGACGATCCGGTGGCCGGCCTGCTCGGACGCGCCGACCACCACCGCGTCCGCCTTGAGCCGGTCCGCCGTCTCGACAAGGCCGCTGTACGGGTCACCGCGGAAGGTGACGAACCGCCAGCGGACCTCGAACACGCCCCGGACCTTGTCCGCCCAGGCCCTGATCTCGCCGACCAGTCCCTCGGCCACCTCCTCGGTGAGCCCGGCGACCGAGGCCCCCATCGCCACCGCCCCGCCGAGCACCGGCTGGACGTAGACCACCACCAGCAGCGCGTTCTGGCGGCGCGCCAGCCCGGCCGCGTAGGCGCCCGCCCGGCCCGAGGGCGCGGACCCGTCCACGCCGACCACGATCACCTTGGGGCCGTCGGTACCCCGCTCGAACTCCGCGCCGGACAGGGCGGACCGGTCCGGCTGCCACTCGTCGTCCACACCTGCCGAGCGTAGTCCCGCCCCCGCGCGACGGCCCCCGCGGGTGGCGGATTCAGGACCGCTTGCGGGCGATCCCGGCCCAGTAGTACGCGGCCTGCGGGTCGGCCGGCGGCAGACCGTCCGGGCGCCAGCCCATCACCGGCACCACACCGGGCTCGATCAGCTCCCAGTCGCCGAAGAACTCCGCCACCTGCTCGCGGGTGCGCGGGACGAGGGTCAGCTGCCCCTGCTCGGCCGCGGCGACCACCTGCCCCATCGCCTCGGGGTTGAAGTCGGCGCTGGGGTGCGTGATCGCCACGTGGCTGCCCACCGGCAGCGCGTCCAGCAGCTTGCGGACCTTGCCCCACGGGTCGTCCTCGTCCTCCAGCAGCATCAGGATCGCGACCAGCATCAGGCCGACCGGCTGGGTGACGTCCAGGGTGCCGGTGAGCGCCGGGTGGGACAGGATCCGCTCCGGCTCCCGCAGGTCGGCGTCGAGGTAGGCGGTGCTGCCGCGCTTGCCGCTGACCATCAGGGCACGGGCGTGGGCCAGCACGATGGGGTCGTTGTCGACGTACACCACCCGGGAGTCCACCGCCTCGGCCTGGGCGACCTCGTGGGTGTTGCCCTCGGTGGGGATGCCGGTGCCGATGTCCAGGAACTGCCGGATGCCGGCCTCGCGCACCAGGTGGCGGACGGCCCGGCCGAGGAAGTCGCGGTTCTCCCGGGCCATCGTGCGGATGCTCGGGATCGCCTGCTCGAAGGCCTCGCCCAGCGCGCGGTCGGCGGGGAAGTTGGTCTTCCCGCCGAGCCAGTAGTCGTACATCCGGGCCGAGTGCGGCAGCGTGGTGTCGATCTCCGGCGGCTGGTGGCCGCCGATCTCCTCGACGATCCCGCCCAACCCCTGTGACCAGTCCTGATGCTCCGACAAGTCCACCCACCCCCGGCCCAATTGGTCCATATGACGCGTCCAGGGTAACCGCCGCGGACGCCCGTGGCACGGCCGGCCGGCGAAATGCGCTCAGCCGGCGCCGGCCACCGGCGGCCGGGCCCCCACCGAGCGGACGGCCTCGGCGCCGGTCCGGCAGCCCGCCAGCGCCGCCGCCACCGGGTCCGCCCCGGCCAGCGCGGCGGCCAGGAAACCGCCGGTGAACGCGTCACCGGCGCCCGTGCTGTCCACCGCCGTCGAGGGCACGGCCGGGACGCGGGCGAGCAGCTTCCCGTCCTGCGCCACCAACGCCCCCCGACCGCCGAGCTTCACCACCGCCGTCCCGTGTGCGGCGCTCAACTCCTCGGCGGCGATGGCCGGATCGTCCCGGCCGGTGAGCAGGCGGGCCTCGGCCTCGTTCGGCAGCAGCAGCGCCGCCCCGGCCACCGCCGCCCGGAAGGCGTCCACGCCCAGCCGTTCGAGGAAGCCGGTCGAGGCCGGGTCCACGCTCACCGCCGTGCCGACGGCGGCCGCGGCCGCGGTGACCCGTTCGGCGAGCCGGCGCCCGGGCGCCGAGAAGAAGAGGTAGCCGGAGAGGTGGACCCGGGCCACGCCGGTGAGCAGCGCCGGATCCCAGTCCTCGGGGCCCAGCCGCACGGACGCGCCGCCGTCGGTGACCAGGGTGCGTTCGGCCCGGCCGTCCACCAGGCAGATCACCACCGCCGTCGGCACCCGCCCGTCCACCACCAGGTGGGGCTCGACCCCGGCCGCCCGCAGCTGCGCCCGGTGCCAGTCGGCCGAGTCGGCGCCGACCCTGGCCAGCAGACGGGCCCGCGCGCCGCGGTGCGCCGCCCAGGCGGCGACGTTGGCGCCCGCGCCGCCCGGCCGTACCGCGATCCGCGCGGCGGTGTCGGTGTGCGCGGCGAGCGGGCCCTCGTGCAGGGCGAGCACGTCGGTGACCACGTCCCCGACCACCAGCAGCGCGCCGGGCCCGGGCGTCACCCGCGCGCCGCCGGCCGGCCGTCGGCCCACGCGCCGGCGATCCGCGCGGCCAGCCGCACATTGCCCCGGACGGCGGCCAGATTCGCCTCCAGCGAGGCGCCCCGGGTGTGCTCGGTGAGGTGGGCGAGCAGGAACGGCGTGGTGGCCTGCCCGGTGACGCCCTCGCGGTCGGCCGCCGCGAGGGCGTCGGCGAGCACCCGGTCGTGCAGGTCAGGGTCCAACTGCTCCGACTCCGCCACGGGGTTGGCCACGATCAGCGCCGACTCCGGCCCGCCCAGGGCGTCCTGGGCCCGCATCACGGCGGCGACCTCGGCGGGCTCGTGCACCGTCCAGTCCACCGGGCAGCCCGAACTCGCCAGGTAGAAGCCGGGGAACCGCGTCGTACGGTGGCCGAGCACGGCCACCCCCAGGGTCTCCAGCCGCTCCAGGGTGGCCGGCACGTCCAGGATCGACTTCACCCCGGCGCACACCACGGTGATCCTGGTCCGGGCCAGCAGCGCCAGGTCGTTGGACTCGTCGTGGGTCTGCGTCCAGCCCCGGTGCACGCCGCCCAGCCCGCCGGTGGCGAAGATCCGGATCCCGGCCCGGGCCGCGAGGAACGCCGTCCCCGAGACGGTGGTCGCACCGCTCGCGCCCGCCGCCACGGCCGGCGCGAGGTCCCGGAAGCCGAGCTTGCGCAGCGAGGCGTCACCGGCGACCCGCTCCAACTCGGCCTTGCCGAGGCCGATCCGCGGCACGCCGTCCAGCACCGCGATGGTGGCCGGCACCGCGCCGGCCTCCCGGACCAGGCCCTCCAACTCCCCCGCCACCTGCAGGTTGCGCGGCCGGGGCAGACCGTGCGCGATGATCGTCGACTCCAGGGCGACCACCGGAGCCCGACGCTCCAGCGCGTCGCGCACCTCGTCGGAGAGCCGGAGGGAGGGTGCGGATTCGGAACTGGTCATTCTCCATTCCTGGCATGACCGGCGCGAGTCCAAACCTGTCCGGGCGCGGCGGCGGTAGGATGCCGGGTGCGGGGTGGGACGCGAACCGTCTGGATCTGCCATGCTTCACGACCACGATTCGGTCTGCTCCCGCTTCGGCGCCGAGCCGGCGCCCGTCGACGGCACCGAGATCCTCGGCCTGGCCGAGAACTTCTCCAGCGTGGTCTTCCCGATCAACGGCCTGCGGCAACCCGCCGAGGACGGCGCCTGCGGCTGGTTCGTCTGGTCCTCCGAGGAACTCTCCGACGACCCCGACCTCTTCGTGCCGACCCCGGTCGGACACCTCGTGACGGTCTGCCCCTCCGTCCTGCCCTACCTCGCCCTCCCACCCGGCTGGCGCTTCCTGATCGGCCCGGGGTACGAGGACGTCTGGTACGACGAGCAGCTGCTGCACGGCAGTTGACCCGGCCTCCTACCGGAGGTCGGCCCGCAGCCCGGTGCGGGTGCGCATCAGGATCCGGCCGAGCCTGTTCCGGCCCGTCCCGGGCCGTGGGAGGAGCGGCCGTCCCGGTCCCGGGGAGGATGCGAGAGGGCCGGCCCCCGGTACGTACCGGGGGCCGGCCCTTCGAGGTGTGCGCCGGACCTACGGGAGGTTGCGGGCCATCACGATGCGCTGGACCTGGTTGGTGCCCTCGTAGATCTGGGTGATCTTCGCGTCCCGCATCATCCGCTCCACCGGGTAGTCCCGGGTGTAGCCGTAACCACCCAGCAACTGCACCGCGTCCGTGGTCACCTCCATCGCCACATCCGACGCGAAACACTTCGCCGCCGCCCCGAAGAACGTCAGATCACCGTCCGTACGCTGCGACTTCGCCGCCGCCGCATACGTCAGCTGCCGCGCCGCCTCCAGCTTCATCGCCATGTCCGCCAGCATGAACTGCACACCCTGGAACTCCGCGATCGCCTTCCCGAACTGCTTGCGCTCCTTCACGTACCCCTTCGCGTAGTCCAACGCACCCTGCGCGATACCGATCGCCTGCGCCGCGATCGTCACCCGGGTGTGGTCCAGCGTCTTCATCGCCGTCGCGAAACCCGTACCCTCCGCACCGATCATCCGGTCCGCCGGAATCCGCACATTGTCGAAGTACACCTCACGCGTCGGCGACCCCTTGATCCCCAACTTCTTCTCCGGCGCCCCGAACGACACCCCCGCATCGCCCTTCTCCACCACGAACGCCGAAATCCCCTTCGACCGCAACGACGGATCCGTCACCGCCATCACCGTGTAGAACTCCGACACCCCGGCATTGGTGATCCACCGCTTCACACCGTTCAGCACCCAGAAGTCACCGTCCCGCACCGCCCGGGTCCTCATCCCCGCCGCGTCCGAACCCGCCTCCGGCTCCGACAGGCAGTACGAGAACATCCCCTCACCACGCGCCAACGCCCCCAGGTACTTCGCCTTCAGCTCCTCCGAGCCCGACAGCTGCACCGGCAGCGAACCCAGCTTGTTGACCGCCGGAATCAGCGACGACGAGGCACACACCCGCGCCACCTCCTCGATCACCAGCACCGTCGCCAGCGCGTCCGCCCCCGCACCGCCGTACTCCTCCGGCACATGCACCGCATGCAGGTCGCTGCCCTGCAACGCGTCCAGCGCCTCCTGCGGGAACCGCCCCTGCTCGTCCACCTCCGCCGCGAACGGAGCGATCTTCGCCTCCGCCAGCGAACGCACCGCCTCACGGAGCATCTCGTGCTCCTCGCTGAGCCGGAAGAGGTCGAAGTCCTGACTCATGATGGGACAGCTCCTTAAGGTGTGGCACTCAGTACCCCTGATTATGCACACTCAGTGCCGTCCGGCCACCCTCCGGGCGGCATTCCGGCCCCGTCACCGGTGCTACCGTCCACCCATGAGCGAGGTGCAGGAGCAGGTCCAGGGCGCGGGTGCGGGCGCGGGCGGCGGGAAGCCGACCACCCGGGACGCCCTCATCGAGGCGGCCTTCCAGCTGTTCCTGGAGCGCGGGTTCGAGCAGACCACGATCGACGACATCACCGGGCTGGCCGGGGTCGGGCGGCGGTCGTTCTTCCGCTACTTCCCCTCCAAGGAGGACGTGGTCTTCCCCGACCACGAGGGTGCGCTGACCGAGATGACCGCCTTCCTGGACGACTGCGGGGACGGCGGCGACCCGGTGGTCCAGGTCTGCGACGCGGCCCGCCTGGTGCTGCGGATGTACGCGGCCAACCCGACCTTCTCGGTCGAGCGCTACCTGCTCACCAGGAAGGTCCCCAACCTGCGGATCCACGAGCTGTCCGTGGTCTGGCGCTACGAGCGCACGCTCGCCGCCCATCTCCGGGCCCGCTACTCGGCCCGGTCCGACGGGGCCCTGCGGGCCGACGTGGTGGCCGCGGCCGTGGTCGCCGCGCACAACCACGCCCTGCGCACCTGGCTGCGCTCCGGCGGGGCCGGCGACGTCCGGGAGGCCGTCGACCTGGCGCTGGACTTCGTCGTCGGCACCTGGAGCGAGCAGCCGCGGCCCGACGGCGGGGACGGCCCGGAGCCCGCCGAGGACGTGGTGGTCCTGGTGGCCCGGCGCGGCACCCCGATGTGGCGGGTGGTGCAGGGGATCGAGTCGGCGCTGGACGGCTGAGCCCGTCACCGGCGGGCCGCCGGCACCCCCGGACGGACGGCGGGACCACAGAGGGAACTCAGTGCCTTTACACGGGGCACTGAGTGCCATATCTTCCTGAGCAGCATCCACCGGGGAGGAGCCGGACATGGTCAGCACTGGCAACTGGTCGTCGGCGTTCGGCGGAGGTGCGCGATGACACCGCTCACCGCCTTCGCACCCACCGGGCTGCTCACCACGGCCCCGACCGGCACCGACAGCGCGCTGCGCTACCACCTGTGCCACTGGTGCCACTCGGCGATGCCGGCGGGCTCCCTGCTTTGCACGGTCTGCGGCTCCGCCGACCTCGCCGAGCAGCTCAGCGCGGGTGCCGGCACCGTCCGGCGGCTGCTCCGCCCGACCCGTCGGGGCCTCTACCCCGGCCGCCCGTACCTGGTGGCCCTGGACGAGGGCTTCACCGTCCAGGCCGGTGTGATCGGAGGCCTGCCCGGCGCGGTGCCGATCGGCGCCCGCGTCCAGCTCGCCGTGTCGGACGACGACGGCCGCATGCTCACCTTCCGCCTCTGTGCGACGGCGCCCACCGGCCCGACCGCCTGGACGGCCTGACCACTTCCCCGTCCGCCGCCACGACCCGTGACGGCACCAGCGCCCACCCGGCCGGCCGGATCCCTTCGGATCCGGCCGGCCGTCGTCGTGCCCGCGCCCGGCGGCGCCCCGGGCCCGTCGACCCGGCGGTGATCCGACGTCGATCGGCGGTCGATCGGGGCTTCCTACCGTGGTGGCAGCCGCCCGGGAACCGCCCGGACGCCGCCACCGGAGACGGGGGCGAGACCTCACCCGAGGAGTCACCATGAACGACCTCAGCGAGCTGTTCGAGCTGGACATCATCGAGATCGCCGCCCCCGCCGAGGGCGAGCAGGCCGACGCCCAGGCCGCGACCGGCTCCTGGCCGTTCTACTGCAAGACCACCATCTGACGGTCGGTCCGGCAGATGTCCCGGTGAGGCGGCCCGTCGACCACGGGCCGCCTCACCCGTTTCGGCAGAGGAGAAGGCAGCATCCCGATGGAGGCACCCGCAACCCCCCGGGGCGGCACCGCCCCCGGCCCGTCCACCTTCCGGTGTGCGGACACCCCCCTGTTCCGCGCGGCGGTCCGCCCGACCCGCCCGGCCGAGGACTCCGGCACAACGGCGGGCACCGGCCCGGCGGACACCGACGACACCGGCACCGAGGAGGCGCTGCGCGCCCGGCTGGCCGCCGCGGCCGCGGACGCCCCGCTGCGCGAGGCGGTGGCGCTCGCCAGCCCCTCGCTCAGCCGGATCCTCGACCGGGTGGTGGCCGGCGCCCCCGTGCGGGCGAAGCAGCTGCGCCGGGCCGTCCGGGCGGTCGCCCGCTACCGGCTGCGGATGTCCGGCCGGGCGACACCGTTCGGCACGATGGCCGGGGTCGCCGCGATCGGCTTCGCCGACGCGCCGGAGGTCCGCTGGGGCGAGCGCCACGTGAAGGCCGTCCGCCCCGACATGGGCTGGCTGACCGAGGTGGTCGCCGGGCTGGAACGGGAGCCGGCCGTGCTGCGGCTGCTCCGGGTGACCGCCAACGACCTGTGCTTCGTCCGCGGCGGCCGACTGGTCGTCCCGTACGTCCCGTCCCCCGGCGCGGGCGCGCGGCCGGCCGCGCAGGAGGTCTCGGTGCGGGCCGGCGAGGTGGTCCTGCGCGTGCTCGAACGGGCCGCGCGGCCGGTGCCGTTCGGCGAACTGCACCGTCATCTGCTCGACGCGTACCCCGGCGCCGCCCCCGGCACCGTCGAGCGGCTGCTCGCCGACCTGGTCGGCGCGGAGGTGCTGCTGACCGAGCTGCGCCCGCCGACGGAGGCCGCCGAGCCGCTGGGCCACGTCCTGGCCCTGCTCGCCCCCGGCACGGCCGTCCTGCCCCCGCGGGTGGCCGGGACTGTCGACGAACTCTCTTCCATACAGGACGAGTTGGCGCAGTACGCGGCAACGCCGCTGGGCTCCGGCCGAGCGGCCCGCAACGCCGCCACCGGGCGGATGCACCGGCTGCACCCGGCCGAGCACCTGGTCCAGGTCGACCTGGGGCTGGATGTGGACGTCCGGCTGCCACCCGTCGTCCGGGCGGAGGTCGAGCAGGCCGCCGAGGCGCTGTGGCGGCTGTCCGCGCACCGGCCGGGACCCGCCCATCTGCGCCAGTACCACGAGGACTTCCTGGAACGCTACGGCGCCGGACGGGCCGTGCCGCTGACCGAGCTGCTCGACCCCGACCTCGGCCTGGGCGGCCCGGCCGGCTACCGACTGCCGGTCACCGCACGGCAGTTGCGGGCCGAGGGCGGCGAGCCCGGCGCGCAGGACCGGCTGCTCACCACGCTCGCCCAGGAGGCGTCCATCATCGGCGCGCCGGAACTCGTCCTCGACGACGACCTGCTCGACCGGCTGACGGCCGCCGAACCGGGCGGGCCGGAGCCGGCCCCGCCGGCCTCGTTCGAGATCCTCGCCCAGCTGCTGGCCGACTCGCCCGAGGGCCTGGCCGACGGCGCGTTCCGGTTGGTGATCACCGGTGGTGCCAGGACGGCCGGCGCCCACGCCGGCCGCTTCGGGCGGGTCCTGGGCACCGCCGACGACCTGGTCACCGCGGTCGTGCGCGACCTCCCCACCACCGACCCGGACGCGGTGAAGGCGCAGCTCTGCTTCCCGCCACCGCGCGGGGCCACCGCCAACGTGGCCATGGTGCCGCGCCGGCTGCCGCACACCATCGTCCTCGCCGCCTTCGCCGACCGGACCGACGCCACCGTGCTCGGCGTCTCCGACCTCGCCGTGGTGGCGGACGTGCGGCGCCTGGCGGTCGTCGCTCCCCGGCTCGGCCGAGAGGTGGTCCCGGTCGTCCCCAGCATGCTGGCGACCATGTGGCACGCGCCGAACGCGGCCCGCTTCCTGCACGAGATCACCCAGCACGGCGGGCCGGCCTGGCCCCGCTGGCGCTGGGGCACCGCCGACACCCTGCCCTACCTGCCCCGGGTCCGGCGCGGGCGGACGGTACTGTCCCCCGCCCGCTGGCGTCCGACCGATCCGTCGCTCCAGGACCGCGCCACCGGCGCCGACGCCTGGGAGCGCCGCTTCGCCGCCTGGCGGGAGCGCTGGCGGGTGCCGGACGAGGTGGAGAGCGTCAACGGCGACAACCGGATCGCCCTGGACCTGCGACGGCCGTTCCACCGCGCGCTGCTCAGGGACGAGTGGCTGCGCCGCCCGGGGGCCGTCCTTCAGGAGCTCCCCACCGGCTGCGGCCACGGCACCGGCTGGCTGGCCGCCGGCCCGCGGGAGCCCGCCGGCCGGACCAACGAGATCGCCTTCCCGCTGCTGCGCCGCCACGCCGCCACCCCGCCGGCCCGCCCGCTGCGCTACCCGGAGCCGCGCCGCGAACGCACCGCGCACGGCCCGGGCTCCGACTGGCTGTACGGCAAGGTGTACTGCTCCCCCGAGCGGCAGGACGAGATCCTCACCCACCGGCTCCCCCGGCTGCTGGACGGCCTGGACGGCCTGGTGCGGCGCTGGTTCTTCCTGCGCTACCGCGATCCGGACGCCCATCTGCGGCTGCGCATCCACGGCGACCCGGCCGTCCTCGCCGCCCAGGTGCTGCCGGGCCTCAACACCTGGTCCGACGCGCTGGTGACGGCCGGGCTGGCCGGCCGGCTGACGCTGGACACCTACGAACCGGAGCTCGAACGCTACGGCGGCGCACAGGCCCGCGCCGCGGCCGAGGCCGCGTTCGAGGCGGACAGCGCCGCCTGCCTGGCGCAGCTCGCCCTGCTCGACCGGCGTGAACTCGACCTGGAACGCACCGTGCTGGCCGCGGCCGGCTACGTCGACCTGGCCTGCCGGGTGGCCGGGCCCGAGCAGGGCGTACGGCACCTGCTGGCCCGGGCCCGCCCGCCGGGCGCCGCCGAGCCCGACCGGGAGGCCAAGGACCTGGCCCGGGAGCTGATCGACCCGTTCGGCGGCTGGGACCGGCTGCGGGCACGTCCCGGCGGCCCGGCCCTGGCCGCCTGCTGGGAACGCCGGGCCCCGGCCCTGACCGCGTACGGCGACCGGCTGCGCGCGCTGGACGGCGGGTCGGGCGCCGCCGGGGCGCTGGACGCGCTGCTGCACCTGCACCACAACCGCCTGGTCGGCATCGACCGGCCCGCCGAGGAACGGGCCTTCGCGCTCGCCGCCGTCGCCCTGCGCAGCCGGCTGGACCGCGGCAGGGCCGCCCGGTGAGCCTTCGACAGCGGGCGGCCCTGGTGGTCGCCGCCACCGCACGGCGGCTGGCCGACCCGAACGTCGTCCAGGCGCCGGACGGGCCGTCCCCGTCCGCCTTCCGGGCCGGCAGCCTGAGCGACGGCGCGCCCGGGATCGCCCTGCTGCACGCGGAGTTGGCCCACCGTGACCCGGGGCACCGCACCGCAGCCCTGCGCTGGCTGGCACGGGCCGCCGACCTCGCCCGGCAGCCCGGGCAACCCCCCGCGCCCGGGCCGCAGGGGCTGTACGGGCCGGTCGCGGCGCTCTCCTTCGCCCTGCACCGCACCGCACCGTCCCCAACCGGCCACGCCAGGGCCCGGACCCATCTCGCCGACCAGGTCGCGACCCTGGCCGGGCGCCGGGCGGACGGCGAGCAGGCGCGGATCGCGGCCGGCCGGGCCTGCACCACGCTGGCCGGGTACGACACGATCTCCGGTCTCGCCGGGCTGGGCGCACACCTGCTGGAGCTCGACCGGCCCGGCCCGACCGCCCAGGTGATCGCCACCCTGGCGGGCCTCGCCCTGCCCGTCCGGACGGAGGGCCGCGAACTGCCCGGCTGGTGGGTGGCGCAGGACGGCGCCACCTACCGTCCGGTCCACCCGGCCGACGGGCACGCCAACCTCGGGGCCGCGCACGGGGTGCCCGGGCCGCTCGCCCTGCTCGCGCTCGCCTGGCGCCAAGGCGTCCGGGTGCCGGGCCAGCGGGCCGCGATCACCGTGCTCGCCCGGTGGCTGTGCGAACGGGCCGAGCGGGACGCCGCCGGGGTCTGGTGGCCCGGCCAGCTGACCCTCGGCCCGGCCCACGACGGCCGGGCCGGCCGCCCCTCGTGGTGCTACGGCGGCCCCGGCATCGCCCGCAGCCTCCAGCTGGCCGGCCTCGCCCTGGACGTCCGGCCGTGGCGGGACGCGGGTGTGGCGGCCCTGCGCGACGCGCTGACCCGGCTGGACCAGCCGCACTCCCCGCCGCTCGACGAGGCCGGGCTCTGCCACGGCTGGGCCGGGCTGCTCCAGACCACCTGGCGCGCCGCCCGGGACAGCGGCGACCCCCGGCTCACCGCGCAGGTGCCGCGGATCGCCGCCCGGCTGCTGGAACTGGTCGACCGGGACGGCCCGTTCGGCTTCGCCGCCGGGCCCGGGCGGCGGGACCCGGACGAGCACCCGGCCGGGTTCCTGACCGGCGCGGCCGGCGCCGCCCTCGCGCTGCACACCTTCGCCACCGACACCGCCCCCGCGTCCCGGTGGGACCGGGCGCTGCTGCTGGCCTGACCCGCACCGGCCGAGCCGTACCCGCGCGACCGCCCACCGAGACGACGACGAAAAGAGACCCGTATGCTCCGGGAGGAACTCACCCGCTGGGTGGGCGACGTGGACGCCTTCCGCACCGACCACTGGCGCAGCGGACCGGCGGTCTTCCGCCCCGGCGCGGCCGGCCCGTCCGAACCGCTCACCCTCGACGAGATCGACGCCGCGCTCGCCGGCGGGCTGCTGCGCACCCCGCACGTCGAACTGGCCCGCGCCGGCGATCCGGTGCACTCCGCCACGTACACCCGCCCGCGCACGGTCTCCGGTGTGACCGGGCCCGGCTACGCCGACCCGGACCGGATCCGGTCCCTGCTGGCGGAGGGCGCGACGCTGGTCCTGCGCAACGTCGAGCACTGGCATCCCCGGACCAGGGCGCTGACCACCCGGCTGCAGGACGAACTGGGGCGCCGGGTCGAGGCGTTCCACTTCGTCACCCCGCCCGGCGCCCAGGGGCTCGACCTGCACCGCGACGACGCCGACGTCCTGCTGCTCCAGGTCACCGGCAGCAAGCGCTGGACGGTGCACGGCGGCCCGACCGGCGACGCGGACTGGGCCCCCGGGGCGGTCGCGGACGCGGGGCCGGCCCTGTTGGAGACCACCCTGCGGGCGGGCGAGGTGCTCTACATCCCCCGTGCCTTCGCGCACCGCGCGGTGGGCGGCGAGGGGCTCTCCTCGCACGTGTCCCTGACCATCCGCGAGGTCGGCGCCCGGGAGCTGTTCCGCGCCCTGCAGCACCTGCTGCTGGACGGCCTGCGGCTGCCGGCCCGCCCGCTGGACGACGCGGCCCTGCAGACCGCCGGCGAGCAGCTGCTGCGACGGTTCCGGCAGCGGCTGCCGGACCTCTCCGCGGCGGACCTGCTGGCGTTCGCCCGCGACGCCCAGCGCGCCGAGGGGGACGTCCCGGGTCTGGGCGCCAGCCCCGGCATCGCCGCGCTGGCCGAACGGCTCGCCGCCGGGGCGTCCGAGTGAGCGGTGCCGCGCGGTCCGCCGGGCTGCGGCTGCTGATCGGGCGTCACCTGCGACCGCACCGGGGGCCGCTGGCGGCCGGCGCCGCGCTGGCGCTGGCCGGCGGGCTGGCGGGGCTGGCCGAACCGATGGCCGCCAAGGCGCTGATCGACCGCCTGGCGGAGGGCGGCTCGCCGACCGCGTCCGCGCTCGGGCTCGGCGCCCTGGTGCTGGCCTCCGTCCTGGTCACCGGCGCCGGCTCGTACCTGCTGGAGCGCACCGCGGAGGACGTCGTGCGCACCACCCGGGAACGGCTGGCGGCGCGGATCCTGCGGCTGCCGGTGGCCGACCTCGACCGGCAGCGGCCCGGGGACCTGATCGCCCGGCTGACCTCCGACACGGCCCTGCTGCGCTCGGCCGCCGGGCACGCCCTGGCGGCCTGCGCGACCTCGGCGCTGATGGTGCTCGGGGGCCTGGTCGCGATGTTCCTGCTCGATCCGGTGCTGGCCGGTGCGACGGTCGGGGTGATCGGCACGGTGTGCGGGCTCGGCGCGCTCACCCTGCCCGGGATCGGCCGGGCCACCCGGCAGGCGCAGGCGGTCACCGGGGAGCTCGGGTCGGCGATGGAACGCTCGCTCGGCGCGTTCCGGACGGTGAAGGCCAACGGCCTGGAGCGGCAGGAGATCGGCGCCGCCCGGGAGGCGGCCCGCCGGGCCTGGTCGAGCGGCGTGCGGGCGGCGCGCTGGGAGGTGGCGGCGGAGATCGCCTCCGGGCTGTCGGTGCGGCTCGCCTTCCTGACGGTCCTGGGCGTCGGCGGGACGAGGGTGGCGACCGGCCGGATGACCGTGTCGGCGCTGGTGGCCTTCCTGTTCTACCTGGTCTTCGTCGGCCCGCTGCTGACCCAACTGGCCACCAGCGCGGGCCTGGTGCAGCGCGGCATCGCGGCGGCGCAGCGGATCCACGAGATCGAGCGGCTCCCGGTCGAACCGCTCGAACCGGCGGGACCGGCGGGAGCGGTGTCGGCACCCCCCGGCCCGGCCGCCCCCGCCGCGCTGTCCTTCCGGCAGGTGTCGTTCGGCTACCCGAGCCGCCCGGGGACGGTGCTCGACGGGCTGTCCCTCGACGTGCCGGCGGGTGGTCTCACCGCCCTCGTCGGCCCCTCGGGCGCGGGCAAGAGCACCACGTTCGCGCTGCTGGAGCGGTTCTACGAGCCGCTGGCCGGCAGCATCTCCCTGGACGGCCGCGCCCTGGGCGACTGGCCGCTGGCCGAACTGCGGGCCTGCATCGGGTACGTGGAACAGGACGCCCCGGTGCTCGCCGGCACCCTGCGGTCCAACCTGCTCCAGGGCGCGCCGCGGGCCGGCGAGGACGAGCTGCGCGCGGTGCTCGCCGTCACCCGTCTGGACCGGCTCGTGGCGCGGCTGCCCGACGGGCTGGACACCGAACTCGGCCAGCGCGGAACGGCGTTGTCGGGCGGCCAGCGGCAGCGGGTCGCCGTCGCGCGGGCGCTGCTGCGCCGGCCGAGGCTGCTGCTGCTGGACGAGGCGACCTCGCAGCTGGACGCCGAGAACGAGCGGGCGCTGCGGGAGGCCGTGGCCGAGATCGCCCGGGAGACGACCGTCGTGGTGATCGCCCACCGGCTGTCCACGGTCGCCGAGGCCCGGCAGATCGTGGTGATGGAGGCCGGCCGGGCCCGGGCGGTCGGCACCCACCGCGAGCTGCTGGCCGCGGACGACCTCTACGCACGGCTGGTCCGCACCCAGCTGCTGGCCGAGGCGTGAAGGTTCGGCCGGGGGCCGGCGCGGGTTCGGTGATCGGATGTTGATCGAGAGTCGAACCCGGGTCCGCACAATGGTCCTCGACGGACGATCCGACACCGAAGGGCATCGACATGAGGGCTTCCACCAAGCGCACGGCCACCACGCGCACGGCGACCGAGTGCACCGCCACCACCACCCGCTGGGCCGCCGTGGCGCTCCTGGCGGCCGGCCTGCTGCTCGGCACCGCCACCACCGCGAGCGCGGACCAGGTCGACCTGACGCACCTCACCGTCGACACCCCCCGGACCACGGCGACGAACGCGATCGAGCCGACCTGGAACAGCACCGGGTCCTGACCGCACCCGCACCCGCACCCGCACCCGCACCCGCACCCGCACCCGCACCCGCACCCGTGCCCCGTGCCACACCCGAGCCGCCGCTACGCCGCCAGATCGCCGAGCAGCGCCTCGACGTCCGCCACGTCGGGCAGACCGAGCCGGGCGAACAGCGCGGAGGCGCGCAGCAGGCTGGCCCTGGCCTCCTCGGCCCGGCCGCGCTCCGCGAGCGTCCGGCCCAGCACCACCAGGGCATGGCCCTGGTCCCGGTCCGACCCGAGATCCTCGCAGAGCCGCAGTGCCGCCTCCGCCTGGGTCTGGGCCTCCCGGTGGCGTCCGAGGACGCGCAGGGTGTCGGCCATCCGGTAGCGGGCATGCGCGACCCGCTGCCGGATGCCGGCGGCGGTCGCGATGTCCAGGCACTCGCCGTACCGGAGGACCGCCTCCTGGTACCGGCCGGTCGCGTGCAGGGCCAGGCCCAGCACGTACAGGGCGTAGCAGGTGCCGGGCTGGTCGCCGAGCTGCCGCAGGCCGGGCAGCACGCCCTCGCAGGCGGGGACGGCTTCGGCCGCCCGGCCGCTGCGGACCCGGGCCAGGGCCGCGTTCACGGTGGTGGCGATCTCACCCGAGCGGTGGCCCAGGTCGCGGGCCAGGCCGATCGCCTCGTCGAAGCTGCGGATCGCCTCGTCGTACCGGCGCAGGAACTGCGCCACCAGGCCCAGGTCGTTGAGGGCCTGGCGCAGGACGGCGGTGTCCCCCGCCTCGCGGCAGGCGAGGACGGCCAGCCGGGCCTCGTGCTCGGCCTCGGCGAGCCGGGTGTCCTTGAGGGCGATCGTCCCGCACAGGAAGCGGGCTCTGCCCTCCGCCTGGCGGTCCCCGCGCAGCCCGGCCGCCTCGGCCAGCAGCCTCCCGGTGGGGGCGAGTTGACCGTAGCGGGTGTCCTGGTGGAAGGGGCTGAGCGCGATCAGCAGGTCGATCGCGGTCCGCAGCGCGTCCCCGTCGACGCCGTCCCCGTCGCGGTCGGCGGCGGTCTGCGCGGCCAGCGCCAGCGCGCCCTCGGACTCGGTGTGCGCCCAGGCGCGGGCGGCCGCCAGGTCGGCGAAGGCCGGGCCCGGTGCGCGCAGCGGGCCGAGCGCGCCGGCGGTCGGGTCACCCGGTACGGCGTGCCGGAACGCGGCGCAGGCGGTGGCCAGTTGGAGGTCGAGCAGCCGGCCGAGAGCCTCCCGGACGTCCTGGCGGTGGGCCCGGGCGTGCTGGCGGCCGAAGGTCCGCAGCAGGTCGTGGAACCGGTAGCGGCCGGGGACGGGGGATTCCAGCATGGCGACGTCGACCAGGGACTCCAGCACGTCCTCGGTGCGGAGTTCGTCCGTGCCCAGCGCGGCGGCGGCGGCCGCCAGTCCGATGTCCGGGCCGTCCACGCTCGCCAGCAGGCGGAAGGCCCGGGCCTGATCGGGCGAGAGCTGGCGGTAGCCGAGCTCGAAGACCGGCTCGATGGCGAGGTCTCCGGCGCGCAGTTCGGTGAGCCGGCGGCGTTCGTCGGCCAGCCTGGCCGCCAGCAGCTCGACGGTCCAGCTCGGCCGGGCGGCCAGGCGGGCGGCCACGATCCGGACGGCGAGCGGCAGGAAGCCGCAGGTGGCGACCAGGTCGCCGGCCGCGATCCGCTCGGCGGCGGCCCGCTCGGCCCCGACCACCCGGCCGAACAGGTCGAGGGCCTCGGCGGGTTCGAACACGTCCAGGTCGGCCTGCAGACAGGCGGGCAGGCCGGCGAGCCGCGGCCGGCTGGTGACCAGGACGGCGCACTCGCCGGGGCCCGGCAGCAGCGGGCGCACCTGGGCGGCGTGCCGGGCGTTGTCCAGCACGATCAGCAGGCGCCGTCCGGCGGACATCGAGCGGAACAGGGCCGCGCGGGCCTCCGCCTCGGGCGGCACGGCGTCCGGAGCGAGCCCGAGCGCGGTCAGGAACCCGGCCAGGATGTGCCCGGGCTCGGCCGGGTCGTGGTCGGTGCCGCGCAGGTCGGCGTGGAGCTGGCCGTCCGGGAAGGCGGCGCGGACGCGGTCGGCGGTGTGCAGGGCGAGCGCGGTCTTGCCCACCCCGCCCATGCCCGCCACCAGGACGACCGTCGGTCCACCGCCCGGGGCCGGCAGCAGCGCGTCGGCGAGCCGGGCGACCAGACCTTCCCGGCCGGTGAAGTCGACCGGTGCACAGGGGAGTTGGGCCGGCTTCGGCCTGGCCGCGGACGGCCGCCCCGGCCGCCCCCGGCGTCCCGGGCTCCCGCCCGGTCCGGTCCCGGCTTCGGCCTCGTCCTCAGCTCGGGGTACCGGTACGGCGTCGGGCACGGCCTCCAGCGCGGCGCCCGACGCACCGGATCCGGCGGGCACGGCAGGCGGCCGGGCCGCCGTCAGCTCCGGGTCTCCGGCGAGGATCCGCTGGTGCAGGGCGGTCAGCTCCGGCCCGGGCTCCAGGCCGACCTGTTCGACCAGCAGGTGCCGCACCTCGCGGAACACCGTGAGCGCGTCGGCCTGCCGCCCGACCTGGCACAGCGCCCGCATCAGCAGCCCGTACGGGCGCTCGCGCAACGGGTGTTCGGCGACCAGCAGCCGCAGGTCCGGCACGGCCCGGGCCTGTCGGCCGAGGTCAAGGTCGAGCTCCAGCCGGTCCTCCAGCAGCGCGACGCGCAGTTCGTCGAGCCGGGCCCGCTGCCGCTCGGCGAACGGACCGGGGACGGCGGCCAGCGGCTCGCCCTGCCACAGTCCGAGCGCCTCCCGCAGCAGCGCCGCGGCCTGCGCCGGACGTCCGGCGGTCCGCTCCTGGGCCGCCCGGGCGGCCAGCGCCTCGGCCTGCTGCACATCGAGGCAGGGTCTCGGGAGGACCAGGCGGTATCCGTCGCCGACCGACACCAGGACGCCCGGTGCCGAGCGGTCCTGTTCCAGGATCTTGCGCCAGCGCCAGGCGTAGGTGCGCAGCGTGGTGATCGCCGCGTTCGGCGGCTCCTCCCCCCAGAGCGCCTCGGTCAGCTCGGCGGCACCCGCGCTGCGCCCCGGGCGCAGCAGCAGCACCGCCAGCATCGCCTGCTGCTGCGGCGCTCCAACCCTGAGCCGGTCGTCCCCCCGGTACGCCCGCATCGGCCCGAGCACCTCGAACCTCAGTTCCCCCACCATCCGTCACCCCATCGTCGTCGCCGACCGGCGCACGAACTGCCGATCATGCACACAAAAAGTATCAACGGTCTCCGCTGAGCGGACATCCCGCTGACCGGCGGGGTCGGGGACGGGGAACGAGGTCCCGGGTTGTGGACTTGATGACCGGGATGACTGTGCTATAAGACGCGGGATCGCGGGCGGACGGGCACGACGGGTGGACGCACCGACCGCCGGAACGGTTTCCGTTCCGGCGGTCGGTTCTGCACGGCCCTGTGCCCTGCGGCGCGGCGGTCAGCCGGCCGTGACCGGGCTGCCGTCGCCGTTGTTGGAGCCCACCGTGTTGTCGCGGCCCACGTTGAAGATGTCGTCGCCGGCGAGCTGGTTGCCGTCGCCGAGGACGATCGCCCACGGGGCGGCCGTGGAGTCGTAGTCGATGTCGGCCACGGCGACGCCGGGCAGGCCGCCCGCCAGGCCTGCGGCGGCAGCCAGGACCAGCATCAGCTTGCAGGTGCGGTTCATGGTGTTCCCTTTCTCGACGATGTCACGGCGACAGTAGGGTTCCGCCCTCCGCCGGCCCGGGATCTTGGGCCGTGCGGGTGTGTTGGACGCGCCGCGGCCGCACGGGCGGCCCGGGCGGCGGAGCACGGGGCACCGACTTCGCGGGTCTCCTCAATTCCCTTGAGCGGAAAGGAATTTGACATGCCCTCGATGCAACGGCGGCCGCCGTGGCGAATTGCAGAAAATCATCCTCCGATTCGCCCGTTCGACGGTTTTCCGGGCCACGGACCATGGCATGCTGATCACCGTTCAGGGCCGGCGCCCGGCCCGGGCACCCAGCCGGCGGTGCCGCGCCGCTCTGCGCCAACACCACACCGTTCGCTTGGAGTTGTGACACCAGTGGGGATTCCGTGCGGCCCGTCGAGCCGGGCCGCGAACACATCCGGCCGCCACGGGCCGCCACCGCACCGCCGGACCCTTGCGGTCGACGGCGCGGGCACGCCCGGATGAGGCGGAGCAACGGCGGCCTCACCCTGCCCCGGCTGGCGGGCTGGCTCCTCGCCGACATCCTGCTGATGCTGGTCGTGGTGGTGCTCGGTACCGAGGTGGTACCGGCACTGCCGTCCGCGGGCCGCTCTCCCGGGCCGAATCCGAGCGCGGCGGCGGCCGCGCCACCCGCGGGCCCACACGGCGCCTCGTCCGCGAGCCTGGATCCGCACAGCGAGTCGGTGGTCGCACACGTCGATCCGGACGCCCTGCTGGACGGCTCCCCGGCCGCCGTGGCCGACCTGCTCCAGCAGCTGCGCCTGGGCATCCAGCCCTACCGGGCCAGGCGCGCGGCGCTGGTGCTGGTCTGGGGCTCGGCCGCGGCCTGCCGGGGGTGCGCCGCCGACCTGGGCCGCAGCGCCGAGCTGGCCCGCCAGGTGGCGCCCCGGGTGCCGGACGTCGCACCGGAGTTCTTCCCCGCCTACGACCCGCGGATCATCCGGGCGTACGAGGACGGCGAGGGGCAGGTCGGCACGGTCCGACTGGAACTGTTCTTCGTCCGGGGCTGACGGCCGACGGGTCCGGGGCCGACCCTCGACGGGCCCGGTGCGGGCGGGAACGTCCCGGGAATGCCGAGAGAAAGGTGAATGTTCAACCACCAGTGCCCGTCAGAACCACCCGAAGGGAGCCGCAGTGAACACCGTCCACCGCGAGGAGACCACCGCGCAGCGCTGGGCCCGCGCCGAGCTGTACTTCGAGTCGAAGCACTACACCGAGGCCGCCCGGATCCTCACCGAGGTGGTGGCCGAGACGCCGGGCCAGGTGGCGCCGCGACTGCTGCTGGCCCGCGCGTACTTCCACTCCGCCCAGCTGCGCCGCGCCGAGGAGCAGTTGCGCGAGGTGATCGCCCTCGACCCGGTCGAGCACTACGCCCACCTGATGCTCGGCCGCACTCTCCAGCGACAGGGGCGTGCGGACCAGGCGCAGGCCTCCCTGAAGCTCGCGGCGGCGCTCGGCGGCGAGACCCGCTGAGACGGCCGAGACCCGCGCGGGGCGGACCGGACGGGCGGGTTCAGGACCCGCCCGCCCGCAGGTGCGCGGACTCGGCGTCGTCCCGGACCAGCACGCTCGCCTGATCCGCGGTGAGCGGCCGGGCGAACAGGTACCCCTGGCCGAGCGGGCAGCCCATGGCCGCCAGCAGGTCCCGCTGGACGGCGTTCTCGATGCCCTCGGCGATGACCTGGACGCCGAGGGTGTCGGCGATCCGGGTGATGCCCTCCACCAGGGCGAACTGCTGCTGGGAGAGCCCGAGCCCGTCGATGAAGGACTTGTCGATCTTGAGGACGGAGATCGGGAACTCACGCAGATAGCTCAGCGAGGAGTACCCGGTGCCGAAGTCGTCGATCGCGATCCGCACCCCGAGCTCGCGCAGCGCCTCCATGTCGGTGCGCACCCGCTCGTCCCGGCGCATGAGGACGCTCTCGGTCAGCTCCAGGATCAGCGTGCCGGGCTGGATCCCGCTGTGCTCCACCACGTTGCGGACGATGTCCACGAAGCCCGCGTCCCGGAACTGCCGGGCCGACACGTTGACGCTCACCCGCAGCGGCCGCCGCCCCTCCGCGCCCCGCCGGGCCGAGGTCGACCGCTGCCAGGACGCCGCCTCGGCGACGGCCCGCTCCAGCACCCACGCACCGAGCGGCACGATCTGCCCGCTCTCCTCGGCGAGTGAGATGAACTCCTCCGGCAGCACCATGCCGCGCCGCTCGTGCGGCCAGCGCACCAGCGCCTCGAAGGCCACCAGTCCACCGTCCGCCAGGTCGACGATCGGCTGGTAGTACAGCGCGAACGCGGATTCGGCGATCGCGGTGTCCAGGCTCTCGTTGAGTTCGTGCCGCTCCACCAGGCCGGCCTGCAGGGCGGGCTGGTACTGGCACCACTGGCGCTTGCCGGACGCCTTGGCCGAGTACAGCGCCAGGTCGGCGTGGGTCAGCAGTTCGGCGGCGTCCACGCTGTCCTCGGTGGTGGCCACCCCGACGCTGGCGGCCACCCGGACGGTGCCCGAGCTCAGCCGGAACGGCTCCTCGAAGGCGCTCAGCACGGCGTCGGCCGTGGAGCCCACGTCGGCGGGCGAGAGCGCGTCCTCGACCAGGACGGCGAACTCGTCGCCGCCGAGCCGGGCCGCCGTGTCCGAGGTGCGCAGGGCGGTGGAGACCCGCAGCGAGACCGCGACCAGCAGCTCGTCGCCGATCGCGTGGCCCTGGGTGTCGTTGACCACCTTGAAGTCGTCCAGGTCCAGGAAGAGCACGCCCATCACGGTGCCGCGGCGCTCGCTGCGGGTGAGCGCATGGCCGACCCGGTCCTGGAAGAGCACCCGGTTGGCCAGCCCGGTCAGCGAGTCGTGGAAGGCCCGGTGGGTCAGTTCGCGCTCCATCTGCCGCTGGTCGGTCACATCGCGCAGGGTCAGGACCAGGCCACCGACGGTCGGGTCCTCGCGCAGGTCGTTCCAGCGCACCTCGGCCTCGATCACGCTGCGGTCGCTGCGCAGCAGCCGCCAGTGCTCGCGCTGCTCGGACTGCTCCCTGGTCCGCATCCGGGCCAGGGCCTGGTGGAGCCGGCGGCTCTCCTCGGGCGGGATCAGCTCGCTGAGCTGGACGCCCTCCAGGCTGGAGTAGCCCAGTACCCGCTGCGCGGAGGAGCTGGCGTACCGGATGTCGTCCTCGGCGGTGAGGATGAGGATCACGTCGGAGGCACTCTGCACCAGGGTGCGGAAGTACGCCTCGCTGTTGCGCTGGTTGACCTCGCGGCTGAGCATCACGCGCTCGACGGCCAGGGCCGACTGGGCCGCCAGGATGTCCAGGGTGCCCCAGAGCGCGGTGAGCTGGTGCTCGGTGCCGCCGACGATCAGGACGCCGATCAGCGGCTCGCCCATCGGCCGGTTCTCCAGGGCGAGCGGGCAGATCAGGGCGTGCGACAGCCCGGAGAAGCGGCGCTCCAGGCCGCCGCCGAGCTCCTCCACGGGGATCACCCGGCTCTCCCGCAGCTCGCTGTCCGGCGGCACCCGCAGCACCGCCTCGATCTCGCCCTGCCGCACCCACAGCTGCCCGTCGGCCCGCACGCCGAGCAGGGCGGAGTGGCCGGGCGGGGTGGGCATCAGCGAGGACGCGGCGGCCTGTACCGCGTCGGAGACCTCCTCGAAGTCCACCGATCTGGTCAGTGACGCCCCGGCCACTCTCAGTGCCCGCTCCCGGGCGACGGCGTGCCGGTGCACCAGGACGATCCCGCCCAGGCGGGCCAGCACCAGCAGGAAGAGCACCGCCGAGAAGGTGGCGATCACACCGGCGTGGCTGGTGTCGCCCCGGGAGAGGTCGACCAGCAGCATCGCGGGGGCGATCATCGAGGCCGCGGCGAGCAGCGCCAGCCGGCCGCCGGAGATGTCCAGCTGCTGGGTCGGGATCGGCCGGGTCAGCTCGACCATGGACGGGTGCAGCGCGGCCGCGCCCCAGGCGCAGTAGAACACCGCCCAGCCGAGGTCGACCGGACTGCCGATCCGCCACACCCCGTGCAGCTGGATCAGCCCGTAGGCGACGTCCGCGACCAGCATGCCGAGGGTGCCGAAGGCCAGCAGCCACAACGCCTTGCTCTTGCCGCCGCGTGGCACCAGCAGCCGCATCAGCATCGCCAGAATGAGGATGTCACCGAGCGGGTAGGCGACCGAGACCGCCTTCTGGAACCAGCTCAGATCGGGATTGCGCTCGTACGGGACGATCAGGTAGATCCAGGCCAGCAGGGCCAGGCCCACGGTCAGGATCAGCGCGTCGATCAGGCTGCCGCGGTCCTGCTGGGCGGTGCGCCAGCGGATGAAGCCGGAGACGCCCACCGCGTACAGCAGGTACTCGGCGAGGTAGAAGCCGTCGGCGACGGACGGGAAGTCGAACTGCGCCAGGTACTCGGTCTGGATGACCTGGGCGATCTCGCCGATGGTGAAGCTGAGGTTCGCGAGCGCGAGCAGGTACCAGTACTGCGGGTGCGCCGGGCGGTTCAGCCGGGTACCGACGACGATGGCCGCGACCCCGGTCAGGCCGATGCCCGTCCACCAGATGATCCGTTCGTCCGGGTTCCGGTAGTAGACCAGGGTCAGCACAGCCATCCAGCCCAGGTAACAGACCATCAGGCGTTGTCTTCGACGCGTCAACCGAGCTACCCCCTTCGCGCCGTGGCGGAGTCTGGAGGGGTCGATGTACGAGAGTTGGCCGCCGGCGACGCGGAGGCGGGGAGCCCAGCGGCTCCGTGACAATGCGTCTCAATGATACCCAAGGCCATTCGGGTGCCTATAGTCGAAGGTATCGGGGCCGGCCGAGGTCCGCAGCGGACAGGCCGGAAAGCAGCAGCTCACCGCGTGCCGGCTCAGCGTCGTGTTCGCGTCGGTGGCCGGGCGGAGCACCAGCCGCCGTACCCCTGTCTCCACACTCCCGAGGTCAGGCCGGTGGACCAGCCGAACCGCACCCCACAGCCGCAGTCCGGGCCGTATCAGGTGCTCATCAACGACGAGGCCTTGCACGCCCTGTGGCCCGACGACCTGCCCGTCCCGGCCGGCTGGCGAAATGCGGCCGGGCCCGCCCCGCTCTCCCAGTGCCTGCACGTGGTCGCCGAGCGCTGGACCGACCTGCGGCCGGTCAGCCGCCGCTGCGGCGGGGTCACGGTGCACGGGCTCTTCCGCCGGCAGGTGGCCCGCACCCCGTCGGCGACGGCCGTCGTCGCCGACGGCGAGCGGCTCAGCTACCGGGAGCTCGACCGCCGCAGCGACCGGCTCGCGCACGCCCTGCGGGCCTCCGGTGTGGTGGCGGACTCGGTGGTACCGGTCTGCCTGGAACGCGACGCCGACATGGTCACCGCGCTGCTCGCGGTGCTCAAGGCGGGCGGCGCGTTCCTCCCGCTCGACCCCGCGCACCCCGCCCACCGGCTGCGGCAGCTGGTCTCGGACGCCGGCGCCGCACTGGCGGTGACCAGCAGTGACCAGCACGGACGGCTCGGCCTGCCGGTGATCCTCGCGGCGGACTACCGCGGACCGGGCGGCACCGTCTCCGCCCCTCCGGACACCACCGTGCCCGACGACCTGGCCTACATGGTCTACACCTCGGGGACCACCGGGGTGCCCAAGGGCGTCCCGGTCAGCCACCGCACGATGGCCCTGACCGTCTCCCGCGCGGCCGAGGCCTTCCGGCTCACCCCCGCGGACCGGGTGCTGCAGCTCGGCGCGCTCGGTTTCGACACCTCGCTGGAACAGATCTTCGCCCCGCTGCTCAGCGGCTCGGCCGTGGTCCTCGGCGGCCGGACCACCTGGGCACCGATCGAGCTCGCCCACCGGATCCTCGAACTGGGCATCACCGTGGCCGACTTGACGCCCACCTACTGGCACCGCCTCCTCGACCTGCTGACCGAGGGCGCCCGCCCGCCGGCCTCCCTGCGGCTGATGATCATCGGCGGGGACACCGTGCACGCCGAGGACTGCCGCGCCAGCCTGCGCAGGATGCCGACCACCCGGCTGATGAACGCCTACGGCCTGACCGAGGCCGGGATCACCTCCACGGTGTGCGAGATCCTGCCCGGCATGCTGACCACCCCGGCCCACGCCCCGGTCCCGGTCGGGCGCCCCCTGCTGGGGACCTTCGTGCACGTGCTCGACCACACCCTGCGACCGGTGCCCCCCGGCGAGCGCGGGGAGGTGTTCCTCGGCGGCCAGGGCCTGGCCCGGGGCTACTGGCGCCAGCCCGGACTCACCGCACAGCGGTTCCTGCCCGAGCCCTACGCCGGCGACGCGGGCACCCGGATGTACCGCACCGGCGACTCGGCACGCTGGCGGCCGGACGGCAACCTGGAACTGCTCGGCCGGACGGACGAGCAGGTCAAGGTCCGGGGCTTCCGGGTGGATCCGGCCGAGGTGGAGTCCCACCTCACCGAGCACCCGGCGGTCGGACAGGCCAAGGTCCTGGCCCCCGAGGACATCGCCGGGGGGAAGGCGCTGACCGCCTTCTACACCCCGGGCGAGGGCAGCGGGCCCGACTTCCGGGAGTTCCTGGCCGCCCGGCTGCCGGACTACCTGGTACCGGCCGCCTTCGTGGCCGTCGACCGGATGCCGGTGACCCCCAGCGGAAAGATCGACCGGCAGGTGCTGGCCGAGGCCGGCCGGTCCACCGTCCGCGTCGGCGGCAACGGGCAGCGCGGGACGCCTGACGGCGGACGGCGCGGCAACGAGGCCGCCGAGCACGGGCTGGCCTACCTCTGGGCGCAGCTGCTGGACGTCGACACCGTGGCCGCCGAGGACGACTTCTTCGCCCTGGGCGGCAACTCCCTGCTGGCGATGGAGATGCTCGCCCGGGCCCGGATCATGTTCGGCATCGGCGTCGACCGGATCCGCGAGCTCACCCGCGCGCTGCTCACCGACCCGACCCTCGGTGCGTTCACCGCCGCCCTGCACTCCGTCCGCCAGAGCCCGGCCGACCCGGCCCGGCAGCCGTCCGGCCAACGGGTGGACTTCACCGGCGAGGCCGAACTCGGTGTCCCGGTACGGCGGATCGACTCCGCGGCGACCCGGCCGGAGCAGCCGGAGCAGCCGGAGCAGCCGCAGGAGATCCTGCTGACCGGCGCCACCGGCTTCTGCGGCGCCCATCTGCTGCACACCCTGCTCACCACGACCGACGCCCAGGTGCACTGCCTGGTGCGGGCCCCCGACCCGGAGCACGCGCTGGAACGGATCCGCGCGGCCCAGCAGCGCTTTCTGCGCCGGGACCTCGACCCGGCCAGGGTCCGCCCGCTGGTCGGCGACCTGGCCGAACCGCTGCTGGGCCTGGGACGCACCCGCTTCGAGCAGCTGGCGGGCAGTGTCGACGCCGTTCACCACCTCGGCGGACAGGTCAACTTCCTGTATCCGTACCACCAGTTGAGGGCCGCGAACGTGGCCGGTACCCGGGAGGTGATCCGGCTCGCGGGCCACTCCCGGGCCATCCCGGTGCACTACCTGTCCACCATGGCCGTCCTGGCCGGATTCGGGCTCGCCGGTGTCCGCGAGATCGACGAGGACACCCCGCTCGACCACGCCGAGCACCTCTCGGTCGGCTACGTGGAGAGCAAGTGGGTCGCCGAGGCGATGCTGCACAACGCCGCGGCGGCCGGGCTGCCGGTCTCGGTCTACCGGGTCAACGACGTCACCGGCGACCTCGCCACCGGGACCATGAACCTCGGCACCGAGCTCTGCGCGCTCATCAAGTACTTCACCGACACCGGTGAGTTCCCCGACGTCGAGCTGCAGCTGGACTTCGTCCCCGCCGACTCCTTCACCCGCGCGCTGGCCCACCTGGCCGGCAGCCGGCCCGCCACCGGGCAGGTCTACCACCTCACCAACCCCAACCCGGCGATGCTCCCCGCGCTGGCCGACCGGGTCCGGGCCCGGGGCCGGCGGATCGAGCAACTCCCGTACCAGGACTGGGTCCGGCGCCTGGTCGGGTACGCGGCGGGCCACCCGGAGCACCCGATCACCCCGTTCGTCCCGCTGTTCGTGGACCGCGCGGCCGGCGCCGGAATGTCGATCAGCGAGATGTACTTCCGGCCGACCTTCCCGCTGTTCACCCGCGAGCGGGCCGACCGGGCGCTCGCCGGCAGCGGCATCGACATCCCGCCGGTCGACGCCCGCCTGCTGGACTTCTACCTGGACCGGCTGGAGGCCACCGGCTACCTGGAGCGCGCGGCATGACCAGCCGGACCACCGACTGGTGGCACACCCTGGCTGTGTCGGCCGCGCCGGCCGACGCACCGGCCGCGTTCTGCGCCGACCTGGGCGCCGACAGCCTGCTGGCCGCCTACCGGTCCGGCCTGTTCCCGATGCCCGCCGCCGACGAGTACGGCCGCTGGATGAACGAGGCGCTGTACGAGGACCGGGTCGCCACCGGGGCGATCGCGGTGCCCGGCGGTGACGGCGAACTCCCCTACCAGGTCGCCTGGTGGTCACCCGACCCGCGTCCGGTGCTGATCCCGGGCCAGGCCCGGCTCGGCCGCCGGCTCGCCCGGCGGCTGCGCAACCGGCTCGACTGGTCGACCAGCGTCGACCGGGACTTCGGCCGGGTGGTCTCCCAGTGCGCCGCCGGCCGGGAGCCGCGCTGGCTCACCGAGGAACTGCGGCGGAGTCTGCTCGCCCTGCACGAACGGGGCTGGGCGCACAGCGTCGAGGTCTGGCAGGGACCGGAGCTGGTGGGCGGTGCCTTCGGCGTCCGGGCCGGGCCGGTGCTCAGCCTGGACTCGATGTTCCACCGCCGGCCGGACGCCTCCCGGGTCGCGGTCGCCGATCTGGCCACCCGGTTCGGCGCCGTGGGCGGCCGGCTGCTGGACGTCCAGTGGGACAGCCCGCACATCCGCAGCCTGGGCGCGCGGCCCGTCCCCCGGCAGGACTACCTGGACCTGCTCCGCTCCGGCCCGCCCGTCGGGCCGCCGGCCACCGACCTGCTGCCGGCCGCCCGGCTGGCCTGACGCCGCGGCCGCCGGGGCCCAGCTCGCCCTGCGGCCGGCCGTGGTCAGCCGCCCGCCGCCGCGGGCTTCGGCCCCGGGACGCCGGCCGGCTCCCACGGCGCCGAGGCGCGCTCCGCGGGGAGCACCACGGCGGCCAGCAGCGGGACGACGGCCGCGGCCGCGAAGGCCGGCGTGTACCCGTACCCGGTGATCACGGCGCCGACCAGTGGCGGGACCAGCACGATGGCGCTGTGCTGGCCCACCCCGTGGACACCCAGCGCGCGGCCGGCCCACCGCGGCCCGGCGTACTCGGCGACGGCGGTGTTGTGCAGGCCGTTGGTGCTGACGGTCAGCCCGGCGGCCAGCAGCAGTGCGGCGGTGCCGAGGGCCGAGTCCCAGGCCGCGCCCAGCGTCAGCAGTGCGAGATCCGCGGCGGTGGCCAGGATCAGCACCCGCATCGGCCGCACCCGGCTGCCCACCCGGTCGGACCACCAGCCGGCCAGCAGCCGCACCCCGGCACCGGTCAGGTTGGCCACCGCCAGGACGGTCCCGGCCGTACCCGGCGACCAGCCGCGGGCGTCGATCAGGAACACCAGCGCGAAGCCCGTCACCACGAACTGCGGTACGCACAGCAGGGCGGCCACCGCGTGCAGCCGCCACAGGTAGGTACCCCGGTACGGGGCGGGGGCCCGACCGGCCCCGGCGGAGGCGGGCCGCGGCGGGTCCACAGCGAACACCGCGATGGCGACGCCCGTGACGGCGCACAGCCCGGCGCAGAACAGCAGCGCCGCGCCCAGGCCCGCGGAGGCGGCGATCGGCGGCAGAACCGCGGCGGCCAGCCCGGTGCCCAGCGGCTGCGAGGCCTGCCGGACGCCCATCGCGACACCCCGCCGGTCGGGCGGGAACCAGCCGATCACCAGCCGCCCGGAGGCCGAGTTGACCGAGGAGCCGGTGGCCCCGGCCAGGACCAGCAGTGCGCCCAGCATCCGGACACCGTCCGCGTTCGCCGCCACCGCCATCGCCGCCGCGGCCGGCAGCAGCCCGGCGGCGAGCGCGATCCGTTCGCCGAAGCGGTCGGCGACCAGGCCCCAGCCCACCAGCGCGAGCAGGATCCCGAAGACCGGGCAGGACACCAGGACGCCGGCGGCCGGCAGCGACAGGCCGAACTCCCGCCGGAAGGCCGGAATGAGGAAGGGCAGCCCGTAGAGCACGGTGGTGCTGGCGGTCTGCCCGGCGGTGCCGAGTCCCAGCATCAGCCAACTGCGGTGCATGCGGTCCTGGTCCATGCCGGGACCTTACCGCCGTGGCCGCGATGTGAGACAGATCGTTCTGGATGGTGAGACCGTGCGGGCGCGCCGGACGGGCCGTCAGGCCGCCGACGACGCCAGCGTGACGATGGTGATGTCCGACGGCGCTCCCACCCGCACCGGCGGGCCCCAGGCACCCGCACCCCGGGTCACGTAGAGCTGGGTGTCGCCGTACCGCTCCAGCCCGGCGACGGTCGGATTGGCCAGCTCGGCAAGGTAGTTGCCGGGCCAGAGCTGCCCGCCGTGGGTGTGCCCGGAGAGCTGGAGGTCGACCCCGTACCGGACGGTCTGGTGGATGGTGACCGGCTGGTGCGCCAGCAGGACGGCGGTACGCCCGCGGTCCCGGTCGCCGAGCGCCTTGGCGTAGTCGGGGCCCTGGCCCTCGGCGGTGCCCTGGATGTCGTTGACCCCGGCGAGGTCGAACCAGGGCAGCTCGGTGCGGGCGTTCTCCAGCGGGTGGACGCCGAGCTCGCGGACGAACTCGACCCACGGCGCCGCGCCGGAGAAGTACTCGTGATTGCCCGTGACGAAGAAGGCACCGTCCCTGGAACGGAGTTGAGCCAACGGCAGGGCGGCGGGGCCGAGCTCGGGCACCGTGCCGTCGACCAGGTCGCCGACGATGGCGATCAGATCCGGCTGGGCGCGGTTGATGGTGTCCACGATCCGCTGGGTGTGCGCGCGGCCCAGGATCGGCCCGAGGTGGATGTCGCTGACCACGGCGATCCGGTAGCCATGCGCCCGGCGCGGCAGCCGGGCCAGCGGGACGGTCACCTGCTTGAGGGCCGGCCCGCTCAGCACCCCGTACATCCCGGTGCCGACCACCATCGCCGCGGCGCCGCCCGCCGCGACCGCCACCGACCGGGCCACCAGCAGCCGGCGGCCCGGGTCGGCCGCCGCACCGTCCGGGGCGGTCCGCCCGGCCGCGTCCGAGGCCGCGCCCGGGGCACCGTCCGCAGCGCCGTCCGGCACGCCGTCCGGAACGCCGTCCGGGCGCCGGGGCCACCGCATCAGCAGCGGCCGCACGGCCTCCCCCACCACCAGCGCGAGCACCAGGTACAGCATCAGCGCCAGCCACAGGAACCCCGGCCAGGCGAACCACCGCTCCACGTCCAGCGGCAGCAGCCGCCCACCGACCAGCGCGCCGACGCTCAGCAGCGGCAGCACCACCGCGAGCACCGTCCCGGCCCGCCGGTACCACCCGCCCGGCGCCGACACGTCCCGCACCAGCCGCCGCCAGAGGTACCACTGCGCAAGACCGACGCCGCCGAGACCCAGCAGCAGCACGAGAACGATCACCATCGCGCCAGTATCCGTCCCCGTCCTCCCCGACCCCGCCGCCAGGGGGTGGCCGGGGCCGGGCGACGCCGGGGCCGGGCGGGCCCTCCCCGGCCCCGGCGCGGAGCGCGGGCCACGGTGACCGGTCCGTAGTCGAACGGTCACCGCGCGGCGAACCCCCTCAGCGGTTCCTGTGAGGCCGCCCACACCGGGTGTGGGGACTACTGCCGCCGATAGTTGACGCCTGAGCGTGAGGGCCCGCCCGCACGGGGCACGGAGGCCGCGAGGCCGCGAAGAGGGGCCTATCGGCCCTGGTCAGGCCGGATATTCCGGGCAGCCGGGACGAAATGGTTTGGTCGATGTAACGGCCGGGTAAACCCCTCCCCCGCGCCTGTGGACCGCCCGGGCGCCCCGCCGTGACTACTACCGGCGATAGTTTCGCGCTCGTTGCCGCCGCCGCGCGGGTCTGCCAAGAATGTGCCGTCGCCAGGCGGCGCGGCCCTTCCTGGGCGCCGCGTCCGCCTGCCCGCCCCGGTCCACCGACGGGGGTGCCACGGCCGTCCGACCCGGCTCGCGGGCCCGTTCCTCGAACACGCCTCGCGATACCCGTGTGCCCGACGCGGCCCTGCCCGACGGAAGAGGTCCTCCCCGCCATGCAGCCCCCCAAGCACCGACTGCCCCGCAACCGCAGGACCGCCCTGATCACCGGCGTCGCGACCCTCGCCGTGGCCGGCTCCGCCACGCTCGCGCTGGCCCTGCCGCAGGACGGCAAGGTCGCCGAGGCCGCCGCGCCGCAGGCCGTGGCCGCGCAGTCCGCGCAGCAGCTCACCGACCAGGCCGCCGCCGAGGCCGCGAAGGCGCAGGCCGACCTCCAGGCGAAGGCCGACGCCGACGCCAAGGCCGCCGCCGACGCCGCGGCCGCCCAGGCGCAGGCCGATGCGGACGCCAAGGCGAAGGCCGACGCCGACGCCAAGGCGGCCGCCGAGGCCAAGGCCGCCGCCGACGCCAAGGCCAAGGCGGACGCGGAGGCCAGGGCGAAGGCCGCCGCGAAGGCGAAGGCGGACGCCGACGCGCGGGCCAAGGCCGAGGCCGCGTCCCGCTCGCAGGCGCGCAGCCCGCTGGCCGCGCCGGTCCCGACCGGCTCGCCCAAGGAGATCGCGGCGCAGCTCGTCCCGGCGAGCCAGCTGCAGTGCTTCAACAACATCGTCGAGCGCGAGAGCGGCTGGAACGTCACCGCCACCAACCCGTCCTCGGGCGCGTACGGCCTGATGCAGGCGCTGCCGGGCTCCAAGATGGCCTCGGTGGGGGCCGACTGGAAGACCAACCCGGCCACCCAGATCAAGTGGGGCCTGCAGTACATGAACGAGACCTACGGCAGCCCGTGCGCGGCGTGGGCGTTCTGGCAGGCGCACAACTGGTACTGATCGGTAGCCCCGCTCCGGGCGGCCGTCCCCGCCGCAGGGGCCGGCCGCCCTTCGGCGTACCGACCGTAAGCACACGGTGAAGATATCGCGGAGCTGTACTGGTCTATGACCCTGATTGACCGGTTTCGCCTGACTTCCGGCCTTTGCCCGGGGCCGGTCCGCCCGCCTAGCCTCCCGGCCATGGCTCCACCGCTCATCACCGTCGTGCTGCCCGCCTTCGACCACCACCAGCAGCTCAAGGACTGTCTGGACGCGCTGCTCGCGCAGTCCTTCCGGGACTTCGAGGTGGTGCTGGTCGTCGACCGCTCCCCGGTCTGCCCGGAGCGGGTCGCCGACGCGTACGAGATCCGCGACCCCCGGATGTCGGTGCTGCGGCTGGAGGCGGCGGTCGGCATCGGCCGCGCCCGGAACGCCGGGGCCGCCCGCGGCACCGGCCGGTACCTGCTCTTCCTGGACAGCGACCACCTGCTGGCGCCGGACGCCTTCCAGGCGATGGCCGACCGGCTGGCGGAGACCGGCGACGTCGACCTGCTGCTGTTCGGCCACGACCGCGAGCACGGCGGCCGCCGCTGGCCCGGGGGCGCCGCCGAGCTGCTCGCCGCGGCCGGCCCCGAGGTGTTCGGCCCGCTGGAGCGGCCCGAGCTGCTCAGCGCTCCCCCGCTGGTCTGGGACCGCCTGCTGCGGCGCGGCACCGTGCCGGCCTTCCCGGACGGGCAGTACGAGGAGGTCCCGGCCGTCCACGAGGCACTGCTGGCCGCCCACCGGGTGGCGGTACTGGACCGCGAGTGCGTGACCATCCGGCGCCGGCACACCGTGCACCCGACCGGCTCGCCCGGCAGCAGCCACTTCGACGTCTTCCAGCAGTACGAGCAGAGCTTCGGGCTGCTCGACGAGCGGCCGGGCCACGAGGCCGTACGACCGCACCTGTTCACCCGGATGATCCGGCACTACCTGTTCGTCTTCGACCTCGCGGGCTGCGTCCCGAGGGCCGAGCGGCCGCAGTTCTTCCACCGCGCCGCCGAGCACTACCGGCGTTTCCTGCCGCAGGGCTACCGGCGGCCGGACGGCCGCGAGGGGGTCAAGTTCTCGCTGCTGGCGAGCGGGGCGTACGCGGCGTTCGAGGTCGCCAAGCTCTCGCACCTCGCCCGTGGGGCCGTCGGCCGCCGGTGAGCACGGGCTGAGGGTCGCGCAGCCGTACGACGCACCAGGCTTCGGCCGTCCCTGCGATGATCTGTTCATGGCCACCGGTCTCGCCCACGCCCTGTCCGCCGCCCTGCGCGGCGAGGTCCGCTTCGGCACCGCCGAGCGTGCGGTGTACGGCTACGACGCGTCCAACTACCGCCATCTGCCGCTCGGCGTGGTCAAGCCCGCCGACACCGAGGACGTCCGCGCCGCGCTGGCGCTGTGCCGGGAGTTCGGCGTGCCGATCGTCCCGCGCGGCGCCGGGACGAGCGTCGGTGGCCAGGCGATCGGCCCGGGCGCGGTGGTGCTGGACTTCCGGCGCCACGTCAACCGGATCCACTCCGTCGACCCCGACGCCCGCACCGCCCGGGTCGAACCCGGGGTCGTCCTGGACGACCTGCAGCGGGCCGCCCGCCCGTACGGGCTGCGCTTCGGCCCCGACCCCTCCACCCACACCCGGTGCACGCTAGGCGGCATGATCGGCAACGACTCCTGCGGCGCGCACTCCGTCGCCTGGGGCCGTACCAGCGACAACCTGGAGTCGCTCGACCTGCTGCTCGCCGACGGCACCGAGCTCACCGTCACCGGCCCGCTCCCGCCCGCCGCCCGTGAACGGCTGCGCCGACGGCCCGGCCGCGAGGGCGAACTGCACCGGGCGCTGCAGGACCTGGCCGCCGACCACCTCGCCACCCTCCGGCAGGGCATGCCCCGGCTGCCGCGCCGCACCTCCGGGTACCCGGTGGACGCGCTGCTGCCCGAGCGCGGCTACGACCTGGTACGGGCGTTCACCGGCACCGAGGGCGGCTGCGCGCTGGTGCTCGGCGCGACCGTCCGGCTGGTCGAGGCCCCGCCCGCCCGGGTGCTGGTGGTGGCCGGCTACCCGGACGAGACGGCGGCCGCCGACGCCGTCCCGGCCCTGCTGCCGCTCGGCCCGCTCACCGTCGAGGGCATGGCCGCCGACCTGATCGCCGCCCTGCTCGCGGCCGGCCCGCGCCCGCCCGCACTGGACCGCCTGCCCGAGGGCGGCTGCTGGCTGTTCCTGGAGGCCGGGGGCGGCACCCCCAGCGAGGCCCTTGAGGTCGCCCACGCCCTGGCCGCGGCCGTGCGGCGCGCACCGCGGGCCACCACCGCCGTGGTCACCGACCCCGACGAGCAGCGCCAGCTGTGGGGCGTCCGGGAGGCCGGCGCCGGGATCGTCACCCGGCTGCCCGACGGCGGCGAGGCCTGGCCCGGCTGGGAGGACTCGGCGGTGCCCGTCGAGCGGCTCGGCGGCTACCTGCGCGAACTGCGCGCCCTGCTGGCCCGGCACGGCCTGCGCGGCGTCCCGTACGGGCACTTCGGCGAGGGCTGTGTGCACCTGCGCCTGGACTGGCCGCTGACCGACCCCGCGCGGCTCGGCGGCTTCCGGGCGTTCATGGAGCAGGCCGCCGACCTGGTGGTCGCACACGGCGGGTCGCTGTCCGGCGAGCACGGCGACGGACAGGCCCGCGCCGAACTGCTGCCCCGGATGTACCCGCCGGAGATCATCGACCTGTTCGGCCGGTTCAAGCGGATCTGGGACCCGGACGACCTGCTCAACCCCGGCTCCCTGGTCAACCCGCGCCCGTTCGACGCCGACCTCCGCTTCCCCGGCCGCGACCTGCCGCTCGCCCTCCCCTACCCGCAGGACGACGGCAGCCTGCTCAAGGCCGTGCACCGCTGCGTCGGGGTCGCCAAGTGCGTCGACACCACCGGCGGGGTGATGTGCCCGAGTTACATGGCCACCGGCGAGGAGCGGCACTCGACCCGCGGCCGGGCCCGGCTGCTCGCCGAGATGCTGCGCGGCGAGGTGGTCACCGACGGCTGGCGCTCCGAGGAGGTCCGCGAGGCGCTGGACCTCTGCCTCGGCTGCAAGGGCTGCGCGAGCGACTGCCCGGTCCACGTCGACATGGCCACCTACAAGGCCGAGTTCCTGCACCAGCACTACCGGCACCGGCTGCGCCCGGCCGCGCACCTGTCGATGGGCTGGCTGCCGCTCTGGCTGCGGGGCGCGGCCCTCGCCCCGCGTCTGGCGAACCGGCTGATGCGGGATCCGCGCACCGGGGCCCTGCTGAGACGGCTGGGCGGGATCGACCCCCGCCGGGCCCTGCCGCCGCTGCCGGAGCAGACCTTCGTCGGCTGGTTCCGCCGGTACCGCGCCGAACACCCCGAGCCCGCCGGCGCGCAGCCCGTCCTGCTCTGGCCCGACAGCATGGCCAACCTGCTGGACCCGGAGCCCGCCCGGGCCGCCGTCGAGGTGCTGGAGGCCCTGGGGTTCGCCGTCCGGCTGCCCGACGGGCCGGTCTGCTGCGGGCTCACCCTGGTCTCCACCGGGCAGCTCTCGCTCGCCCGGCGGGTGATGCGCCGCAGTCTGCGCGCCCTGCCCGCCGACCTGCCGGTGATCGGGCTGGAGCCGAGCTGCACGGCCGCGCTGCGCGAGGAGTGGCCCCGGCTGCTCGGCGCCGGGGCCGGGGGGCTGCCCGGCCGGGTGCGCACGCTGGCGGAGTTCCTGGACGGCGCCGGGGTCGACCTGCCGTACCTGGGCGGCCGGGCGATCACCCAGGTGCACTGCCACCAGCACGCCGTCCTCGGCACCGCCGCCGACCGCCGGATCGAGGCCGGGATCGGTGTCGCCAACCAGGTCCTGGACTCGGGCTGCTGCGGCCTGGCCGGCAACTTCGGCTTCGAGCGCGGCCACTACGAGGTCTCGGTGGCCGCCGCCGAACGCGTCCTGATGCCCGCCGTGCGCGCCGCCGACCCCGACACGGTGGTGCTCGCCGACGGCCTGAGCTGCCGGGTCCAGATCACCCAGCTCGGCGACGGCAGACGGCCCGTGCACCTGGCCGAACTGCTCCGCCGGGCGCTGCGCGAGGGGGGCCGCCCGCCGGTCGACCCGGAGGTCAGCCCCACCGCAGGGGAAGGTGCTTGAGCCCGTTCTGGAAGTTGGACACCAGGCGGACGGGCGGCCCGGCGGGCCGCAGCCGGGGCAGCCGGGTGAGCACCTGACGCAGCATCGCCCGCATCTGCACGCGGGCCAGCCGGGCGCCCAGGCAGAAGTGCGGGCCGTGGCCGAAGCTCAGGTGGCCGCCCGTGGGGCGGGTGAGGTCGAAGCGGTCCGGGTCGGGGAAGACCGTCTCGTCCCGGTTGGCCGAGGCGTGGTAGACCACCACCTTCTCGCCGCGCCGGATCAGTTGCCCGCCCAGCTCCAGGTCCCGGGTCGCGGTCCGGCGGAAGTTCATCACCGGCGGCCAGTACCGGAGCATCTCCTCCACCGCGTGGTCCAGCAGCCCGGGCCGCTCGCACAGCAGGCGGTACTGCTCGGGGTGGGCGAGCAGGGTGTGCAGACCGCCCGGGAGCCCGTTGCGGAGGGTCTCGTTGCCCGCCACCGCGAGGAGGAAGAACATGTTCTCGAACTCCGCACGGTCCAGGCCGCCCTCCCGCATCCGGGCCATGATGCTGCCCGGCAGGGGCCGCTCGGCCAGCGCGTGCGCATAGGCGAACATGTCGGCCAGCGCGGCGCGCGAGCGCGGGTTGACCGGGCGGCCGTCCGGCCCGGTCGAGGACGCCGGACGGTGCCGCAGCGCCAGGCGCCCGGCCGCGCTCAGCGCCCGCGGGTCGGCCGTCGCCGAGCCGGCCTGGTCGGCGTCCTGGTAGCCGATCACCCGGCTCGCCCAGTCCAGCAGCAGCACCCGGTCCCGCTCGGGGACTCCCATCACCCGGGCCAGGGTCCGGACCGGCAGGTCCGCGGCCACCGGGACGAAGTCCGCCGCGCCCGCCGCCTCGATCCCGTCGACCGCGGCGGCGGCCCAGCCGTCGATCTCCGAGGAGAGCTCGCGCAGGGCGCGCGGGGTGAACGCCGCGGCCACGATCCGGCGCAGCCGGGAGTGGTCGGGCGGGTCCTGGTTGAGCATCATCGAGCGGACGAAGGCCAGGTCAGCGGGGGTGTCCGGGTCTCGGATCTGGGTGGCGCCGAGGTTCGACGAGAACAGCTCCGGGGTGGCGAGCACGTACGTGACGTCCGCGTGCCGGAAGACCCCCCAGTAGCCGGGCCCGGCGGGCCAGCCGGCGACCTCGGGTTCGCCGATGCGGCAGACCGGCGCACTCGCGCGCAGCTCCCGGAAGAGCGCGTACGGCACGCCGTCGGCGTAGGTCTCCGGGCGGAACACCTCGTCAGGGGTCACGACCGTGACGGTACGCCAGGGCGGCGGGCCGTCGTCAAGGACGCGCGCGGCACCGTCGCGGGCGGGCCGCCGCCGGCCCTACCATCGCCGGGGTGACGACTCTCCCCACCGCCGAGGCGGACAAGATCCTGGCCGACAACTTCGCGCCCTGGGTGCAGGCGCTCGGCCTGTCGGTGGCCGAGACCGGCGAACGGCACGCCGTGCTGCGGCTGCCCTGGTCCGGCCAACTGGCCCGCGAGGGCGGCGGGCTGTCCGGCCAGGCCCTGATGGCGGCGGCCGACACCGCCTGCGTGATCGCCGTCTCGGCGGCCCGCGGCGGCTTCGGGCCGATGACCACCGTCCAGCAGTCGACCACCTTCCAGCGCGCGGTGGTGGAGGTCGACGTGCTGGTCACCGCCCGGGTGACCAAGCTCGGGCGGCGGCTGGCCTTCGTCGACGTCACGCTGACCGCCGAGGGCGAGCAGGAGCCCGCGGCACACGCCGCCGCCGTGTACGCCTTCCCCGGCTGAGAAAGCTGCCGCCGGACCTCTGGGCAGCGGGGCTACCGCGCAGTAGCCTCACCGGGCCGAGCCACCCCCAAGGCCGGCCCACCCGGGAGGTCCGCATGCGTCCAGCCCTGTCCGTCAGGCTCGAACTCCTCCTCGCGGCACTGCTGTTCACCGCCTCGGTACTCGGTCTCACGGGCGCCTCGACCGCGTCGGCGGCCCCGGCGGTGGACAGCCGCACCCCCACCCACTACCTCGCCCTCGGCGACTCGCTCGCCGCCGGCTACCAGTCGACCCCGGACGGCGGCCACGTGGTCGGCCGCGGCTACGCCCAGGACATCGCGAAGGTCCTCGGCGAGCGGGCGGCGGCGGCCGGACGGCCGTTCAGCTTCACCGGCCTCGGCTGCCCCGGCGAGTCCACCGGCACCATGATCGACGGCGGCTGCCCGTACCCCCACCCGTACGCCGGCCCGCAGTTGGCCGAGGCGGAGACGTACCTGCGGGCCCACCACGAGGACCGGGTGCTGGTCACCCTGGACATCGGCGCCAACGACATCGGCCACTGCACCGCCGGCGGCTCGATCGACGTGCCGTGCACGCTGGACGGCGTCGCCACCGTCCGCCGCGGTCTCGACACCGTCCTGACCAGGCTCCGGGCGGCGGCCGGCCCGCACACCCGGATCATCGGGATGAACCTCTACGACCCCTACCTGGCCGCCTGGACGACGGGCGACCAGGGCCGGTCCACGGCGCTGCTGTCGCTCCCGCTGGCCGGTCTGCTGAACACCGTCATCGGAGCCGTCGACACCGCGCACGGGGTGCCCACGGCCGACGTGGCCGGGGCGTTTCGCACCAACTCCCTGTTCCCGACGGTCCCGCTGGGCGGCGCCCGGGTGCCGCTGAACGTGGCGCGGGTCCTGCAGTGGACCAACATGGCGCGCGGCGACATCCACGCCAACGATGCCGGCTACCAGGCGATCGCGGACGCCTTCCTCGCGAGGCTCTGACCGCCGCGGCCCCCGGCAGGGGGACGCGGACGGCACCGCGCCCGGGACGGGAGCCACCCGTCCCGGGCGGAGCCGGCCGTTCGGCCACTATTCCGCGCAGATCGCACCGACGAACTCGGCGACCCGCTCCTGCGGCATGTTCCGGGCGATGTCGGCCTCACTGATCATCCCCACCAGCTTGTGGTCGGGGTGGTTGATCACGGGCAGGCGTCGCACCAGGTGCTGCTCCATCACCCGCAGCACCTGCTCGGCGTCCTCGTCCTCCTCGACCACCATCGGCCGCCCGACGGCGAGTTCGACGGCCAGGACGGTGCTCGGGTCGCGACCCTCGGCCACGCACTTCAGCACGATGTCCCGGTCGGTGAGGATCCCCAGCAGCTTCTGGTTCTCCCCGCAGATCGGCAGCGCTCCCACACCCCGGTCCCGCATGATCCGCGCGGCGTCGGCGAGGGTCTGGGTCTCCCCGACGCACTCGGCCCCCGGATGCATGATCTCTCTGGCTGTGGTCATGGTCAGGCCTTCCGACGTCGTTGAACAGCCCGGTTACTCCATCCTGGGACGGCCCCGGTGGCCACGCCACCGGGCGGGCGACGGGCGGCCGGGCCTGTGGGGCCTGCGGGGCTCAGGGCTTCGCCGACTTCAGCACCTCCACCGCCGGGACCTCCGCGGCCAGCACCTCCTCGGCCGGGACCTCCGCCGCCAGCACCTCCTCGGCCGGGACCTCCCGGGCGAGCACCTCGGCGGCCGGCATCTCGGTCGCGAGCACCCCGTCCAGGTCCGGCAGTTCCAGCTGCTCGACCGGGCGGGAGCCCTGCAGCGGCTCCGCCGGCCGATCCGTCCCGGCGGCCTTCGGCGACGATGCGACCTCGGCCTGCTTGGTGGCGCTCTCCAGGAAACGCAGCAGTTCGACCGGGAACGGCAGCACCAGGGTCGAGTTCTTCTCCGCCGCCACCTCCACCACGGTCTGCAGGAGCCTCAGTTGGAGCGCGGCCGGGGTCTCCGCCATGATCGCGGCGGCCTCCGACAGCCGGGACGAGGCCTGGTACTCGCCGTCGGCCGTGATGATCCGGGCCCGCCGTTCGCGCTCCGCCTCCGCCTGCCGGGACATCGAGCGCTTCATCGACTCCGGCAGTGCGACGTCCTTGATCTCCACCCGGTCGATCTGGACGCCCCAGCCCAGCGCGGGGCTGTCGAGCATCAGCTCCAGTCCCTGGTTGATCGGCTCGCGGTTGGCCAGCAGGTCGTCCAGCTCGCTCTTGCCGATGATCGAGCGCAGCGAGGTCTGGGCGACCTGCGAGATCGCGAAGCCGTAGTCCTGCACGTTGACGGTGGCCTTCACCGGGTCCTCGACCTTGAAGTACACGACGGCGTCGACCCGCACCGTGACGTTGTCCCGGGTGATGCCCTCCTGGCCGGGCACGGGCATCGTCACGATCTGTACGTTGACCTTCTTCAGCCGGTCGGCCACCGGCATGATCATCGCCAGGCCCGGCTCCCGCACCCGGTCCAGCACCCGGCCGAACCGGAACACCACACCACGCTGGTACTGCTGCACCGTCCGCACACTCAGTCCGGCCAGCACCGCGAGCGCCAGCACCACCACTATCAGCACATCGAGAACCAGCATCGCGTCACCTCGGGCAGGACGAGGACCCGTTCTCCACGCTACTCCGCCGCGCTCCCCTAGGATCCGGAGCATGGACGAGCGCCACCACCACCCCGCCGACGGCGTCCTCGACCTGGCCCAGCTGGACGCCCTGGTCACCGGCTGCCGGGCCTGCCCGCGCCTGGTCGCCTGGCGCGAGGAGGCCGCCCGGGTCAAACGGCGCTCGTACCAGGACTGGGAGTACTGGGCCCGTCCGATCCCCGGCTTCGGCCCGCCCGACGCCGCGCTGGTGCTGGTCGGGCTGGCCCCGGCGGCGCACGGCGCCAACCGGACCGGCCGGATCTTCACCGGCGACCCCTCCGGCGACCTGCTCTACCAGGCCCTGTACGACCTCGGGCTGGCCTCCCAGCCGCACGCCGTCGGCCGGGACGACGGGCTGGTCCTGCACGGCGTACGGATCACCGACCCGGTGCGCTGCGCCCCGCCCGACAACCGGCCGACGCCCGCCGAGCGGGACACCTGCCGTCCGTGGATCGCCAGGGAGTTCGAGCTGATGCGCCCGACCGTGCGCGCCGTGGTGGCGCTGGGCGGCTTCGCCTGGCAGGCGGTGCTGCCCGCGCTCGCGGCGGCCGGACGGCAGGTGCCGCGCCCCCGGCCGGTGTTCGGGCACGGCGCCCGGGTCGTGCTGCCGGCGGCGGACGGCGGCGCGCCGCTGGAGCTGTTCGGCTGCTACCACGTCAGCCCGCGCAACACCCACACCGGCCGGCTCACCCCGGCGATGCTCCGCGAGCTGCTGGCCGAGGCCGCCGGGGCGGCCGGTCTGCGCTGAGCCCGACCGGGCGGGCGGTCACGGGCCGGTGGTCACGCGCGGGCGGTCGCGGGCCGGTGGTCACGGGCCGGTGGCCATGGGCGGACGCTCACGGGCGGACGCTCACGGGCGAGGCGGCTTCCGGACCTGCCGCCAGACGTCCGGGAACTCCTCGCGGGCTCGGGCGGCGGCGGCGAGCTGCTGCCCGTACAGCACGCCGTAGCCGAAGCCGCCGTCGGACAGACCGCGCAGTGTGTGGCAGGCGATCACGGCGTCCTGATGGCGCCCGAGCACGTCCTGCACGGCCTTCATCCGAGCGGTGAACCGGGCGGCGCCCGGGCCGGCCGCCTCACCGGTGTAGCGGGCCCGCTTCGCGGCCTTGCGGACGTCGTGGAGGGCGACCTCCGCCGCGGGGCCGGTCGCCCGCTCGGCCGCCCGGACCCGCCGTGCGGTGCGGCGGTACTCCCGGCGCACCGCCCGGGCGAGCTCCGGGCCGGCGGGGCCGCGGGCCCGGCCGGGCGGGACCGGGCCGGCGCAGAGACCGGCGAGCGCGGCCGACAGGGCGGGAAAGCGCGGTCCGTCGAGGGCGGCCAGCACCTCCGGGCGGGCGAGCAGCAGCTGCTCGCGCTCCCACTCGGTCAGGTCGGCCACCAGGTCCTCCCGGCCGTCCGCGGCCGACAGCCCGCGGGCCAGGGTGAGCAGGCGGGCGCCGAGCACCTCGCAGTCCCGGGCCCGCCCGAGCGCGCCGCCGAGCCAGGCCAGCTCCGCCGCAACGGCGTCGGGGCCGCCGCCGCCCTGGTCGGGGAGCAGCCGGCCGAACACCCGCAGGGTGCTGCGCAGCCGACGACAGGTGATCCGCATCTGGTGCACCGAGTCGGGCTCCTCGGCGCGGACGGCCGGGGCCAGCGCGGCCAGCCGCGCGGTCAGCTCCGCGATCCGGGCGGCCACCACCGCCCCGGCGGTCTGCTCTGCCCGATCCTCGCGCTGCGGCACGGCCTTCGCCCTCCCTCTCCCACACGTCCAGCCTAGGTCGAGTCCGCTCGACCGTGCCGGATCAGAGCGCGGTTCCCCCTGCCTCGCACGGCCGGGCCCTGGGCTGGTTCAGGGGCGGAGCTGGATCGCCGCCGCAAGGGTGTAGCCGACCAGGGCGCCGAAGAACGAGACCGCGGTCACGTGCCGCGCGGTCACCGGGAGACCGGCCAGGGACGGGTAGAGCAGGACGGCGATCCCGGCACAGATGTCCGCCGCGTACAGGCCGACCGGCGGCAGCACGTGGGTGGTGCGGGCCGCCCAGCCGGTGGCCACCAGGAAACCGGTGAGCAGGACGAAGCCGGAGAGCAGGCCCGAGCCGATGGTGGAGAGCACCGGGTGCGGATCGGCCGGCTCGGCCCCCTCCTCGGGGACGGCCCGGAACCGGTGGCCGACGGCCAGTCCGAGCAGGGCGACGGCCATGGCGGCGGCGGCACCGACGAAGGCGAACAGGTTCAACTACGGCTCCTGGGGACGTGGACGGCGTGGACGAGCGCGGCGATCGCCGCCGGGATCAGGACGGTGACCAGGAGCACCGCGGCCCAGACCACCGGGTCCAGGGCAGGTGCGGACGACGGCGGCGCCGCGACCGGGGGCGGCGGCACGGCGACGGCGGTACCGGGCGCTCCCGACGGCGGCGGCGCGGGCGGGGCGGGCGGCGGGTCCGTCCGGGCCGGCAGCGCGACGGGCGCGACGGTCTTCGTCGGCCGCGGCCCGGCCTGCGGCACCGCGGCGACCGCGGCCTTCGAGTGCGCCGGGGCCCGGCCGGCGGCGACGGGAGCCGGGGTGGGCGTGGCCGCCGCGGGCTCCGCCGTCGCGGTGGGTGCGGCGGTCGCGGTGGGTGCCGGGGTCACGGTGGGTGCGGGGTCGGTGCCGGCCGACGGGCTCGGAGCGGGGTCACCGGGCGTCGGCGTGGGGGCCGGGCCCGTCGGGCACGCGTCGGCCGGGGTCGGGGCCGGCGGGCGCGGCACCGGGAGGGGGTGCGGCAGGTCCGGAACGTGGGTCAGGTACAGCAGCTGCGGCAGGTGGGGCAGGTGCGGCAGCTCCTGCGACGGGCTTCCCGGTAACGCGTCCATCACCCGATTCTCGGCGCACCACCGCGGCCGCCGGACCGGTTCCCGTACCCACCACCCCCACGGGTGACGGCGCTCGAACCCCCGCCCCGCCGGTGACACTCACCACAGGCGGCGGACGGACCGGCGGCCCCGGCCCCGCCCGCCGGCCGGCCCGACGGGCCGTGTCCGCCCGGGCCCCCGGGGCACCGGGGGCACACGACGGCCGGCCGGGTCCGGGACGACCGGCTGGCGAACGGGCGTGCGACCACCCGATGCGCCCTCCCGTCGGGCCCGGCGCCCGTGACATACTCCGGAACCATGACCGAGAACCAGGCGACCAGGGCCCTGCGGGCAGCGGTGTTCACCGCGCTCGCCGTGCCGCTCGCCGCCCTGGGACAGGTCCTGCTGACCGGACGGGCGCTCCCGCTCGCCCTGGTCGCCGTCGCCTCCGCGGCCGTGTTCGTGCTCGCGACGGCCCTCTCGGGCACCCGGCGGGGCTTCCCGCACATCGCCGCCGTGCTGGTCCCGGTCGAGCTGCTGCTGAACACCGCCTTCAACCTCGGCCAGGACACCTGCGCCTCGGCCGCCCCCGGCCACGGCGTCGACCTGCTGGTCTGCGGCGGCGGTTCGGTGGGCGGCAGTTCGCTGCTCACCGACTGGGCCGGGCACTCCGGCGGCTGGGTCAAGCTGCTGGTCCTGCTGGTGCACCTCGGCCTCGCCCTGGTCGCGGCGGCCTGGCTGCGGCTCGGCGACCGCGCGCTGACCGGCCTCGCCGAGGCCGTCCGCGGCGTACGGGCCCTGCTGCCCGCCCCCTGGCGTGCCCTGCTGCCGAGCAGCCCGCTCGCCGGCTGCCCCGCAGCGCTGACGCCGGCCCCGGAGGCCGAGCGGCCCCTGCTGCGCCGGGCCCAGCTGATCCTCACCCCCGCGCCGCGGCGCGGTCCGCCGGCTCTCGTGCTCGCCGGCTGACGGCTCCTCCCCGGAGGGCTCGGCCGGCCCCACAGGCCAACCCACCCCTCCCGCATGCCCGGCGCGCGTCCGCGCGGCATGCCGCAGTCCAGGAGTCGACGGACCATCATGAGCAACAACCAGCAGACCCCCCTCTCCCCCCGTGACCGCATGAAGCAGGCGAAGCTGGCGGAGGCCCGCAGTGCGGCCGTCCGCCGCCGGGTGATCGTCGCGGCGTCCGTGGTCGGCGCGATCGCCGTGGTCGCGGGCGCCACCGCCCTGGCCATCGGCACGGCGGACAAGGCCAACGGCGGCTCCACCGACACCGCGGCCGCCGCCTCCGGTACGGGCTCCGCCCTGGTCGTCCCCGCCAACGCGTCCGGCCCCGACGGCACCGTCGTGGTCTACGGCAAGGCCGACGCCCCGCACACCCTGAAGGTCTACGAGGACTTCCGCTGCCCGATCTGCAAGCAGTTCGAGTCCTCGGCCGGCGCGACCGTGCAGCAGCTCGCGGACGACGGCACCTACAAGATCGAGTACAACCTGGCCGCGTTCCTGGACAACAACCTCGGCGGCAAGGGCTCCAAGACGGCGCTGGCCGCGGCCGGGGCGGCGCTCAACGAGGGCGTCGACAAGTTCAAGCAGTTCCACGACGTGCTGTTCGCCAACCAGCCGGAGGAGCGCGTCGACGGCTTCGGCGACGTCAACCGGATCCTCCAGCTCGCCGAGCAGGTGCCCGGGCTGAAGACCGAGGCCTTCACCAAGGCCGTCACCGAGGGCACGTACAAGCCCTGGGCCGCGAAGGTCGCGAACGCGTTCAACGACAGCGGCGTGACCGGCACCCCCACCGTGAAGCTGGACGGCAAGCAGCTCACCATCCTCACCAAGACCGGTCCGGTCAGCGGCGACCAGTTCAAGACCCTCGTCACCCAGACGATCGGCGGCTGACCCCGTGACCGCCCCCGCGCCGATCGGCGCGGGCCGCCGGTTCGGCTGGCTGCTGCTGGTCGGCGGCCTGCTCGGACTCGCGGCCTCGGCCGTGCTGACCGTCGACAAGATCCGCCTGCTGGCCGACCCGGACTACCGGCCCGGCTGCAACCTCAACCCGATCATCAGCTGTGGCTCGATCATGCGCACCGAGCAGGCCGAGGCCTTCGGCTTCCCCAACTCGCTGATCGGCCTGGCCGCCTTCGGTGCGCTGTCCGCGGTCGGCGCCGGCCTCCTGGCGGGGGCGGCCCACCGTCGCTGGTTCTGGCTCGGCCTCCAGGCCGGCACCCTGTTCGGCCTCGGCTTCGTGGTGTGGCTGATCGACCAGGCGCTGTACGAGATCGGCGCGCTCTGCCCGTACTGCATGGTGGTCTGGGCCGTGGCGCTGCCGCTGTTCTGGTACACCACCCTGCACAACATGCGGACGGGCGTCCTGCCCGCACCCCGCTGGTGGGGCGCGGTCGCCCGCCGGCACTGGATCGTCCCGGCGGTCTGGTACCTCGGCATCGCCCTGCTGGTGCTCAACCGCTTCTGGTACTACTGGAGCACCCTGCTCTGATGGACCACCCCTGATGGCTCCCGCCTGCGATTCCTCCAGGCGGGAGCCGTCAGCCCGTCTCCTCCGGGCCGTCTACGGGCCGCCGGAGGGGTCCTACCCGCGCGCGGGTTCCAGTACGAAGACGGGGATCACCCGGTCGGTGTTCTCCTGATATTCGGCGTACGGCGGATACGCGGCGACCGCGCGCTCCCACCACTCGGCCTTCTCATCCCCGGCGATCTCACGGGCCGTCATGTCCCGGCGTACGGACCCGTCCTGGAGCTCCACGTGCGGGTCGGACTTGACGTTGAAGTACCAGACCGGGTGACGCGGGAAGCCGCCCTTCGAGGCCACGGCCGCGTACCGCCCCTCGTGCTCCACGCGCATCAACGGGATCTTGCGGATCTTGCCGCTCTTCGCGCCGCGCGTCGTGAGAATGACGACGGGCAGGCCCGTGTTCCAGAGCGTCGATCCCTGCGTGCCGCCCGAACTCTCGTACAGCTCGACCTGATCGCGCACCCACTGCGCCGGACTCGGCTCGTACTCGCCCTCAAGCGGCATCGCATTCACCCCATCGTCATGTCATGAAGTGTGGTGTCCGACAGGTGGTCAGGTAAAACACACAAAGTGCCCACGACCAGCAAGGATGCGGATTGTCGAGGCCCTTGTTCCCACTCCGGTCGCAGGCACCTCCCAGGTGAAGAAGCATATCGGGTGCTACCCGCGTGTTCATGTCGGGGACGGTGGCCGTTCGGTGGTCTCACAGGCCGAGACGGTGCGCAAGTCCGGCCTGGACGACGCGATATCGGCGGCCGTGGGCGCCCTGGCGCAAGCCGCAGGCGGTGCACGACCCGGGCAAGGTCCTGCTGGACGTCTCGCTGGCGACGGCTCCGGGCGGCGACTGCCTCGCCGATGCCGCCATGCTGCGGGCCGAGCCCGACGTGTCCGGCCCGGTGGCATCCGACCCCACGGGCTCCCGGCTCATCGACGCCCTCGCCGCGGCCGGACCGAAGGCCCTCGCCCGCGATCCGGTCGGCGCGGGCCGAAGCAATTTCGCGCATCCGGGAGCCGGCCGGGGCGAACGGTCCGGCCGCCGACGGGCACGTGACCGTGGACATCGACGGCGGGCTGGTCCTTGCGCACTCCGAGAAGCAGGACGCCACCGCGACTAGGCTCGGAGCACCTGCCGAGGCCGTCCGGAGGAAGCCATGCCCGTCGAGCACAGCGGTACGCCGGTCCTCACCGGCGTCCGGAACTTCCGGGACGTCGGCGGGCTCCGCGCGGCCGACGGCCGGGCCGTCCGGGCCGGGCTGCTGTTCCGCAGCGGCCATCTCGCCCGGGCCACTCCCGAGGACGTGTCGGTGCTGGTCGGCCTGGGCCTTCGGTCGGTGATCGACCTTCGCGGCACGGCCGATCTCCAGGTGGACCGGGCGGACGTCCCGATCCCGGGCACCACCCGGCTGTCCGTCGCCCTCACCGACCCGGCGGAGGGAGCGAAGTTCTACCACCTGCTGCGCCAGGGCGAGTTGTCCACCCTGCGGGCCGAACTCGGCGACGGCGGCGGCGAACGGAAGATGGTCGACGCGTACCGCCGCCGCGTGCTCACCCGGACCGTGGAGCACGGCCGCGTGCTGCGGGCGCTCACCGCGCCCGGCGGACTGCCGGCGGTCGTCCACTGCTCCGCGGGCAAGGACCGGGCCGGCTGGGCGGTCGCCGTCGTCCTGCTGGCCCTCGGCGTCCCCGAGGACGCCGTCATGGCCGACTACCTGCTCAGTAACGATCCCGCCCAGAGCCACCGGTTCCGGCGGGCCGACGGGTCCGTCCCCGAGCCCGGCTCGGAGCTGTGGACACTGCTGCGCCCGATCTTCGAGGCCCGGCCCGCGTACCTGCTGGCGGCGCTGGCGGCCGTACGGGACCGGTGGGGCGGTACGGACGGCTACCTGCGCGACGGCCTCGGGCTGTCCGCACGGCGGTCGGCCGGGCTGCGCGAGGCCCTGCTGACCGACGCGTGACCCCCGGGCGGGGGGCAGGCTCACCCGTCGTCCTCCTCGCTCCGGGTCCCCGCGCGGGCCGCGACGAGGAAGAGGACGAGGGCGACGGTGGAACAGCCGAGAACGACGAGCAGCCAGAACATGATCCTCCTTCCCCCGTCTTCTCGGCACCCGGACGGCCGCACATGAGCACCGGAGCGGTCCGTTCGAATGCGGACGGCCCCCGGCCGGACACGCCGAAGGCCATCTCGGCACCTGCTCGATCACGACGAAGGCCGCGCCCTGCGGGTGGGCGACCACGCCGTCCGGCCGACCACCCTGTCGAAGGCCGGTATCAGCACCACACCCTCGCGTTCGATCAGAGCGTCAACCGTGCCGTCCACACCGTCCGCCCCGGGCATGTCGCCGCCCTGGTGCGGGCCGGCGTCGTTCACCCTTGCGGCCGCGGGCCGGTCCCGCCGCCGCGGGGAGCGCGGGCCGCTCGGGCTGCCGGGCGGATCGGCCGATGGCAGTCTGGGACGCGTGTTCGTCCCAGTCGACAGACCCTGTGGGGGCATCAGATGAGTCCGTCCGGAAGGCTGGCCTCGTTCCCGTGCGGGCGCCGCACCAAGTGGGTCGTGCTGGCCCTGTGGCTGATCCTGGTCGTCGTGGCGGGCCCGCTGGCGGGCAAGCTGATGGACGCGGAGGACAACGAGGCCTCCAGCTGGCTGCCCGGCAGCGCCGAGTCCACCCAGGTCCTGGTGGAGCAGCGCACGTTCCAGCCGGTCGACACCGCGCAGGCGGTCGTGGTCTACGAACGGCCGAGCGGCATCACCCTGGCCGACCGGGCCAAGGCCGCCTCCGACGCGGCCTCCTTCGCCACCACGCCGCACGTGGTCGGCAAGGTGGTCGGGCCGCAGCTGTCCGAGGACGGCCAGGCGATGCAGACCGTGGTGCCGGTGGAGATCGGCTCCACGGGCTGGAACGACCTGCGCTCCGCCGTGGACGACATGCGGGCGACCGCCGCCGCCGGCAGCAACGGGATGGCCACCCATGTCACCGGCCCGGCCGGCATCGGCGCGGACCAGGCCGAGGCGTTCGCCGGGATCGACGGCACCCTGCTGTTCGCCACCGTCGCGGTCGTGGTGATCCTGCTGCTGCTGACCTATCGCAGCCCGACGCTGTGGCTGCTGCCGCTGATCTCGGCCGGCGTGGCGCTGTTCGTCGCCCAGGCGGTGATCTACCTGCTGGCGGAGCACGCCGGGCTGACGGTGAACGCGCAGAGCGCCGGCATCCTGATCGTGCTGGTGCTGGGCGCGGGCACCGACTACGCACTGCTGCTCACCGCCCGATACCGCGAGGAGCTGCGGCGCCACGAGGACCGGCACGAGGCGATGGCCTTCGCGCTGCACCGGGCCGGTCCGGCCATCGTGGCGAGCTCCGCCACCGTGGTCGCCTCGATGCTGTGTCTGCTGATCGCCGAGATGAACTCCACCCGCGGTCTCGGCCCGGTCTGCGCGATCGGCGTGCTGGTGGCGCTGGCCGCGATGCTGACCCTGCTGCCGGCGCTGCTGGTGATCTGCGGCCGCTGGGTGTTCTGGCCGGTGAAGCCCGGGTACGGCACCGCGGAGCCCACCCGGACCGGCCGGTGGGCGCACGTGGGCGCGTGGATCGCCCGCAAGCCGCGCAAGGTGTGGATCGGCACCGGGCTGGCGCTGGCCGCCTGCTGCGTCGGGCTGGTCTCGCTGAACGCCAACGGTCTGTCCACGGCGGGCACCTTCACCGGCACGCCCGACTCCGTGGTCGGTCAGCAGGTGCTGGTCGAGCACTTCCCCGGCGGCACCGGCGCGCCGCTCACGGTGATCAGCAACGTGGCCCCGGCGGAGGCCGTCCGGGCCGCGGCCGAGACGACCCCGGGCATCTCGGCGACCACCCCGGTGGTCGTCCACGACGGGCTGGCCACCTTCCAGGCCACGCTGAGCGATCCCCCGGACAGCCAGGCCGCCAAGGACACCGTGGACCGGGTCCGCGGCGCCGTCCACGCGGTGCCCGACGCGGACGCCAAGGTCGGCGGCAGCACGGCGGTCATCCTGGACGCCGGCCGGGCCGCCTCCGCCGACAACCGGGCGATCATCCCGCTGGTGCTGGGCGTGGTCCTGGCGATCCTGGCGCTGCTGCTGCGGGCGGCCGTCGCGCCGCTGGTGCTGATCGCGACGGTGGTGCTGTCGTACGCGGCCGCGATGGGCATCAGTGCGTTCTTCTTCGAGCACGTCTTCCACTTCGACGGCCAGGACAACGCGTTCCCGCTGTTCGTCTTCGTCTTCCTGGTCGCGCTCGGGATCGACTACAACATCTTCCTGATGACCCGGGTGCGCGAGGAGGCCTCGCACCGGGGCACCCGGGACGGCGCCCTGGTCGGCCTGGCCGCGACCGGCGGGGTGATCACCTCCGCCGGGCTGATCCTGGCGAGCACCTTCGCGGTGCTCGGGACCCTCCCGGTGGTGGGGTTCGCGGAGATCGGCTTCGCGGTGGCGCTGGGCGTGCTGCTGGACACCCTGGTGGTCCGGTCGGTGCTGGTCACCGCGCTGACCATCGATCTGGACCGGCACATGTGGTGGCCGAGCGCGCTCTCCCACGTCGGCCGGCCGCGGGAGCCCTCCCCGGACGTGTACTCGGACACGGCCTGAGCGGCCCGCCTCAGAGGATCTCGGCGGCGAGTTCCTCGGCGGCGGCCACCGCGGACACCGGGTCGAGCCCGAACAGCGCGTGGGCGCGGGGCGCGAACTGCGGTGGCGCGCCGGGCAGCAGACCGGACGCGTCGACCGCGCCCTTCTCGTTGAGCAGCCACCGGCCGGCCCGGGCGTGCAGCGCCTGGGTGAGCAGGCCGACCACCCGGAACAGGCAGCCGTGCAGGTAGTACGCGTCACCGCGGGCCGCGCCCTTCCTCGCCGCGGCGAGGGTGAACGGGACCTCCCACCTGGCGTTGGCGACCAGCGCGTCGCCCAGCGGGCCCGGGTAGTGCGCCAGTTCGTCCCGGAGCCCGGTCAGGGCGCCGGTCGGGTCGGCCAGGATCCGGCCCAGCGCGAGTTCGCCGACGTAGCTGTGCGAGTAGACACCGAGCGGGTGGCCCGCCTGGACGCCCAGCTCGAAGCGGCCCGCCCGGCACTCCCGCCAGTAGTGGCGGACCCGGTCGAGGTCGCGGTAGAGCCAGTCGATCCGGCTGCCCTCGGAGTCCAGCCAGGCCCCGCCGTCGACCCAGCGGCCCCAGTCGCCCGGCTCGGTGACCTCGACCGGGCGGCCGGTGATCTCGGCGGCCAGCTCGCGCAGGGCGCCGGTGTCCAGCGGCGGGCGGTAGTACAGGCCCAAGTCGTGGTCGGAGTCGGGCCGGTGTGTGCCGCGGGCGCGACTGCCGCCGAGGCAGACGCCGAGCACCCCGTCGACGGCGGCGAGCCGCCGGGCCATGGCGCTGAGGTCGGGTTCCATCGAATCCGATGATGCCCGATCCGGCCCGGACGGTCGGCGCATTTCCCCGCGGGGATCGCCGCGCCGACCGCCGACGGGCCGTCAGAGCCCCGACGGGACCAGGCTCTTGCCCATGCAGATGCTGTCGGGGTGGTCCTTGTAGTAACCGAACTTGTCGATCGGAAGGTAGCCCTCGGAGGCGTAGAGCGCGACCGCCTCGGGCTGCTTGTTGCCGGTCTCCAGGACCAGCCGGGTCCGCCCGGCCTCGACGGCGCCCCGCTCCAGGTGGCGCAGCACGCCGCGGGCCAGCCCGCGGCCGCGGGCGCCGGGCACCACGTACATCCGCTTGAGCTCGGCGTCGCCCTCGCCCAGCCCCTCCTCGTCCTTCTCGTTGACCCGCCAGCCGCCGCAGGCGACCGCCTCGCCGTCGAGGTAGACCACCACGAACAGGCCGTACGGCGGGTCGAAGTGGTCGGGGTGGATCGAGGTCTGGTCCATGTCGCCGTAGCGGCGGACGTACTCCTGCTGGACCTCGGCCGACAGCTTCTCGGCGTCCGGGTGGCCGTACCCGGTGGTGCGTATCTCCATGGGGGTCAAGCGTACGGGGGCCGGGTCAGCGCTTCTCGAAGCGGGCCACCAGGTCCTCCTTGCCGAACATCCGGGCGGTGTCCAGAGCGGAGGGGGTGCCGGCCAGCGGGTCCGCGGCGCCGGCGAGCAGCGCGTCGACGACTGCCGGCTCGCCCTTGAAGACGGCGCCGGCGAGCGGGGTCTGGCCCCGGTCGTTGGCCCGGTCCGGGTCGGCGCCGCGCTCGATCAGGGCCCGCACGGTGTCGGCGTGGCCGTGGTAGGCGGCCAGCATGACCAGCGTGTCGCCCCGGTCGTTGGCGAGGTCGGCCGGCGCGCCCGCGTCGAGGTAGGCGGCCAGCAGGGCCGAGTCGCCGGTCCGGGCGGCGTCGAAGAGCCTGCCGGCCAGCGCGATGACCTCGGCGTCGGGCTCCTGCGAGTCGTCGGGCGTCTTGGCTGCGGAGTCGGCCATGGGAAACCTTTCGTGGATGACCTGCGGATGGGCGCGTGGGGCTGCACACGGCACGGTAGCGGACGAGGTCGGGGCCATGCGGTCACGCATCCGTTCGAGCGAATTTCCGGTCGGCGGGGAACCCCGTGCGGCAGGGCGGGGACGCCTGAAGCGCGGCACGACGGCCCGGGACGTACACAGCCGATCCGGCCTCCCCGCCAAGATCCACCCGTTTGCGACGTTCCATCATCTATTACTTTTTGTCACGATTAGGGCACTTTCGGTAACCACTGTCCCCACCTCTCCGAGGAGCAGACCCGTGATCCTCTCCATCTCCGGCATCGTCCTGTTCGGCACCATCGCCTTCCTCTTCTTCCGCCGGGACGGCCTGAAGATCTCGCATGCCCTGGTGTGCGCGCTCCTCGGCTTCTACATCGCGGGCTCCTCCATCGCGCCGAGCATCCAGGCGGGCGGCGCCAGCCTGGCCAGCCTCATCGGCGGCCTGAAGTTCTGAGCCGCGGCACCGATCGACGGCCCGGGCGCGGATCCCACCGCCCCGGGCCTTCTGCCAACCACCACCTGCCGTCCCACCGCCCGGGGAGTCCCACGATGCCTCTCACCCGCCACCTCAGCCGGGGTCGCGACCTCGCCCGCACGGCCGGCGACCACGCCTCCGACATGTTCGCCCCGCTCGCCCTGATCGGGCGCGGTCTGCGCCACCACGCCGCGTGGGCCAAGGAGCGCTGGGCGGCGACCCCGAAGGACCGCCGGGGCCCGACGCTCTTCCTCGGCGCCGCGGCCGCCGTCGGCATCGCCCTGCTGCCGCACGGTCCGCTGTTCGCCGCGGTGGCCCTGATGGCGAGCGCGGCGTGGGTGGGGCGGCAGCCCAGGGGCGCGTCCGCCACCCCCGCGCCGGACGTCGAGGAGGTCAAGCTGGCGGCGCTCTACGCCGCCCTCACCCCCTACCTGGCCGGGCCCGAGGAACTGGGCTCGCCGTACCGTCCGGACGGCGCCCACAAGGACGTCTTCCACGCCTGGGAGTTCGACGCCGACGGGCGGCTGACCTCCCTGGAGCTGTCCTACCCGGTCTACTTCACCGACACCGAGCCGGCCGCCCGGGCCCGGATCGAGCAGGTGGTCCAGGGCAAGGCCGGCCGGGCCCGCGAGTACCGCTTCGACTGGGACGAGGAGTCCAACCGGCTCAAGGTCACCGCCCTGGCCGCGCTGGCCACCGACATCGCGGCGCAGCCCTTCGTCACCTCGCCCGGCGAGGTCGTGCTCGGCTTCACCGACGGCGACAGCAGCCACCGGACCATCCCGGTGGTCCAGAACGGCGTGTCGGCCCAGCAGCCGCCGGTGGTCTGGCGGACCGGCCCGAGGTCCGCCGAGCCGCACCTGCTGGCGCTCGGCTCGGCCGGCACCGGCACCTCCTCGCTGCTCCGCTCGATCGCCCTGCAGGCCCTGCCGCACGGCGACCTGGTGGTGATCGACGGCGCCGGCACCGGGGAGCACGCCTGCCTGGTCAACCGGCCCGGCGTCCACACCGTGGAGACCAGCCTGCACGGCGCGCTGGCGGCGCTGGAGTGGGTGGCGAAGGAGACCGAGCGGCGGCTGACCGTGCTGAACGCCGCACGGCACCACGGCATCGCCGCGCCGGAGGACGCCACCCGGCCGCTGTGGCTGCTGCTCGACCACCCCACCGAGCTGTCCGAGCTGGCCCAGGCCGAGGGCCGACCCGACCCGCAGGACCTGCTGGAGACCCCGCTGCGGCACGGCCGGGCGGCCCGGGTCACGGTGGTCTTCGCGGACGACATCGAGGCCCGCGAGCGGATCAGCGCCACCGTCCGGTCGACCTGCCGGGCCCGGGTGGTGCTCGGGCCGACCACGCCGGGCACCGCCGCCGCCGCGCTGGGCGTACCGCTGGACATCGCGCCGGCCTCACGGACCCCCCTCGGCCGGGGGTACGCCCGGGTGGGCGCCGCCGCCCCGGTCCGCCTCCAGGTGCCCGCCACGGTGGATCCGCTGGACGAGGAGGTGTCGGCCCAGCTGCGGGACGCGGTCGTCGCCCTGCTGCCGCACCGCGACACCCGGACCGAGGCGCCGGCGCCGACCCCGGCCCCGGTCGCCGCGCCGGTGGAGGAACCGGTTTCGGCGGACCCGGCGAGCGTGGTCGAGCTGGCGAAGGACCCGCAGACGGTCCAGCCGCGCCCGGTCTGGTAGGCCGCGGCCGACCCGGTCAGGGGCGTCACGCGACCGGGAGCGGCGGTCATGACCAAGCGAGCATCAAGCGCATGACGATAGGCTGTCGCTGCGTCGATCAGGCGGTCGCAATGTGCACAATATGTGACACAGAGGGTGATATCACCGCTCAGATGTGACAAATCGGGCGACGATGGGTACAAACAGGGGCGGCACGACAGGCGACGCCCGTCCCGGGACGGGAATCTTCGTCGGCGGCCGAGCGTTGGACCGAACGACGAAGACAGCGACCACTAGTCCTGTGGGCCAGAAGCCCGGGAGGCACGATTCATGAGCGAGCGAGCTCTCCGCGGCACGCGACTCGGGGCGACCAGCTACGAGACCGACCGCGGCATCGATCTGGCTCCCCGCCAGACCGTCGAGTATGCATGTCAGAACGGACACCGATTCGAGGTTCCCTTCTCCGTCGAGGCGGAGATCCCCTCGGTGTGGGAGTGCCGGTTCTGCGGCCAGGAGGCAATGCTGCTGGACGGAGATGAGCCGGAGGAGAAGAAGGTCAAGCCGACGCGTACCCATTGGGACATGCTGATGGAGCGTCGGACCAGGGAGGAGCTGGAGGAGGTGCTGGCCGAACGGCTGGCCGTTCTCCGCTCCGGCGGGATGAATCTTGCGATCCATCCCCGCGACACCCGTAAGAGCGCATAACCGCCTCTCCGCTCCGGCGGCAGGGCATGGGAAGGGCCCCGGGCATCAGCCCGGGGCCCTTCCCATGCCCGTCTGTCGTTCTTCGGCGGGGCCCGCTCAGCCCGCGATCGGCGGGCGGTAGGCGGTGTCCGGGCCGTCCGCGCCGGGCTGCGGGTGCTCGACGACCTCGCCCTGGATCACCTTGCCGTCCGGCCGGTGGATGCGCAGCTGCTCCTGCAGGCGCAGCGCGTCGGCGAGAGGGTCGGCCCCGGCCCGCGCGGTGGACTGCAGGGCCCGGCCGGCCACCCGTCGGCCGAGCGCCCGCCAGAGCGCGCGGGTGGGCGGGAACAGCAGGCTGAGGCCGAGCAGGTCGGACAGGAAGCCCGGGACGATCAGCAGCACGCCGGCCAGGACCGTGAGGCTGGTGCCCGTCTGGGCCTGCTCGGGCCGCGGGTCCCGGCTCTGCTCGACGGCCGCCGAGAAGGCCTTCAGGCCCGCCCGCCTGATCAGCGAGCCGCCCAGGAAGACCCCGGCGACCAGCAGCACCAGCACGGCGAACCAGCCGAGCACACCGGCCACCACCGTGAGCAGCCAGATCTCCAGCACCAGCCAGGCGGTGACGGCGAGCGGCAGAAAGCGCCGCACTCGGCCCCGGGGGGCCGGGCGGACCTGGTCAGTTGTCTGGGCCACGGTACGAATCCACTCCATCGGGGTGCTCTCCGCACCGCCGGTGGACTCCGGCCGCGACTACGGCACCTGTGTGGTCAACGGCTCGGGGGCGGTCGATGTTCCACCCGAACGACGGCGGCGCAGGCCGGCCGCCGCCGCGAAGCCGCAGGCCAGCAGGCCGGTGACGGCGAGCGTCCACTCGGGAGCGGCGCCGAGCCGGTCGGCCACCGTCCGTCCGTCGCGCAGCGGCACGGAGGCGTTCAGCACGGCCGGGGTCAGCTCCTCGGTGCGGGAGACCACCGAGCCGTCCGGGGCGATCACCGCGCTGATCCCGCTGGTGGCGGCGATCAGCACCGCGCGGCCGTGCTCGACGGCGCGCAGCCGGGACATCGCGAGCTGCTGTTCGGGCTGGCCGCTGCGGGCGTAGGTGGCGTTGTTGGTCTGCACGACCAGCACCCGGCCGCCCTGGTTGACGGTGTCGCGGACGATCTCGTCGTAGGCGACCTCGAAGCAGATCACGTCGCCGATCCGGGCCGGTCCGACCTGCATCACGCCGTTGTGGGTGCCCGGGTAGAAGTCGCGGGCGACCCGCTGGAGGCGGGAGATCACCTGGGACAGCTCGGCGCGGAACGGGACGTACTCGCCGAACGGCACCGGGTGCTGCTTGGTGTAGGAGGCGCCGGGGCCGGTGGCCGGGTCCCAGACGATGCCGTTGTTCTGGACGTGCTGCAGGTCCGGGCCGTCCACCAGGGCGCCGACCAGGGTGGGCACGCCGACCCTGCGGACGGCCTCGTCGATCCGGGCGTACGCGGCCGGGTCGGTGTACGGGTCGAGGTCCGAGGAGTTCTCCGGCCAGATCACCAGGTCGGGCTGGGGCGCCCGGCCGGCCGCGACGTCGGCGGCGAGCCGCTCCGTCTCGGCCGCGTGGTTGTTGAGCACCATCATCGGGCGGCCGAGGAAGTCCATGCCCGGCTGCGCGACGTTGCCCTGCACCAGGGCCACCTTGACGGTGTCGTCACCGGCGGTGGGCACCGGCACCAGGTAGCCGGCCAGCAGGGCCGTCAGCGCCCCGCCGGCGCCCAGGGCGGCCAGCGGGAAGGAGCGGCGCGGGCCGCGGCGCACCCGCAGCGCCGCCCAGGCCAGCAGGGTGCCGCCGAGGGCCACCGCGAAGGTCACCAGCGGGGCGCCGCCGAGGGCGGCGAGCGGGGTGACGGGGCTGGCGGTGTTGGCGAAGGCGAGCCGCCCCCACGGGAAGCCGCCGAGCGGCAGGCGGTCGCGGGCCCACTCCTGGGTGACCCACAGGCAGGCCGCCCACAGCGGCCAGCCGGGCAGCCGGGAGGTGAGCGCGAGTCCGCCGCCGAGCAGGGCCAGGAAGAGCGCCTCGACGACCGACAGGCCGATCGTGGCGTCCCAGCCGATCACCCGCAGCCAGGACAGCAGCGCCAGGAAGAACGGCAGCCCGAGCGCGAAGCCCGTCCAGGCGCCCTGGCGGAAGCCACGGCCCCGGGTGAGCAGCGAGAGGGCGGCGACGGCGACGAAGGAGAGCGGCCACAGGTCGTACGGCGGGAAGGCGGCGGCCAGCAGCAGGCCGGCGAGCACGGCGAGGCCGGTGCGGGGCAGACCGGCGCGGATCCGGGCGAGCCGCCCGGGGCGGGCGGCGGCCGGTGTCGCCGTCGTCGCGTCCATCGCTGGTGTCTCCTGCGTTGCGGGCAGTGCCACCTGCACACCACCTCTCTCGTTGTGCCAGCTCTCGGTCGCGGGCCGTCCGAAGAAGGTACCCCGCACCAGTATCCGCCCGGGCCACGGGGTGTCCCAGGTCACCCCGTGGCCGGGACGGGCTCAGGCCCGGAAGACCGTACGCCCGCGGACGACGGTGCGCAGGCAGCCGGGCAGCGGGTGACCGGGCGTGAGGTCGGGCAGGCCGGGCGTGCCGGAGCGGGGGTCGGTGGACCAGCCGGCCACCCGGTCGTCGGGGGCCTGGACGACCAGGTCGGCGGCGTCCCAGACGGCGAAGCTGGCCACCGCGCCGGGCACCAGGACGCCGTCCTGGTCGCGGCCCAGGGCGCGCCAGCCGCCGCGGGTGTGGGCGGTGAAGGCGGCCCGGACGGAGATCCGGTGCTCCGGGGTCCGGTGGAACGCGGCGGCCCGCACGGTGCCCCAGGGGTCGAGCGGGGTGACGGGCGCGTCCGAGCCGAAGGCCAGCGGGACGCCGGCCCGCAGCAGCGCGGCGAACGGGTTCAGGGCGGCGGCACGGTCGGCGCCGAGCCGCTGGACGTACATGCCGTCGGGGCCGCCCCAGGCCGCGTCGAAGGCGGGCTGGACGGAGGCCGTCAGGCCCAGCTCGGTGAAGGCGGCGATCGCCTTGTCGTCCAGCGACTCGGCGTGCTCGACCCGGTGCCGGGCGGCCTTAACCCGGGCGAGGCCGACCCGGTCGGCGGCGGCCCGGACGCCTTCCAGGACGGCGCCGATGGCGGCGTCCCCGATGGCGTGGAAGCCGGCCTGCAGGCCCGCCTCGGTGCAGGCGGCGACATGGTCGGCGACCTGCTCGGCGCTCAGGTAGGCGGTGCCGGTGTGGGCGGCGTCGGCGTACGGGGCGTGCAGGCAGGCGGTGTGCGAGCCGAGCGCGCCGTCCACGAAGAGGTCGCCGCCGGCGCCGACCGCGCCCAGGCGGCGCGCGGTCTCGATGCCGTCCAGCTCGCCCCAGTAGCCGAAGACCTCGGGGCCGTCGCTCTCGGCCGCCAGCGCGAGGAGCGCGGCGAGGTCCTGCTCGGAGGAGATCTGCGGGCCCGCGCACTCGTGCAGGGCGCCGATGCCGAGCTCGGCAGCCCGCGTCAGGGTGGCCAGCTGGGCGGCGCGGCGCTGCTCCGGTGTCAGGTGGGCCAGCGCGGCGGCGCGCACGGCGTGGTGGGCGTCGCGGCTCAGCGGCCCGTCCGGGTGGAAGCCGGGGAGCTCGGCCAGGCCCGCGGTGAGCGCGCGCAGCGCGGTGGAGGCGAGCGCGGAGTGCACGTCGGTGCGCGACAGGTAGACGGCGGCGCCGCCGGTGGCCCAATCGAGCTCGGCCAGCGTGGGCGGGCGGCCCTGGGGCCACTTGCTCTCGTCCCAGCCGTGGCCGATCAGCACGCCGGCGGGCACGCCGGCGGCGAAGGCGGCGATCCGGTCGAGGGCCTCGGGCAGGGTGGGGCAGCCGGTCAGGTCGAGGCCGGTGAGCGCGAGGCCGGTCGAGGTGGCGTGCACGTGGGCGTCGACGAAGGCGGGGGTGACCAGCGCACCGGCCAGTTCCACCACCTCGTCGGCGGTGTCCGCGTACGCCTCGGCGGCGCCGTCGCTGCCCACCCAGGCGATCTGCTCACCCTCGACCAGCATGGCGGTGGCGAAGGGGTCGGCGGGGCTGTAGACGTTGCCGCCGCGCAGCAGGACGGTGCGGTTGGTGCGTTCGGTCATGGGCCCAAGTCTGCACCCGACCCACCGGGTCAGAGCCTCGGGGGGCGGGCCTCGTACGGGGTGGAGAGGACCACCGTGGTGCGGGTGGAGACGCCGGCGGCGGACCTGATCCGGGCCAGCAGGTCCTCCAGGTCGCCCGGTCCCGGCACCCTGACCTTGAGGATGTAGTTCTCGTCGCCCGCGACACTGTGGCAGGCCTCGATCTCGGGCAGGCTGATCAGCCGGTCCGGGGTGTCGTCCGGCGCGCTGGGGTCGAAGGGCTTGACCGAGATGAACGCGGTCAACGCCAGGTTGACGGCCTGGGCGTCGACGATCGCCGTGTAGCCGCGGATCACCCCCCGCTGCTCGAGGCGGCGCACCCGCTGGTGCACCGCCGAGGTGGACAGGCCGGTGGCCTTGCCCAGGTCCGTGTAGCTCATCCGGCCGTCTTCGAGAAGCAGCTGGACGATGCGCTGGTCGAGATCCTCCACAAGGCGCAAACCTAGCGCCCCGGAGCGCCGATCGCCGACCCGGCAGCTCACGGGGGCGGGAACCGGCCCGCGCGGCGGCCCCGGCGCGGAAGCGGACGGCCGGCGGCCTCGTGATACCGAACCGGCGCATTGCAGGAGGCACATGCCGGAAGAATGTGGCGAAGGACACACCCCGTGCATCATCGTGCGCCGACCTGCAGGGTTATGACGGTCCGTCGGCGGGAAGTGCTGCTGTTGGCCCGGGCTTACCGCGGCCGGCCCGATCCGAGGGGGATCCCGATGCCCACCACCGACCAGCGCTCGCTCCACGCCGAGCACGAACGCACCGAGGACGACCACGCCGAGTTCGGCCCCACCGCGGGCTCGGACCCGGGCGAGGCCGACACCTGGGAGATCGTCCGGGTGCACTGCCCGTCCTGCGACCGCCCGATCGCCCTCGTGGGCGACGAGGAGCGACTGCCGCAGCACGCCGTCCTGCCGACCGCCTGGCACCCCTTCTCCCCCGCCGTCTGCCCCGGCTCCGGCACCGCCACCGACGACCTCGCCGAGTGCGACACCCCCGAGCACGCGGGCACCGACCTCGCCGAGCTGCTCGCGCTGCCCACCGAGCTGGACTGGCGCACCCAGCCGTTCTCGCACGCCGGCCCGGTCCGCACCGTCGAGCACGCCCCGCAGGTGCCCGCCCAGCGGGTCACCCCGGCGCGACGCTGACCCGAAGGCCCGCCGCGGCCGGGGCGGCCCGTCCGGGGCCCGTCAGCGGCCGGTCAGGTGCCGGCCGATCACCAGGCGCTGGACCTGGTTGGTGCCCTCGACGATCTGCAGCACCTTGGCCTCCCGCATGTACCGCTCGGCCGGGTAGTCCTGGGTGTAGCCGTACCCGCCGAGCACCTGCACCGCGTCGGTGGTGACCCGCATCGCGGCGTCGGTGCAGAACAGCTTGGCCATCGCCGCCTCCTTGGAGAAGGCCAGGCCGGCGTCCTTGAGCCGGGCGGCGGCCAGGTAGAGCGCCCGCCCGGCCTCGATCTGGGTCGCCATGTCGGCGAGCATGAAGGACAGCCCCTGGAAGTCGGCGATCGGCCGGCCGAACTGCTGGCGGGTGCCCGCGTAGTCCACCGCGAGGTCCAGCGCCGCCTGGGCGACACCGATCGCGCAGGCGGCGATGCCGAGCCGGCCCGAGTCGAGGGCGGCCAGCGCGATCTGGAAGCCCTGGCCCTCCTCGCCGACCAGTCGCTCACGGGCCACCCGGACGCCGTCGAAGTGCAGCTGCGCGGTCGGCGAGGAGCGCATGCCCATCTTGTGCTCCGGCGGGGCCGCCGACAGACCGGCCGCCCCGCCGGGGACCAGCAGGCAGCTGATGCCGCGGGCGCCGTCCTCGCCGGTGCGCACCATGGAGCTGTAGAAGTCCGCGTGGCCGCCGTGGGTGATCCACGCCTTGGTGCCGCTGACCACGTACTCCTCGCCGTCGAGCACCGCCCGGGTGCGCAGCGAGGCCGCGTCGGATCCGGACTGCGGCTCGGACAGGCAGTACGCGCCGAGTTGCTCGCCGCTCAGCATCCCGGGCAGCCAGCGGTCGCGCTGCTCGTCGGTGCCGAAGACGGCCAGCGCGTGGCAGGACAGCGTGTGCACGCTGACACCGAGGCCGACGGCCAGCCAGCCCGCCGCGAGCTCCTCCAGGACCTGCAGGTAGACCTCGTAGGGCTGGTCGCCGCCGCCGTACTGCTCGCCGTACGGGAGGGAGAGCAGACCGGCCCGGCCGAGGGTGCGGAACACCTCGCGCGGGAAGCGGTCGCCGGCCTCGTCGGCGGCGGCGTGCGGTGCGACCTCGTTCTGCACCAGCTCGCGGGTCAGGCCGAGCAGCTCGCGGGCCTCCTCGCTGGGCAGCTGACGGTCCACGGGCTTGGCGGATACGGCGCTCATGGCTGCGTCTCCTCGATCGGGCGGGCCCAGGTGTGGCGGGCCCGGTACGGGGCTGACGGGTCGGGTGGACCGTCACCGGGCGAAGTGAACGGTCGTTCACAGGCGCGGCGAAGCGAGTATGCCCGATATCCCCCTGGCCAGTCACTGTCACGAGTCGATCACTGCCCGGAGAGCGGCCTAGAGTGGCCTGGTGGTCGACCCTCCGGGCCTGCCGGAGCCCCTGGACGAGCTCGCGGCCGAGTACCGAGCCCTCCCGCCGTCCCTCGGTCCCGTCCGGCTGGTCGCCGTCGACGGGCACGCCGGATCCGGCAAGACCACCTTCGCCGGCCGGCTGGCCGCCGCGCTCGGCGGCGCCCCGGTGGTCCATCTGGACGACCTGGCCACCCACGAGGAGCCGTTCGGCTGGGTCGGACGCCTGCGGCGGCAGGTGCTGGAGCCGCTCGCGGCCGGCCGGACGGCCGAGTACCGCGTCTACGACTGGACGCTGCGCCGCTTCGCGGGCGTCCGGCGGGCCCCGGCGGCGCCGGTGGTGCTGGTGGAGGGGGTCGGCGCGGGTCGGCGGGCGCTGCGCCCGGCCCTGGCGGCTCTGGTGTGGATGGAGCTGGAGGCCAAGGCGGCACGGGCCCGCGGGGAGCTGCGGGACGGCCCGGACCTGGCGGAGTTCTGGGCCGGCTGGGCCCGCGCGGAGCACGCGCACTTCGCCGGCGATCCGAGCCGTCCGTACGCGGACCTGCGGGTCGACGGAGTCACCGGGCGGATCGTCCGCAGCACCCTCGGTGAACCCGCGACACGCCCTTGACCTGGGGTGTCGTCAGGACTTAGGTTTTTCACGTCGGGAGATTGTTGATCCCGCAACTAAGACTCGGCGCCTCCGGCTTGTTCCCCCGTGAGCCGGAGGCGCCGTTCGCTCTCTCCCCGCCACCGCACCGACCGGCCAACGGCCCAGGCGCCGCTTGGATTTGAAGCGGTGCGGCACCCTTCCGGATCAGCTCCGCGCCGGTACGATTCCAGTCGGGCGCGCAGGCGCGCCGGGGGTTGCGGACGGACGGGCGGGTGGTGCCTGCCGCTCGTCGACCGACTTGGCCTCGATGCACTCGGCGGGGGGCGTGAGTGACGGTGGAGACGTCCGACATGGGGACCGGCGGCGGGCCCGCGCGGCAGGCCGACCGCGCCTGGCTGCGGGCCACGGACGCCTATGCGGCGGGCTCCTACGCCCGCGCCGAGGAGGAGTTCCGCGCCGCGGTCGAGCTCGACCCCGCCATGGCCGACGCCTGGCTCGGCCTGCACGCCCTGCGCAGCGACACCTCCGGCGCGCTCCTCGCGATGTACCGCCACCAGGACCGCTTCGGCGAGCAGCGCCGGCGCCACCGCCGCCCGCTCAGCTCCTGGTACTGGCTCGGCTGGTGGGTGCAGCCCGTCCTGGAGGACACCCGCGACCTGCTGCTGGCCCACGCCTCGCACTGGCTGGACGGCCGGCACCTGACCGAGCTCGACCGCGCGCTCGCCGAGTGCCCACCGCCCGAGCAGGACTCCTCGGTGCGCTTCCTGTACGCCTGCCGGTCCTACCTGCTGAAGGACTGGGAGCAGCTGATCAGGGACACCGACCAGCTGCTGGACGATCCCGTGCTCGGCATCGAGGCCGGACTGTTCGGCGGCATGGCCAGGGTCAGGCTCGACATGTGCGCCCAGGCCCAGGCCCCGCTGGCCGCCTCGCTGGCCCGCTGCCGCTCCGAGCAGCCCCAGCGCAAGGAGCTGCGCTACTGGCTGGCCCGGGCGTACGAGGGCGCCGGGCGCAGCGCGGCCGCGCTGCCGCTCTACCGTGCGGTGCACCGGGCCGACCCGGCCTTCATGGACACCTCGGCCCGGCTGGCGGCGATAGCCGCCGACGGGGTCCTGGACGGGCTGCTGCTCACCGACGAGGACCGCGCGGTGCTCGAACCGACCCTGCCGGACTCCGAGTTCGGGTCGGATCCGGCCGGCGGATGCGACCCGGCCCCGGATCCGCTGCCGACCGCCGGGCCGCTGGCCGAGCGCTCCGGCGCACCGGTCGCGGAGCAGGCCGCCGACGGGCCGGCGGCCGACCGGCCTGCGCGCGCCGCCGCTCCCGAACCGCCGGCCGCGCCGGCCGTCGGCGCCGTGGCGTACCCGCCGGCCGCCGGGGGCGCCCCGGGCGCCGGCCTCAGTGGCGACGGACAGCTCGACGAGGCGCTCGCGGCGCTGGAGCGGATGGTCGGCCTGGCCCCGGTGAAGCGCCAGGTCCGGGCGCTGTCGGCACAGTTGAGAATGGCCCGGCTGCGGGCCGACCAGGGGCTGCCGGTCCAGCCGCCGAAACGTCACTTCGTCTTCTCCGGCCCATCGGGCACCGGCAAGACCACCGTGGCCCGGATCCTCGGCCGGGTCTTCCACGCCCTCGGCCTGCTGTCCGGCGACCACCTGGTCGAGGCCCAGCGGGCGGACCTGGTCGGCGAGTTCCTCGGCCAGACCGCGGTCAAGGCGAACGAGCTGATCGACTCGGCACTGGACGGCGTGCTCTTCATCGACGAGGCCTACAGCCTCTCCAACTCCGGCTACAGCAAGGGCGACGCGTACGGCGACGAGGCGCTGCAGGTGCTGCTCAAGCGGGCCGAGGACAACCGCGACCGGCTGGTGGTGATCCTGGCCGGCTACCCGGCCGGGATGAACCGCCTGCTGGCCGCCAACCCGGGGCTCAACTCCCGCTTCACCAGCCGGGTCGACTTCCCCAGCTACCGGCCCGCCGAGCTCGCCGAGATCGGCCGCGCGCTGGCCTCGGCCGACGGCGACGGCTGGGACGAGGACGCCGCCGAGGAACTGGCCTCGATCTGCGCCCACGTGGTCGGCGAGGGCTGGATCGACGACCTCGGCAACGGCCGGTTCGTGCGCACCCTGTACGAGAAGTCCTGCGCCTACCGCGACCTGCGGCTGTCCGCCCAGCGTGAGCTCCCCACCCGGGAGGACCTGGCCGCCCTGCGGCTGCCCGACCTGCTCCAGGCCTACGGCGAGCTGATCGACGGCCGCGGCGCGTAGGCGCTGCCCCGGGTGCCACGGGCCGCCCGGGACACCCGGCGAGGTGCCGGTGCCCCGGGCGGCGCGGTCAGGTACGGGCGGCGGGGCGGTGGTCCGGGTCGTGGACCTCGCCGACCAGCTCCTCCAGCACGTCCTCCAGCGCGACCAGGCCGAGCTGGCGGCCGTCCGGGTCGGACACCACGGCCAGGTGGGCGGCGGCCCGCCGCATGGCGCCCAGGGCGTCGTCCAGCGGAAGGGTGCCGCGCAGCACCGTGACGGGGCGCCAGAGGCGGGCCGGGACGGGCGCGTCCAGGTCCTCGACCTCCAGGCTGTCCTTGACGTGCAGGTAGCCGCGGACGGTACCGCCGGCGTCGACCACCGGGAAGCGCGAGAAGCCGGTGCGGACGGCGAGCCGCTCGATCTCCCGGCCGGTGACGTCGGTCCCCACCGAGACCAGCTGCTCAGGCGGCAGCAGCACGTCGGTGACCGGCCGGTGGCCGAGCTCCAGCGCGTCCTCCAGCCGCTCCTGGCGGCTGCGGTCGAGCAGACCGGCCTCCTGGGAGTCGGTGAGCAGCAGGAGCAGCTGCTCGGTGGTGTAGACGGACGCCACCTCGTCCCGGCCCTGCACCTTGAACAGCCGCAGCACCGCGTTGGCGAACGCGTTCAGGGCGCGGATGCCCGGGGTCAGCCAGCGGGCCAGCCGGTCCAGCGGCGGGCCGAGCCACAGGGCGGCCTTCTCGGGGCCGGCCAGGGCGATGTTCTTGGGCACCATCTCGCCGAGCACCATGTGCAGGAAGACCACCACGGCCAGCGCGAGGGCGTAGCTGAGCGGGTGCATCAGCGACTCGGGGACGCCGAGCGCGTGGAACGGGCCCTCGACCAGGCCGGCGATGGTCGGCTCGGCGAGCGCGCCGAGCAGCAGCGAGCAGACGGTGATGCCCAGTTGGGCGGCGGCCAGCATGGCGGAGACGTTGGACAGCGCGTGCAGCACCGTCCTGGCCCGCCGGTCGCCGGCCTCGGCGAGCGGTTCGATCTGGCTGCGGCGGACCGAGATCACGGCGAACTCGGCGCCGACGAAGAAGGCGTTGCCGACCAGCAGGAGGATCGACGCGGCCAGCAGGAGCACGGTCATCGGGTCTCGTCCTCGTCGTACCGGTCGTCTCGGATGCGCCGGATCTCCACCCGGCTGGTGCGGTGGCGGTCGACGGCGAGCACGGTGAACCGCCAGCCCGGCAGCTCGGCCTCCTCGCCGACCTCGGGGAGCTTGCCGAGCAGGTCGGCGAGCAGGCCGCCGAGCGTCTCGTACGGGCCCTCGGGGGCGTGCAGGCCGATGACCTCCAGCTGGTCGGTCCGGGCCCGGCCGTCGGCCTCCCAGACCGGCATGCCGTCGGCCGGGGGCAGCGGGCGCAGGTCGGGGACGTCGGCGGGGTCGTGCTCGTCCTGCACCTCGCCGACCACCTCCTCGACGATGTCCTCGATGGTGGCGACGCCGGCGGTGCCGCCGTACTCGTCGACCACGATGGCCATCGGCTGCTGACGTCGCAGCAGGTCGAGCAGGCGCTCGGCGGGCAGCGTCTCGGGGACGAGCAGCGGCGGGACGCAGATGCTCGCGACCCGGGTGGCGGCCCGGCGCTCGGGCGGGACGGCGAGGGCGTCCTTGAGCGTGACCGTGCCGATGACCTCGTCCAGGCTGTCGCCGTAGACCGGGAAGCGGGACAGGCCGGTGGCGCGGGTCAGGTTGATCACGTCGGCGGCGCCGGCGTCCCGCTGGAGCGCGGAGACCGCGACCCGGGGGGTCATCACGGACTCGGCGGTCAGCTGGCCGAGGCCGAGGGTCTTCACGAACAGGGTGGCCGACTCCTGGTCTATGGCGCCGGCGCGGGCCGAGTGACGGGCGAGCGCGACCAGTTCGGCCGGGGTACGGGCGTGGCCGAGCTCCTCCTGGGGCTCGATGCCGATCGCCCGGACCAGCCGGTCGGCGGAGCCGTTCAGGACGGTGATCAGCGGGCGGCAGACGGTCGAGAAGGCCCGCTGCGGGCCCACCACGGCGTAGGCGACCTGGAGCGGGCGGGCGATCGCCCAGTTCTTGGGGACCAGCTCGCCGATCACCATCTGCACCACGGTGGCGAGCACCAGGCCGGTGGCCAGCGCGATGCCGGTGGCGGCGGAGAGCGAGATGCCCAGGGCGGTCAGCACCGGGGTGAGCAGTTCGGAGAGCGCGGGCTCGGCGAGCATGCCGACCACCAGGGAGGTGACGGTGATGCCGAGCTGGGCTCCGGAGAGCTGGAAGGACAGCTTGCGCAGGGCCTTGAGGACGCCGGCCGCGCGGCGGTCGCCGGCGGCGGCGGCACGTTCGACCTCACCGCGTTCCACGGTGACGAAGGCGAACTCGGCGGCCACGAAGAGGCCGTTGGCCAGGATGAGCAGCACGGCCGCGGCGAGCATGAGCCAGGCGGTGGTCACTGGGCCGCCCGCCTTCCGTGCGTCTGGGGCTGGGCGGCGCTGGGACTACCGGACGGATCGTCCATCGAGGGGAGGTGTCACTCCTCAGGTCGGGATGGGCTCGTGGCGGCCCGGGCATGCTTTGCCCCGGCTTTAACCAGCGTAGACGATACCCGAACGAGTGTAGGGATCTTGTTCGGTACCCCGGGAGCGGCACGCCGGGCGGGTTCAGCGCGTGTGGTGCTGCTCGACCAGGTCGCGCAGGGTGCGGGCGGCCGCGATGGCGCGGTCCCGTCCGCCGCCCGCCTGGATGCCGACCGCGGCCAGCGCGGTGCCGTCGGCCAGATCGAGCGTCACCCAGGGGTCGCCGGCCCGGAAGTTGACCCGGACGATCTCCGCCCAGGCCAGCCGGCGGCTGCGGACGAAGTTGACCACGGTGACGCCCTCGGCGTCGGCGCGCACCTGCGGCCGGGCCAGCATCAGCGCGACCCCGGCGAACAGCAGGCCGGTCACCACCATCGCCACCCGGTCGTTCAGGTGCCAGTTGGCGGGCAGCGCGAACGCCATCGCGGTGAAGAGGACCACCAGCAGCACGCACAGCGGCAGCAGTACGGCCCGGGTGCGGCGGGGGGCCCAGGTGACGGGAAGTGGGGCGGGGGTGGACACGTGGGGCTCCAGAGGAACGGGGAAGCGGGCGGAGGTCCGGCCTTGGACCCCCGCCCGCGAAGTGTGCTGTCAGAGGCGGCAGGCGTGGATGTTGGTCACCAGGATGGCCCGGGCGCCGATGCTCCAGAGGTCGTCCATGATCTGCTGGGCCTCCTTGCGGAGCACCATCGACCGGACGGCCACCCAACCCTCGGTGTGCAGCGGGGAGACGGTCGGCGACTCCAGGCCCGGGGTGAGGGCGACGGCCTCGGAGACCTTCTCGGCCCGGATGTCGTAGTCCATCAGCACGTAGCGGCGGGCCACCAGCACGCCCTGCAGCCTGCGCATGAACTGCTCGACCCGGGTGTCCTCGCCGGCGCCCTTGGGCCGGATCACGACGGCGTCGGAGACCAGGATCGGCTCCCCGAAGACCTCCAGACCCGCGTTGCGCAGGCTGGTGCCGGTCTCCACCACGTCGGCGATCACGTCGGCGACCCCGAGCTGGACCGCGGTCTCGACCGCGCCGTCGAGCTTGGTCACGGTCGCCTTCACGCCCTGCTCGGCCAGGTGCTGCTCGACCAGGCCGGTGTACGAGGTGGCGATCCGCAGCCCCTCCAGGCCCTGGACGTCCTCCACCGCCAGGCCGACCGGCTTGGCGAACCGGAAGGTGGAGCCGCTGAAGCCGAGCGCCAGCACCTCCTCGGCGTCGGAGGCGGAGTCCAGCAGCAGGTCACGGCCGGTGATGCCGACGTCGAGGCGGCCGGAGCCGACGTAGACGGCGATGTCGCGGGGCCGCAGGAAGAAGAACTCGACCTGGTTGCCCGGGTCGACCAGGACCAGTTCCTTGGGGTCCTTGCGCTGGCGGTAGCCGGCCTCATGGAGCATCTCCGCCGCGGGACCCGAGAGCGAACCCTTGTTGGGGACGGCGATGCGCAGCATGAGCGGAGGTTCCTTCGCTGGGGGTGTGACGGGTGGGACCGGACTGGACACAGTGGCCGCGGCTCAGAGGTGCGAGTAGACGTCGTCGAGCGTCAACCCGCGGGCGACCATCATCACCTGAAGGTGGTAGAGGAGCTGGGAGATCTCCTCGGCCGTCCGCTCGTCGGACTCGTGCTCGGCGGCCATCCACACCTCGGCGGCCTCCTCGACGACCTTCTTGCCGATCGCATGGACGCCCTGCTGGACGAGCTGCGCGGTACGGGAGGACGAGGGGTCGCCGGAGGCGGCCTTCTGCTGGAGCTCGGAGAAGAGCTCCTCGAATGTCTTGGAAGCCATGATGAGCTCACCTTACGGCCTGCCGGCGAGGCTCCGGTAAACAGTTCCGCACAGTGGACAGTACTTTGGACGGCCGCCGGGCTGCCCGTGGGCGGCCCGGCGACCGGGGGCGTCACCGCCAGGGCTCGGAGACCGAGCGCAGCGCGACCGCGGTGGCGACGGCCGCGGTGACCGCCTCGTGGCCCTTGTCCTCGGCGGAGCCGGGCAGGCCCGCGCGGTCGATCGCCTGCTCCTCGTTGTCGCAGGTGAGCACGCCGAAGCCGACCGGGACGCCGGTGTCCACGGCGACCTGGGTGAGGCCGAGGGTCGCGGCCTGGCAGACGTAGTCGAAGTGCGGGGTGCCGCCGCGGATCACCACGCCGAGCGCGACCACGGCGTCGTAGCCGCGGCCGGCCAGCTGCTTGGCGGCGACCGGCAGCTCGAAGGTGCCCGGGACACGGACCACGGTGGGCTCGTCGATGCCGAGCTCCTTCAGCGCCCGGTGGGCGCCGTCCAGAAGGCCGTTCATGACCTGGTCGTGCCACTGCGCGGCGATCACCGCGACCCGCAGGTCGGCGCAGTTCTTCAGGGTCAGCTCAGGGGCTCCGTGGCCGCTCACGTCGGTACTTCCTGTTCGCTGTAGAGGGGTGGGAAGGGGGTGCTCAGGCGTTGTCGTCGTCGAGCCAGGGCAGCTGGTGGCCCATCCGGTCGCGCTTGGTCCGCAGGTAGCGGAGGTTGTGCTCGCTGGTGCGGACGGCCAGCGGGAGGCGGCCCTTGACCTTGAGGCCGTGCTCGGTGAGCGCGGCCTGCTTCTCCGGGTTGTTGGTGAGCAGGGTGAGCGAGCGCACGCCCAGGTCGGCGAGGATCTGCGCGCCGATGCTGTAGTCCCGGCCGTCGGCGGGCAGGCCGAGGTCGAGGTTGGCGTCCACGGTGTCGCGGCCCTGCTCCTGGAGCTCGTACGCGCGCAGCTTGTGGGCGAGGCCGATGCCCCGGCCCTCGTGGCCGCGCAGGTAGAGCACCACGCCGCGGCCGGTCTCGGCGACCTTCGCCAGTGAGGCCTGCAGCTGCGGGCCGCAGTCGCAGCGCAGCGAGCCGAACACGTCACCGGTCAGGCACTCGGAGTGCAGCCGGACCAGGACGTCCTCGCCCTCGGGCAGGCGGCCGTCGGCGCCGAGGCCGCCGGCCACCAGTGCCAGGTGCTCCACGCCGTCGATCGTGCCGCGGTAGGCGACGGCGGTGAACTCGCCGTGCTCGGTGGGCAGCGCGGTGACGGCGGCACGGTCCACGTGCAGCTCGGTGCGGCGGCGGTAGGCGATCAGGTCCTCGATCGAGATGATCGCCAGGCCGTGCTCGCGGGCGAAGACCACCAGCTCGGGCAGCCGGGCCATGGTGCCGTCGTCGTTGACCACCTCGGCGATGGCGCCGGCCGGGGCGAGGCCGGCCAGCCGGGCCAGGTCGACGGCGGCCTCGGTGTGGCCCGGGCGGACCAGCACACCGCCCTCGACGGCGCGCAGCGGGAAGACGTGGCCGGGCCGGGTGAGGTCGCCGGGCTCGGTGCCGGCCGAGGAGAGCAGCCGCACCGTGCGGGCCCGGTCGGCGGCGGAGATGCCGGTGGAGACGCCGTCCCGGGCGTCCACCGAGACCGTGTAGGCGGTGCCCTTGCGGTCCTCGTTGACCCGGGTCATCGGGGGCAGGTCGAGGCGGTCCAGCTCGTCGCCGGTCATCGGGACGCAGATCACGCCGGAGCTGTAGCGGATGGTGAAGGCCATCAGCTCGGGGGTGGCGGCCGAGGCGGCGAAGACGATGTCGCCCTCGTTCTCGCGGTCCTCGTCGTCCACCACGATGACGGGGCGGCCGAGGGCGATGTCGGCGATGGCGCGCTCGACCGGGTCGAGCACCGGGACGTCGTCGGTCTGATGGGTGCTCATGCCGTGGCTCCCTGAGGGATGTTGACGCTGACGGGACGGGAGGTGCGGGTGCGCTGCCACCAGGCGCGCAGGCCCAGCAGCACCAGGACGAAGTAGATGCTGTAGGTCAGGCCGGAGAACGCGTAGCCGCTGTTGAAGGCGAGCGGGACGCCGACCACGTCGACGGCGATCCAGGCGAACCAGAACTCGATCCACCCGCGGGCCTGGGCGTACATCGCGGCCAGTGTGCCGACGAAGATGTAGGCGTCCGCCCACGGGCTCCAGGACCAGCTCGGGTTGGCGAAGTAGAGGCCTGCCAGGGCGAGCGTGCCGAGGGCCAGCGCGGCGGTGAGGACGGCCCGTTCACGCCAGGTGGCGAACCGGACGGCGATCTCGCCGGCCGACCGCCGGCCCTGCTGCCAGCGCGTCCAGCCCCAGGCCGCGGCGGCGATCACGATCACCTGCTTGCCGATCAGCCCGGGGTTGGGCGCGTCACCGCCGAGGTACGCGGCGATCAGGACGGCGCCGGAGAGCAGCTGGACCGGCCAGCTCCACACCGAGCGGCGCCAGCCGAGCGCGAGGCCGCCGAGGCCGAGCAGGTTGCCGAGCATGTCCGCCCAGACCACGTGCTGGCCGAAGGCGGTGAACGCGGTGCCGCTGAGCCAGTTCACGAGGCGTCCTTGGGAGTGAGTGCGGCGGGCAGGGTGCGGGTGTCGAGCAGCCGCTCGACGTACTTGGCCAGGACGTCCACCTCCAGGTTGACCGGGTCGCCGACGGCCTTGGCGCCGAGCGTGGTCAGTTCGAGGGTGGCCGGGATGAGCGAGACGGTGAAGGAGTCGAGGGCGGCCTCGACCACGGTCAGGCTGACGCCGTCGACGGTGATCGAGCCCTTCTCCACCAGGTAGCGGGTGATGCTCCGCGGCAGCGAGAATCGCAGCACCTCCCAGCGCGGGGTGCCGTCGGCGTCCAGGTCGCCGGGCTCGCGGGAGAGCAGGGTGCCGGTGGCGTCCACATGGCCCTGGACGAGGTGGCCGCCGAGCCTGGCGCCGAGCGACATGGCGCGCTCCAGGTTGACCCGGGAGCCGGGCTTCAGGACGCCGAGGCTGGAGCGGTGCAGCGTCTCGGCCATCACGTCGGCGCTGAACTCGCCGGTGCCCTCGGCCAGTTGCTCGGGGCGGTCGAGCACGGTCAGGCAGACGCCGTTGACCGCGATGGAGTCGCCGTGCCGGGCGTCCGAACAGACCACCGGGCCACGCAGGCGGATTCGCGAGGAATCGCCGATCTCCTCGATGGAGACGACCTCGCCGAGCTCTTCGATGATGCCGGTGAACACCCGGGTTCTCCTCGCGCTTGGGGCGCGGACTCCGGGGCGGCAGACGGGAGATGACGCGGACAGCGGTACGTGGAGCCACCCCCCGGCTCGGCACCGTCGCCGAACGAGAGCTCTCCTGTCGCACCTGCGCCACGGCTTGCGGACAAGCCGTGGACGTACTGATCCGCCGCGCACGCCTCCCATCCGGACTTTAACCGTCGGTCCAGGAATTTCACCTGGTCAACCGGCCGCTGGCTGCGGACGGGTCGCGGACTGTAACCGCCGGTTCGGATTTTCACCGACCCCGGAGTGCGCTGAACGTCACTGCTACTACTGCCGTCATTCTGCCATGATCGGCCGCCCGGTAGCAGACCTTTGTCATGTGGCCTGCTTCACTCCGCGACCGTGCGCTCACGGGAATACCGCGAGGGTCGGCGGCAGACCGGGTACGGGCACCCGCACGGCGTGCAACTTCCCCGCGTGCGGGGAGGGAGCGCCGTCCCCGGCCGGCCGGCGGGCGGTGGTGATGTAGAGGGTGCGCAGGTCCGGGCCGCCCAACGCACAGCTGGTCGGATGCGAGACCCCGGTCGGCAGCACGGTGTCCAGCACGCCGTCCGGGGTGTAACGGTGCAGCGCCGAGCCGCCCCACAGCGCGACCCACAGGGCGCCCTCCGCGTCCACGCACAGGCCGTCCGGCAGGCCTCCGGGGACGGCGACCAGCGGGCGGCGGCGGCGGACGGAGCCGTCCGCCGGGTCGAAGTCCAGCACGTCCACCCGGCGGGTGGGGGTGTCGATCCAGTACATCCGGCGGCCGTCCGGGCTCCAGCCGAGGCCGTTGGAGATCCCCGCCCCGGGGATCACCGCGCGCGCCCGCGTCCCGTCCAGGCGGTAGAGGCAGCCGCGTCCGGGCCGGTCCTCGGAGGCCATCGTGCCGAGCCAGATCCGGCCCGCCGGATCGGTCTTGGCGTCGTTGCAGCGGCTCGCCCCGCCCAGCGGCACCGGGGTCTCGGCCGCGCCGTCGAGGGCCACCACCCGGTCGCCCAGCACGGCGGCCCAGCCGTCGGTGGTGGGCAGGACGGCGCAGGCGGGCGGCGGAAGCCGCAGCGCGGTGCCGTCGGTGCCGAGGACCAGGCCGGCCGGGATGTCCACCCAGCGCAGGGTGCCGGTGCGGGCGTCCCAGACCGGGCCCTCGCCCAGCTCGCTGATCCGGTCGTCGACGGGTTCGGGCCTCAACGGACGTTCACCTCCGGGCGGACGGCGGGAGCGGCCCCGCCGTCGAGGGCAGGCCGCCAGGATACGGGCGTGGTCGCCCACGCGTCCCGGGCCGCAAGGGCCGTCCGTACCCGGGGGGTTCCCCCAAGATCACCGGTCGCGTAGGTTCGGGGGACGTGACCACCGAACCAGAGCACCGCAGCCCCGTCTTCGCCGCTCTCGACGCCGCCGCCGTGCGGGAGACCGCCGGACTGCGCGAGCTGTACGAACTGCCGAGCGAGCTCGTCCGCCACAAGGAGGTCGACCGGATCCACGAGGTCGCCCGCAAGGTGATCGGCCGGTCCTCGCTGGTCTTCGTGGCGAGCGCGGGCGCGGACGGCCGCTGCGACGTGACACCGCGCGGCGGCCCGCCCGGATTCGTCGCCGTCCTGGACGAGTTCACCCTGGCCCTGCCCGACGCCACCGGCAACCGGCGGCTCGACTCGCTGCACAACATCGTGGAGACCGGCCGGGTCGGCCTGATCTTCGTCATCCCCGGGCGGGAGGCCACCCTGCGGGTCAACGGCCGGGCCTGCGTGTCCAGCGACCCCCGGCTCCTGGAGCAGCTGACCGCCGTCGGCAAGCCGCCGCGCAGCGCCATCGTGGTCGAGGCCGAGGAGGTGTACGGGCACTGCCCGAAGGCCTTCCTGCGCAGCTCCGCCTGGAAGCCGGAGAACTGGCTCGCCGCCGACGCCGCGCCCAGCTCCGCCGAGGTCACCCTCGCGCACCTGGGGAATCCGTCGCTGACCCTGGAGCAGATCCTGCGCGCCGAGGAGGAGTCGCTGCTGCACCGCTACGAGTAGCCCGGCGCGGGCCGCCTCACAGCGGCAGCCGCTCCCCCGCCCGGAACGCGCGGACGGTGACGGCGCCGGCGGCCCGCGCCACCAGGTGGACCCGGCCCAGCCCGCGCACCTCGGCCTCGCCGCCGCTCACCGAGAGCGCGGTGTTCTCGTCGATCGCCACGCCCCGCTCGGCCTCGCCCCGGGCCACCGCCTCGACCAGCCGGGGCAGGGTGCCCCACTGGGCGGCGTGCACGTCGACGGTGAAGTCCACCAGGCCGAGGCCCGGGCGGACCTCGATCTCGTCCAGGTCCTCGCCGGTCTCCTCCGCGCACAGCTGGACGCCGTCCGCGAGCCACCCGCCGACCACGGCCCGGTCGGCGGCGATCGCGGCGCCGGCCGAGAAGCCGGCGTACGGGAGCGGACGCCCGGCCAGGTAGTCGGCCAACGGGCCGGCCAGCGCGGCCTGGTAGGCGGGGGTCAGCCCGCCGCCGACCAGGACCGCGTCGGCGCCGTCCAGCGCCGTCAGGTCCGGGCTGCCGCCGATCGGCACCGCGACCAGCCGCGGCCGGCACGGGCCGGCGGCCCGCAGCCGCGCCGTCCACTGCGCGAAGTACTCGGCCGCCTCCCCCTCGTCGACGAGGACGCAGGCCACCACCGGGTCGGGCCCGGCCGCCGCGAGGAACGGCCCGTAGAGGTCCGCGAAGCCGGCGGGCTCGCTGCCGCCGCCGATCAGCTGAACAATCGTCATGTCCCACCCCTGAAGTCGTCCGAACCGGCGAACCGTACCAACGCCGGGGCCGAGTCCACCGCCGATTATTCCGGCCGGGGCCGGGGGCCGTGGCGTGGCGCTGCTGCCGGAGCGGGGTCGGTCCGCGGGTGTCCGGGCCGGCCCCGCCCGGCCGCGCACCTGGTAACGGCGGTACAGCCCGGCCAGGTTGGGCTCGACCGCCTTGACGGACCGGTGGAGCGCCGCCGCGATCTCCCGGTGGGTGGCACGGCCCCGGACCAGGGCGATGATGTGCCGCCGCCGTACGGGCGAGGGGTGGGCCCCTCGGGCGCCGTCCGTCTGAGAGCGGCCATAATCGGGGCTCGATGATCGGAGCCCGGCAGTCCGGGCTCGATCGCCCGCCGACGCAGGGGAGTTCTCGTGGCACCAGCCGAGCCGACGCCCTCCGCCCCGCCGATGGCCGGTATCTCCGGTCTGACCGAGGAGTTCCCGTCCGGCGCCGGGCCGGTGGAGCCGACGGTCGATGTGGTCGCCGGCCGGACCGACCCCGGCCGGCCCACCCGCAGGGCGCTGGTGGGCGCTGGCACGGCCGGGGCGGCCCTGCTCGGACTGGGCCTGTACGCACGGGGGTTCTCCCGGCCTGATCCCCGACCGCCCGTTCCCGCACCCCGGTTCGCCGGCCCGTCGCCGCTGTGGACGTACCGCGGTGCGGAACGCGCCGCGCCGGACCGGCTGGGTCCGGGCGCCCGCGCCCCGCTGTTCCCGACCGCCACCGCGGTCGACGTCCTCGACCCGGCCACCGGGGCCCGGCGACTGCGGCTGCCGCTGTCCGCCGACGGGCCGCCGGTGTACGGCAGCGGCCGCAGCTGGCTCCTGGCGCCGACCGCCGAGCGGGTCTTCTCCCTCGCGGACGGCCGGCTCGACAGCCACGACCTGCGCACCGGGCGTCCGGACCGGCCGGTGGAGCTGGCCGGGCTGCTGGGCGGCGGCCGGGTCACCTCGCACAGCCTGCTCGGCACCGACGGCCGCTCGCTGATCTGTACCGCCGCCCTCGCCCCGACGGCGGCGGCCGGGCCGACCGAGGCCCTGTTCGCCGTCGACCCGGCGAGCGGCCGCCTCGTCTGGTCCCGGTCGCGGCGGGAGCAGGAGTCCCTGCTGCTGCGGACGGCGCTGCTGGACGGCAGGCTGTTCGCCCTGGACACCGGCGAGCGCCTGGTCGCCGTCGACACCCGGGACGGACGGACCCTGTGGCGGGCCCCGGCCGGGCCGTCCGTCAGCTGGCTCGCACCGCTGCCGGACCGGATCTGCCTCGGCGTCGACTCCGGCGACCTGCGGGTGCTGGCCGCCCTCGACGGCAGTCCGCTCCCGTCGCCGGTCCGGCCGCCGGAGGCCACCTGGCGCTACCTCCCGCCGATCACCGACGGCCGGGCGCTGTACGCCGTGCGCTCGGACGGCGAGATCGCGGCCCTCTCCCCCGAGGACGGCCGGCTGCTGTGGTCCTGCGCCCTGCCGTACCGGGTCGACCTGCGCTCGGTGCCGCTGGTGGTCGGCCGGGTGCTGTACGTTCCCGGCGGTGCCGACAACGGGGTGACCGCCGTCGACGTCGCGGACGGCCGCATCCTCTGGACGTTCACCGACGGGCTGCCGGGCGTGGACGTGTGGTGGCTGGGCACCGACGGCGAGCGGCTGTTCGCGGGGCACGACTCCGTGCTGCACGCCCTGCCGACGGCCTGACGCCACCGCGGCGCCCGTCGGCGCGTATCGGGGTCCCGGCAGGTGACGGACGTCGGGGTCCCGGCGGGTGGCGGACGTCGGGCCGGGCTCAGGCCTCCCAGAGGTCGGCGAAGGCCTGGTCGAGCCGTTCGGTGCCGACCGGCGGCACGGGCAGCGGGTGCTCGGCCCGGCTGCGGAAGCCGTCCAGCTGAAGGGCCAGGTAGCGGCGCCACAGATCGGGGCGCAGTGCCGCGGCGGCCGGAACGGCACGGCAGAGCGGGCCGAGCAGGAAGAGCAGGTCCATCGACACCACGTCCCCCCGCATCGTGCCCTGCTCCTGCGCGCGGGCCACCAGGGTGCCGACCGTGCCGGCGTTGTGCGCGCTCATCTCGGCGAGCACCGGGACGGTCGGGATCGCCATCGTGACCAGGTCGTTGAAGCCCTGGTTGGCGGCCACCAGCTCGAAGATCCGGCCGAAGTAGCGCTCGATCGCGCTCCAGGCGTCCTCGATCGCCAGCGCCTCCTCGCCCGCCTCGACGATCATGGCCGCGGCGCCGGCGAAGACCTCGCCGATCAGGTCCTCCCTGGTCGGGAAGTGCCGGTAGAGCGTCGCGTTGCCGACTCCGGCACGGCGGGCGATGACGTCCAGCGCGGCGTCCAGCCCCTGTTCGGCGAAGACCTCCCGGGCCGCGTCGGCCAGCGCCTCCCGGTTGCGCTGCGCGTCCCGCCGTCGCGAAGGCTGCCGCGCCGCCCGCTCACCCGTGTCCATCCCCCGACCATAGCAACCGGGGACAGCTCCCCATTTCCACTGCTAGGGTGAGCGGGCAAAGAGGGGAGTGATCCCCGTTTTGACCGCCGGCGCTCGCCGCCGGACTGCTTCACGGGGGTGTGGGATGAGCGACGAGCAGCACCAGCGGCCACCGGCCGGCCGCGCGGGCCGCGGCGCCGCGAGGGGCCTGCGGGCGGCCGACTGGGCCGACGGCCGACTGGGGATCTACACCCTGGCCAGGTCGAACCTGCGCAAGATCTTCCCGGACCACTGGTCCTTCATGCTCGGCGAGATCTGCCTCTACAGCTTCGTCGTCATCATTCTGAGCGGCGTCTACCTGACGCTGTTCTTCAAGCCGAGCATGGCCGAGGTCGTCTACCACGGCCCGTACGCCCCGCTGGACGGCATCCGGATGTCCGAGGCCTACGCCTCGACGATGAAGCTGAGTTTCGAGATCCGCGGCGGCCTGCTGATCCGCCAGATCCACCACTGGGCCGCGCTGGTCTTCGTCGCGGCGATGTTCGTCCACATGATGCGGGTCTTCTTCACCGGGGCGTTCCGCAAGCCGCGCGAGATCAACTGGGTGTTCGGCTTCCTGCTGCTCTTCCTCGGCATGCTGGACGGCTTCTTCGGCTATTCACTCCCCGACGACCTGCTGTCGGGGACCGGTATCCGCTTCATCGAGGGGACGCTGCTCGCGGTGCCGGTGGCGGGCACGTACATCCAGATGTTCCTGTTCGGCGGCGAGTTCCCGGGCACCGACATCGTGCCGCGGTTCTTCACCGTCCACGTGCTGCTCGTCCCCGGCATCATGCTGGGCCTGCTGGTGGCCCACCTGATCCTGGTCTTCCACCACAAGCACACCCAGTGGGCGGGCCCGGGCAAGACCGAGAAGAACGTCGTCGGCATGCCGCTGATGCCGGTCTACCTGGCCAAGGCCGGCGGGTTCTTCTTCCTGGTCTTCGGCGTCATCGCCGTGATGTCGGCGGTCGCGAGCATCAACCCGATCTGGGCGTACGGCCCGTACCGTCCGGACCAGGTCTCCACCGACGCCCAGCCCGACTGGTACATGGGCTTCGCCGAGGGCCTGATCCGGGTGATGCCCGGCTGGGAGGTCTCGGTCCCGGGCGGCCACACCCTGAACCTGGGCATCCTGATCCCGTTCCTGCTCTTCCCGATCGTGCTGTTCGCGCTCGCCGCCTACCCGTTCGTCGAGGCCTGGATCACCCGGGACACCCGCGAGCGGCACCTGCTCGACCGCCCGCGCAACGCCCCCGTCCGCACCGCGCTCGGCGCCGCCTGGATCAGCCTCTACCTGGTCCTGCTGGCCGGCGGCGGCAACGACCTCTTCGCCACCCACCTGCACCTCTCGCTGAACGCCATCACCTACGCCGTCCGCACGGCCGTGTTCGTGGTGCCGGTCGCCTTCTTCGCCGTCACCCGGCGCTGGTGCCTGGGCCTCCAGCGCCGGGACCGCGAGAAGGTGCTGCACGGCCGGGAGAGCGGGATCATCAAGAGGCTGCCGCACGGCGAGTTCGTCGAGGTCCACACGCCGCTCACACCGGGCGAACTGCACACCCTCACCGCACACGACCAGCACCGGCCGGCCGCACTGCCCGCCGAGACCGACGGGAACGGCGTCACCCGCAGGGCCGGCGCCGTCGCCAGGACCCGCGCCAGGCTCGCCGAGAGCTACTTCGGCGAGGGCGGCCGGATCGCCAAGCCCACCGCCGAGGAGTACCTGCACCTCACCGACAGCGGCCAGGCGCACCACTGAGGAGGACCACGTGCACGCAGTACGGCACCAGACCGACCGGCTCGCCGACGCCCGCCACCTCCTGCTGACCACCTTCGACCCCGACGGCACCGCCACGGCCACCGCCACCTGGGTGGTACAGGACGGCCCGGCCCTCGGCGTCTGGGCCCCCGCCGACTCGGACACCGTCCGGCGGATCCGGCGGCACCCCGGCGTCCTGCTCACCCCGTGCGACGCCCACGGCCACCCGGTCGCCGCCCGGATCCAGGCCCGCGCCACCCTCTGCGACCCCGACACCACCGCCCGGTACCGGACCGCACTGATCAACAAGTACGGCCTGACCGCCATGCTGGCACTGGCCCGCAGCCGCCTGCGGGTCGGCCTGGAGGGCACGGTCGGCATCCGCCTCACCGTGACCGATCCCGACCGCCTCGGGCTGGGCCGGGAGTGGCGGCCGACAGGGCGGTACAGCCTCAACTGACCGCGCACACACGAAGCCGGGCCCGACAGGATCACCTGTCGGGCCCGGCTTCACCGGTGGGCGGTCAGCTCGCGACGTCGTCGGTCGCGGGAGCCGGCTGCGCCGGGGCCGCGGCGGGGCGCGCCGTCAGGTCCTTGACGAACTTGACGATCATCACGACCGGCAGGATGAAGGCCTTGAAGAAGAGGAGGTACGAGCCGCCCTCGAATATGAACCCGAGGTAGATGCCGTAGCCCAGGAAGCCCACACCGAAAATCCCGTTCAGCGCGCGCATTCCGGCGCCCTGACCGGCCTTCACGGCCGCAAGTCCCATCATGATCAGGCCGCTGACGACGAGCAGGACGACGTACCACGAGAAAAGCGGCTCGGCGGTGAAGTCAAGGTTCAAAAGAGGTTCCCGGGTGAGGTGTGATGAGAGACGATCCGCGACCCTAGCGGATTCCGGCGACATCCGCTTCCCGCGCCTTCGGGCGAATTCCACCGAGGTCACAAGGTTGCCGAGACAACGCCGAGCCGGCCGCGCGACCGCGCCAGAATGGCACACCGGCAGCAGTGCTGACCATGGATTATCCACGCCGCACCGCGAGAGTCGAAACGCAGACCGGCACCCTGTCCCATTCGTTACCTGCCGTATCCGGCGAGACATCCGCAAATTGACCCGATCGCTGGGAAATCGGACCATGTAGGTCATTCCCGCCGAGGTGGCCGGATCTCACTCGACGTTTCCCCGCGCCGTCATCGCCGCAGGTTCGGCGGGCTCGGCCGAAGCAGTGCTCGAACTCCCCGCCACCACGTGGTCCGTGACGGTCCGACAGCCCCCGGCCGAGGACGGCCGCAGCCGGGCGCAGGGCGCAGGCCCCAAGGCGCAGGGCGCAGGCCCCCGGGCGCAGCAGCGTCAACCCCCGCCCGTCCGCCGGTTCATCCGATCGGTGGGCCGGCTTCGGCCGCGCAGGGCCCGAAGGCCCGGCCCGTTCGCCGTCGGGCACGCCGGGAGCCGGCCCGGCGGGGCCGGTACGGGCGGGGATACTCCGGTGCGTGCGCATTCTGATCGCGACCGCGGGCTCCCGCGGCGACGTGTCCCCTTTCCTCGGTCTCGGCCGCCGTCTGACCTCGGCCGGGTTCACGGTGGCGGTGGCCACGCACACGACCTTCGAGGCCCAGGTACGCGAGGCCGGGCTGGAGTTCCGTGCGCTGCCGGTGGATCCGCGGGCGGAGCTGGCCTCCGAGCGCGGACAGCGGATGCTCCGCACGGGCGACGGGCCGCTGGCCGTCGCCCACCTGCTGCGGATGGGGCGGAGCTTCATGCCGGAGCTCGCCCTCGGCATCGTGGACGCCGTGGCGCAGGGCACCGACCTCGTCCTGCTGTCCGCGCCGACGGCGCCGCTGGGGCAGGTCGTCGCCGAGGCAGCCGGGGTGCCGAGTGCCGGGCTGCACCTCCAACCGCTCGACCCCACCGGCGACTTCCTCCCGGTGGTCGCCGGCACGGCCCGCTCGCTCGGGCCCTGGGGCAACCGGGTCGCCGGGCACGCCGCGAATCTCGCGGTCGACGGCATCTACGCGCCGGCCGTCCGGATGCTGCGCCGGCGCCTCGACCTGCCGGCCGCCTCGGCGGGCCGGCTGCGGCGCCGGTACTCCCGGCAGGGCCGGCCGGTCTTCCACGGCTTCTCCCCCACCGTGGTCCCGCGCCCCGCCGGGTGGGCGCCGTCCGCCCGGATCTGCGGCTACTGGTGGCCGTACGACTCCCCCGACTGGCAGCCGCCGACCGACCTCGTCGACTTCCTCGCCGCGGGTCCCCCACCGGTCTTCGTCGGCTTCGGCAGCGGCGTGGTGGCCGACACCGACCGGCTGAGCCGGACGGTCGCGGCCGGGCTGCGGGGGGCCGGGGTCCGGGCGGTCGTCCAACGCGGCTGGACCGGACTGCGGTTGGACGGCCCCGACTTCCTGACCGTCGACGACGTCCCGCACTCCTGGCTGTTCCCGCGGATGGCCGCCGTGGTGCACCACGGCGGGGCCGGCACCACGGCCGCCGGCCTGCGGGCCGGCGTGCCCGCGGTGCCCGTCCCGATGCAGCTCGACGCCGCGTTCTGGGCCGCCCGGCTGACCCGCCTCGGCGTCGGTCCTGGGCCCATCACCCTCCGCCGCCTGACCGCCGAACGGCTGGCCTGCGCCGTGCGCCGCGCGATCGACGATCCCGGGCACCGTCTGCGGGCCCGGCAGGTCGCCGACCGCCTCGCGGCCGAGGACGGGGCCGCGGACGTCCTGCGCTTCGCCGAGCGGACCGCCGCCGACGGCCCGGCCCGGCAGGCGGCGCACTGACCCTCCCGTCGGCCTTGGACGCTTCGCCGCCGAATCACCAGGCCCCGGGGGGACCGCATGAACGGCCGCCGGCTCGACCTGGGCATCCTCGGGAGCTGAGGCCGCCCGCGGCGGATCGGACCGCGCCTACCGCGGCAGCAGCAGGTTGACGTCCCCGAACTCGTGCCAGAGGTAGCGGGCCGCGACCGCCTGGGCGTAGCAGTGTTCCAGCAGCGGGCGGCCCGCGACGGCCTCCAGCATCAGGAGGTGGGAGGCCCGCGGTTCGTGCCACCCCGTGAGGAGGCCGTCGACCGCGCGGACGCCGCGCTCGGGGGTGATCACCAGCTCGGTCCAGCCGTCGGCCGGGCGGAGGCCGCCGTCCGGTCCGACCGCCGACTCCAGGGCCCGCACCACCGTCGTCCCGACCGCGATCACCCGCCCGCCGGCGGTACGGACGTGGTCGACCAGCCGGGCCGTCGCCGGCGGCACCCGGAAGCGTTCCGCGTACGGGGTTTCGTGGACCTCCGGGGATGCCATACCGGTGTGCAGGGTGACCGGGGCCACGAGCACCCCGCGGGCCGCCAGCCGGGCCACCGTCCGTTCGGTGAACGGCCGTGCCGCGCTGGGCATTTCGCTGCTTCCCGGCTCGGCGGCGAAGACCGTCTGGTAGGCCTCGACGGGCCAGTCGCGGTCGACGTAGCCGTAGCGGATCGCCCGTCCGTACCGGCTGAGGTAGCCGACCACCTCGCCGGGCAGGGTCAGCCGGGCGTGCCACAGTCTGGGCGTGTGCGGGGCGGTGAGCTCCGCCCGCGCCCCGCCGGGCAGCTCGATCCGCAGCCCGGCGCGGGCGGGCGAGGAGCCCGGCGGGTAGTACTCGGCGGCGCCGGCGGTGGGGCGGCGGAGCTCGACCAGGTGGTGGCCGAGCGGGCCCGGCCGCGCGGTGGACAGGTGCAGGGCCACGGCGGCGCCGTCGGGCAGCCGGCCGGGCAGTGCGGCCGGCAGGGTGGCCGAGTTGTTGACCACCAGCAGGTCGCCGGGGCTGAGGAGGTCGGGAAGCTCGTGGAAGTGCCGGTGCTCGGTGGCGAGGCCGTCGCGGTGCCCGACCAGCATCCGGACGCCGTCCCGGGCGAGTCCGCGGGCCTCCGCCGGGGCGCGGGCGGAGAGGTCGGCCGGGACGGTGACGTCGAGGGTGCGGCGGGTGGCCGCGGTCATCTCACTCACCTGCCGCGAGCAGGCCGACCGCACTGTAGCGGCCGGAGGCGGGGCGGTCCCGCAGCAGGCCGAGGAAGGCGGGCACCACGGTGGCCGGCACCGGCCGGTCGGAGATGTCCTCGCCGGGGAAGGCCTCCTGGTGCATCCGGGTGCGCAGGTCACCGGGGTCCACGGCCCAGACGGCGATCAGCGGCTCCTCGCGGGCGAGTACCGCGGAGGCGTGGTCGAGCGCGGCCTTGCTGGCGCCGTACGCGCCCCAGCCGGCGTACGCCTCGACGGCGGCGTCGGAGCTCAGGTTGAGGACGGCGCCGCGGTGCTCGCGCAGCTGCGGCAGGAGCAGCTGGGTGAGCACGACCGGGCCGAGGACGTTGACCTCGAAGGTCTCCAGCAGGCCGGCCTCGGGGTGTTCGGCGAGGGTGGGCAGCCGGGCGCCGGCGAGCTCGTAACCGGTCAGCGTGGAGGCGTTGTTGACCAGCAGCGAGGCGCCGCCGAGGGTGGCGGCGGCGTCGGCGATCCGCTCGCGGTGGTCGTCGTCGACGACCGAGCCGGCCAGCGCGACGACCTTGGTGAGGGCGGCCAGTTCGGTTTCCGCCGCGGCGAGTTCGGCCCGGCCGCGGGCGGTCAGGACCAGGTGCCAGCCGTCGGTGGCGAGGGCCCGGGCGAGGGCGAGCCCGAGGCCGCGGGAGGCCCCGGTGACGACGGCGACCCGGGTGGTGTTCTGCGTCTCGTTCATGCCCCGAGCCTGCCTCCGGGGAGGCCCTCGGCAGATCGGGCGGCGGGCGCTGCGCCGCAGGGCCCTTCGACCTAGGCCCTGCCCGGTCCGGGGACTCCGGGCGGGTATGCCGATGCCCCGCCGCCCGGGTGCGGGTGGCGGGGCGTCGGTGGGGGGCCGGTTACCTGGTGAGGCCGGCCTTGACGGAGCAGACGGGCCAGGCGCCGGGGCCCTGGGAGGCGAGGACCTTCTCGGCGACGGCGATCTGCTGGGCCTTGCTGGCCAGGTTGGCCTGCGGGGCGTAGGAGGTGCCGCCGAAGGCGGCCCAGGTGCTGTTGGTGAACTGGAGGCCGCCGTAGAAGCCGTTTCCGGTGTTGATGCTCCAGTTGCCCGTCGACTCGCACTGCGCGACCTTGTCCCAGGTGGAGACCGGCGCGGCGGAGGAGGACGTGGCCGTGACGAGGCCGGCCACCGGCAGGGCGAGGACCGCGCCCGCCATGACAGCCATCCGCACCCGCTTGCGCTTGGTGGTGGCGAAGGTGGTGGCAGCGGTGGTCTCGTTACGGAAAGTCAATGTGAGTCCTCTCGAAAGCCCGCGAGGGCGGTCGGAACCAGGCCCGGGGGGCCTTCGGTTCGTGGGGTGGTGCGGCGGGCCGTGATGGCGACCCGTGGGCCGGCCGTGTTCGCCGCACTGGTTTCGAAGCTACGGAAGCCGGCCGACGGCTTCAAGGATTTCCGCGAAGTCCCAGCTCGGAGCGGGGTTACCGGGAGTATCCGGACGACCGCCGGCCCGTGGTTGAGCGGATCCGCCCCCGCCACCGCGCCCCGATGTGGCCCCGGTCACCCCGAAACGCCTGTGAGGCCGGGCACATCCTCGACCCAGCGTGACCGTCGACGGACGCACCGCCGAGCCTGCGGGCCGCCGGTCCGGCCTCCGCTGTGGCCGCCGCCACACGGGCGTTCGGATCGCCCGGTCGGGCGCTTCCACCGCGCGGGCCCGGCTGCGATGGTGGTGGCTTCCGGACCGGCCGAGGGCAGGAGACCGAGGGTGACGACCACGACCACCACCGTGCCGACGGTCGACCAGGCGGTGTCCCGGATGGCGGAGCTGCGGGCCGCCCTGCCCCCTGCGGACGGCGTCGCGGTCTTCAACGCGATGTACCTGACCGTCACCCGGCTGGTCCGGGACCGGCTGGGCGAGGGCTGGTTCGAGGACCCGGCGGCGATGGCCGTGCTGGACGGCGTGTTCGCCGCGCGCTACCTGGCGGCCGTGGACGCGGCCGCCGCGGGAGCGCGCCCGGCCGCCTGCTGGCGGCCGCTGTTCGAGCTGCGCGGGCACCCGGGCGTCCACCCGCTGCAGTACGCGCTGGCCGGGATGAACGCGCACATCGAGCACGACCTGCCGCTCGCCGTCCTGGACACCTGCCGGCTGCTCGGCCGCGAGCCGGAGCAGCTGGCCACCGACTACCGGCGGATCAACACCCTGCTGGCCGAGGTGGAGGCGCAGGTCCGGGAGGAGCTGCTGCCGGCGCCCGCCGACCTGCGGGCGGCCGGTCCGCTGCTGCACGTGGTGGGGGTGTGGAGCATCGACCGGGCCCGGGACGCGGCCTGGGCGAGCGTGCTGGGGCTGTGGGAGCTGCGCGAGGCCCCGGCCGTCTTCCGGGCGGTGGCGTCGGCGCTGTCGGGGTCGGTCGGGATGGTCGGCCGGGCCCTGCTGACCCCGTTGAACGGCGCGGGCCGGCCCCCCGCCGAAGCGGAGGGCCGGCCCGTGACGCGGTGACGGCGGGGCGGTCAGGCCCAGCTGGAGTGCAGCGGCTTGCCCTCGGCGTAGCCGGCCGCGCTCTGCACGCCGATGACGGCCTTCTCGTGGAACTCCTCCAGGCTGTTGGCGCCCGCGTAGGTGCAGGAGCTGCGGACGCCCGCGACGATCGAGTCGATCAGGTCCTCGACGCCCGGGCGGGCCGGGTCGAGGAACATCCGCGAGGTGGAGATGCCCTCCTCGAAGAGGCCCTTGCGGGCCCGGTCGTACGCCGACTCCTCGGAGGTCCGGTTGCGCACCGCGCGGGCGGAGGCCATGCCGAAGCTCTCCTTGTACTGGCGGCCGTCGGCGGTGGTCTGCAGGTCGCCGGGCGACTCGTAGGTACCGGCGAACCAGGAGCCGATCATCACGTTGGAGGCACCGGCGGCGAGCGCCATCGCGACGTCGCGCGGGTGACGGACGCCGCCGTCGGCCCAGACGTGCCTGCCGAGCCGGCGGGCCTCGGCGGCACACTCCAGAACGGCGGAGAACTGCGGGCGGCCCACGCCGGTCATCATCCGGGTGGTGCACATCGCGCCGGGGCCGACACCGACCTTGAGGATGTCCGCGCCGGCCTCGACCAGGTCACGGACGCCGGCGGCGGAGACCACGTTGCCGGCCACGATCGGGATCTGCGGGTCGAGCCCGCGGACGGCGCGCAGCGCGCTGATCATCGACTCCTGGTGGCCGTGCGCGGTGTCGACCACGAGCACGTCGGCGCCGGCCTCGACCAGCGCCTTGGCCTTGCCGGCCACGTCGCCGTTGATGCCGACGGTGGCGGCGATCCGCAGCTTGCCGTCGGCGTCGGTGGCGGGGGTGTAGAGGGTGGCGCGCAGGGCGTTCTTGCGGGTCAGGATGCCGACCAGGCGGCCGTCGGCGTCGACCACCGGGGCGAGCTTGAGGTGCGCGCCGTTGAGCTTCTCGAAGGCCGCGCGGGGCTCGATGCCCTCCTGGAGCAGCAGCGGGTCGCGGGACATCACCTCGGAGAGGCTGGTGAACCGGTCGACGCCCTGGCAGTCGGAGTCGGTGACCACGCCGACGGGCCTGCCGTCCTCGACCACCACGAGCGCGTTGTGGGCGCGCTTGGGCAGCAGCGACAGGGCGTCCGCGACGGTGTCGCCGGGGCTGAGGGTGAGCGCGGTGTCGTGGACGAGGTGCCGCTGCTTCACCCAGCCGATGACGTCGGCGATGACGTCGGTCGGGATGTCCTGCGGGATGGCGACCAGCCCGCCGCGGCGGGCCACGGTCTCGGCCATCCGGCGGCCGGCGATGGCGGTCATGTTGGCCACCACCAGCGGGACGGTGGTGCCGGTGCCGTCGTTGGAGGACAGGTCCACGGCCTGACGGGAGCCCACGGCGGAGCGGCTGGGGACCATGAAGACGTCGTCGTACGTCAGGTCGTACGCGGGCTTGAGGTCGTTCAGGAAGCGCATGAATGGGGCTCTCTGGCTGGGGAAACGTACACCTCGGGCGCGGTTGCGGCTCGGCCGCGGGGCGCTGTCGGGCGCCCCGCACCCAACGTTCAATACTCACTGATACCCCGGTGCAAAGCCAGTTCACGCGCAATCCTTGAAGATCAACACAACCGGGGCCGCCCCGGTGGAGGTGATCTTCGGAGGAACCTCCAAGCCGGGGCCTGGGGCCAGGCTCAGTCGGCGGTCACCCGGAGGTTGGCCAGCACGGTCGAGTCGGCGGCGGAGACGGCCACGATCCGGCCGGTGCGGTGCCAGTAGGTGACGCCGCCGCCGTGCTGCCGGACGCCCGCCCCGGCCGGATCGGCCGCCGGGAGGAGCACCGAGCACCGCGGGGTCGGGTCGGCGCCGGCTCCCCCGTCGAGCCGGACCGAACCGTCCGCCTGCGGGACGGCGAGGACATGGCGCTCACCGTCGGTCAGCACGGTCGGGGCGGGCGCGTCGCCGAACGCCCGCCAGGTGGGCGGCTGCTCGCCGAGCCAGCCGACCGTCGTGCCGCCGTCCGTCGCGGTGGGGAACACCGCGATCACCGGCCCGGAGGCGAGCAGCCCGGTGGGCGGCCGGTCCGGATCCAGCAGGTGCCGGGAGCGCAGGTCCCAGCCGGGCAGGTCCCAGCGCCAGCGCTCCAGCCGGGTGCCGGCCGCGACCAGGGCGCTGCAGCCGGCCGCCGTGCGGGCGATCCGGCCGACCAGGCGCTCGTCGCCGCCGAGTTCGCGCCGGACCACGGTCGGGCGGGCGGCCAGGGTGTCCAGGACGGCGATGCCGTCCTCGTCCGCCGTGATCAGCAGCCGGCCGTCGAAGGACCCGACCACCTGCCGGGCCCGCAGCGAGGCCCAGCGCCGCACGGCCCGGGTGGCGAGGTCGAGCCGGGAGATCTCGCAGACCTCGCCGTACCGGGCCACCAGCAGGGCCGCCCCGCCGTGGTCGGCCGGCACCAGCTGGTCGGCGGGGACGTCCCAGCGGGCCCTGGTCCGGCCGTCGGGCGCGAGCAGGCGGACGCCCGCCTGGCCGCAGGCGACCAGCACGGACCCGGAGTCGAGCAGGACGGCGTCCCGGACCGGGAGGGTGCCGGGCCGCGCGTCCGCGGTGACCTCCAGCGGGCCGGCCGCCGTCCGGCGGGGCGCCCGGGGAGCCGGCAGGTCGGCGGCGGCCAGCGGGTCGGCCCGCCGGAGCAGGCCCGCGTGCAGGCCGCGTCCGGTGCGCTCGTCGACCGACGGGCCGAGGCCGCCGTCCCGGACGGCGGTGCGGGCCGCGGCGGTGGCCAGTCGGCGGTCGGTGGCGGGGTCGGCGCACGGGAGCGCCGCGAGGGCGGCGGTGAGCTGCTGCCGCTCGGCCAGGTGCCGGGCCTCGCCGCCGGCCAGGACGGCCAGCGCGAGGTCGGTGGTCGCGGGGCCGGCGCCGAGGGCCAGCAGGTGGGCGAGCGCCCGGGAGCGGGGCGGCCCGCCGAGGGCGACGGCGGCCCGCAGGTCCTCGACCACGCTGCCGCGCAGCGACTCGTCCGGCCAGGCGGCGTCCACCGCGCCGAGCCGGTCGCCCGCCTCCCGGCAGGAGTGCACCCAGGCCTCGCGCAGTTCTCGGGCGGCCGCCCGGTCCTGCCGGGCCAGCCGCTCGACCGCGTCCGCGAAGACGCCGCGGGCGCGGGCGATCCGCAACGCCCGCGCCCGGTCGCCCGCCAGCCACCAGAGCCTGACCTGCAGGCCCGGGTCGAGGTCGCGGCCCTCGGCGAGTTCGGCGGCCTGCGCGGTCCGGCCGTGCCGTTCGAGCAGCGCCACGGCCTCCGCCGCGGCGTCGAGCAGATCGGCCAGGACGAAGGCGGCCTCCTCGGCCCGGCCCTCGCGTTCGAGCGCCTCGGCAGCCCGCCGGTAGAGCACGCTCAGGTGCTGGTGCACGCCGGGGGCGGAGAGCGGCGAGGCCGTCACCGGCCCCGGGCCGGCGGCCGGGGTCGGGCGCAGGGCGCCGGAGCGGCGCTCCGGCAGCCCGAGACCGAGCCGGCCGGGCACCGGGGCGGAGTCGTGGGCGAGCTTGATCGCATCGCGCAGCGCGTCCTCCCATCGGCGCTGCTCGAAGGCCCGGGTCAGTTCGCGCAGGTAGCGGGCGTGGCGGCCGCGGACCAGGGGGGCCATCGGGCTTCGCATCGTCAACCGGGCGAGCAGGTCGCCCAGCCGGCGGCGCCGGCTGCGGGCGGGTCGGCGCGGGGCCGGGGCCCGGGCGGGTCCCGGCGCCGGGCGGGAACGCGCGGCGCCGTCCGGGACTTGTCGGCCCCGGACGGCGAGCAGGACGCACGCGAGCAGGATGAGAAGCAGGGCGGGCCAGCCCGCGGTCCCGGGCGATTTGGGGCGCAGCACCGCCAGGACGGCCAGCGGGCACAGCAGGGCCGCGATCGCGAGCACGCCGCCCGTCATGGCGGCTCCGCCGCGCGGGGCCCGGCGGGCGGCGGCTCGCGGGCCGGAGCCGTCGGCCGTGGCGGGCTCGGTCTGCCGGCGGGCCCGTTCGGAGCGCGGACCGATCCGGGCCGCCGCGCGCAGGTCGGGCTCCGCCTTGGCGGGCCGGCCGTCCACGACCGGTTCGGGCCGGACGGGCGCGGTCAGCGGGGCCAGCCGACGGACCGTCAGGCCGGTGAGGTCCAGCCACTCGGCCGGGTCCAGGGCCGGCAGCCCGGCGATCCGGTGGCGCTGGAGCACCCCGCCGCGCAGCAGGACGAGTTCGCCGTCCTCGGCCCGGGCGTCCTCGGCGCCGACCGCCACCAACGCGCCGCCGACCGCCCGCACCGGGAGGCCCGGCGCCTGCTCGGGCCGTAGCTCCACCGGATCCGGCAGGCGCAACAGCCAGCAGCCGTCCGGGAGTTCGCCGAGCCGAGCACCGTCCTGCCAGAGCTCCAGGACCCGCTCGGCGGCCTGGGCCGGGCCGATCACCGGAAGGTCCAGGACGAAGCCCGCGGCGGTGACGCCGCTGCGGAAGACCCCGGCGGTGGTGCTCATCGCTCGCTCCTGAGCTCACGGTGGACGTGCCCACCGAAGGCGTCGCCCAGGACGATCCGGCCCGGCTCCGGTTCGGCGGCGATCAGCGGCAGGGCGGGGTGGACGGCGGGCGCCGGGCCGCCGCCGGAGAACCGGTCGAGGGTCCGGACGCGGTCCGGCGTCCGGCTGTGCACCAGGGCGTCGGACCGGGTGCGGGTGATCAGCGCGGTCGCGGCGCCGTCGTCGACCACGCCGACCACCTCGGCATCGGCCCGGAAGGTGATCCGGCACCGGGGACGGTGCCGGGGCTGGACCTCCCAGTGCTTGCCGTCCGGTGACCAGGCGACGGCGCCGTTGCCGTGCACCCGGTGCACGGCGGCGGCCGCCTCGGGCGGCAACGGGTCGTCGGACAGCCGCAGTTCGCGGGTCCAGGAGAACGCGGGGCCGCTGGGCGCGGTGGCGCCCGGGGGTTCGACCGGGCCGTCGTCGGCGGCCGTCCCGTCCCGGGCGATCCGCCACCAGCGGCCGGCCAGCGGGGCGAGCAGGGCGTCGCCGTCGAGTCGCAGCGGCAGGACGGGGGCCCGGCGGAGTTCGGCGAGCAGCGCGTCGTCGAGGCCGAGCGGGCCGCGATCGGCTGGCGTGCGCTCCCCGCCCGGCAGCGGGCGGCCGACGACGTGGGTGGCCAGCCGGTCGCCCTGGACCACCAGGGTGACCAGCCGGCGGCCGATCCGGGCCGCCGCGACGACGGCGCCCGGCAGGTCGTGGCGGCGCTCGCGGGCGACCTCCCGCCCGGAGCTGCCGGAGACGTCGACCGCGTACAGGCGGCGCTCCCATCTGCCCCGGATCAGCAGTGTCCGGGCGGAGCCGGTGAAGGCGGGCAGGCCGAGCCCGTCGGCGACCGACGGCGAGGCGGAGCCCGGCGCGGACCGGAGGAACTCCGCACCGCGCAGCGCGCGGACGGCGATCGCCGGTGCGGGCAGCGGGAGTTCGGCGGCGGCGCCGCCGAGCGACACCGAGACGTGGGTGGCCCCGTGGGCGTCCCACCGGGTGGTCTCGCTCGTCAGCGTGCGCCGGCGGGCGGGCAGTTCGGCGGCCAGGGCGGGCGAGGTGAGCAGCCAGGCCCGGTCGGCCGCGTCCAGCTCCGCTTCGGCCGCGTGTACGGCGTCCGGGCCGGGGTCGGTGGCGCGGCGGGCGGCAAGCCAGCGCGGCAGCAGGTCGGGGAGGTCGCCGGTCAGCCACCGACCGGGCGGTGCGCCGAGGATCCCGACCATCAGTTCCGCGCCCCGGGCGGCGGCCCGGCGGTGCAGCACGATCAGTGCGGCGAGCTGCACCAGGCGGCCGGCGCCGGCCTGCGCGGGGCCGGTGTCCGCCAGGACGGCGACTCGGCCGCGTATCGCCGGAGTGCGGAACTCCGGTGCTGTGTAGAGGAGTTCACCGTCCGCCAGGCGGCGGAGGAACTCGTCGGGGAACTCGTCGGCGAGCAGCCATTCGGCGGCCGACAGCTGGTCCGGCCGTCCGGCGCGGGCGAGGCCGCCGTAGCCGTCCAGAACGCCCTCGGCCGCGGTGAACGGCTCGCGCTCGCCGATCAGCGCGTCGATCCGCCGGAGCATCGGACCGAGCGCCGAGGCGAGTGCGGGCGTGAGCGCCGACAGGCCGGCGGACCACGGCGCGAGCGCGGCCGGCAGCAGCGGTGCGGCAGGCAGGCGGTCGGCGGGGGTCGGGCGGTCGGCGGCCGTGTCCCCGTCCCCCTGCGGCGGGGCGTTCATGACGGTTCCTCGCCTCTCGCGAGCAGGGTGAGCGCGGCCGGGTCGGGCGGGCCCGTGGGCAGGTCCGCGACCAGGGCGAGGCCGGGCACCAGGACCAGCAGCAGGCCGTCGCCGGGGGCCAGCGCCTGCCGCCACAGGGCCGGTGCGGGCGTGGGACACGCGGTGGTCGGGAGCAGCGTGCCGCCGTCCCGGCCGAGGTAGCGGACGCCGTCGGCCCACGGCAGGTCGGCGCCCGCGCCGAGCACCACCAGTGACTGTTCGTCGGCCACGGCCCGCAACGCGGCTCCGCCGGCCAGCCGTTCGGCCGTGGCGCGGGCGAGGGCGGGCACCGCGGGGCCGAGGGCGAGCACCGCGGCGGCGGGCAGCGGGGGTTCGCGGCGGTGCCACTGGAGCGGGGCGCCGGGTGGCGCGCTCACGAGAGCCGGACCGCGGCGGCGAGTCCGGCGCGTATCCCGGCCAGCGGCGCGGGCAGGTCGGCGGGGTCGAAGCCGGCGTCGATCTCGCGCAGCGTCGCCTCCAGCCGGAGGCGGTCGTCGCGCGCGGCGGGCGCCGTGCCGTGTTCGGCGAGCAGGGCGGCGGCGGTGCGGGCGAGGCGCTCGGCGCGGGCCAGTGCGCCCCGGGACAGCTCCTCGGCAGCGTGCACCAGACTCGCGTTGGCCGACTTCTCGACCAGGTCGGCCAGGGTGTCGCGGGCCAGCGCGTGGGTGTCCGCGGTGGGGGCGATCAGCGGCAGGACCCACAGGTCGCGGGCGCTCGCCGTGGTGCGGCCGTCGAGCACCGCGGCCGCGGCGACCAGACGCTGGGAGCGGACGGCGCGGCGGTCGCTGACCGGGACGCCCGCGCCGCGCAGCCGGCGCAGTGCGGCGGCCAGCAGCGGCGTGACGTCCGCGAGGTCGCAGGCGCGGGCGGCGGCGGCCAGCCGGTCGACCGCTCCGAGCAGATCGGCGGGGGCCGGTGGCGCGGACGCGGGCCGGCGGCCGGCCTCCAGCAGTTCCTCCAGGCGGGCGTCGGGTACCGGTTCGACGAACAGGCGGGCGAGGAAGCGGTCGGCGAAGGCGGCCAGCGCCGGGTCCTCGGGGAGGTGGTTGGCGGCGCCGACGCAGACCCGCAGCGGGCTGGGCAGCGCCGTCGCGCCGCGCCGGAAGACCCGCTCGTTGAGCAGGCCGAGCAGGGTGTTGAGGACGGCGGTCGAGCCGAGGAAGACCTCGTCCAGGAAGGCGATCTCGGCCTCGGGCAGCATGCCCGCGGTCTCGTACTCGACCCGGCCCTCGCGCAACCGGCGCAGGTCGACCGGGCCGAAGAGCTCGTTGGGCTCGGTGAACCGGCCCAGCAGGTACTCGAAGTAGCGCCCGCCCAGCCGGGCCGCCACCTGCCGGACCGCCGCCGACTTGGCCGTCCCGGGCGGGCCGACCACCAGCAGGTGCTCGCCAGCGACCGCGCACAGGGTGACCACCTCGGCCAGCACCTCACGGTCCACCATGCCTTCACCGGCGGTGGCCGCGGCCGCGCCGATGGTCTTCGCGTCGGCCGCCAGGGCCGTGGTGCTGAGCTCCGTCACGGCACCGGAGTCTAGGCCGCCGATCAAGGCTGCCACCAGCGGGTTTACGCTCGGCCGGAACGCCGCCGGGCCGGACCGCCACCGGCCGGGGAAGCCGGTGACCGCGAACGGCGGTGACCGCGAACGCCGCCGGGCCGCACGACGGCGAGGTCGCGCGGCCCGGCGGACGAGCGGAGGATCCTGAGCGGTGGATCCTAGTAGCCGCGCCAGCACGAGCCGTAGCAGCGGGCCTGGGCGACCTTGTCCATGCTGCCGTAGACGTGGTTGCAGTAGCGGGCGCTGGCGATCAGGTTGTCGACCGGGTTGGTGATCTCGGTGTGGCCGGCCAGCGCGTACGCCTTGAAGGTCGGCTTGATCATCTGGGTCAGGCCGATCGACGGGATGCCGGCCTTGGCGTTGGAGTCCCAGCCGTTGACGGCCGTCGGGTTGCCCGAGGACTCGGACATCGCGGTGGCGCGCATCGCCTTGGCGGACGGGACGCGGTCACCGTGCGCGGCCAGCACGTCGCGGGCCTCCTGGATCCAGCCGTCGAGGTTGTTCGGGTAGCTCGGCTGGGCCGGGGCGGCCGGCTGGGGAGCCGGCGCGGGCTCGGGGGCCGGGGCGGGAGCCGGGGCGGGCGCCGGGGCCGGGGCGGGCGCCTCCGCCGGAGCCGGAGCGGGGGCCGGAGCGGGCGCCTCCGCGGGGGCGGCGGGGGCCTCGGCGGCGGGCGCCGCAGCGGCGGGCGCGGCGGCGGCGGCGGGAACGGTGGCGGCGGCGGGCTCCGCGGCGAACGCCTGGCTCGCCGGGACAGCCAGGCCGACGACCACGGCACCGGTGAGACCGGCCGCGAGAACGCAGTCGGGCAGGCGGGGGTGGTTCATTCGGATCTTCGAGATTCGGAGTCGGCCCTGGCTGATCGCACGCACGCTGAAGCACCTCTTGGGTAGCGGGGGTCGCACCACGTCCCGGGACAGCCGGGAGCCCGTGACGAGCACGGCGGCACCGCACACCTGGCGGCCGAAGTACGGCGGCGGGATCGGACCCGCCGACTGCGCAGCGGGGCCGCGTACGGCCCTGCCACCGACCCGCTCTACGTCGAGGTCGACTGCGCTGTTCGCACCCTGCGGACCTGCTCGGCCCGGGGCGCTCCCTCGATGTTGCGCGACCCCCACCCCCGGGGCAACCGGCCCGGGCAGGGTCCGGACCGGCCGGACGCACCGGGGGCGACGGCGCCAACGCGGCCCGGGACGACCGGTGGTGACGGCCCGTCGGGCCAACTCCGGGCCCGAGGCGGGCCGTCCCCCGTGGGGAAGCTCACAGATTGACCGGAAAGTGCCCCATAATGACCGATATGTCCGAATTCAGACAGGCGCTTCCGCACCCTCAACCACGCCTGGAACCAACCGGGTTGACGCCCGAACGACCTCCCCCGACACCCTGCCGCCCGGACCCCCGCCACACCCCCCGGACGTGACCCCCGTCTCGTACCGGGACACCCGTCCGTGACCCCGGTCACCGCCGTGGCCACCCCCGCACCGGCCCCGCTCTCAGCGGACGGCGGCCACCAGCGAGTCCCCCACCGAGCGCCAGATCACACCCGCCTCCCGGAAGCCCGCCTCCACCAGCCGCGCACGGTGCCAGTCGGCGGGCCGCGGCTGCGGGTCCTCGTGCGAGCCGTGGACGAGGGCGCGCGCGGCGGCCTGCTTGGCCAGCACCGGGTCGGCGGCGACCGCGGCCCACCACTGGGCCCAGTCGAGGACGCCCCGCGCACGTTCGCGCTGCTGCCGGCGCCGCTGGAAGGACTCGTCGGCGGCGTTGAGCAGCGGGGTGCCGGGTTCGGGGGTGTGGTCGGCGTTGAGGAAGACGCCGCCGGGGCGCAGCAGCACGGCCACGTCCCGGTAGATCCGGGCCAGGTCCTCGGCGGGCAGCCAGTGCAGCGCGGTCGCGGTCAGCACCGCGTCGTACGGGCCGGGCGGGAGCCGGGCGGGCCAGTCGCGGTCGCGGAGGTCGGCGGTCACCAGGGTGAGCCGGGGCTCGGCCGCGAAGTGGCCGCGGGCGATGGCGAGGAGGACCGGGTCGATGTCGACCCCGACACTGACGGCCCCGGGCAGGCGGGCCAGCAGGCGCTCACTGATGCTGCCGGTGCCGCAGGCGAGGTCGAGCACGCGGGGTGCCCGGCCGGCGTGCGCCTCGACCGTGTCGAGCATCACGCGGAAGCGCTCCTCACGGTCGGGCAGGTACCACTCCTGCTGCCGGTCCCAGCTGCGCTGCCAGTCGTCCCAGTGCTTGCCGTCCATGGGGACACCCCTCCCAGGTAATAGATGAACAGCCATATTGGCCATTACCGAGCATAGGGTCGCGCCCGTAATCCCCGCAAGCGCATTCCAGCCATTACCGCCGGTCGGCTTTTCGCCCCACGACCGGCCGCTCCCGTAGAGTTCGCCCGGAGCATCGGCGAAGCGGACAAGGAAACAACAGCGGTCATGACGGCGGGCGCGGAGATCCAGAACGCAGAAGAGATCGAGTACGGCCCGGGCATCGCCCCGGAGCGGCTGGAGCTCTGCCTCAGCGTGCTCGCCGAGCTCGACGAACTGGACGTCGACCACCCGGACGCGATCACCGTCCGCAAGGCCGTCGGCGGTGTCTTCCGGACCCTCAAGCAGCGCCGCCGCCAGGAGATGCGGGCCCGCAAGACGGCCAACGACCGCGAGGTCACCTCCCGTACCGCCACCGGCGCACCCGGCCGGATCGACGACGAGACGGCGGGCGTCTTCGGCCTCAGCACCGAGACCACCACCGAGATCGCCGGAATACTCGAACGCCCGCGCTCCTGCTACACCTGCAAGCAGCGGTACGTCGAGGTGGACGCCTTCTACCACCAGCTCTGCCGCAACTGCGCCGCACTCAACCACGGCCGCCGCAACGCCCGGACCGACCTGACCGGCAAGCGGGCCCTGCTCACCGGCGGCCGGGCCAAGATCGGCATGTACATCGCGCTGCTGCTGCTCCGCGACGGCGCGCACACCACCATCACCACCCGCTTCCCCAACGACGCGATCCGCCGCTTCATGGCGATGCCGGACAGCGCCGGCTGGATCCACCGCCTCAAGATCATCGGCATCGACCTGCGCGACCCGGCCCAGGTGATGGCCCTCGCCGACGAGGTCGCCGCCGACGGCCCGCTGGACATCCTGATCAACAACGCCGCGCAGACCGTCCGGCGCTCCCCCGAGTCCTACCGCGAGCTGCTGGCCGCCGAGTCCGCGCCGCTGCCGGCCGGTGAGCTGCCCCCGGCCACCGTGATCGGCCGGTTCGGCAGCGGCGGCGTCGACCTGCCGGCGCTGCCCGGCCAGGCCACCAGCGGCAGCGAGCGGATCGCGGCCGAGGAGGTCACCGCCCTCGCCCTGGTCACCGGCTCCGCCACGCCCGAGCGGATCGCGGCCGGCACCGCCATCGACGCCGGCGGTCTGGTCCCCGACCTGGCCCCGACCAACAGCTGGGTCCAGACCGTCAGCGAGGTCGGCCCGGTCGAGCTGCTCGAAGTCCAGCTCTGCAACTCCACCGCGCCGTTCATCCTGATCAGCCAACTGCGCCCGGCGATGGCCGCCTCCACCGCCCGCCGCAAGTACGTGGTGAACGTCTCCGCGATGGAGGGTGTCTTCAACCGCGGCTACAAGGGCGCCGGTCACCCGCACACCAACATGGCCAAGGCCGCGCTGAACATGCTCACCCGTACCAGCGCGGACGAGATGCTGCAGAGCGACGGCATCCTGATGACCAGTGTGGACACCGGCTGGATCACCGACGAGCGGCCGCACCCCGACAAGATGCGGCTCGCCGAGGAGGGCTTCCACGCCCCGCTCGACCTCGTCGACGGCGCCGCCCGGGTCTACGACCCCATCGTCCGGGGCGAGTTGGGCGAGGACCTGTACGGCTGCTTCCTCAAGGACTACTCCAAGGCCCCCTGGTAGGAGACGGTTTCGATGGCGGCAGCACCGATGCTCGGGGCCGGCGTGATCGTCCCCACCACCGACGGCCGGGTCCTGCTCGGCCGTCGGACCACCGCGGGCGAGGCGCCGACCTGGAGCCTGCCCGGCGGCAAGGTCGACCAGCCCGGCGAGTCCTTCGAGCAGGCCGCCGCACGGGAGTTGGCGGAGGAGACCGGCATCGTGCTGCCGGCCGCGGCGATGCGGGTGCTGGCCGTCCTGCTGGACCACCGGGACGGCCGGGCCAGGCTCACCGCCGCCGTCCTGGCCCCGCCCACCGACGCACCGGCCTTCGTCACCGAGCCGCACGCCTGCGCCGGCTGGGATCGCTTCCCGGTGGACGCGCTGCCCGCGCCGCTGTTCCACCCGTCCGCCCTGGTCCTGGGCAGCTGGCTGCCCGACCTCACCGACCCGCCCGGAGTGGCGTTCCGCTACCCGCTGGGGCCGTCCCCCGCCTGAGCACCGGGCACCCGCCCGAGGCGTGATCCCCTGGCGGTCCGGTCCCGCACCGGGCGTCGGCACGCCGATCCGAGCGTCGGGGAGCAGCGGAACCGGCTTGCGCTACGCGCGGCCGCGCCGGTCGGCGATCGCCTGCCACACCTTGTCGCGCAGCAGCGGGACTTCGGTGAAGCGCACCCCGGTGGCGTCCCGCAGGGCGTTGGCGAAGGCGGGGGCGACCGGGTTGAAGGGGCTCTCGCTCATCGACTTGGCGCCCAGCGGCCCGATCGCGTCGGAGGTCTCCATGAAGTGCACCTCGGTGCGCGGCACATCGGCGTAGGCCGGCAGCCGGTAGCGGCGGAAGGCGGCGGTGGTGACCTGGCCGTCGTCGTCGACGAGGACCTGTTCGAACAGGGTCGCGCCGAGGGCCTGGGCGACGCCGCCCTCGACCTGGCCGCGGCACTGCATCGGGTTCATCACCTTGCCGGCGTCGGCCGCGTGGACGCTCCTCAGGATCCGCATCTCGCCGGTGTCCGGATCGACGGCGATCCGGAACCACTGGGCGTTGAAGGCGACCGAGCGCGGCGAGCCTCCCCAGTGGCCCTCGCCCGCCAGGGTCACGCCCTTGCCGTGGGCGGCCTCGAAGAGCTCCTTGAGTGCGACCCGCCGGCCGTCGCACTCGACCGCGTCCACCGTCAGCCGGCACCGGCTCCGCGGTGTCCGGGCGTACTCCGCGGCGAACGAGAGGAGTCGCTCGGCGAGGGCGTCGGCGGCCTTCATCACCGCCTTGCCCGCGACGACGGTGCCGGCCGAGCCGAAGGCCCCGGTGTCGTGCCGGACGACGTCGGTGTCGGACTGCCGGACGGCGATCCGGTCGACGGTGGTGCCCAGTGCGCCGGCGGTGATCTGCTGGTGCACGGTGGTGGTGCCGTTGCCGAACTCGGCGGTGCCGACGGCGATGTCGTAGCCGCCGTCCGCCAGCAGCGTCACGGTGGCGTCGGCGAAGTGCCCGCCGGGCGGCCCGGTGGCGATCATCGACATGGCGGCGCCCTGCCCGACCAGCCAGCCCGGCGGGGCGTCCTCGGCGCTGCGGTCCTCGGCGACGGCGTCGCGGACCACCCGGAGGCACTGGTCGAGGCCGTAGCTGGCGATGTGCAGGTCCTCCTCCTCGCCGCCGGGGCTGATCATGTGCTCGCCGGGGCCGATGATGTTGCGCTCGCGGAACACCAGCGGGTCGATGCCCAGCCGGCGAGCCATCTCGTCCATCGCCGACTCGACCGCGAAGGTCACCTGTCCGAGGCCGTACCCGCGGAACGCCCCGGCCGGCACGCAGTTGGTGTAGACGGAGTAGGCGTCGACCTTCTTGTGCGGCGCCCGGTAGACCGCCATCGACTCGCCCACGCTGTGGAACATCACCGCGGGGCCGTGGTTGCCGTACGCGCCGGTGTTGGAGACGACCCGCAACCGGAGCGCGGTGAGCGTACCGTCGCTCTTCGCCCCCGCCTTGATCCGGATGGTGAACGGGTGCCGGGTGGTGGCGCCGTAGAACTGCTCGGGCCGGGTGAACTCCAGCTTCACCGGGCGCTTCAGCCGCATCGCCGCGAGCACCACGACGTCCTCGACGAGCATCTCCTGCTTGCCGCCGAACCCGCCGCCGACCCGGCCGGCCACCACCCGGACGTACTCGTGCGGCAGGTCGTACAGCGCGCACAGCGCACGGCGGGTCAGGAACGGCACCTGGGTGCTGGAGCGGACCACGATCCGCTCCCGGGCCACGCCGTCCTCGCCGGTGTGGTCCTCGAACCAGGCCACCGCACCGTGCGTCTCCAGGCTCGCGTGCTGCACCCGCTGGGTACGGAAGGTCTCCTCGTAGACCAGGGCCGCCTCGGCGAAGCCCTCCTCGACGCTGCCGATCTCGCCGTGCACCTCGCCGCAGACGTTGTTCTCCGGGCGGGCGATCCGCGACTCCGGGCCCTTGCGGTGGACGACCGGCGCGCCGGGCGCCATGGCGAGCTCCGGGTCGATGACGAACGGCAGCACCTCGTACTCCACCACGATCCGGCGGCAGCCCTCCTCCGCCGCCCCCTCGCTGTCGGCGACCACGGCCGCGACCCGCTGCCCGGCGAACCGGACCACGTCGTCCAGTACCCGGGTGTCGTCTGGGTCCTCGGTCGGGTGCTCGTGCCGCGCCGAGGAGAACAGCCGCTCCGGGGCGTCGTGGTGGGTCAGGACGAGGTGCACCCCGGGCACCCGCAGCGCGGCCGAGGTGTCGATGGAGACGATCCTGGCGTGCGGGTGCGGGGAGCGCAGCACTTTCATGTGCAGCAGCCCCTCCACCTCGACGTCGAAGGTGTAGCGGGCGGTCCCGGTGACCACCTGCGGCCCGGCCGGGGCACCCGGGCTGCGGCCGACCGCCTGCCCGGCGCACGGCTCCTCGGCGTGCCTGACCCCGCGGACGGCGTCCTCGATCGCCCGGTAGCCGGTGCACCGGCACAGGTTGCCCTTCAAGGACCGCGGCAGGTCCGCCAGTTGATCCTCGTCCAGAGCCGAGGTGGTCATCAGGAAGCCGGCCGTGCAGAACCCGCACTGGAAGCCCTGCGCGTCCAGGAAGCGCTGCTGCATCGGGTGGAGTTCGCCGTTCCCGGCCAGCCCCTCGACGGTGGTCACCGAGCGGCCCTCGGCCCGGACCGCCGGGTAGAGGCAGCTGTGCACCGGCTCGCCGTCGACCTGGACGGTGCACGCCCCGCAGTCCCCTGCGTCACATCCCTTCTTGACCCCGAACCAGCCGCGGTCGCGCAGGTAGGTGCGCAGGCACTGGCCGGCGCGGGGCTCCTCGTCGAAGTCCTGGTCGTTGACCCGGATCGAGTAGCTCATCGTCCGGCCTCCTCGGTCAGTTCGCGGCGGATCTCCTCGGCGTAGCGGAACGTCATGTGGCGCCGCCAGGCGGGCAGTCCGTGGATGTCGTCGAAGTACTCCCCGGGCTCGATCCCGTACTCGACCGCCTCGCGCACCGCCGCCGCGTTCGGCGGCAGCGGGAAGGCCAGCCGGATCGGCCGTACGGTGGAGGCCGAGACGGTGATCGTCAGGGTCCCGTCGAGCGGGTCGAGGGTGCCGGTCACGAGCACGCCGGACCGGCCCAGCCCGTACAGCGAGGCCTGCCGGAACGCCGTCCTGGACCGCAGCGCTCGGGCGGGCAGGGTGACCGAGCGCAGCAGTTCGCCGGGGTGCAGGACGTTGCGGCCGGCTCCGGTGACGAACCGCCCGACGGGGACCTCGCGCCGGGCGCCGGTCTGGGCCTGCAACAGGCAGACGCCGTCGAGGCCGGCGGCCAGCGAGATCATCGGCCCGGCCGGCAGCGCGTTGCACAGATTGCCGCCGAAGGTGGCCATGTTCCAGATCTTCCACGAGGCCAGGAACGCCCGGCAGCACTGCTCGAAGAGCGGCGCCGCCGTCCAGTGCGCGGGCTTCGGGAAGCGTGACAGCCGGGCGACGGTGCAGGTCGCGGCGATCTCCAGGTCGCCGGTGGCCGTCACCTGCAGCGGCTCCCACCCCGTCCGGCTCAGGTCGATCAGCCGGCGGAGGTGGGGCTGCGGCTCGGAGAACAGATAGGTGCCGCCCCCCAGCCAGGCGTCGCCCGACAGCCACGTATCGCGACGGCGGGCGTCGCGTACCTCCAGCACCGTGTTCAGATCCACGTTGTTCCACCGTCCTCGACAGCTCGATACGGCGATTGAAGCAACGCCCCACCTGCGGGGACGAGTGGTGCCGCACACCGGCGGCCGGCGGGCGGACTGGAGGATCGACCAGGAGGATCGACGGCCGGCTTCTTGCATCTGCCAGCGCGTTACTCATGTCAGCCTGGCAGATGCCAGGTGCCGCCGGTGTCCTCGGTCACCCGGGTCGGGACGGGCGGCCGGGCCGGGCATACCGTAGGAGGGCATGACCGATATGTCGACATCGCGGTAGTCGCCCGCCGTCGACCACATCGGCCACACTGGACCCAGACACCCGCGGGAAGCGGGCACGGCCACGTAGGGGAGCAGGGAAGAGATGGCGGACGGGAGGGACCCCAGGCGTCCCCACGGCGAACTCGTCGCGGACGTGCTGGCCGTGCTCTGGGCGGCCCGGGAGCCGCTCACCCCGGGGCAGGTCAACGACGCCCTCGGCGGCGGACTGGCCAGGACCACCGTGACGACGATCCTCACCCGCCTCCACGAGAAGGGGACCCTGGACCGCCGACGCGCCGGCCGCGGGTTCGCCTACTCCCCCGTGCACGACGCCGCCGGACTGGCCGCCAGCCGGATGCACCGCGAACTGCACAGCGACCCGCGCCGCGAGCTCGTCCTGGAGCGCTTCGTCTCCTCGCTCTCGGAGGACGACGAGGACGTGCTGCGCAGGCTGCTGCGTACCGCGGAGGGCGAGGACGCCCGGTGAACGTCCCGATGAGCCCGCTGGTGATGGTGCTCGTGCTGCTCGCCCTGATCTGCCCGTGGGCCGCCGTCCCCGCCGCCCGGCGGCTCGCCGATCTGCTGCCGCCCAGGGCCGCCTCGCTCACCCTGGCCGGTGCGGCCGGGTCGCTGGCCGGCGGCACCCTGCTCGCCCTGGGCGTCCTGGTCGGCGGCGGGCTGCTGCACCACCCGGGGCTGGCCGCCGACGTCCGGATGTCGCTGCCCTGGGTCGTGTCGACCTCACCGGCGGCCGTGCCGGTCGCCGCGGGCGCCGCCCTCGCGCTGCTGGTGGCCGGCGGCTGCGCGGCACACCTGTGGCGCAGGCAGCGGGCCCTGCTCGCGCGGACCTGGCGGACGGTCGAGGCGCACCCCGGCGGTGGCGACCTGACCGTACTGCCGGAGGGGGCCCCCGACGCGTTCGCGCTCCCCCGCCACGCCGGGCGTCCCGGCCGGGTCGTGGCGACCTCGGCCATGCTGCGGGCACTCGACCGGAGCGAGCGCGACGTCCTGCTGGCGCACGAGCGCGCCCACCTGGCCGGCCGTCACCACCTGATCGCCCGCACCGTCCAGCTCGCCGCCGCCGCGCATCCCGCGCTGCGCGGGCTGCGCCCGGCGCTCTCCTTCCACCTGGAGCGGTGGGCGGACGAGGACGCGGCCGAGGCGGTGGGCAGCCGCCGGCTGGTGGCCACGGCCGTCGCCCGGGCGGCGCTGGCCGCCTCCGCCTCCGGCCGGCAGCCGAGCCTGCTGCTGGCGGTGGACACCGGGCCGGTGCCGCGCCGGGTCAGCGCCCTGCTCGGTCCCGCCCCCCGGGCTCCGCGCCACCGGGGCCGGTGGATGGCGGCGGGCGGCCTGCTGGCGGTCGTCGCCCTCTCGCTGACGCTGAGCCTCGGCTCCGCGTACGGGCTCCACGAGTACGTCGAGCAGGCCCAGGAGGTCAGCCAGGACCGCTGACGGAGCTGGGCTCCGCCACCGTGGGCGGCCCCGCGCCGGCCGGGCGGCCGACCAGTTCGAGCAGCGGCAGGCTCAGACCGAGCCAGGCCGCCGCGAGGAGCCACCCGCCGACCACGTCGAGCGGCCAGTGCACCCCCAGGTAGACGCGGGTGAGCCCGACGGTCACCGCCAGCACGCCGAGGACCGTCAGGACGGGCACCGTCCAGGCGCGCCGTACGCCGCGTGCCACCGCCCAGGCGAGCAGGCCGGCGGCGGCCGCGGCCGTGAAGGCGTGGCCGGACGGATAGGAGTAGCCGCTCGGCGAGGCCGCGACCCAGTCGGCCACCGGCGGCCGGGGCCGGGCGAACGCCCGCATCAGCCCGTTGCGGAGCAACTGCCCGAGCGCCAGGGCGAGGACCGGCCCGCCCAGCACCAGCACCCGGTGCCGCGCGGCCGGGGAGTGCCGCAGGGCCAGCAGTCCGGCGACGACGGCGGCGAGGTAGGGCGGGATCCCGGTGCCCAGATCGGTCAGGAGGCCCGCGGCGGTGACCGCGGCCGCCGGGCGGTGGCCGACCGACCAGGCGTGCAGCGACTGCTCGACCGCGAACGGGGTCCAGCGGTGGGCCGCCAGCAGGACGGTCAGCGCGGCGAAGAGCAGCAGCGGGATGCCGGCCGCCAGGGCGACGGTCCGTGCGGTGCTCCGGGGCCCAGCGAGGGCCGGCCCGCCGGTCACCCGCCGACCAGCGGGCGCAGCCGTCCGGCCCGCAGGTGCTCGACGACGGGCCCGGCGAGCCGGGCCGGGCGGGCGAGCGCCAGGCCGAGCAGGATGCCGACCACCGCTCCGGCGAGGACGTCGTGCGGGTAGTGGACGCCGACGAAGACCCGCGAGGCCCCCATCGCCACGGCGGCCACGGCGGCGACGGCCGCCAGGCGCCGGTCGACCTGCCACAGGGCGGCCGCGGCGGCGAAGGCGACGACGGTGTGGTTGCTGGGCATCGACCAGTCGCCGGCCCCCGGGCAGGCCTCCAGGGTGGCTCCGGCCGGCAGCACCCGGCAGGGCCGGGGCTCGCGCAGCAGGGACTTCAGTGCCGTGTCGGCGGCGAAGACCGCCACCACCACGAAGGGTGCGGCGAGCGCGGCGGCCATCCCGGCCGACGGTCCTCGGCGGGCGCGCCACCAGGCGGCGGCCATCAGCAGGGCGAACAGGCCGAGCCCGTAGGCGGACCAGTCGGCGACCAGGTGGCCGACGGGCGCGGGGGTGCGGTGGGCGAGGCCGGTGACGTCCAGGTAGAGCGAGCCGTCGATGCCGGATCCGTCGAGGGCGAGGCCGGCGCGGCTCACCGGTTGTCGGCCTTCGCCGCGCGGCGGGACCTCAGCAGCTCCAGCGCGAGCGGGATCAGGGACAGCACGACGACGAGGGCGACCATCGGCAGCAGGTAGCGGTCGACGTTGGGCACCGAGGAGCCGAGGGCGTAGCCGGCCATCACCAGGCCGACCGTCCACACCAGGCCGCCGACGGTCTGCCAGACGGTGAAGGTCCGGGTCGGCACGTCGAGGGCGCCGGCCAGCGGGTTCAGGACGGTGCGCACGACGGGGATGAACCGGGCCAGCACGACGGCCTTGGCGTGGCCGTAGCGGTTCAGCAGTTCCTCCGCCCGGTGGGCGCCCTCGTGGAGCCGCTTGTTGTGCGAGCGGGCCAGCAGGGCTCCGCCGCCGCGGCGGCCGATCAGGAATCCAGCCTGGGCACCCAGCAGGGCGCCCGCCACCGAGGCGAGCAGGACCTGCGGGAGCGAGAGGTGCACCGTGCCGTCGGCGCCGGGCACGCACAGGAGTCCGGCGGTGAAGAGCAGGGAGTCGCCGGGGAGGAAGAAGCCGATCAGCAGACCGGTCTCGGCGAAGAGCACGATCGCGATGCCGAGGGCCCCGAACGCCCCGAGCAGGGAGCTCGCGTCCAGAAGGTTCACGGCCAGCAGGCCGGTTGGCTGGGGCATCGGGGGGAGGCCTCTCTCCGGGGGTGCGGGTCGCACCCGAAGTTCGTCTACAAGACTGTAGACAGTCTATGGTCGTCCAGACGCTGACCGGAGCCCGGTGGTTCGCCCGACACTGACGGCGGGGCGCAGGGGGCGGACGGACTGGGACGGGGCGGACGGGCCGGGGCGTCCGGTTCAGCCCGGACCGGCGGCTCGGGTGAGCCCCAGGTCGTAGGCGAAGATCACGGCCTGCACCCGGTCCCGGGCGCCGATCTTCGCCAGCACCCGTCCGACATGGGTCTTCACGGTGGACTCGGCGAGTACCAGCCGCTGCGCGATCTCGCCGTTGGTCCAGCCCTGGGCGATGGCGACGAGGATCTCGCGCTCCCGCTCGGTGAGGGCCCGCAGCCGCGGGTCGTCGGCGGGCTGCTGTCCCGGGGCGAGGACCGGCAGGTGGTGCGCGTACGCGTCCAGCAGCCTGCGGGTCAGGCCGGGGGCGATCACGGCGTCGCCGGAGGCGACCGCCCGGATGCCGGCCAGCAGCTCCTCCGGGAGTGCGTCCTTCAACAGGAACCCACTGGCTCCGGCACGCAGAGCGGCGTGCGCGTACTCGTCCATGTCGAAGGTCGTCAGGACCAGGATACGGCAGCGGCCGCCCGCGGCGACGATCCGCCGGGTGGCCTCGATCCCGTCCATCCCCGGCATCCGGACGTCCATGAGGACCACGTCGGGGCGCAGTTCGGCGGCCCGGCGCACCGCGTCGGCGCCGTGCGCGGCCTCGCCGACCACCTCGGTCTCGGGCGAGCTCTCCAGCAGCATCCGGAAGCCGAACCGCTGAAGGGGCTGGTCGTCGACGATGAGCACGGTGGTCACGGGGTGGGGCCTCCGAGGTCGGCGGGCGGGGTCAGGGTGAGCAGGGCTTCGACGGTCCAGCCACCGCCCGGCGCGGGGCCGGCGGTGACGGTTCCGCCGTACAGGGCGGCGCGTTCCCGCATCCCGGCCAGGCCGTGCCCGGCGGGATCGGCCGCGCGGACGGTGCCGGGACCGCCGTCGGGCGGGCCGGTGTCCTGGACGCGGATGCCGACCAGCGGGCCGTCCATCGTGATCCGGAGCTGGGCCCTGGTCCGGCTGCCCGCGTGCTTGAGGGCGTTGGTCAGCGCCTCCTGCGCGATCCGGTAGACCGCGAGCTGGGCACCCAGGTCCAGGCTGTCGAGGTCGCCGCTGGTGCGGTAGGTGACCTGCGGCCCGGCGGCCCGGATGCGTTCGCACAGGTCGTTCAGGTCGGCGACGCCCGGCTGCGGTCTGAGCTCGGGGCCGGCGTGGTCCTCGCGCAGGACGCCGAGCATCCGGCGCATCTCACCGAGCGCCTCCCGGCCGGTGCCCGCGATGAGCCGCAGCGCCTCCCGGCCACGGTCGGGGTTGACCCCGGCCGCGTACGCGCCGCCGTCGGCGAGGCCGATGATGACGGACAGGTTGTGCCCGATGATGTCGTGCATCTCGCGGGCCACCCGGGCCCGTTCGGCGGCGGCGGCCAGCGCGGTGCGCTGGTCGCGTTCGATCTCCAGGCGCACCGCCCGCTCCTGCAGGGCCGCGACGTGGGCCCGGCGGATCCGCAGCGCGAGCCCGAGGGCCACCGAGGCGGTCGCGGTGCTGCCCAGGAAGAACAGCGCGTCCCCGAAGGTCACCACGGTCGAGACCCGCAGCGCGACCAGGCCGAGCGCGAGCGCCGCAACCGCGCAGGCCCAGGGCAGGTGCCGCAGCCGGCCGTGCAGCGCGAGGCTGTAGAGCGCGATCAGCAGCGCGACGTCGGCGCGCAGCCACACCAGCATGATCCACTGCGCCACGAAGACCGCGGCGATCACCCCGAAGGCCTCGGACGGCGCTCTGCGGCGCCACCACAGCGGCACCACGAGCGCGGCCTGGAACGCCAGCGTGCCGGCGTCCGGCAGCCGCGTGATCCTGAACCGCAGGCCGCGCGGGCCGCCGCCGCCGTGCACCAGGTCCGGCAGGCAGAACAGCACGAAGACCGCGAGCACCACGGCGGTGTCCAGCAGCCACGGACGCTCCCGGTCGAGCCGGCGCAGCCGCTGGCCGGCGACCACCAGCCGGGCGATCACCGGATGTCCCCAGAGCACCTCCATCCCCAGGGGTGGCGGCTGGGCCTGGGCCGCCGCGGCCACGCTGTGCTCGGTCGTCACGGTCGTCACCCGTCCATAGTGGGCGAGGACCGGCGGCGGACCGGCCGACCGGCCCGATCCGGGTGCCGCCGATCCCCGGGGGAAGGAGTCGGTCGGGCGCCGCTCACGCGTCGGTACGCACCAACCGCCAGGCCGCGCCGCCCAGTGCCAGTGCCGTCCAGGCGAGGAAGACCAGCATCCCGCTCAGCGGCGACAGCGTGCTCGCGGTGTGCTGCAGGGCGAACATCGACTCGCCGGCGTTGCTGGGCAGGTACGGGCCGATGTGATCCTGCCACGAGGTCGGCAGCAGGCTCACCAGGCCGGGGATCAGCATCAGCGAGGCGACCAGCACCGAGATGCCGCCCGCCACCGAGCGCAGCAGGGCGCCGAGGGCCGTTCCGATCACGCCGACCAGGGCCAGGTAGAACCCGGCGCCCAGCAGGCTGCGCAGCACGCCCTGGTCGGACAGCGTCAGGGCGGCGGGGGTGTCCGCGACGATGCGGCTGCCGACCACGAACGCGGTGAACACCCCGGCCGTCCCGACCAGCAGCGCGACCACGCCGTAGACCGCGGCCTTGGACCACAGCACCGGCAGGCGGCGGGGCACGGCGGCCAGCGTCGAGCGGATCATCCCGGTCGAGTACTCGCCTGCGGTGACCAGAACGCCCAGGACGCCCAGCGCCAGCTGGCCGAAGTTCGTCCCGAAGAGCGACAGCCGGACGGCCGTGGCGTTGGCGAAGTCCCGGTCCATGTGCCCACCGGAGGTCAGCCGGGACTTGTACTGCGCGGAGGCGATCAGACCGAAGGCCACCAGGAACAGCAGCGCGAGGCCGACGGTGATCCAGGTGGAGCGCAGCGACCAGAGCTTGGCCCACTCGGCGCGCAGGACGCGGCGCCCGGTGACCCGGTAGACCGGGCGGACGGGCGGGACGGCGGACGGCTCGGTGGTGTGGATCGGGGCGATGGTGCTCATGCCGCCCTCCCGGGGGTCTCGATGCCGGTGGTGCCGTGGTACTCGACGGCGTCCCTGGTCAGCTCCATGAACGCCTCCTCCAGGGACACGGCCCTGGCGGTCAGCTCGAACAGCGCGATGCCGTGCTCGGCGGCGGCCAGCCCGATCGCGCGGGCCGGCATACCGGTCACCTGGAGCTCCTCGGAGCCGGCCCGGCCGGTGATCTCCACGCCCGGGCCCGTGAGGACCTCCCGCAGACGGGCCGGATCCGCGCTCGCCACCCGGACGGTGTCGCCGCCGGCCCGGCGCACCAGCTCCTCGACCGTGGTGTCGGCCAGCAGCCGGCCGCGGCCGACGACGATCAGGTGGTCCGCGACCAGCGCCACCTCGCTCATCAGGTGCGAGGAGACGAACACCGTGCGGCCCTCGGCGGCCAGGCCGGTGAGCAGGTTGCGGATCCACCGCACACCCTCGGGGTCGAGGCCGTTCACCGGCTCGTCGAGCATGATCGTGGCGGGGTCGCCCAGCAGGGCGGCCGCGATCCCGAGCCGCTGGCCCATGCCCAGCGAGAACGCCCCGGCCCGCTTCTTCGCCACGCTCTGCAGGCCGGTCAGCCCGATCACCTCCTCGACCCGGCGGCGCGGGATGCCGTGGGTGTGGGCCTGGGCCATCAGATGGTCGAAGGCGGACCGTCCGGGGTGGATCGACTTGGCCTCCAGCAGCGCGCCCACCTCCTGCAGCGGGGCCACGTGCTCGGCATAGCGGCGGCCGTTGACGGTGACCGATCCGCCGGTCGGGGCGTCCAGGCCGACGATCATCCGCATGGTGGTGGACTTCCCGGCGCCGTTGGGCCCCAGGAAGCCGGTCACCGAGCCCGGCCGGACGGTGAAGTCCAGCCGGTCCACCGCCGTCTTCTCCCCGTACCTCTTCGTCAGCTGCTGCGCCTCGATCATCGATTCGTCCCTCGCGCTCGGGCTCCGGCCGACCCGGCCGCCTCACCAGCAACGCTAAGCACCGAACCGCGACGGACCGTGGTACTCAGGGCGCGATGCTCCGCCGATCGGTGGTACCGCGGTACTACGCCGTCCGACGCGGCAGGGCAGGACCCGGGTGGGCCACCGGTGCCGGATCGGCCCACGGCGGGCCGCCCCTGCCCGGACCGGCTCGTCTACAATGCCGTAGACATATCGGATTGTCGGCACCACGGCGCTGCCGCAGCCGGGACCGGCCGCATCCCGCCCCGCCCGACGGGCCCGACGAGCGGATGGAAGCCTGATGTACGACGGCCGGAAGGGTTCATCGAACCCCCTCCAGCAGACGGTCCATCTGCTGTCGACGGCCGGGCGGGCGGCCGAGGACAGGCTCACGGAACGGCTCGCGGAGCGCGGGATGTCCCGGTCGCACCTGGCGGCGCTGTCGACCCTCGCCGAGTTCGGCCCGCACGCCAGACCCGACCTCGCCGCGCGCCTCGGCCTCGACGCCGCGGAGGCGTTCAGGGCGGTCGACGACCTGCTGTCCGCCCGGCTCGTCGAGTCCTTCCACGTCCAGATCAACGGCCGCCACGAGGTGGTGACGCTCACCCCCGCCGGACGGGAGGCGCTGGAGCGGCTGCACGCCGACGCCGCCGCCGTCCAGGACGACCTGCTGTCGCCGCTGACCCGGGGTGAGCGGGCCCAGCTGAACGCGCTGCTGCACCGGGTGTGCGCGCTGGCCGCCCTCGCCGAGCGGGCCCGGTCAGTCCCGGCGCAGGGCGGTGCCGGCGAGGTCGACGAGGCTGTCCGCGTGCGCGCCGACCAACGGGAGGTCGTGGCTGATCAGCGCGATGGCGAGCCCCCGGTCGGCCCGGAGGCCGGCCAGCAGGGCCATGATGCCGGCGGCGGTGTCGGCGTCGAGGGCTGAGGTGACCTCGTCGCAGAGCAGCACGTCGGGTTCGGCGGCCAGGGCGCGGGCGACGGAGACGCGCTGACGCTGCCCGCCGGAGAGCTCGTGGGGGTAACGGGCGGCGAAGTCCGCGGGCAGGTCGACGGCGGCGAGGAGCCCGGCGACCCGGTCCGCGCAGCCGTCCCGGGGCGTGCCGAAGTGCAGGCGCAGCGGCCGGGTCAGGGTGGCGCCGACGGTCCGCGCGGGGTTGAGCGCCCCGAGCGGGTTCTGCGGGACGAGCTGGACGCGGCGCCGCTGGTCGCGGGTGCGGGCCCGGTGGGAGGCCGCGAGGGGTACGCCGTCGAGGGTCAACGTCCCGGCGGTGGGCGGGTGGAGGCCGGCCAGGACCCGGACCAGAGTGGTCTTGCCGGAGCCGGACGGGCCGATGATCCCGGTGCAGGATCCCGGGTGGAGGTCGAGGTCGAGGCCGGTGAGGACCTCGCGGCGGTCGCGGCCGGAGCCGACCTGCGCGCCGACGCCGCGTGCGCTCAGGGTGGCGTCCGACGCGGTGCTGCGCGCGGCCGGGCGGGGCGCGGCCGGGCTCGGCTTCGGGTTCGGGCCCGACTTCGGGTTCGGGCCCGACTTCGGGTTCGACCGACGCGGTCCGTCGCCGCCCGGCGGGTTCAGGACGAGGGTGTCGTCGGCGCAGCGGGCGACGAACTCCGGGTCGTGGCTGGACAGCAGGACGGCGATGCCCCGCCGGTGGGCGACCTCGCGCAGCAGGTCCGCGATCTCGTCGCGCAGGGCCGGATCGAGGCCCGCCGTGGGTTCGTCGAGCAGCAGCAGCCCGGGGCGGCGGGCGAGGGCGCGGGCGAGGGCGACCCGGCGCTGCTGGCCGCCGGAGAGCTCGGCCGGCCGGCGTCGTTCGATCCGCTCGCCGACGGGCAGCCGCACCTGGGCGAGCAGGTCCGTCAGGGCGGTGCGGGAGCGGTCGGCGGCGGTCTCGGTGATCAGACGGTCCACCCGCATCCGGGGGTTGAGGCCCGACCCCGGGTCCTGGCCGAGGTAGGCGAGGTGGTGCCGGCGCAGGGCGCGGAGCCGTTCCGGTGCCAGGGTGAGGATCTCGTGTCCGAGGACGGTGACGGCGCCCTCGGCGAGGTGCGCGTCCGGGGGCAGGGCGCCGGCGACGGCGCGCAGCAGGGTGGTCTTGCCGGCGCCGGACGGTCCGGTGACGGCGTGGACGCGGCCCGGCCGAAGGGTGAGGCAGACGCGGTCGAGCAGGACGGTCCCGTCGCCGAGGGCGACGGAGAGTCCGGTGATCTGTGCGGCCGGGGCGGTGGGTGTCACAGGGTGGTCTCCGGGGTGGGCCGGGCGGGCGCGAGAGCTTCGGCGGCCAGGTTGACGCTGATGGCCAGCAGGCCGATGGCGAGGCAGGGGGCGGCGACGGCCCAGGGGTTGAGCATGATGCCGGGAGCGTTCTCGCGGATCATCAGGGCCCAGTCCGCCTCGGGGGGTTGGGGCCCGAGCTGGAGGAAGGCGGCGACCGACACCACGTAGACGCCCTCGACGAAGCGCAGCCCGAACAGCGCGAGCAGGGTGGCCCGGAGGTTGGGCAGCACCTCGCGGACCACCAGGTACCACAGGCGCTCGCCGCCGGCGGCGGCGGTCTCCAGGTAGCCGGTGGCCGCGACGGGCGCGGCCGCGGCGGCGACGATCCGCACCGCGTAGGGGATGCCGAGGACGGTGGCGGCGGCGCCGACCGCGAGGCGTCCCCCGGACGGCCAGGCCAGGGCGATCAGCAGGATGCCGAGGACGGCCGGCAGCAGGATCGCGAGGTCCGCGGCGCGCTCGACCCAGCGGCCCAGGCGCGGGCGCAGGGCGGCGAGGATGCCGATCGCGGTCGCGGCCACGGTGACCACGACGGCGATGGCCAGGGCGGTGGCGATCAGTCGGGTGCCGCCGGACAGCAGACGGCTGAGGACGTCGCGGCCGAGCAGGTCCCCGCCGAGGGCGGCGCCGTCGTCGGCGCCGCCGTACGGCATGGTGACGGGCCGGTCGGTGGCGTGCGGGGCGAGCAGCGGCCCGACGAGGGCGAGGAGGACGAGCAGCAGCGCGGGCAGCGCCCGGGTGAGGATCCGGGCGGTGCCGGGGGCGGTGCGGGGGCGGGTGTCGGGGGTGGAGCCGGTCACGGGCGCCCTCCCAGGGTGCGGTCGCGGACGAGGTCGGCGAGCAGGAGCAGCGTGCTGATGGCGGCACCGGTGACGGCCACCACACCGGCGACCAGCGGGGTGTCGCGGTCGGTGATGGCGCCGGCCAGCACGGCGCCGACGCCCGGGTAGTTGAAGAGGGTCTCGACGACGACGGCGCCGCCGAGCAGCATGCCGGCGGAGGTGGCGGTGCCCACCGCGATGGCGGGCAGGGCGCCGGGCAGCATGTGGTGGCTGAGGATCCGACGGCGGGTCAGGCCGTCGAGGACGGCCGCCCGGACGTGCGGCAGCGCGGCCTGGTCCGCGAGCGCGCCGCGGACGATCCGGGTGTTCCAGCCGATCTGCGGGACCGCCAGCGCGAGCAGCGGCAGCACGAGCATGTCCCAGGAGGCGGGTGCGCCGTCGGGGCCGGTGAGGGTCACGGCGGGGAGCCAGCCCGTCCACAGCGAGAACACCAGCAGCAGGGCGATGGACACGACGAACTCGGGGAGGGCGAACGCGGCCGTGGCGGTGGCGGCGACCGTCCGGTCCACCCGGCCGCCGGGGCGCAGGGCGGCCCAGCTGCCGAGGGCGAGGGCTCCGGCGATGCTCAGGGCGAGGGCGAGCGTGCCGAGCAGCAGGGTGTTCGGGAACGGGCCGGCCAGCACGGTGGTGACGGGCTGTCCGTGCGCGGTGGTGCCGAGGTCGCCGGTGGGCAGGCCGGTCATCCAGGTCCCGAACCGCTCGGCCACCGGCCGGTCGAGCCCGAGCGCCGCCCGGCGGGCGACCATGTCGGCGGCGCTCTCGCCGCGCTCCGAGGTGGCGTTGGCCGCGTCACCGGGCAGCACCTCGATCGCGGCGAAGACCGCCGCCAGCAGCAGTGTGAGCATCCCGAGGCGCCGCAGGACGAGCCAGGCGGCCCGGCCCGCACCGGGGAGGATGCGGGCCGGGCCGGACTGCGCCCGCGGTGCGCCGGCACCGCGGGCGGCGGGGGCCGGGATCAACGGGCCAGCCAGGTCTTCTCGAGCTGGACGCGGCCGTAGCCGGGGAGCCTGGGCAGGTTGCGGACGGGCGCGCCGGCCAGGTCGATGCCGTCGGCCATGCCCCACAGCAGGTAGCCGGACTTCGCGTACTCGATCTCCTGCAGCCGGTGCAGCGCCGTGGCCCGCTCGGCGGTGTCGGCGGTGCCGAGCGCCTTGCGGTAGGCCTCGTCGAAGGACGGCTCCTTCCAGCCGGCCTCGTTCTGGCCGGACTCCGAGACCATGGTCTTGGAGGCGAAGAACACCACGGAGTCGTTGGTGCCCCAGTAGGTGGTGTAGAGCGGCGCCTTGAGCCAGCTGGCGTCCCAGAAGATCTTCGAGTCCTGCTTCACCACGTTGATCTTCACGCCGGCCTCGCGGACCTGGGTGGCGAAGAGCGTCGCGGACTCCGCGAGGCCGGAGATGTCCTCGGTGGTGAGCAGGTCGTAGGTCTTGGCGCTGTCGAAACCGGCCTCGGCCAGCAACTGCCTGGCCTTGTCCAGGTCGCGCCTGCGCTGGGGCAGGTCCTTGGCGAACGCCGGGTCGCCGGTGCCGAGGACGTCGTTGCCGACCGTGCCGTAGCCGGACAGGACCTGCTTGACCATCGCGTCGCGGTCGACGGCGAGGCGCAGCGCCTCACGGACCCTCGGGTCGGCGAACGGGCCGTCGGCGGTGCGCATCACGATGGGCATCGCCATGTCGTTGGGGCGGCGCAGGATCTGGACGTCCTTGCGGGCCTCGGCGGTACGGGCCGCGACGGCGCCGACGTTGGAGGCGACGTCGATCTGTCCGGCGAGCAGGGCGTTGGCCATCGCCTGCGGGCTCTCGAAGATGCTCACCTCGACGGCGTCGAGCAGCACCTTGCCGCCGTACCAGTCGTCGTTGCGCACCAGGCGGGCGTTGCCGTCGCGGAACCAGTCGAGCTTGAAGGGGCCGGTGCCCGGCGCGGTGGCGATCGCGTCGTCCCCGGTGCCCTTCTTCAGGACGAAGGTGGTCAGCCGGGTCAGCAGCGGCAGATCGGCGTTGGCGTAGTCGGAGACCAGGACGACGGTCCTCGCGTCCTCGGCCGTGATGCCCTCCGGCTTGATGCCCGGCAGCCGGGACGCACCGGAGGGGGTGGCCCGCAGCCGCTTCAGCGACCAGACCACGTCGTCGGCGGTGACCGGGGTGCCGTCGTGGAACTTCGCGCCGTCGGCGACGGTGAAGCGCCAGGTCTTGAGGTCCTCGGAGGGCTTCCAGCCCGCGGCGAGCCTGGGCGCGGTGTTGGTCCGGTCCCCGGGCACCGTCAGGGTGTCGTAGACCAGGCTGAGGATCAGGTAGTCGCTCTCGTTGGCCTGGGTGCCGTGCGGGTCGCGGGTCACGGCGGACGCCTTGCCGAGCGCACCGACCTTCAGCGTGCCGCCGCTGCGCGGCTGTTCGGACGCGGATCCGGAGGCCGCGGTGTCCGTCGATCCGCCCTTGCCGCTGCTGCAGGCCGCGAGCGCACCGGCCGCCCCGATCCCGGCACCGGCCCACAGCAGCTGTCGTCTGGTGACGCCCACGTCGGTCCTCGTTTCAGGTCGAGCAGAAGTTGCTTAGGTTTACCTACCCTAAGTTTTGGGATCTCCGCAACCCGCCCGGACCAACTTGGCCGACGGACGACCACTGCCGACTATGCGTCAATTCCCCATCCCATCAGGCATGTTGCCGCGGCATGCATCGATCGTGCACCTACCCCACGGGCGACGACAGAAATGTAGACAGTTCCGATGGTAAGGCTTGCCTTACCTTCGAGTCGTTGTTACGTTCCTCGGTGTCCGGCTGCCCGAGCCGCGCCGGACCCGACGCCTCCGCGTTCCCTCCCGCGTTCCTGCCGGGCCGCGCCATGCCGTGCGCCCGCACTCCCCCCTGCCTCCGCAACGGAAGGTGCCCCCGTGCCCACCGCCGCCCCCGCCCCGGTACGCCGGCTCGACGCCACCCACGTCGCCGAGCTCACCACCACCGCGGCCGAACTGCTGGACCTCCACGGCTCCGCCACCAGCCCCGCCCTGCTCGCCGGCCTTCCCCCCGCCTGCGCCCGGCTCAGCCGCCAACTGCACCACGCCCTGCGCCCGGTGGACACCGCCGACGGCCTGTTCGTGCTGCGCGGACTGCAGGTCGACGACACCGAACTCGGCCCCACCCCCGGCCACTGGGCGGGTGTCGGCGAGGCCGGCGCCGTCTGGGACGTCGTCCTGCTGCTGGTCTCCGCCCTGATGGGCACTCCGATCGCCTGGGACGGCCAGCAGGATGGCCGCTTCGTCCACAACATCGTCCCCTCCCCCGGCCACGAGAGCGTCCAGACCGGCGCCAGCAGCAGCGTCCTGCTCACCCCGCACACCGAGGACGCCTTCCACCCGGGCCGCGCCCACCTGCTGCTGCTGTGCTGTATGCGCAACCACGACGACATCGCCACCACCGCGGCCAGCATCCGCCTGACCGAGCTGTCCCCGGCCGACGTCACCGAGCTGACCAGGCCCGTCGCCCCGATCCTCCCGGACGACGCCTACCAGGAGGCCCAGCGGTTCGGCGGCCGGCCCGCGTCGGTGCCCACCCTGTTCGCCGGCGAGGACGGCCTCACCCTCCGCTTCGACCCCGCCTACACCCCGCTCGACGAGGCGGACGAGACCTGGTGCGCCGCCTACCGCCGGCTGGAGGACGAACTCGCCCGGGTCTCCGTCGCGGTGAGCCTCGAACCCGGAGACGTCCTGGTCGTCGACAACGACCTCGTCGTGCACGGCCGCGTCCCCTTCACCGCCCGCTACGACGGCACCGACCGCTGGCTCAAGCGCGCCTCCGTCCGGGTGCCCGGCCGCCGTACCCGCCCCGAGGCGGAGGCCGACGAGCACGGCTACGGCCAGGCCGCCGTCGAGGCCTGGGCCGCCTGACCCGGACCGGCCGCACCACCGTCGCACCCGCCTCCCGAAGGGACACCCCCATGACCTCCCAGGACACCGTGACGCCCCACGACGGCACCCTGCGCGTCCTGAGCACCGGCGACCTCGCCGGTATCGACATCACCCTGACCGACGTCCTCGACACCGTCGAGCAGGCCTACCGCACGCTGGCCGCCGGGCAGTCGGACAACCCGCGCAAACTCACCGTCAAGCCCGCCGACGGACACTCCGTCTCCTACGCCATGCTCGGCCGCGACGGCGTGCGCAACGTGGTGGCGATCAAGACCTCGTACAAGCACGGCCTGCGGGAGAGCCGCGAGCGGCAGCACTACTACACGACGCTCAGCCTCTACGACGACGTCACCGGCCTGCCGGTCGCGATGATGGACTGCGGCCGGATCGGCTCGCTGCGCACCCCGGCCGTCACCGCCCTGCTGGCCCGCGAGTGCGCCTCCCCCGACGCCCGCACCGCCCTGGTGATCGGCACCGGCACGCAGGGCCGCCTGGCACTCCCGTTCCTGCTGACCGCCCTCCCCCGGCTGGAGCGGCTGATGTTCTCCGGCACCCACCCCGACGGCATCGCCGCCGTGCGCGACCAGCTCGCCCGGCACTTCCCGGACCGCGAGCCGGAGTTGGTCACCGACCTGGACCGGGCCGCACAGGACGCCGACATCATCGTCGCGACCGCCGGCGGCCACACCCCCGCCGCCGTCGAGGCCGACCGGCTCCGGCCGGGCGCCCTGGCCGTCCTGGTCGGCCACGGCCTGGCCCCCTCCACCCTGCACCGGGCCGACCGGGTGATCGCCACCAGCGAGGCCCAGATGCAGGTCACCGGCACCGACATGGCAGACGCCGACGGCAGGCTGCCCGCCGTCGACGTGGAACTGCCCGCCGTCCTCGCCGGCACCGCCACGGCCCGCACCTCCCCGACCGAGCGGATCTTCGCGTACAACAGCGGGCTGGTCGTCACCGACATCGCACTCGGCCACCGCTTCGCCCAACTCGCCGCCGAGCAGGGGCTGGGCACCGAGGTCGCACTGTGGCGCTGACCCTCCCCACCCACCCCGACCCCGGCCACGACGCGGTACTGGCGAGCGGACTGCTGCAGGAGCTGGCGCACGCGCTCGGCGGCCCGTTCCACTTCCTGCTCCCCGAACGGTTCGACGCCAACCTCGCCGCCTTCCGGGCCGTCCTCGACGAGTCCGGGGTGGAGGGGAAGGTGTACTACGCGAAGAAGGCCAACAAGGCCGCCGCCTTCGTCGAGCGCTGCGCCGAGGCCGGCGCCGGGGTGGACGTCGCCGGCCACGGCGAGCTGCGCGAGGCACTCGGCCACGGCGTCCGCGGCGAGGACCTGGTGGTCACCGGCCCGGCCAAGGCCGACCGCCTGCTGCGGGTCGCCGTGCTGCAGGGCGCACTCATCGCCGTGGACTCCCTCGACGAACTCGACCGCCTGCTGCGGGCGGACGGCCCCCGGCCGGTCAGGATCCTCCTGCGCCGCCACCCGCCCACCCAGCCGGACAGCCGCTTCGGCCTCGACGACGCCCAGCTGGAGACGGCGCTGCTGCGCTGCGCGGCCGCCGGCGACCGGATCCGGATGGAGGGCTTCAGCTTCCACCTGTCCGGCTACGCGGTGCAGCCGCGCACCGACCTCGCCGGCGAGCTGGTCCAACTCTGCCTCAAGGCCAGGATCCTGGGCCTGCAGGCCGACCGGATCAGCATCGGCGGCGGCTTCGCCGTCGACTACACCTCCGAGGGGGCCTGGCGGACCTTCCTCGCGGCCCAACGCCCCGACGACTACCACGCACGGAAGTCCTTCGGCCCGGACGACTTCTACCCGTACCACTCGCCCGTCGCCGGCGCCGACGCGCTGCGCGCCGTCCTCGCCGCCCGCCCCGGCCACACCGGCGCGCCGCTGGCCGCGCGCCTGCGCGAGGCCGGCGTGATGCTGCTGCTGGAACCGGGCCGCGCGCTGCTGGACGGCGCCGGGTCCTCCGTGTTCCGGATCCAGGGCGTCAAGGACCGCGCCGGGTACGGGATCGTCACCGTCGACGGCACCAGCCTCAGCCTGTCCGAGCAGTGGTTCAACAGTGAGTTCCTGCCCGACCCGGTCCTGCTGACCGACGGCCGGCCCGCCGACGACGACACGGCGTACCGGGCCTGCGTCGGCGGCGCGAGCTGTCTGGACTCCGACCTGCTGACCTGGCGCAAGGTCGGCTTCCCGGTCCGGCCCGAGGCGGGCGACCTGCTGGTCTACCCGAACACGGCCGGTTACCAGATGGACTCCAACGAATCCCCCTTCCACGACCTCCCGCTGCCGCCCAAGGTCGTCCTGGACGGCCCCGAGCCCCGCCCCCGCTGGCGCCTGGACCACCACCCCTCCCGCTGACCCACCTGCCACCACCACGGCCCCGCCGCCCCGAGGAGCCCCCACCATGACCGACGCCCTCCGCCGACCTCCGGTGGTCACCCGCGTCTCCGACCTCATCGGCTACACCCCGCTGTTCGAGCTCGCCCGCGCCGACAACGGCGCCCGGCTCCTGCTCAAGCTGGAGATGTACAACCCCACCGGCAGCGCGAAGATCCGCATGGCCCGGCAGATGGTCCTCGACGCCGAGGCGCGCGGCGAACTGCGCGCCGGCGGCCACATCATCGAATCCACCTCCGGCAACACCGGCCTCGGGCTCGCCGTCGTCGCCGCCGAACGCGGCTACCGGTTCACCGCCGTCGTCGACAACCACGCCGCCGTCGACAAGCTGCGCGGGATGAAGGCCATGGGCACCGAGCTGGTCTACGTCGTCGAGGACGGCGCGGAGGAGCTCAACACCGCCGCCCGGGAGGAGCTCGCCGAGGCGCTGGCCCGGGGCAAGGACAACACCTTCTTCACCGAGCAGCACAACAACCCCAGCAACGCCGTCGGCTACCACCCCGTCGGCCGCGAGATCGCCCAGGCCCTCGACAACCGGGTCGACGTGTTCATCGGCGCCGTCGGCACCGGCGGCGGCCTGTGCGGCACCGCCCTCGAACTGCGCAAGCACGTCCCCGACGTCCGGGTCGTGGGCGTCGAACCGAAGGGCTCCATCGCCTTCGGGCCGCCCGCCCACGACTACTACCAGTCCGGCACCGGCACCCCCGAGGGCGCCACCCTCGGCCTGCTGGTCGACTTCGACCTCATCGACGAAGGCGTCAAGGTCGGCGACGTCGAGGCGTTCGCGACCGCCCGCGTCGTCGCCCGCCGCACCGGCCTGCTCATCGGCGGCTCCGCCGGCGGCGTCGTCCACGAGGCCCTCGCCCGCCTGCGGGACCTTCCCCCCGACGCCGTTATGGTCGCCTTCGTCAACGACGGCGGCGAGAAGTACCTGGACACCGTGTTCAACGACGACTGGATGACCGCCCGCGACCTCGTCGACGAGACCGTCGAGGCCGAGATCGACGAGACCCTGACCAAGCTCCGCAGGCACTGACAGCCCGCCCGCCGTGACACTCCACAGGCATTGACCCCGGGAACCGACACCCATGCAGCAGCAGCTCAGCACCCTGGCCCGCGACAGCCGCGCGCTCGCCGTACTCGCCGTCCCCCTCGCCCTCACCCAACTCGCCCAGGTCGCCCTGACCACCACCGACACCGTCATGATGGGCGCCCTGAGCACCGAGGCGCTGGCGGCCGGCGGTCTCGCCCTGGTGGTCTTCAACCAGCTGCGCACCATGGGCGTCGGCCTGGTCACCTCCGTCGGCAACCAGGTCGCCGCGGCGGCCGCCCGCGCGGAACGGACCGCGGCCGACACCACCGGCACCACCGGCACCACCGGCACCACCGACGGTACGGACGAGGACGGCGCGGAGGTCCGCGGCCTCGTCCGCGCGGCGCTCGCCGTCGCCACCATCGCCGGCGTCGCCGGAGCCGTCCTCATGATCCTCATCGGCCGGGCCGCGACCCTGCTCGGCCAGGACGCCGCCGTCGCGGACCGCGCCCAGAGCATGCTGGTCGCGCTGGCCCCCGGGCTGATCCCCTGTCTCTGGTTCCAGGCCGTCCGGCAGTTCACCGTCGGCATGCGCCGGCCGCAGGCACTGCTGCGGATCACCATCGCCTCCGTCGCCGTCAACGCCGCCCTCAACTGGGCGTTCATCCACGGCACCTGGGGCGCCCCCGAGCTCGGCCTCACCGGCATCGGCGTCGCCACCAGCAGCGTCCACCTGCTGGCCTTCATCGCCCTGTACGCCTCCGCCCGCCGCGACCCGCGGCTCGCGCCGCTGCTCAGCCTCGCGTTCTGGCGGGCCGACGCCCGCACGGTGCGACGGCTCCTGGGCCTGGGCACCCCGATCGCCGCCACCTACGGCTCCGAGGCCGGCTTCTTCTTCGTCACCGCCCTGATGGCCGGCAGCTTCGGCCCCGCGGCCCTCGCCGCCCACACCGCCGTCAACCAACTCGTCTACATCGTCTTCCAGGTGGCCGTCGGCCTCTCCCACGCGGCCTCCATCAACGTCAGCCGCGAACTCGCCCTCGGCGCCCACGACGCGGCCCGCCGCATCAAGAACACCGCCCTCGCCTGCGGGGCCGCCGCCACCACCCTGGTCGGCCTCGCGTACCTGACGGTGCCCCAGCTGGTCCTGCGGCCCTACTTCGATCCGGACAGCGCCGCCGACCAGGACGCCCTGCACATCGCCACCGGCCTGCTCGTCGTCGCCGCCGTCCTCCAGTTCTTCGACTGCGCGCAGAACATCGGCGTCGGCCTGCTGCGCGGCCTCGACGACACCCGGAGCGGCTTGTGGATCACCCTCGTCGGGTACTGGCTCGCCGGCCTCCCCGTCTCCTGGCTCCTCGCCTACCCCCTCGGCGGCGACACCCGCGGCCTGTGGCTCGGCCTCCTCGTCGGCCTCGCCACCACCGCCGTACTGCTCCTGCGGCGGTACGGCCGGGCCCTCGGCGCCAGGGCCGACACCGACGCCGGCGCACCGCGGACCGTGGCGGCCTGACGGCGGGCCGGCCGGGCCCCGGACGGCACCGGCCCCGGCGTCCCTACCGGCCCGCCGAGGGCGCCGAGCCGCCGCGCGGTTCGATCCGGAAGTCGAAGGCGGCCGTCCCGGGGTCCACCGCCGACACCCCGCCGTCGACGGTGAGAGTCGCTCCGTTGACGAAGCTCGCGGCGGGCGACAGCAGCCAGCCGACCACCTCGGCGACCTCCTGCGGGTCACCGGCGCGGCCGGCGGGGACGAGCCGGGTCGCCTCCCGGTACGCCGCGTCGCTGCCGTCCAGGCCCGCCTCGTCCGCGAACCGCGCCATCCGCCGGTCGGCCATCTCGGTCCGCACCCAGCCCGGGCAGACGACGTTGGCCCGCAGCCCGCGGTGGCCGTAGTCGACCGCGAGGGAGCGGCAGAGCTGCAGCAGCCCGGCCTTGGAGGTCGCGTACGCGGCGTTGCCTGCGCCGTTGCGCAGCGCGGACACCGAGGCGACGGCGACGACCGCGCCGCGCGCCTCCAGCAGGTGCGGCAGCGCGGCCCGCTGGAGCAGGAAGGGGCCGGTGAGGTTGGTCCGGATCACGGCGTCCCAGTCCTCGACCGACAGGTCCCCGACGGCGCCGCTGCGCCCGGTACCGGCGTTCAGGACCAGCCCGTCGAGGCGCCCGTACGCCGACACCGCCGCGTCCACCAGGCCGCGGACGGCGTCCTGGTCGCCGGTGTCCGAGGGGTGGGCCAGGGCGCCGGTCTCCGCCGCGATGCGGTGCAGCGGCTCCGGCCGCCGGCCGGAGACGACGACCTGGTGCCCGGCGGCGCGCAGCAGCCGGGCGGTCGCCGCCCCGATGCCCGTTCCCCCGCCGGTGACAATGACAACTCGCTGATCAGCCATGGGGCTTCGGTTCTCCAGAGCAGTCGTACACGGACTGTTCGATCATAGCCGCCGGCACCGGGTCACCGTCCCCGGTTCACGCCCGCCGAGGCGCTGCCGATAGGTTCTGACCGATCATCTGACGGGCGAGGGAGAGGGAAGTTCCATGGAGGGGCAGCTGCTCGGCGGACGCTACGAGCTGATGGAACACCTGGGCTCCGGCGGGACGGGAACCGCCTGGGCGGCACACGACCGGCAGCTCGACCGCACCGTGGCCCTCACGGTCGTCGCCGAGGCCGAGCTCTCGCCCGAGGACGCCGAGCGGCTCGCCGCCGAGGCCGGTGCCGCGGCCGCGCTGACGGACCATCCCCACCTCGCCGCCGTCCACGAGTTCGGCCGTGACGGCAGCGAGCTGTTCGTGGTGACGGACCGGGTGACCGGGCGCGCCCTGGACGAGCTCCTGGCCGCCGAGGGGGCGCCGGGGGCCGCGCGGGCCGTGGACTGGGCCCGGCAGATCTGCGCCGGCCTGGCGGCCGCGCACGAGGCCGGTGTGGTGCACCACCACCTCACGCCGGCCGACCTCGTCCTCACCGAGGACGGGACGGTGAAGATCCTCGGCCTCGGAATCGCCCGGCTCCGGCCCGCACGGGGACCCGAGCCGGCCGGCGGGGCCGACACCGGCCTGGGCCGCGTCCCCTGGATGTCGCCGGAGCAGGTCCGCGGCGACCAGGAGGCCGACCACCGCAGCGATCTGTACGCGGTCGGCTGCATCCTCTACCAACTGCTCACCGGCGCAACGCCGTTCGGGCACCGCGAGGTGACCGTGCAGTTCGGCGCGCACCTGCGGGAGGCACCGGCCGCCCCGAGCCTGCGCCGGGCCGGCATCCCCGCCGGGCTGGACGAGCTCGTCCTCCACCTGCTGGCGAAGGCGCCGCAGGAGCGGCCGGAGAGCGCCGCCGAGGTCGCGGCGCTGCTGGGCACGGTGGCTGCGGGGACCACGACGGTGGCAACGGCGGGGACCACGGCGGCGGCCACCGCTGCGCACACCCCCGCCCCGCGCATCGCCGGCTTCCCGGCGACGGCCGCCGCGGCGGCGCAGCCGGTGCCGGTGCCAGTGCCGGTGCCCACGCCGATAGCCACACCGGCGGCCGTGACCATGGACACCCCGTTCGGGAACTTCGAGCCGGAGCCCTGGTGGCGCCGGCCGTCGGGCCGTCGGGCCGGCCTGGCCGCCGCCGGCAGCGCGCTCGCCCTGGCCCTGATCTCCGGGCTGGTCTGGGCGGTCGGCAGCCAGGGCGCCGGGGCCGACGGCGGCCGGCCCACCCGGACGGTGGACGCGGGCGGAAAGGCCATCGGTCCGGACGGCGCCGGTGCCATCCCGTTCGGCTCCGCCTCCGAGCAGGCGGCCGCCTCCGCCGCCGCCGAGTCCTCCACGGCGCCGGCCGAGAGCCCGACGGCCCCCGGAGCCTCGGCCTCCGCCCCGCCGGCCGCCGGCTCGACCGGTACTCCCGGTCCGGCCGCGACCACCCGGGCCGGGACCACCCCCGCCCCCGGCACCACCCCGGGGGCCACCGCCCCCGCCCCCGGCGGCACGACCGCCGCCCCCGTCCCGAACCCGCCCGCCTCACCCGCGACGGGCGCCGCGGCGTACGGGTGCAGTGGCGGGCTGATCGACAGCTACCCGGTCAAGACCAGCACCGGTGTCGTGTTCGGCTACTACTACCTCTACTTCGACGGCTCCACCGGCAACAACTGCGCGGCCACCATCAAGACGGCCAACAGCGGCTACGGCACGGCCTCCGCGGTCAAGGCGAGCATCAGCCGCTGCAGCAACACCGCCCCCTCCAACAGCTGCTCGCCGGTGGCGGGCACCACCGCCAACGACGAGGGCAGTTTCGCCAAGTACGCCGGGCCGGTGAAGGTGAACGCCGCGGCCAAGTGCATCACCGGATTCGGCAGCATCACCTGGAACGGGGTCACGGCCACCACGTCGGGCAGCCTCGGCAACCGGGCGGTGCACTGCGGCTGACCGCCGGCCCACCGACCGCCTGCCCGGAAAACCGGTTCCCCGGCCGCGGCGGCGTCCCTAGACTCGTCATCGATCGCGCGCCGCGACCGTCAGGGCCGGCGCGCCCCGTGACGAGTGAGGGGAGAACGGCCGTGCGCAACCGCACCGCTGTCGTCGTCCCCCCGTCGCGGTACGAGGTGATCCTGGTGTCTTCGTGCGCCCGGTGCAGGCTGCGCGGCCTGCACCGGACGTCCGCGACGACGACCGTCTGACCCCCTCCGCGCCCGGTGGTGAACCGCCGGGCCGGCCTGCCCCGCCGCACGGGGGTCCCAACGCGGCCTGACCACAGGCCGGTTCGTCCGGAGATCGCGCCGCCCCACTCCCGGATCACTCCGAAAGGCCCTGGGCCGTGCGTACCGACCTTCACCCCCGCCCCACCAGCCCGCTGACCGCCGTCCGCAACCTGGGCATCCTCGCCCACGTCGACGCCGGCAAGACCACCGTCACCGAACGGATCCTGTACCTCACCGGCAGCACCCACAAGCGGGGTGAGGTCCACGACGGCACCACCGTCACCGACTTCGACTCCCAGGAACGCGACCGCGGGATCACCATCTTCGCCGCGGCCGTCAGCTGCGACTGGGCCGGCCACCGGGTCAACCTGATCGACACCCCCGGCCACGTCGACTTCTCCGACGAGGTCGAACGCTCGCTGCGGGTGCTCGACGGCGCGATCGCCGTGTTCGACGCCGTCGCGGGAGTCGAGCCGCAGAGCGAGTCGGTGTGGCGGCAGGCCGACCGGCACGGCGTTCCGCGGATCGCCTTCGTCAACAAGCTGGACCGGGCCGGTGCCGACCTCGACGCGGCCGTCGCCTCGATCCGGGAGCGGCTGCACACCGTCCCGCTGGTGGTCCAGCTGCCGATCGGCGCGGAGGACGGCTTCACCGGCGTGGTGGACCTGCTGCGCATGCGGTCGCTGGTCTGGGCCGACGGGCGCGACACCTTCGAGGAGGGCGAGGTGTCGGACGGCCTGCGCGAGGAGGCACAGCGACGCCGGCGCCTGCTGGAGGAGGCGGTGGCGGAGCTCCACCCGGCCGCGCTGGAGGAGTTCTGCACGCACTCGACAATCTCCGCGCCGACCCTGGCCGCCGCCCTGCGCGACCTCACCCGGACCGGCGAGGCGGTGGTGGTGCTGTGCGGATCGGCGTACCGCAACCGCGGCGTCGAGCCGCTGCTGGACGCCGCCGTGGCGTACCTGCCGTCGCCGCTGGACGTCCCGGCGGTCCGCGGCACGACGGCCGGCACCGACGACGGCGGCGTGCAGGAGCGGGCCGCCGATCCGGCGGCGCCCCTCGCCGCGCTGGTGTTCAAGGTGAACTCGACCGCCACCGGGCGGCTCACCTACCTGCGGGTGTACTCGGGAACGATGCGGAAGGGAGACACCGTCATGGACGCGGGCGCGCGGCGCACCGAGCGGATCGCCCGGATCCTGCGGGTGCAGGCCGACCGGCACGCGGAGGTCGAGCAGGCGCTGGCCGGCGACATCGTCGCGGTGGTCGGGCCGAAGGCCGCCCGCGCCGGAGCCACCCTGTGCGCGCCCTCGGCGCCGCTGGTCCTCGAACCTCCGACCGCGGCCGACCCGGTGGTCTCGGTGGCGGTGGAGGCCCGGCGGAGCGCCGACACCGAACGGCTGATGTCGGCGCTGGCACGGCTGGTCGAGGAGGACCCGTCACTGGCCGTGCGCACCGACCGGGAGACCGGTCAGACGGTGCTGTCGGGCATGGGCGAGCTGCATCTGGAGGTCGCGGTGGAGAAGATCCGGCGCGCCCTCGGGCTGGACGTCAACGTCGGCCGGCCCCAGGTGGCCTACCGCGAGACGGTCGCCCGCGGCGTGTCCGGGCTGGTCTACCGGCACGTCAAACAGGACGGCGGCGCGGGCCAGTTCGCCCATGTCGTGCTGGACACGGAGCCGCTCGGGGCCGCCGGTGACGGCGACGGCCGGCCGGAGTTCGAGTTCCGGTCGACCGTCGTCGGCGGGCGGGTGCCGCAGGAGTACGTGCGTGCGGTCGAGGCGGGCTGCCGGGACGCCCTCGCCGAGGGTCCGCTCGGCGGGCACCCGGTGACGGGTGTCCGGGTCACCCTGACGGACGGCGCGACCCACGCCAAGGACTCCTCGGAGCTGGCCTTCCGCACCGCGGGCCGGCTCGCCCTCCGGGCGGCGCTGCGGGCCGGCGCGATGCAGCTGCTCGAACCGGTGGTCGAGGTCACCGCGACCGTGCCCGAGGACGCCGTCGGCGGGGTGCTCGGCGACCTGGCCGCCCGCCGCGGCCGGGTCACGGGCTCCACCGCACGCGCCGGCACCGCGGTGGTGACCGCGACCGTGCCGCTGGCCGAGCTGTTCGGCTACGCGACCCGGCTGCGCAGCCGTACCCAGGGCCGCGGCACCTTCACCGCCCGGCCCACCGGCTACGCCCCGGCACCGGCCCCGGCACCCGCCCGGTAGCCGTTCGGCCGTCCCGGGCCGTCCCGAAGGGGTCCCCCGCCCGACCGGTTGGTCCGGGCGGGGGACTCCCCGCCTGTCGCCGCCCGGTCGGCCCGGGTCCGGCCTGCACGATGTGCCGACGGTCCGACAGTCGTAGGAGGCGCAGTGCAGCGGTTCAGGTCCATGTCGTCCGCACTCGCCGCGGGCGCCGCCGCGGCCGTGCTGGCGGGGCTGCTGTCCGCACCGGCGGGTGCGGCGGCCGCCCCGGCCCGGGTCACCGTCCACGACCCGGCGAGGTACGTCAACGCCTACGTCGGGACCAGGCAGGGCGCGCCGGACTTCGGCCACGGCGGCGGCGCCGGCAACACCTTCCCCGGTGCCTCGGCGCCGTTCGGCATGGTGCAGTGGAGCCCGGACACCGCGACGTACCAGCACGGCGGCTACCTGTACGACGACCACCGGATCGCCGGCTTCAGCCTCACCCACATCTCCGGCGCGGGCTGCGGGGACTACGGCACCACTCCGTTCCTGCCCGTGCTGGACGGCACGCCGGTGGACCACACGGAGTTCCGGCACGAGGACGAGGTGATCGCCCCGGGCTCGTACGCCGTCACCTTCGCCAACGGGCTGCGGACCGAACTGGCCGCGACCCCGCGCTCGGGCATCGCCCGCTTCACCTACCCCGAGGGCCACACCGCCTCGCTCACCGTCGACGCCGGCCGGGCGTTCAACCGGGCCTCCGGCGCGCTGACCATCGGCACCGACACCATCACGGGCTACACCGACAGCGGCGGTTTCTGCGGCACCGGGAACCGCTACCGGGTCTACTTCCACGCCGAGTTCGACCGGCCGTTCAGCAGTGCGGGCGTCGTCCGCTCCGGCGGCGTCGACACCGGCCGGCGCAGCGCCGCCGGCGGGAGCGAGGGCGTCGCCCCGCAGCCGGCCCGCCCGGACGGGACGCGTCTGCTGAACCCCGGGGCCGGTACGGCGGCCCGGACGGAGTCCGGCGCGAAGGCCCTGGTCTCCTTCGACACCACGGCGAGCCGCACGGTCACCGCCCGGGTCGGCATCTCGTTCGTCAGTGCCGCGGGCGCCCTTGCCAACCTCCGCGCCGAGCAACGCGGTTCGGGTTTCGAGCGGGTCAGGTCGGCGGCGCGCGGCGCCTGGAACGACCTGCTCGGCCGGATCGCCGTGTCCGGCGGCACCACCGCGCAGCGCCGGGTGTTCTACACGGCGCTGTACCACGCGACGCTGCACCCGAGCCTGCTCAGCGACACCGACGGCAGCTACCCCGGCTTCGACGGAACGGTCCGTACCGCGCGGCCCGGCCACGCCCAGTACGCCGACTACTCCGGCTGGGACGTCTACCGGTCGCAGGTCCAGCTCATCGCCCTGCTCGACCCCGCGCGGGCCGCCGACATCGCCCAGTCGATCGTCGACCAGGGCGCCACCGCCGGTTACTTCGACCGCTGGACGCTGGCCAACGGGGGCACCGGGGTGATGGTCGGCGACCCGCTGCCGCTCATCGCCGCCACCATCCACGCTTTCGGCGGCACCGACTTCGACGCGGCCGGACTGCTCCGCCTCGCCCTGGCCGGCCGCCGGGACGCCCGCGAGCGCCCGGGCCACGACCGCTACGACGCGATCGGCTACGTCCCGACCGACGCCGGCGGGGTGTGGGGCACGGCCGCCACCACCCTGGAGTACACCAGCGCCGACTTCGCCCTCGCCCAACTGGCCGGCCGGATCGGCGAACGCGACACCCGTGACGCCCTGCTGCACCGATCGGCGAACTGGCGCAACCTGCTCAACGCCACGAGCCGCTACCTCCAACCGCGCCGCAGTGACGGGACGTGGCCCGGCTTCCGGCCCGCCCAGCAGAGCGGCTTCGTCGAGGGCAGCGCCGGGCAGTACGCCTGGATGGTCCCGTACAACCACCGCGGCCTGTTCGACGCGATGGGCGGCGACGCGGCGGCCGCCGACCGGCTGGACCAGTTCTTCACCGAGCTCAACGCCGGGCCCGACGCCGCGCGCGCCTACCTCGGCAACGAGCCCTCGTCCAACGTCCCGTGGGCGTACGCCTACGCGGGCCGCCCGTACCGCTCCCAGGACGTCGTGCGGCGGGCGCTGACCACACTCTTCGCGGACGCCCCCGACGGCGAACCGGGCAACGACGACCTCGGGCAGACGTCCGCGTGGGCGGTCTGGGCCGCCCTCGGCATGTACCCGCAGGTACCCGGCCGCGCCGAACTGGTGCTGGCCAGCCCGCTGTTCCCCGCCGTCACCGTCCGCCGGGGCAACGGCGCCGTGATCGACGTCTCGGCGCCGGGGGCGTCCGAGGCGGCCCGCTACGTCCACGCGCTCACGGTGGACTCCCGGCCGTCGCAGCGCCCCTGGCTCGGCGAGCACCTCCTGCGCCGCGGCGGGACGGTGGCCTTCACGCTCGCCGAGCAGCCCGACACCGCCTGGGGCAGCGCGCCCGAGGACGCACCGCCCTCCTTCGACGTCGGCCCCGCCCGGCCGGCCACCGGACCGATCGGCGGCCCGGGCGGCAGCTGCCTCGGCGCCACGGCACCGGCCACCGACCCGGCCACCGACCCGGCCGCCGGCGCGACCGCCGTCGGCCTCGGGGCGTGCGAGCCCGGCGCGGCCTCGCAGCGCTGGACGACGGCCTCCGACGGGACCCTGCGCGCGCTCGGCAGCTGCCTGGAGGTCGGCGGCGCCGCCGTCCGGCTGCGGACCTGCGACGGCACCGGAGCCCAGCAGTGGTGGCCCCGCCCGGACGGTTCACTGCTCCACCAGCCCACCGGCCGCTGCCTCGACGCCTCCGATGACGCGGGCGGCGGGGCCGGGCCACGGCTGCGCGCCTGCGACGGCGGCGGCGCCCAGCGGTGGGACGTGCCCCGCGCGGCGCACCACCGCTGACGGCTCCCGCTCGGCGGCGCGCACGGTGGCCGGCTGCCGGCCCGCCCGCGGCGCTCTGCGCGGTGAGCGGGACAGCAGGACCGGGGTACCGGTCGGCAGGGGTGATCCGGTGGCGGGCTCGACGGTGACGCCGAGGTCGTCTGCGACGGCATCCGGACCTCCGACGCCTCCGTCCACCTGGTGGACACCGTGCTGATGCCGCCCGCCGGACCTGCCGGGCACGGCGGCCGCGAACGGCTCGGCACGGGACGCCGGGTGACGGCGTCCCGGCGGGACCGGATGCGGCGGCCGGGCTTTCCTGCGATCGTGCGGGGAGTCGGCCCCGCCGGGCCGCGGGTCGCGGACGATCACCGACCCGCCCGCACCGCCACCGGCCCGGACACCCTGGAGGAGCGCGTGATGGACCTGCACCTGTCGGGCAAGGCGGCCGTGGTCACCGGCGCCAGCAAGGGCATCGGCCTCGCGGTGACCCGGGCGCTCGCCGCCGAGGGCGTCCGCGTCCTGGCCGCCGCCCGGACCATCACCGACGAACTGGCCGACCTCGCCGCCGGCGGCCGTGTCCTGCCCCTTCCGGTCGACCTCACGACGCCGGAGGGCCCCGCCCGGGCGGTCGAGGAGGCGGTCGCCCGGTTCGGCGGGCTGGACGTCCTGGTCAACAACGTCGGCGGCGTCCGGCCGCGCCTCGACGGCTTCGGCGCGGTGACCGACGAGGACTGGACCTGGTCGCTGACGATCAACTTCCTGGCCGCCGTCCGCACCACCCGGGCGGCGCTGCCGCACCTCCTCGATCGCGGCAGCGCCTCGATCGTCACGGTCAGCTCGGTCAACGCCACCCTGCCCGATCCGGCGGTGATCGACTACAGCGCGGCGAAGGCCGCGCTGGCCAACTTCTGCAAGTCCCTGTCGAAAGAGGTCGGCCCGCGGGGCGTACGCGTCAACACGGTCAGTCCGGGGCCGGTCTCCACCGCGCTGTGGCTCGGCGAGGACGGTGTCGCCGCCACCGTCGCCAAGGCCGGCGGCGGCACGGCGGACGACGTCGTCCGGCACGCCGCCGGCGAATCCGCGACGCGGCGCTTCACCCGCCCGGAGGAGGTCGCCGACCTCGTCCTGCTGCTGGCCGCAGAGCGGACGGCCAACGTCACCGGAGCCGACTTCAGGATCGACGGCGGGCTGATCACCACGCTCTGACCCGCCCGGAACCGTCCGCGACCACCCCGAACCGTCCACGGCCGCCCCGCCCCGCCCCGGCGGCCCGTCCGCGGGACGGCACTGCCACACTGTGAGCCCGGATCCGGCCGGGGGATGCGGGCCGGCCACGGTGGCGTGATCATGGACAGACGCCGGCGGTGAGCGTCACGAGGGAGTGCGGCACGGTGCACAGCCAGGCACCCGGGGGCGACGACCGGGCGCGGGCCCCGGCCCCAGCGGCCGGCAGCGTCACGGAACTGCTGCTCGGCGCCCTCGACTGCGCCCCCGCGGCCTTCGCCGTCGCCGACACCCACCTGCGCTGGCTGTACGCCAACCCCGCGTTCGAGCAGGCCACCGGGCTGCGCTCCCGCGACCTGGTGGGCCGCCCGGCGCAGGAGACGGCGCTCGCGGCCGCGGTGCCCGTCCTCGCGCGGGTCCTGGCCGGCGCGCCCGGTCCTCCCGGCGACGGGGCGAGCGCCGACGGGACCACCGGCACCCTCCGGCCGGGCGGCACGGCGGCGGGCCTGCGCCTGCGGTGCCGGCGCATCACCGTGCCCGGAGGGACGGCCGGCGTGGTCGCCGTCGCCGTCCCGGCCGACGAGCCCGGCACCGGACCGGACACCGCCGCCGCGCGCCTCGCCCTGGTCGAGGCCGCCTCCGGCGCGATCGGGACGACCCTCGACACCGACCGGACCTGCTCCGAACTCGCCCACTTCGCGCTCGCCCGGGGTCTCGCCGACGTCGCCGCGGTGGACCTGCTGCCGGGGGACCACACCGCGCACATCGGCGACCGGGTCCGTCTGCACCGCGCCGCACTGGCCGCACTGCCGGGCGTCCACGCCGACCTCTCGGCCCTCGCCCAGCCCGGCAAGGGCGTCCGCTACGCCCGCGACTCCCCCGTCGCCGAGGTCCTCGGCACCGGCCGGGCCGTCGACGTCGACCTGTCCGCCGACGTCCTGCTGGTGGTCCCGCTGGCCGCGCGCGGCCGTACCGTCGGCGTCCTGCAACTCGCCCGGCGGCACGGCCCACACGCCGGCTTCACCGAGCGCGACCTCGCACTCGTGGGCGACCTCGCCACCCACGCCGCTCTCGCCGTCGACAACGCGCAGCGCTACACCCGCTCCCAGCACGTCGCCCTCGACCTGCAGCGGGCCCTGCTCTCCGAGCCGGCCAGCCCGCACCCCAACCTCGAACTCGCCACCCGCTACCTGCCGTCGGGCAGCAGCTCGGTGGTCGGCGGCGACTGGTACGAGACCGTCCGGCTGCCCTTCGGCCGTACCCTGCTCGTCATCGGCGACGTCATGGGCCACGGGGTGGAGGCCGCGGTCGACATGAGCACCTACCGGTCGATGCTCCGCTACACCGCGGGCATGGACCTGCCCCCGCACCGCATCCTGCGCCAGCTCGACACGGTGATCACCGAGGACGAGTCGGCCCGTCCCGCCACCTGCCTGCTCGCCCTCGCCGACCCGGCCCGCCACCGCTGGACCCTCGCCAGCGCCGGCCACCTCCCACCCGCGCTCATCACCCCGGGCCGGCCCACCGAGCTGGTGCGGATCCCCACCGGCCCGCCCCTGGGCACCGGCCTCGCCGACTACGAGCAGGCCACCCTCCCGCTCGTCCCCGGCCAGACCCTGCTGCTCTACACCGACGGCCTGGTCGAACGCCGCGGCGAGGACATCGACGTCTCCCTCGCCAGGCTCGCCAACCTCCCCCTGTCCGCCACCGGCGGGCTGGAGGACCTCCTCGACACCGTCCTGGAACACCTCGCCGACCAGCCCGCCGACGACGACACCGCCCTCCTCGCGGCCCGCCCCCGCATCCGCTGACCGGCGCGGGCCCGCTCGGAAAACCCACTTGAACGGGCGATTCGAACAGCACCATCATCGACGACGACCGGACCACCGGAGTCATCAACTCCCGCTCCACAGAGCCTTTTCAACGACCCATCACCCGAAGGGCATCCCCGTGGCACACCCGCCCACCCTGGTTGTCGGCGTCCACCTGGTCGTCGTCGAGGACGGCCGCGTCCTGCTCGGCCGCCGCAAGGGCACCTCCTACGCCGACGGCCTCTGGCACGTCCCGGCCGGCCACATGGAACCGCGCGAGTCGGTCACCCGGGCGATGGCCCGCGAGGCCGACGAGGAACTCGGCATCACCATCGCCGAACGGGATCTCGACCTCCTCCACACCGTCCACCACCTCGACCACGACGGCGGTGGCGGGCGGCTCCAGCTCTTCTTCCGACCCGCCCACTACACCGGCCGGATCACCAACCGGGAGCCCGACAAGTGCCACGAACTGCACTGGTGGCCCCTTGACGCCCTGCCCGGGACAACCGTCCGGTACGCCGCCCACGCCCTCGGCGAGATCGCCCGCGGCAACCCGCTGTCCGTGGTCGACCGCCGCCGATAGGACGAACGCGGCCGCGGCGGACCCGGCTTCAGCGCGTCCGGCCGCGCGGCTTCAGCGGCACCGGCGGCAGCGCGGGCGCGTCCAGGCGGGCACCGTCGTAGCCGTGCACCTCGCCGAAGCGGGTGCCGGCCATCCACTCCCCCCGGGCCTGGGCGATCTCCTCGCCGGTGCGGCCGATGAAGTTCCACCACATCACGATCTCCTCCTCGAACGGCTCCCCGCCGAGCAGCAGCAGCGAGCTGTCGGTGAGCGCGCGCAGCGGCAACTCGTCGCGGCCGCAGCCGAGGTACAGCAGCGACCCGGGCTCGACCCGGACGCCGTCCACGTCCACGCTGCCGGAGATCGCCAGCACGGCGTACTCGAAGTCGCGCTCCAGCGGGAGCCGGTGCTCGGCGCCCCCGCGCAGGGTCAGGTCGGCGCCGACCAGCGGTGAGTGGGTGGTGCCCGGTGAGGTGGCGCCGTCCAGGGTGCCGAGGATCAGCCGGGCGTCCAGGCCGGCGGCGGTGACCACCGGCAGGTCGGTGTGGTGCTCGAAGGCGGGGGCGGTGTGCCGGTGGGCGTCGGGCAGGGCGACCCACAGTTGGGCGCCGTGCAGCATGCGGGCGTGCTCGCGCGGGGACTCCTCGGAGTGCGAGATCGCCCGGCCGGAGGTCATCAGGCCGAGCTCGCGTGGGCGGACGGTCTGCAGGCTGCCGAGGCTGTCGCGGTGCAGTACCTCGCCCTGGTGCAGCCAGCTGACGGTCTGCAGCCCCATGTGCGGGTGCGGCGGCACCTGCATGCCGGGCTGGTCCGCGATGTCGTCCGGGCCGTAGTGGTCGACGAAGCACCAGGCGCCGACCATCCGCCGGCCCAGGTTCGGCAACAGCCTCCGGACCTGCGTGGACTCCCCCAGCGTCACCGTCCTGCCGGTGAGCAGGTCCTTGACCGGACCGGCGGACGCCTCCCGGCCGCAGCGCAACGCGGTGGGCTTGAGATCGAGGTCGCTCATACCGGCCACCGTACGCGCCGCCGGTCGGTGACACGACGAACCGTCAGGCGGCGCCGCCGTCCGGACAGGCCCCCGCCGGCCGGACGAGCCCCGCCGTCGGGCGGCTCAGTGGCGGCAGGCCCAGGGCGCGGTGGCGGTGACGGCGTCGGCCTGGGCGCGCAGTGCGCGGACGGCCTCCGCCGGGTCCTCGGCGCCGTACACGGCCGAGCCGGCCACGAAGACGTTCGCGCCGGCCTCGGCGCAGCGCTCGATGGTGGTGGCGGAGACGCCGCCGTCCACCTGGAGCCAGAGGTCCAGGCCGTGCTTGTCGATCAGCTCACGGGTGCGGCGGATCTTGGGCAGCATGATGTCCAGGAAGGCCTGGCCGCCGAAGCCGGGCTCGACCGTCATGATCAGCACCATGTCGAGCTCGGGCAGCAGGTCCTCGTACGGCTCGATCGGGGTGGCGGGGCGCAGCGCCATGGAGGCGCGGGCGCCCTTGGCGCGGATCTCCCGGGCGAGCCGGACGGGGGCGGCGGCGGCCTCGACGTGGAAGGTGACGGAGCCGGCGCCGGCCTCGACGTACTGCGGGGCCCAGCGGTCCGGCTGCTCGATCATCAGATGGCAGTCGAGCGGGGTGGAGGTTGCCCGGGCCAGTGACTCCACGATCGGGACGCCCAGCGTGAGGTTGGGGACGAAGTGGTTGTCCATCACGTCGACGTGCAGCCAGTCCGCGCCTCGGACGGCCTCCGCCTCCTCGGCCAGGCGGGCGAAGTCGGCGGAGAGGATGCTGGGGTTGATCTGAGCCATTTGAGGGTACCTTCACAACTCGGTGCGGGCGGCTGGAGCTGCCATCAAGGTCCATCATCTCTCGTGTGATCGGCCGGCCGTGAGCGGCGACCTCTCCCCGTGACCCGCGTCACATCCGACGCGTACCAGGGTCACGAACGCCGTGGCCCCGCTCCGAGAAAGGTGTCCGATGGCCGAGCTGGTGCACCCCGCCCGTGCTCTGTGGTGGCTCTTCGAACCGGTCCACGCCCTGACCTACTTCTCGCCCGAGGGCCGGGCCGCCTACGAGGCGGCGGGCCTGCGCGGCAGCTGGCGCGGCTACTTCGCGGGCCGGTCCGCGCCGCTCGGCGCGGTCGACGCGACGCCGGTGGTCGCGGCCTTCTTCAACTTCGCGCCCGGCATGGTCGAGCGGGCCCTGCCGGACATCTGGAGCAGGGCCACCCCGGAGGCGGCCCTCGCCGCCCGGGTCTCGGGCTCGGAGGCCGCACTGCAGCGGGTGCTGGAGACGGTGAAGCCGCATCTGATCGAGCGCTCGGTGGAGCTGCTGGAGCGCGCGATCGACGGGCTGGACTGCTGCGGGCGGGTGCTGGCCGCCGCCAACGCGGCCCTGGCCCGGCCCGAGGGGCAGCTCGCCCGGCTCTGGCACGCCACCACCGTGCTGCGCGAGCACCGCGGCGACGGCCATGTCGCGGCCCTGGTCGCGGAGGGTCTGGACGGCTGCGAGGCGCTGGTGGTGCGGTGCGCCCTCGACATCCGCCGGGAGGTCATGCAGCCCTACCGCGGCTGGACGGACGAGGAGTGGGACGGGGCCACCGGCCGCCTGGTCGAGCGCGGCTGGCTCGACCGGGACGGCTCGCTGAGCGACGAGGGCCGCTCCCGCCACCAGGCCCTGGAGGCCGCCACCGATCTCGCCGCCTCCCGGGTCTGGGCCGACTTCCGCCGGGCCGAGCTCGACGAGCTGGCCACCGCCCTGCGGCCGATCGTGACGGCCTGTCGCCCCGAGCTCCCCCAGCTCAACCCGATAGGGCTCCCGGTCGGCAGCTGACTGCCGCCCCGCTCCCCCGCTCCCCCGCCGCCCGACCGGCCTCCCCCGGCCGGGCGCTCTCATGTCCGTCCCCTCCCGCCTCACCCCTCCCGTCCGCTCGGCCACCCGCCCCCGCGCGCCCCACGGGCCGATGATGGGAGGAGTGCCGGATCGGCGACGGACGGATCGGAGGCGGGCCGATGACAGGCTGGCATGTACGGGACTTCGTGCCGGAGGATCTGGAGGCGATCGTCCGGCTCGACGCCGAGAACAGCGGCTCCGACGGGCCCGCCGTCTTCCACCTCGCCGACGTGGTCGCCGCGCTGCAGGCACGGCACCCCAGCGTGGTCGCCGTGGCCGACGGCCAGCTGGTCGGCGCGGCGGTGGCCCGGGTGGAGGGCGAGCGCGCCTGGGTGCTGCGGATCAACCTGCACCGGGCCTGGCGCCATCTGGGCCTGGGCAGCGCTCTGCTGTCCGCGCTGGAACCCCGGTTGCAGGCCGCCGGCGCCCGCACCCTGACCGCGGTGCTCCCCGAGAACGGGACCGGCGCCGCCGCCCTGCGCAACAGCGGCTTCCGGCCCCGCGAGGGCGTGACGTACTTCGAGAAGAGCCGCTCCGTACGGGCCCGGGACGTCGTCCTGCTGTCCTCGCTCGGCGCGGTCGAGCCGCCGTCCGGGCTGTGGGGCCGGCTGGCCGGGATGGCGCGGGAGAAGGAACTGATCGAACGCCGCCTCGTGCTGCCGCTGGCGCACCCCGAGCTCGCCTCCCAGCACGGCGTGGAGCCACCGCAGGCCGTCGTCCTGTTCGGGCCGCCCGGGACGGGCAAGAGCACCTTCGCCAGGGCCGTCGCCGGCCGGCTGGGCTGGCCGTACGTGGAGCTGTTCCCGTCCCGGCTGGCGCTGGAGGACGGCCTGGCGAACGGGCTGAGCCGCCGGTTCGAGGAGATCGCCCAGCTCGACACCGCCCTGGTCTTCATCGACGAGGTCGAGGAGGTGGCCGGCACCCGCAGCAGCGCCGACCCGGCGGCGGTCGGGGTGGTGAACGAGCTGCTGAAGTCGATCGTGCGGTTCCGCGAGCGGGCGGACCGGCTGCTGGTCTGCGCCACCAACAACGTGGCCGCCCTCGACCCGGCGTTCCTGCGGCACGGCCGCTTCGACTACGTGCTGCCGATCGGGCCGCCGGACCACGAGGCCCGCTGCGCGCTGTGGACCAGCTACCTCGCCCGGGCGGAGGCCGAGGCCGACATCGGTGTGCTCGCCGACGCGTCCGAAGGCTTCACTCCGGCGGACATCGCGCAGGCCGCCCGCGCCGTCGCCCAGACAGTGTTCGAACGCACCCTGGACACGGGGAAGCGGACCCATCCCGCCACCGAGGACTACCTCGTCACCATCCGTCGCACCCGCCCCACCGTCACCAGTGACATGGCACTGGAGTTCGCCGACCAGACCACCCGCTACGGCCGTACCTGACCTGCCCCCGGTCGGGCGCCGCGCCGACATCGCGCTCGCGGGCCGCGGCGTCCCCCGCACGGCCGCGCCGACCGGCTCGTACGGCGCGGTCCCTCCCCGCGACCCGCGTCCGTCCCGAGGCGTCCCGGCCGCCGCGTCAGTGCCCGGGCGCGACCGAGCGGCGTCCGGTCCCGGCGCTGACCCGGCCGCGCCGGGGTGGTCCGAGCAGGATGCCCCGCCCGGCGTAGAAGCGGGACAGGTCCGCCCACGGCACCCGGGCGTACTGCTGCGAGCCGTCGGGGAAGCCGGACGGGTTGTGGATCAGCAGTTCCCGGTCGTTGGCGCCGACCCCGAGCACCAGGTGGCCGCCCTTGCGGGCCGGCTCCGGGTCGAGGGTGCGGATGCCCGGGTGGACGGAGAGCACCAGCAGCCGTCCGCCCTCGATCTGGGCGGCGAGCTCCTTCATCGGCAGCGGGTCGCGGGCCTCGGCGTACAGGCCCCAGCGGGTCCGGACGTACTCCGCGAACGGGCCGTGGATCAGCCCGTCCAGCCGCCCGTCCGGGTGCCGGACGTACGCCCCGGCCGCCAGGCACTCCTCGGCGAGCCGGATCGAGGCCGGGGCGACCCCCCACCAGAAGTCGAGCACCATCCGCAGGCAGGCCATCCCGCAGATCCGCCAGGACCAGTAGGTGTACTCCTCCTCGCTCACCGCGCCGGAGCGTTCCCAGAGCGGGTCGTCGCCGGCCTGGACGGTGCCGGCCAGGATGTCCGGCACCAGCTCGGGGGACTCCCACTGGGAGTAGTAGGGGACCTGGTTGAGGATCGGGTTCACCCCGCCATCCTGACCTGTCCCGGCCCGGATGCCCGGCAACCGGGCGGCGGGGCCGGTGCGTCGAGGAGCGCCGGCCCCGCCGCTGCCGGGTCTACCAGGCGTAGTCCTCGGGGGCGGTGCGGCGGCCGGGGAAGATCTCGTCCAGCCGGTCGAGGGTCTTCTGGTCCAGCGTCAGGTCGAGCGCCCGGACGGCGGCGTGCAACTGCTCCAGCGTGCGCGGGCCGACGATCGGGGCGGTGACCGCCGGACGGGACAGCAGCCAGGCCAGCGCCACGTCCCCGGGCTCGTGCCCCAGCTCGGCGGCCAGGTCCTCGTACGCCTGGAGCTGCTCGCGCTTGGCCTCCAGCGTCTCGGCCGACCGGCCGGTGGCGCGGCGGACGCCCTGGGCCTCCTTGCGCAGCACGCCGCCGAGCAGCCCGCCGTGCAGCGGGGACCACGGGATGAGCCCGAGGCCGTAGTGCTGGGCGGCCGGGATCACCTCCAGCTCGACGTTGCGCTCCAGCAGGTTGTAGATCGACTGCTCGCTGGTCAGGCCGAGGAAGTTGCGGGACTTCGCCGCCTCCTGGGCCTGGGCGATGTGCCAGCCCGCGAAGTTGCTGGACCCGACGTAGATGATCTTTCCCTGGGCGACCAGCACCTCCATCGCCTGCCAGATCTCCTCCCAGGGAGTGGCCCGGTCGACGTGGTGCATCTGGTACAGGTCGATGTGGTCGGTCTGCAGACGGCGCAGGCTGGCGTCGACCGCGCGCCGGATGTTGAGCGCGGAGAGCTTGCCCTCGTTGGGCCACTCCCCCATGTCGCCGTAGAGCTTGGTGGCGATCACGGTCTTCTCGCGGCGGCCGCCGCCCTGCGCGAACCAGCTGCCGATGATCTCCTCGGTGCGGCCCTTGTTCTCGCCCCAGCCGTAGACGTTGGCGCTGTCGAAGAAGTTGATGCCCTGTTCGTGGGCGGTGTCCATGATCTGGTGGGCGTCGGCCTCTTCGGTGTGCGGGCCGAAGTTCATGGTGCCGAGGCACAGCCGGGACACGGTCAGGCCGGTACGGCCGAGGTGGGTGAACTCCATGACCGCAACCCTCTGCCGCACCGGCCGCTTTGTCCAGCATTACTTGCCGTCGGTGCATCAACTCCCGTCGGCCACGGGCAGGACGAGCGCCGGACGGTGCTGGATCGAGATCTCGACCGTGGCCGAGCGGGTCGCGGACGCGGACGGCTCACCGGCCCGGGATTGCGGGCGAAGCACGGATGGGCGCCGCCGCTGAGCTGCGGCCGGATCCGGTGCCCGCCCGGGGGGTGCCCGCCGCACGCGGGTCTCCCCGCGGCGGCGGGCGGGCCCGGCCGTCAGGAGGTGCGGCGCAGCAGGGCCAGGTACATCGCGTCGGTGCTGTGCAGGTGCGGCCAGAGCTGCACGTCGGGGCCGGCGCCGAGGGCGGGGACACCGGGCAGCAGCGGGCGGGCGTCGATCCACTCGACGCCGGGGTCCTCGCGCAGCACGTCGTCGACCACCGCGCGGGTCTCGGCCAGGTGCGGGGAGCAGGTCGCGTAGCCGACCACGCCGCCGGGCCGGGTGGCCCGGATCGCGGTGCGCAGCAGGTCGCGCTGGAGCGGGCCGAAGCCGGCGATGTCCTCGGGGCGGCGCCGCCAGCGGGCCTCCGGCCGGCGGCGCAGGGCGCCGAGGCCCGAGCAGGGGACGTCGACCAGGACCCGGTCGAAGGAGCCCTCGCGCCAGGCGGGTCTGGTCCCGTCGGCGGCGATCACGGTGTACGGGCCGGGGTTGCCGTCGAGCGCCCTGGCCACCAGCCGGGCCCGGTGCGGCTGCTTCTCGGAGGCGACCAGCGCGGCGCCGCGCTCGGCGGCGAGCGCGCCGAGCAGCGCGGCCTTGCCGCCGGGGCCGGCGCAGCCGTCCAGCCACAGCCGGTCAGGGCCCTCCAGTGGGGCGGCGGCCAGCGCGAGCGCGACCAGCTGGCTGCCCTCGTCCTGGACGCCGGCCCGGTTCTCCCGGACGGCGTCGACGCCGGCCGGGTCGCCGCCCTCGGCGAGCCGCAGCGCGAAGGGGGACCAGCGGCCGGGCTCGGCCTCGGGCAGGGCGGCGGCGATCTCCTCGACGGTGGAGCGGCCGGGGCGGGCGATCAGCGTCACCTCGGGCCGCTCGTTGTCGGCGGCCAGCAGCTCCTCCATCGCGCTCCGCCCGCTGGCGTCGGGCTGCCAGCGGCCGAGCGAGTCCCAGAGCGAGGAGACCACCCAGCGGGGGTGGGAGTGCAGTACGGCGAGGTGGTCCTCGGCGTCCTGCTCGTACGGCGGGGCGACCTGCTGCAGCCAGGCGTCCAGGTCCTGGGCGCTGATCTTGCGCAGCACGGCGTTGACGAACTTGGCCCGGCCGTCACCGAGCACCACCCGGGCCAGCTCCACGGTCGCGGAGACCGCCGCGTGGCTGGGGATGCGGGTGGCGAGCAGCTGGTGCGCGCCGAGTGCGAGCACGTCCAGCACCGGCGGGTCGACCTCGCGCAGCGGGCGGTCGACGCAGGCGGCGATGATCGCGTCGTAGCTGCCCTGCATCCGCAGGGTGCCGTAGACGAGTTCGGTGGCGAGGGCGGCGTCGCGCCGGTCCATGCCCTTCTGCTCGGCCTCGCGGAGCAGGGAGGGCAGGATGAGGTTGGCGTAGGCGTCGCGCTCGTCGACGGCGCGCAGGGCGCGGAAGGCGACGATCCGGGCCGGGTCCTTCTTGGGGCGGCGGTGCGGACGGGGGGCGCGCTTGGCGCTGGGGGTGGTCACTGGTGCCTCTAAGGTGCTACGGAATCAGATGGGAGACGGTCGACGTGAGGTCCAGGGTTACTCTCCGAGCAGCTCACCGGACGCGATCCGGACCCCACGGGCCCAGTCTGCCGCGCGCATCGGCTTCTTGCCCTGCGGCTGGACCTCGCCCAGCTCGACCTCGTGGCTGCCGGTGCCGACCCGGACGCTGTTCTTGCCGACGGCGAGCTCGCCGGGCGCCAGCTCGGCGCTGTCGGTGACCAGCTTGACCGGGCCGGAGAGCTTGAGCCGCTCACCGCGGAAGGTGGTCCAGGCGCCCGGCGCGGGGGCGCAGCCGCGGACCAGGCGGTCGACCCGCAGCGCGGGGTGGGCCCAGTCGATCCGGGCGTCCTCGACGTTGATCTTCGGTGCCAGGCTGATGCCCTCGGCCGGCTGCGGCACGGGCTGCAGCGAGCCGGCCGCGATGCCGTCCATGGTGGCGGCCAGCAGTCGGGCGCCGGAGTGCGAGAGCCGGGTGAGCAGCTCGCCGCTGGTGTCGGCCGGGCGGATCTCCTCGGTGACGATGCCGAACACCGGGCCGGAGTCCAGGCCCTGCTCGATCAGGAAGGTGGACGCGCCCGTCACCTCGTCGCCGGCCAGCACCGAGTGCTGCACGGGGGCCGCGCCGCGCCAGGCCGGCAGCAGCGAGAAGTGCAGGTTGACCCAGCCGTGCTCGGGGATCTCCAGCGCGCCGGGGCGGATCAGGGCGCCGTAGGCGACCACCGGGCAGCAGTCCGGCGCGAGTTCGGCCAGCCGGGCCAGGAACTCGGGCTCGCTCGGCCTGGCCGGCTTGAGGATCTCGATCCCGGCCTGCTCGGCGCGCTGCGCGACGGGACTGGCCACCAGCTTGCGGCCGCGGCCGGCCGGGGCGTCGGGGCGGGTGACCACCGCGACGACCTCGTGCCGGTCGGAGGCCAGCAGGGCGTCCAGGGCGGGGACGGCGACCTCGGGGGTGCCGGCGAAGACGAGGCGCATGGGTGCCTTTCTCTCAGGGGTTCAGCGGGCGGAGCCGAAGGTGCTGTGCGGGGAGACCCGGACGGTCGGCGCGGGCCCGTCGCCCCACTCCGCCTCGCGTATCGCCCGGAGCGCGGCCTTGCGCTGCTCGCGGTCGAGGCGGTCGATGAAGATGATGCCGTCCAGGTGGTCGGTCTCGTGCTGGATGCAGCGGGCGAGCAGCTGGGTGCCCTCGACGGTCACCGGTTCGCCGTGCATGTCGAAGCCCTTGGCGACCACCCCGTGGGCCCGCTTGGTGTCGAACTGCAGGCCGGGCAGCGAGAGGCAGCCCTCGGGGCCGTCCTGCTCCTCGTCGGTGAGGCTGAGGTCCGGGTTGATCAGGTGCCCGACCACGCCGTCCACGCAGTACGTGAAGACCCGAAGCGACACGCCCAGTTGAGGGGCCGCCAGGCCGGCGCCCGGGGCGTCCAGCATGGTGTCGGTGAGGTCCTTGACCAGGCGGCGGAGCTCCTTGTCGAAGACGGTCACCGGCCTGGCGGTGGCCCGGAGCACCGGGTCGCCGAAGATCCGGATCGGCTGGATCGCCATGGCGTCGTGCTCCTGTTCGTACCGGGTCGGTGGGCGGGGTCCACGGAGGACCACCGGGAAGTCTATGCAATGCCCGCCCCACGTTCGGCCCACGATCTGGCATACCCCTTCTCTGAACGGGCGCGTGACCCCGGCCCCGGTCGGGCGTTGGTCAAGTGGAGTTGACCGGGGCGCCAGTGCGTCCCTCCCTCCTTGCCCGCCATCGGGCAGGAGGGGCCCACCAGGCGACCGTACGGAGAGAGGTGGCATCCAGGCCATGGCCGAGCAGATCAACCACGACGCCCGGGCGCGGGCGAGCCTGCACCTGCTGGTGCGGGACATCGAGCGGGTGCGGCGGCAGGTCGATGCGCTGCGGACCCTCACCGCCCAACTGGGCAACGTCTACCGGCCCCGGCGGCCCAGCACCTCCGCCGGGTTCGTCGTGTACGGGCGGGCTCCCGCCCCCACCGTCCGGCTCGCCCAGGAGTTGCGGGAGAGCGTCGAGACGCTGGTCGGTGCGGCGGTGGAGTTCGACCGGGCCCTGGGTTTCTCCTGGGACTCGGTCGGCTCCGCGCTGGGGGTGACCAAGCAGGCGGTGCACCGCCGGTACGGGATGCGCCGCCCGGCCGGCGACCTGCTGGCCGCCGCCTCCGTCCCGGCCCCCGGGGCCCCGCGCGACGACCGGCTCCCCGAGCCCCTCCCGGTCGCCCCGCAGCGCGAGGAGTCCCTGCTGCCCGCGGCCGCGCTCTCGCGCTCCGTGCCGCAGGCCCGCCAGGGCGGCCTCACCCCGCAGGGAGCCCGCATCACCCACTGAGCCCGACGCCCGACCTCCTCGCGCCCCGCCCCCTGCGACCGGGCCACCCCCAGGGGCGCGAGGACCCCCGGACCGGCGAACTCCCCTCCCGGCCACGCCGGGGCGAGACCGCCGGACGACCTGTGCGCCTCCGTACGCCGCAACCCGCGCCGGCCCTGTCCCCCGGCCTCGCGCCGCTGCCGCTCCTCAGCCGATGTCCGGCGGGTCGATCCGGATCCGCACCGGCTCGGACCCCCGCAGCGCGAGCCGCGCGATCTGGGCCGCCTTCAGCGCCGCCGCCAGCGCCGCGCCCTGCCCGGGCTCGACCCTCAGCAGCGCCCGCTCCAGCTCCTCGCCCCGTGCGCCGTGCGCCGGTACGGGCCCCAGGATGTCGGCCCCCTCCGGCAGCCTGACCAGGCCCAGCAGGTCGGCCACGGCCTGCGGCGGCCCGGTGACGGAGGCCATCCGCGAGACCGGCGGGAAGCGCAGCTGGGCCCGCTCCTCCAGTTCCAGTGCGGCGTGCCCCGCCGGGTCCCAGCGGACCAGCGCCTGCACCGGCCGCGCCGTCGCCTCGGCGACCACCACCACCGTGCCGCCCGCCGCCGCGGGCCGCACCAGCGCGGCGGCCGTCAGCCACCGCCGCAGGGCCTCCTCGCCGGCCCGCAGGTCGGGCCGGTTGAGCAGGGCCCAGCCGTCGAGCAGCAGGGCGGCCGCGTAGCCGCCCTCGGCCAGAGGTTCGGCTCCGGGTGTGGCGATCACCAGGGCGGGTGTGCCGGGCACGGTGGCCAGCACGGCGTCCTTTCCGGAGGTACGCACCGGCACCCGGGGGAAGGCCTTGCCGAGTTCCTCCGCCGTCCGCCGGGCACCGACCACCTGGGCCCGCAGCCGGAAGGAGCCGCACTCGGCGCAGTGCCAGTCCGGTTCGGGCGTCCCGCACCAGGTGCAGGACGGCGGCTGGTCCGCGCCGACGGATTCCAGCGGCCCGCCGCAGGGCCGGCAGCGGGCCGGCTCCCGGCAGCGTCCGCAGGCGAGCCGGGGCTGGTAGCCGCGTCGGGGCACCTGGATCAGCACCGGGCCGCGCTCCAGCGCCTCCCGCGCCGCCGTCCAGGCCACCGAGGGCAGCCGGGCGGCCCTGGCGGCCTCGTCCCTGGCCTCGTCCAGATCGGTGACGGTACGGACCCGCGGCGCCAGCGCCCGGACGGTGTCGCGGTCGGCGGCCAGCGGCCGGGCCCAGCCCGTCCGCACCAGCTGGGCCGCCTCGACGGTGGTGGACAGCCCGCCGAGCAGCACCCCGGCGCCCTCCTCGGCGGCCCGCAGCAGCGCCACCTCCCGTACGTGCGCGTACGGGGCGTGCAGGTCGCTGTGGCTGCTGTCACCGTCCGACCAGACGACGACCAGGCCGAGGTCGCGGACGGGGGCGAACATCGCCGCCCGGGTGCCGATGACGGCCCGGACCGAGCCGCGGCTGACCGCGAGCCAGCGCCGGTAGCGCTCCTGCGGGCCGGCGTCGGCGGCCAGCGCGGTGTGCCGGCCGGGGCCGAGCAGCGCGGTGAGTGCCTCGTCGACCCGCCCGGCCGCCCGGCCGTCGGGCAGCACCACCAGGGCGCCGCGGCCGCCGGCCAGGGTGGCCGCGACGGCTCGGGCGATCTCCGCGGGCCAGTCGGGCCCGGGCAGCGCCGTCCACACGGCGCGCGGCGCGTGGCCCGCGGCCAGGGCGGTGAGGAAGGCCGGGCCCTGTGGGTAGCGGGCCCAGCTGCCGGGGTCGGGGAGCGTCGGCGGGGGCAGCGGGCGCGGTGAGGGCTCGGCCTCGGCGCCGGCGTGCCGGGGCGGGACGGCGAGCTGCAGGACGTCGGCCAGGGTGCCCGCGTAGCGGTCGGCGACCGCCCGGCACAGCCGCAGCAGCGCGGGGGTGAGCACCCGCTCCGGGGACAGCACCCGGGAGAGCGGGGCCAGCGGCCCGGGGTAGTCGGAGGCGGCCAGCCGCTCCACGACGAACCCGTCGTGCAGTTGCCCGCCCTCACGCCGGCCGGAGGCGCCGACCCGGGCGCCGAACCGGACCCGGACCCGGACGCCCGGCTGGGCGTCCTCGTCCATGGCGGCCGGCACCGCGTAGTCGAAGTACTGGTCGAGGCTGAGCACGCCCTTGTCCACCAGGACGCGGGCCACCGGCAGCGGATCGGCCAGCTCCAGCCCGCGGGCGACCTTGGGCCGGGCGCGGCGGACCGTCTCCCGGATGAAGGCCAGCTGCTCGCCGGCGCCCTCTGCGCTGCCCATCGCTCCCGTGCTCCGCACTCCCCGCCCAGGTCAGCCGCCCGGGCCCGACCCTCAACGTAGCCGATCCCGCCGACAACCCCCGGAAACGCAGCGGACGGCGGCCGCCCTGCCGGGCGGCCGCCGTCCTGCGGAGGCGGGGGTCAGGCCTGGACGGCCTTCTTCAGCTCCTCGACCCGGTCGGTGCGCTCCCAGGTGAAGTCCGCGTCCTCACGGCCGAAGTGGCCGTACGCGGCGGTCTTCGCGTAGATCGGGCGGAGCAGGTCCAGGTCACGGATGATCGCGGCGGGGCGGAGGTCGAAGACCTTCACCACGGCTTCCTGGATCTTGAGGACCGGGACGGTCTCGGTGCCGAAGGTCTCGACGAACAGGCCGACCGGCTCGGCCTTGCCGATCGCGTACGCGACCTGGACCTCGGCGCGAGTGGCGAGGCCGGCGGCGACGATGTGCTTGGCGACCCAGCGCATGGCGTAGGCGGCCGAGCGGTCGACCTTGGACGGGTCCTTGCCGGAGAAGGCACCGCCGCCGTGGCGGGCCATGCCGCCGTAGGTGTCGATGATGATCTTGCGGCCGGTGAGACCGGCGTCGCCCATCGGGCCGCCGATCTCGAAGCGGCCGGTCGGGTTGACCAGCAGGCGGTAGCCGTCGGTGACGAGCTTGATGCCGTCGTCGGCGAGGCGCTTGAGCTCCGGCTCCACGACGAACTCGCGGATGTCCGGGGTGAGCAGCGACTCCAGGTCGATGTCGCTCGCGTGCTGCGAGGAGACCACCACGGTGTCGAGGCGGACGGCCTTGTCGCCGTCGTACTCGATGGTGACCTGGGTCTTGCCGTCGGGACGCAGGTACGGGATGGTCCCGTTCTTGCGGACCTCGGACAGCCGGCGGGAGAGCCGGTGCGCCAGGGTGATCGGCAGCGGCATCAGCTCGGGCGTGTCGTCGCACGCGTAGCCGAACATCAGGCCCTGGTCGCCCGCGCCCTGCTTGTCCAGGTGGTCGTCATCGCCCTCGACCCGAGCCTCGTACGCCGTGTCCACACCCTGCGCGATGTCGGGCGACTGCGAGCCGATCGAGACCGAGACGCCGCACGAGGCGCCGTCGAAGCCCTTCTTGGAGCTGTCGTAGCCGATCTCCAGGATCTTCTCCCGGACGAGCTGCGCGATCGGCGCGTAGGCCTTGGTGGTGACCTCACCGGCGATGTGCACCAGGCCGGTGGTGATCAGCGTCTCCACGGCCACGCGCGAGGTGGGGTCCTCCTTGAGGAGGGCGTCGAGGATGGTGTCGCTGATCTGGTCAGCGATCTTGTCGGGGTGTCCCTCGGTGACCGACTCCGAGGTGAACAGGCGGCGAGACACAGCGCTCCCTGGGGTTGCAGCGGCTGCTGACTGAAGGACCACGGCTCGGCAGACCGGCCGTGGTCATCCGGAAAGACTTGATTCCTGGAGTGTAACGGTCAGGCACCTGGGACGGGCTACCTGCCCGCGCAATGGGATGTACAAGCAACCGGGATCACAGCCCGGCCGACCTGCCCAGCAGGGCGACGACCTCGTCCCAGACGGTGTCCGCGAGGGCCTCCTTCGGACCGTCCGGGATCGGCACCTCGGCGCCGTCGGCGGCCAGTACCACGGCGGCGTTGGTGTCCTGGCCGAAGGCCTTCCCGTCGCCGACCTCGTTCACCACCAGGAGGTCGCAGCCCTTGCGGGCGAGCTTGGCCCGGCCGTTCTCGAGCACCCGGTCGGTCTCGGCGGCGAAACCGACGACCAGCTGGCCCGAACGGGCGCGGTGGGCGGACAGCTCCGCCAGGATGTCGGGGTTGCGGACCAGGGCGACCGGCGCGGGATCCACCCCGTCCACCTTCTTGATCTTCCCGGTGACGTACTCGGCGGGCCGGAAGTCGGCCACCGCCGCCGCCATCACCACCACGTCGGCGTCCACCACCGCCTTGAGCGCGGCCTCCCGCAGCTGCAGCGCGGTGGAGACGCGGACCACGTCCACGCCGGCCGGGTCGGGCAGCTCGGCGTTGGCGGACAGCAGGGTCACCCGGGCGCCGCGGGCCGCCGCGGTGGCGGCCAGCGCGTAGCCCTGCTTGCCGGAGGACCGGTTGCCCAGGAAACGCACCGGGTCGAGCGGCTCGCGGGTGCCGCCGGCCGAGACCACCACGTGCCGCCCGGCCAGGTCCCGGTCCAGGCCGCCCCGGGCGAGCACCCGGCGACAGGCCTCGAAGATCGCGGACGGCTCGGGCAGCCGCCCCTTGCCGGTGTCCACCCCGGTGAGCCGGCCGACGGCGGGCTCCAGCACGATCGCGCCCCGGCGGCGCAGCGTGGCCACGTTCTCCTGGGTGGCCGGGTGCTCCCACATCTCGGTGTGCATGGCCGGTGCGAAGACCACCGGACAGCGCGCGGTGAGCAGGGTGTTGGTGAGCAGGTCGTCGGCGAGGCCGTGGGCGGCCTTGGCCATCAGGTCGGCGGTGGCGGGGGCGACCACGACCAGGTCGGCCTGCTGGCCGATCCGCACGTGCGGGACCTCGTGCACGCTCTCCCAGGTCGCGGTGGCGGCCGGGCGGCCGGAGAGGGCCGCCCAGGTCGCCTCGCCGACGAAGTGCAGCGCGGCGGCGGTCGGCACCACGGTGACCCGGTGCCCGGACTCGGTGAGCCGCCGCAGCAGCTCACAGGCCTTGTACGCGGCGATCCCGCCGCTGACGCCGAGGACCACGCGCGGGGCGTGGGGCTGCTCCGGGCTCGCGTTCATGGGTGCTGCATCTCCTCCGGGTCGGGTCGACGTTCACCTTACGACCCTTCAGACACCGGGCGCGATGTGGCTCGGAGCACACGGAAGGGCCCGCCCCACCTGGTCTTTCGACCGGGCGGGACGGGCCCTCACCGAAGGGGTGCCGGAGCTCAGGCGGCCTCGATCGCCTCAGCGGTCAGCAGGCCGGCGTTGATCTCGCGGAGCGCGATCGACAGCGGCTTCTCGTGCACGTGGGTGTCGACCAGCGGACCGACGTACTCCAGCAGGCCCTCGCCGAGCTGCGAGTAGTAGGCGTTGATCTGGCGCGCGCGCTTGGCCGCGTAGATCACCAGGCTGTACTTGGAGTCGGTGGCCTCGAGCAGCTCATCGATCGGCGGGTTGATGATGCCCTCAGGCGCGGTCATCGAAGAGGACACGCTAAAACCTTCCGAAGTGGATATCTCCGACACGATCCGACTCACGAGCCGATCCGGTCAGACTACACCGAGCAAGGCTAGCAGCTCGGAGGCGACCTGCTCGACGGAGGTGTTGACCAGCGTCGTGTCGAACTCCGGCTCCGCGGCCAGCTCGACCTTGGCGGCATCCAGCCGCTGGTCGATCACGTGCTGCGGTTCGGTGCCCCGGCCGGTGAGCCGGCGGACCAGCTCGTCCCAGCTCGGCGGGGCCAGGAAGACCAGCTGCGCCTCGGGCATCGACTCGCGCACCTGGCGCGCGCCCTGCAGGTCGATCTCCAGCAGGACCGGCTCGCCGCGTTCCAGCTTCCGCAACACGGCCTGCCGGGGGGTGCCGTAGCGGTTGCCCGCGAACACGGCCCATTCCAGCAGCTCGCCGTTGGCGACCAGCTTGTCGAACTCGTCGTTGTCGACGAAGTGGTACTGGACCCCGTCCTTCTCGCCGGGCCTCGGATGGCGGGTCGTCGCCGATACCGAGAGCCAGACGTCGGGGTGTTGCTGCCTCATATGAGCGACGACCGTGCTCTTGCCGACCCCCGAAGGGCCGGAGAGCACGGTCAGCCGCGGACGCTCACTCATGCACCGATTATCCCGGATCGCGGACGATCCGGGGACCACGGGGTACGAAGCGGCCCCAGATCAGGAGGCCGCGCCGCCGAACTCCCGCTCCAGGGAGGCGATCTGGTTGGTGCCGAGGCCGCGGACGCGACGGCTCTCGCTGATGCCGAGACGCTCCATGATCTGCTTGGCACGAACCTTGCCGACGCCCGGCAGGCTCTCCAGCAGGGCGGAGACCTTCATCTTGCCGATGACCTCGTCGTCGGCCTTGCCGGCCTTGATCACGTCGTGCAGCGAGGCGCCGGAGTGCTTGAGCCGGTTCTTGACGTCGGCACGCTTCCGACGAGCCTCGGCGGCCTTGGCGAGCGCAGCGGCGCGCTGTTCAGGAGTAAGGGGCGGAAGAGCCACGCCGTTCACCTCAGGTGTGAATGGAAGGGATGAGCTATGACTGGTGGTGCCCGGCCGCCGAACGCAGACCCTGAACACAGGGCTCTGACCTGCAAAAGCGACGCGATGCGCCGCCGTTCGGTGACCTACCGCCGGACACTACCCAACTTGGGCTTCCACGTCAGGAAAAGAACACGAAAAGTCCTGGTCAGCAGGGGCCGACCCAGGACTTTCCGGGCAAATCCACCGGCTTGCGGCCGGGATTCTCAGCCGTTTGTGACTGCCCTCACATCCTCGACGAAGCGCGCGGCGGCCTCACGCAGGGCCTCGACGGACGGCCCGTGCTTGAGCACGTCACGGCTCACGCTGGGCACCACGTTGCCCACCGAGGCCCCGAAGACCCGCGGCAGGTCCTTCGCGGTGGCACCCTGCGCACCCACCCCGGGCGCCAGCAGCGGGCCGTTGATCGCGAGGTCCACCCCGGCCTCGGCCAGGGTGGCGCCGACCACCGCGCCGAACGAGCCGAGCGGCTCGGCGCCGGCGTTCTCGGCCGCCAGCCGGTTCAGCACGCCCTGGGCGACGCTGGTGCCGTCGGCGTCGACCGCCCGCTGCACCTCGAAGCCCTCCGGGTTGGAGGTGAGGGCCAGGACGAACAGGCCCGCCCCGTTGGCGCGGGCCAGGTCCACCGCGGGCTGCAGCGAGCCGAAGCCCAGGTACGGGCTGACGGTCAGCGCGTCCGAGAACAGCGGGCTGGCCAGGGAGAGGAAGGTCTCGGCGTAGGCCGCCATGGTGGAGCCGATGTCACCGCGCTTGGCGTCCATCACGACCAGCGCGCCGGCCGCGCGGGCCTCGGCCACCGTCCGCTCCAGCACCGCGATGCCGCGGCTGCCGAAACGCTCGAAGAAGGCGGCCTGCGGCTTGAGCACGGCGACCCGGTCGGCCAGCGCCTCGACCACCGTGCG